>DAXETY010000136.1:0-45358 GCA_051155755.1 Desulfobacterales bacterium
GTCGGCCACCTTCACGATCACATACTTTCCCAACATTGCGCTTAGGTTTTTCGCCGGATGATCATCGAGAATCACGTTCCCGGTTTTGACACGCAACTCTCCGCCGTGGGGCATCGCCTCCCAGGCGTTCACAAACAGGTTCAAAAATACCTGACTGATTTGACCTTGATCCACTTCCGATAACCAAAGGTCCGTGTGCAAATCGCTCTCAATGACAAGCTCTTTTTTCGTGCGACCGAACAGCATCAGGTTGTCTTTGACAAGGGTATTGATATCGGTGACTTGCACCTCGTATTTACCGCCTCGCGCAAATCCCAGGAGTCGTCCGGTCAGGTCGGCGGCGTTTTTAACGTAAAATTCAACTCCTTCCAGGTGTTCGACCAGCGGGTGGTTCGGGTCGAGTTCGGACAACATCAGTGAAGTCCGGCCCTGAATACCTGTGAGGATGTTGTTGAAATCATGTGCGATGCCACCGGCCAATCGGCCGATACTGTCCATTCGTTCCGTGCGGGCCAACTGGTTCTCGAGTCGTTTGCGTTCCGAAATGTCTCTTGCGAATTCAACCACTCCGGTGACCCGGCCGCTTTCCTTGTCTTTGATTGGATAGCTGTATAGTTCGAGCCACCTTTCTTCCGAGCCGGACGGACCGCAAACCACCTCCCGTTCGGTTTGGCCGGACTGCAGACAACGCAAAGTGGGGCATGGTTCACAGGGGGTGGATTGTTTTTGATAGCATTCGTAACATTTTTTGCCGACCAGTGGCACCTGGGAGCGATACCAATCCCGCATGACACTGTTGGTATGTCGAATGTTCAAATCCGGCTCCAGCACACTGATCCCGTCCTGAATGCTTTCAATGACATCACCGAGAAAGCTTTCGCTGTCCCGCAACGCTTTTTCAATCCGTTTTCGCTCGGCGATTTCAACCGTCAATTCCTGGTTGGCCCTGCCAAGGTCATCCGTGCGCCGGTGCACTTCCTGAATTGCCGTCTCCAGTTGCCGGTTGGCGGTCTTCAGGCGAGACTGAATGCTTTCGCGAACTTCTTCCATGACAACGGCGAACAAAAAGATGACCAAATAGGCCGGAATGAACCGAATGATAAAATCGTTGTGATAGGTGGTAATGACTGCAACCATCGGCCCCGCAATGAATACTGCGATGATTGAGGCCAGCAATGCCAGTGAGGCCGCCAGGCCGCGGGTGGCACCCAGCAGGAATATGGCAATTAGCGGGTAGGTCAATGCCCAGATGCTGGCTGTGTTGTTCTCCCCACCGTATGCGGTTAAAAAAAGATAGAATAATCCAGTCGCCAGGGTACCGAGGTAGGCGACTCGATTGCAGCGCTTTGTTTTTTTCAAATAGATAAACAACAGCGTCAAAAACAAAAAAACGGTAATGTCAACCGCTGCCAGCAAAAAATTTCGCTCGGCCATTGCGATGGCAGCCAGCACGGCCAGGAAAAAATTTCCCAGCAATATCATCATGTTAATCAGAAAGGTTTTGCGCCTCGGCTCGAAGTCCGGATCGAGCACTTCGATGTCTCCGACAACCCTTGTCACAATCCATTTCTTGATGATTTCAACCATCGCGGTTCATGATGCTTCACAGTTTTCAGTTGGGTATAAACAGGCATCCTGCATGCGAGATACAAAGCGGATGCATGAATCGCCTGTGCACCCGGATATGGATGTCACAGGCAGTGGAACGGAATTGCAAATACGGTTTATGAAAGAATGATCATTTAAAAATATCGGCAGAAAATGAAAATTCTTGAGGAAAAAAAGCGGCAAAAAGCGATGGGATCGCAACAGATGAGAGATCGGCATGCAAGAATCGGTCAGGCGCGGTGGTGCGGCCTGGCGAATCCCCGATGGCGCTTATCGCCAAAGTTCGACATCGACGATACCCAGCCGTACGGCATAGCGCATCAGTTCGATGGAGTTGTGAATTTCAAGTTTGCTGTAAATGTTGGATCGATGGTTCTCGACGGTTTTCTGGCTGATGTGCAGCCGTTCGGCAATTTCCCGCACGCTGTGGCCTTCGGCCAGCAGGGCCATGATTTCCTGTTCACGGGCGGTCAGGCTGTCGTAATTGCTGTCGGTGATTTTCGGACTACCGGGCTGTTTTTGCATCAACTTTTCCACAACCTGGGCAGAAACGGCGCTGTCCATGTAATAGTCGTCTCTGGCCATGGCATCGAGCGCCGCGATCAAATTTTCAGCGGCCGACTCCTTGACCACGTATCCCCGGGCCCCGGATTGAAATGCACTGGCAATATAGTCTGCTTTGGAGTGCATGCTGAGCACCAGCGAGCGAACCTTCGGCAGTCGGCCCTGCAGCTCACGAATCAATTCGATGCCGCTGCGGTCCGGCAGGGACAGATCGACGATCATGATGTCGGGTTGGATTTTCTGGGCCAATTCTAAAGCCGTGCGCGCTTCCCCGGCCTCTGCGATGACTTCGTATCGGGGATTTTTCCCGATCAAAGCCTTGATACCTTCCCGAAAAACAGGGTGGTCGTCTACAATCATTACCGTTTTTTTAGCCGTCATCTTGCGTCTCCTCGGCGGGTATTTTGAGCGAAATTTTGGTTCCTTTTTCGTGTTCCGACCGTATATCGAAGTCCCCGTTGAGAATCCTGGCGCGCTGCTGCATGCTGACCAGTCCCATCCGTTTTTCCGGGGCGACCCGGGAAAGCACCTCCTGAATGTCAAAACCGCGCCCGTTGTCTTCGATGCGCACAATGATGTGCGGATGAACCCTGACCAGGCGCACGGAGACACGACTGGCCCGGGCGTGCTTTTGAACGTTGTTCAAGCCTTCCTGAATCAATCGATACAGTGAGATTGCCACTGCGGCCGGCAATCTTGCGTGGGTCAATCCGGCGGACTGGAATTCAACCGGCATGCCGGTCTTTTCGCTGAAATCCCGGCAAAAATTCTCCACGACCCGAACGAGCCCCATCTCCTCCAAACCCGGTGGGCGCATTTCGTAGGACAGGTCGCGCACGGCCATAATGGTCCGTTCGAGACTGCGTGAAAGTTCCTGCAGTCCGGCTGCGAAAAGCTCGGGCAGCTGTGCGCAGTGATCCATCATCATGTCGCAGGATATTTTGGCCGCGGAAAGATCCTGTGCCACCCGGTCGTGTAATTCACTGGAAATCATGCGGCGCTCGTTTTCCTGGGCGTCGATTAAGGCCCGGCTCAGCGCCTGGATGTTCTTGCGGGCCTGCTCGTGTTCGATGATATGCCCCAGGCGTTCGGCAATGGTGGATAAAAGCATTTGTTCTTCTTCCAGGAAAAAGGCCTCTCCGACGGGGTGTTGTTCCCGGGTGTAGCCGACTTCCAGCGTTCCGAAGGGAACACCGCCGACGCGGATTCTGCGTGCCAGTTTGAGCCGGGTCTGCGCATAATTGTCACTGCGGTATTGCCGGCTTTTCAGAACGATTCGGGCCCAGGTAATCTCCGGGTATTGCAGTGCGGGAGGTATGAGTTCGACCACCCCCTGCAGGATGCCCTCCAAGTTCGAGCCCGGTTCGCTGACGAGTTTCGATATACCGTAAAGGCAGTGCAGTTCCTTGACCCGTTCCCGCAGTGCCCGGGTGCGTTCCGACAGCAGCGCTTCCGCGGCCCTGCGTTCGGAGACATCGTGCATAAAACCGAAACCGTACAACATGACGCCGTCCGGGCTGCGTACCGTATCGGCCCGTTCCCACAGGGCAAACCTTCGACCGGCCGCGTCGTATACATCCAGTTCACCCTCCCAGCTTTCACCGCGTGCCAGGGCCGGAGCCACTTCCTGCTCCAGGATTTTCACCGACTCCGGCGGGTAATAATCCCGGTAGTTCATCCGCCTGAGGGACCGGCCGAACAAATTTTCGTGAGCCCGGTTGATATAAACCAGTTTACCGGAAGGATCACTGACGGCGATGGCCTCGCTCGACGATTCGACAATGGCCTTGAACAGGCGCAGTTCTTCCTGGACCCGTTGTTCGATATGATTGATTTTTTTTGCTTTCATGCCTGAATTCCTTGATAGCCGGCAGAATCGCCTCGGTCGCACCAGCGATTATTTGCTCGAACGCAACGGCATCGCTGACATTCGAAAGTGCCGCCGAACTTCCAAAAATTCAGCGGATGCCCCTTGATTCTAATTGACAAAAAAATCGAAATAAAGCAAAGTCAGCCACATTTTTCAGGTAACCCATTCCCAAGGAGGATATTTATCATGACGAAAGCAGAGCTTGTTGAACAAATGGCCAATGATGCGGGCATCACCAAAACCGCTGCCGAAACCGCCCTCCAATCGATGATCGACGGCATCACCCAGGCACTCAAAGGAAAAGACGGAAAGGTCACGCTTGTCGGTTTCGGCACGTTCCAAAAGGTTCGGCGCAAAGCCCGCACCGGAAGGAACCCTCAAACCGGAGAATCCATCAAAATCAAGGCCTCCAATTCGGTGAAGTTCAAACCGGGCAAAAAACTGAAAGAAGAGGTCTGATTCTTGCCCAAGCCGGGTGCGACTGCAAGTTCAACTTGGAAGCACAACCGTGCTTGTGTATTTTCTTGCCAGCGCCGAGTGCTGCATGCAGACTGATCAAGGCCGGGCGGCCCGAGCTTATCGGACTACGCCCGGCCCTTTCACCTCGCTGCGTGTAGTTTTCCCCCGCTTCGGTCACGGTAATTTTGCACCTGGAACCGCGGGGTGCAGATTGCGTAGAAGACCAGATCCTCGGTGTCGATGTTTTCAATCCACTGAACGAATCCGGGCGGAATGACGGCCAAATCGCCCGCATGCATTTGCCGTGGTTCGGCACCTTCGATATGGGCCCGTCCGGTTCCGGAGACGATCAGGTAACGCTCTGCGGTTCCTTCCAAAGAATGCGGCCGGGTGCGCTGACCGGGCGCCACCCGGGCCCGGGCGATGGACACCTGCGGATCGGCGCTGCGATTCCAGATTTCCGCTATGCGGCAGTTTTCTTTAAAGAATTCGAACTCTTTCCAGTCCTCCTGGAACACGTATTCGCTTCTCATCTTTTCTCCGAAGGTCCCGCGCCGGTTTCGATGATTGCGGTGGTCAATAGAGTTGACGATCGTCTCCGGGCCCGTTATATATTTTCTGCCGTTAAAATTCACGGCAAAATAAAATTTGAAACGCTCAACATCCAAATTCCATGTTGAGCAATTGTCGAGGTTGCCGTAGGTACAAGGAAGAGGCCGTTGGGCTATATTCAAATATGCCCAACGGCGTCTGACGCCGTAGATGCGGCAAGATCGGCAATCCCGGAGGGTTTCCAATTTTCAAAATTAAAATCGATGGAATCGATTGAATCAATTTATAGTTTTTGAAAATTTGAAACGCTCAACATGGAACGGAAGGGAGTGCGGAACCATGCACATAATCCGATTTACCAAGGCCGAGCGATATGAACCCGAACCGGACTGGGTCCGGGTGAGCCTGTGCAACCAGGAAGACATCTCCCTGGAGCACTTCGTAAAACCGCCGAACCATGCCTCTCCGCGTCACTCCCACCCAAACGCCCAGGTTCTGGTCGTTCTGCGCGGCGCCCTCGAGATCATAACCGACGAAGAGGGAGAGCAATTGCTGAATCAAGGAGACGCGGTCTATATCCCCGGCAATCAGCCGCACATCGTTAAAAATGCGCTGGACGAACCTTCCGTCGGTCTCGACATTTTCGTGCCCGGTCGAGATTTCGATTTCTGGCTCAAACGCAAATGAGTCGTGCCGAAGGCTGCCCGCGCTCCCGACTTCCGAATCACGCCATGCCCGAGAAAAAAAAAGTTACATTTCGACTCAAATTCCCCGATGCGACCACGGTCATGCTGGTGGGAGATTTCAATCACTGGTCCCGCAACGCCGCTCCGATGACTCCGGATGAGACCGGGCGTTGGCGCACCACCCTCCGGCTGGTTCCCGGACGCTACGAATTCAAGTTCCTTGTGGACGGCAAATGGAGAGAGCCAGCCGCCAATGAGAACGCGGTCCGCAACCGCTTCGGGACCCGCAACAACGTCGTCTTCATCCACTAGTTCGTGGAGGATATTTGGAAACATATGATTTTGTTCTGGTCGGCGGCGGCATCGTCGGCGTCTCCACTGCCTGGCAACTGAAAAAGACCCATCCTGGTGCCGGCATCTTGCTGCTGGAAAAAGAATCGTCACTGGCGCAGCATCAGACCGGTCACAATTCCGGAGTCATCCATGCCGGTGTTTATTACCAACCCGGAAGCCTGAAAGCCGAATTCTGCAAACGGGGCGCCGCCGATACGCTGGCATTTTGCCGGGAGCACGAACTTCCCGTAGAACAGTGCGGCAAGTTGCTGGTTGCCACCGATGAAACGGAGCTGCAGCGAATGGAGGCCCTGGAACGACGCTGCGTCCAAAACGGCATCGAGACCCGGCGTATCTCCGAAAGCGAGCTTAAAAAGCGGGAGCCGAACATCATCGGCCTGGGGGCGATATTTGTCCCGGCTACCGGCATTACCGACTATCGGGCCATTACGCGGAAGATGGCCGAGCTGTTTGTCAGCCTTGGCGGCCGGCTCCGCACCGGCGTCGAGGTCAACGCACTGCAGGAATCTTCCGGCAGGGTATCGATCCAGGCCGGGAATCGCCGTATCGAAGCAAAGTACCTGCTTGTTTGCGGCGGACTGATGGCCGATCGCCTGGCCAAACGCATGGGCATCAGCGTGGACTTTCAGATCGTGCCGTTTCGCGGCGAATATTATCGTTTGACCTCCCGTCACAACCGCATCGTCCGGCACCTGATCTATCCGATTCCCGATCCCGAATTGCCCTTTTTAGGCGTCCACCTGACCCGCATGATCGACGGCTCGGTCACCGTGGGCCCCAATGCCGTAATCGGCTGGAAACGAGAGGGCTACGGCCGTGTCAACATCGACATTCGGGATTGTGCCGAAATGCTGACATTTCCCGGGTTCTGGCGGGTTGTGTCCGGCAACTTCATCTCCGGTCTCAGCGAGATGCGGGACTCTGTCTTCAAAGGCGGCTACCTGAAGCGAATTCACAAATACTGTCCCATGCTGACCCTGCAGGATCTGAAACCCTACCCGGCCGGCATTCGGGCCCAGGCGGTAAAAAAAGACGGCAGCCTGGTACATGACTTTCTTTTCGCCGAAAGCGCACAGTCGCTGCACGTGTGCAATGCGCCTTCACCGGCGGCGACCTCCGCCATTCCCATCGGCGACTACCTGTGCCGCAAAATGGCCCGCAAATTCTCTCTGTAACGCCTGTGCGGTCGCTTCTAAGTAACATGCTTTTGAATTCGGTTCCGAGAGACAGAAACCGGCCGGCACGATGGACGGCCCTGCGGCTTGGCAATGTCGCGTTTTTCGTAGGGCAGGTCACTGCACCTGCCCGTTGCCGAGGGAATGTTCCTTACCGGTTTGGCCGCCGCGCAGCGGAGTGGCTCGCTTTTAAGAGAGAAGCCGATCGATCCGATCATCGACTTCCGCAAGGGACTTTTTCATCAATCCGACAATGTCCATGAAAGCCTTACGGCATTTGGCATCGGTTTTATCCGGATCGGTCATGAACTCGCGAAATCGGACCCCGACTTCCTTGGGCATCGTCAAGGTAAACTCCGAGATCATCTCCGAAGAGAAACTGTTTTCACGCATGGCACGGAACAGATCGGTGAGATTGTAACGAAAGCTTCTTTCGAGCCGCTCCCTTTCGATTCGCAGCTGTTCGAGTTCAGATGAACGTTTCCAGCGCTTTTGGTCCATAATCAATGTGACCATAGGTGCCAAACTTGCGATCAACCCTCCGACGACAACACCGACCAGCATATCGATCATCTACGTCCTCCGCAGCGATATAGGAAAGCCTGACCCTCCGGGCCTACCCGTTGGCACGAATTTCCGTGGTGCTCCCAAGTATGATGAAAACCAGACAGATTGGAATTACTGAACTTTGAGGATGCGGGCCTCCGGCAGATTGTATTTCTGCCGCGCCAGTCGGGCCTGATCTTTGGAGGTAAAATCCCCCAGATAGACCCGGTGCCAGACGCCTTTATCTCCGAGATCCACACGTTTTGTATAGGCCGCGATATCGGAATCTTCGTATTGGTCTAGGATGCTGCGGCAGTTGGCTTCCACCCGGCAACTGGCCAGATGCAGCGAATAGTGCGGCGTTTCGGCTCCTGGTGCTTTCTGCGGCAGTTGCAGCGGGGATTTCTCCGAAGGAATCGTCGTTTGGGTTTTCCGGGTGTCCGGAACCGGTTCCACAGCCGTTTCGGCGGCGCCGTTTGACTTTGCCACCTGCGAGGCCGCTCCTTCTTCCGGAGCCGGTTGTTTTTGCACCGGCACATCACCGGTTGTTTCAGCGGGGCTGCTTATCTTCATCCGGTTTTCCTGCCCGGACTGCAGCGGACTGTTTTCGGACGCGATCGCCTTTTTGGAAACGTCGGAGGCGTCGATTTTTTTTCGGATGACAAATGGATTCCCACCGCTTGCCAGGTCAATTTTCCCGGATACCCGGGCGTCGTCTCCCAGAGCCTGTAAAAAGGATTCTTTGACGAAATGAGAAACCAGCACCAGGGTCAAACCGACCAGAATCACGCCGAGCGTGACAGCGCCGATCAGTCGGAATTCTCGTGAAGAAAGACGCAGCTTCATAATCCTAACCGGCCGTAGAGCGTTTCTCCTGAGCGGAGCGTTTCAAATTTCCCCAACAGGGGTCTTTGCATTTATAGAACGAATCGACAAAGAATGCAATCCATATAGAGATTTCGAAGACCTTCGTCACCGCTGCGATTTGACATGCCATGGGCATGGACCTAACTTGACGATCACATTGAAGGTAAAATGCGCAATTGTTTGAACCTTGCCAAATCCGGGTGCGACTGCAAGTTCAACATCGAAGCACAACAGTGATTCTGTCTATTCTTGCCGGCGGCAAGTGCCGCAGGCAAGAAAATTCAAGGCACCCGCTTTGCGGGTAGTTATTGACCATTTGAAAGCCATGGAGGTTTGAATATGAAATACATAATATTACTGCTTTTTTCGCTGACAATGGTCGGGGCAGCCGGCGCCGCCGGCATGACGGTGACCTACGAGATCGACGGCCAGCCCTATGAAGGCTATTATGTCAGCCCTTCCTCTACTGCTCCGCTGGTGCTGCTCATCCATGATTGGGACGGGCTGACCAGCTATGAAATCAAACGTGCCGAAATGCTGGCGGACCTGGGCTATGCGGTTTTTGCCGCCGACCTTTTCGGAGCCGGAATTCGCCCCACCGAAGTTGCCGACAAGCGTCAGCACACCGGTGAGCTCTACAAGGATCGCGAAAAAATGCGGGCACTGCTGCGGGGCGCCATGACCGCCGCCGAATCGAAAGGCGCCAACGTGGAGAACGCTGTCGCGATGGGTTACTGCTTTGGGGGCGCTGCGGTTCTCGAGTTCGCCCGATCGGGTGCAGACTTGAAGGGATTTGTAACCTTTCACGGCGGACTGGGGACGCCGGAAGGTCAGGATTATTCCAAAACCAAAGGGCAGTTGTTGATACTGCACGGTACTGCCGACACTGCCGTAACCATGGATCAATTCGCCGCCCTGGCGGTTGCATTGGAGAAAGACGGCGTGCCCCACGAGATGATTACTTACGGCGGCGCACCCCATGCCTTCACCGTATTCGGAGCAGACCGGTATCGTGAAGATGCGGATCGCAAATCCTGGGAGCGATTTACCCGGTTTCTGGAAGAAGTCTTAAAAAAATAAATTCACATGTCTCTCCAATGCAGCAAATCATCTTCCGATTGCGGCGGAGGTTTGTCGCAATCCAAACGGCCCAAATAAGCAACACCGCGAAAGGCAAACGACGGTCTGCTCGCGGCAATCACCACAGGTCGGCACAATGGGCGGCCGTATTTGAAAATTTCAGCGGCAACAACAACTGCCGGCATCTTTGGCCGTCGGTTTGCAGGGCCTCGAAATTGGAAACCGAGATGCCGAGCAGACGGACCTTTCTGGAACCGGCCTCGGTTTTGGACAACAGATCGACGGCATGCTCGAACAGAACCGCACCGCTGTCGATCGGCCGATCGATAGTGCGGCTGCGGGTGACGCTTTGAAAATCGAAATATTTCACTTTGAGTGTAACCGTGCGGCCTTTGATTTCCCGCTTGCCCAGGGAGTTTTCCAGCTGCAGGGCGAGTTCTTCCAGAATCGCCGCCATCTGATCGACGTCGTCGATATCTTCCCGCAGGGTGGTCTCTTTGCCGATGGATTTTCGGATGCGATTCGGCTCCACCGGCCGGTTGTCAACGCCATGGGCGATATCGAAAAAATACCCGCCGGATTTACCGAAAATCCGAATGAGTTCCTCTTTGGCATACTTTTTCAAATCCGCACCGGTTCTGATTCCCAGGGCCATCATTTTTTCTTCGGTAACTTTGCCGACTCCGAAGAATTTCCGAATCGGCAGCCGGTCTATAAAAACGCCGGCCATCTCGGGAGTCACGACGGTGATGCCGTTGGGTTTGTGAAAATCCGAGGCCACCTTGGCGATGAATTTGTTGAAGGACACCCCGGCGGATGCGGTCAGTCTGCCGGTGCGGGCATAGATTTTTTGCTTGATTTCACGGGCGACGGCGGTGGCCGAAGGGATTCCTTTGCGATTTTCGGTGACATCGAGAAAGGCCTCATCCAGCGACAGCGGCTCGACCAGGTGGGTGTACTCGTGAAAAATTTCCCGTATCTGCCGGGAAACGCTGCGGTAGACGTCGAAACGCGAGCGCACGAACACGGCTTGGGGACAGAGGCGAAAGGCCGTCGAAGAGGCCATGGCGGAATGAATGCCGAATTTACGGGCTTCGTAGGAGCAGGCCGCCACCACTCCGCGTGATCCGGGATCGCCGCCGACAATCACCGGTTTGCCGCGCAGCTCGGGGCGATCCCGCTGCTCGACCGAGGCATAAAAAGCATCCATGTCGATGTGGATTATTTTGCGGACCAATCCCATGGTTTTTATATACCCCTGATTGGAGCGATTGTCGAGACCGCCGCCGCAGACAGGTAAGTTATGCTGATCCGCACAGATGATGGCTTAGATGACGAGCAACGCAGCCGGTTCGCTGCAGACGGGTTTGAAATGGCCCGGGCACGCCGCTGTCTTTCCCTGTTGTTTCAAGAGGTGGCGAAAGAGCGCATCGAGGAATGAATGTTACTGTCAGCGCAGCAGGTGATCTTCCAAATAAATTTCGAGCTGCGCCAGGTCCAGGTCCGAAAGTCCCAGCAGTTTTGCTTCCGGAAGGACGGAAAGCAGTATGGTTTCCTGCGGGTTGAACCCGATACCGAGTTTGTTGCAGGCTTGATCGGCAATGCGAACCAGCAGCAAATGATAGTCCTTGGTGCCGAAATTTTCATCGTGGTGAGATCCGGCAACATGGCAATAGCGCTCCGGCAGGTTCCATCTCCTCATAAGCGCTTCGCCATAAGTACAGTGCAAACTTACCATAACCTCGTTCATCAATTCCGGCGATGGTTGCGAGGAGATTTGGCCGGAGCACTTGAGATCTTCCAATACGGTCAAAATGAATAGTTTGCCGATATCGTGCAATAGGCCGGCAAAGAACGCTTCGTGTAAAAGGGATCGAAATCCGCTGTGTTTCGCAAGCCAGTGGGCGCCGAAGGCACAGCCCACGGAGTGCTGCCACAGGATTTTCATGACCGCATTGATTTTGGGATCCTTGGAATGAAAATTTTTCTCTTGGGTTACCATTGTCACGATATTGGACACCTCGTTAATGCCCAATCGTACGATCGCATTCCGAACCGTCGACACCTTCACCAGCCCTTGATAAAAAGAAGAATTTGCCATTCGAAGCACTTCTCCGGTCAAGGCCTGGTCTCTGACAATTAGTTTTTCGATGAGATTGACATCCGGATCCTCCTTGCCGATCTCCCGTTGGATGTGCAGCGCTGTGGCATTGAACGGCGGCAGTTTCGTTTCACCCGTTTCCAGGTGAAGTTTAATCATATCCACCAGTGACTTTGGCATGACTACAATCCCAGCATCCGCTGTATTTCTTTGAGTTGTCGTGTCTTATGCAGCCGTGGCAGACAACGGAACACTTCATCGAGCGTGGTGATACCCGCAGCAGCCTTGGCCAGGCCGTCTTCGAAAAGCGTCACCAGCTCTGTTGCCTCGATACTGAGTTTCCGCAATTCCTGGCTTGATTTTCGTTCCAACACCGCACTGCGGATGACCTCATTGGGAATCAAAAGCTCGAAAACCCCGGCGCGTCCATTGTAGCCGGTGTGTCGGCATTGCGGACACCCTTGGCCGCCTGCGAATTCGGCATCCAGCAGGTCGGCCGCCTGGTAGCCGAGCCGACGAAGATCCGCCGGTGACGGCCGGTAGGAAGTGTGGCAATGCCGGCAATAGCGGCGCAGCAGTCGCTGGGCCAAAACAGCGGTAACCGTTGAGGACACCATGAAGGGTTCAATGTCCATATTCATCAGCCGCAGCAACCCACCGACACTGTCCTCGGTGTGAAAAGTCGTCAACACCTGATGGCCGGTCAGTGCCGCTTGCACGGCGATTTTGGCGGAGAATGAGTCCCGGATTTCCCCGATCACAATTACATCCGGGTCTTGCCGCACGATGTGACGCAGGGTTTCCTCGAAGGTCAGGTTGATTTTCGGCTCAATGGAACACTGTGCCACTCCGTCGATATAGGCTTCGACGGGTTCTTCTGCCGTAGCAATGCTGATCTGGGGTGAATTGATGGCACTGATACAGCTGTAAATCGTGGTGGTTTTTCCGGATCCGGTCGGACCGGTTACCATCAGCACGCCGCTCGGTTGTTGCAGCCCCTGCTCGAGAAATCGTTCCAGCATGCGTGGTGCCATACCGATTTCCCGGATGTCCAACAGTCGTCCCTTGCGGTTGAGCAGGCGAAGCACGATCTTTTGACCATGCACCGTGCTGTAGAACGAAGTTCTCAGGTCCAGCTGACCGTCGCTGTGCTCGAACAGGATTCGCCCGCCCTGGTGGCGGCGTTTTTCGGCAATGTCGGCGTCGCACATGACTTTGAGTCGATTGGTCAGCCCGGGCAGAATCTCGAGGGGATAGTCTTTGTAATGGGCTAAAACACCGTCCTGGCGAAAGCGGATTCGCAAACGGTCTTTCAATGGTTCGATGTGAATGTCGCTGGCCCGATCTTTGATGGCCGCCAGGATGATCTCATTGACCACCCCAACGACGGAATCACGGCCGGAATCCACTTGAGGCGTCGATTTTTGAAAGCGCAGCAAACGTTGAACGGCCTTGGCGATGGAATCGGATTGGGCGATAGACGGGATGATTTCCTTGCCGAACATCTGGCGGGCGGCCTCTAAATCGGACCGGTCCGTGGGATCCGGAAAGGCCACCCGGACTTTGTCGCCCTCGGTGCGCACCGGTATCAACCGGTGGTGTTTGTACCATGCGGGCGGCGCTTGGGCGAACAAATGCAGATCGATTTCGGTGTACTCCGGATCAATGACGCTGATGCCCAGTTGTAGAGACAGGATCTCGATCAACTCCGGCTCGCTGATGCAATTTTGTTCCAAAAGGATCTGGCCGATTTTTTTGGATGTATTCTTGGATTGAATCTGACAGGCAATCTTGAGATCGTTTTCGCTGATATGTCCCAGTTCCAACAGCAGATCGCCGATACGCAGGCAGGTGCGGTGATTCTGAATGGCGGCCTGGATTTCCGAATCGCCAACGTATTTCAGGTCTTTGAGCACTTCCAGCAGCGTTTTACGATGATCGAGTTTCTGCCGAACCCGACGCGCATAATTTACTTGCGGTTCCGTAACATATTCATCCTTGAGAAGCAGAGATACAACGGTTCCGATGTTTTGATGGTCCGAACCCGTTGCATCGACAGATCGCCCTGCCGGCTCCGGTATCGTCTTTGCGGTATCCACGCCTGAATTTGATCCTTTCAGAGGAATCCGGTTATCTCGACGCCGGGAATTTCACGTTTCGAATCACGGACAAGTCGCCATTGTGGGCATTGACAGCAAATCGAAAATGACCATCGCCCAATATGAGACACAAGCATTACCGGGGATGTAAAACAACTATCGGCCGTCGATGGGGAAACTTTAGAGGAAGGAAACCGTTTATGAACCTGCAATCCAACCAATCGCCTCGCCGAGGTTCGAAAAAACTTTGAACTCGGGCGGCAGGTCTTTTACGATCTTTACATATTCCGATGCAATTGCAGTAAATAATCCGGTTTCCACAACAATCGCCACCTTTTTATCCGGTTTCGTCCCTGCCGGATAATTCCGCTTGATAAAGGCCTTTATTTCATACAAATCATCGTAAGCAGCCTTTAACGGACCCGTGTGGAATTTCCAGATAACGTTTTTCTGAAGGTATTCGGGCATTTTAAACAGCCGGGACAGAATGCCCACGATTTCCAGATACTCATTTTCCTGGGGCTCGACCAGGATGTAATCTTTCTCGACGGTGATATGGGGTTGCATGGCTCGTACACCTTTCGCAGGAATCAGATATCCGGAACATCCAAATCCGGCATATCCGTTTTTTCCATAACGGATTTCAAAAGGTGTGCCAGTCGGCGCTGTGCCATTTTTTATCAATAATTTCAAGATCTTTAGATTTTATCTTAAAAACTTGCGTTGAAAATCCTGGGCCTTTTCACGCAGGGTGAATGGGGCATTTCACCCGTTTGAGGCTTATTGGCAGGGAGTAAATTGTTCTCGGAATTCTGGCTTTTCGGGTTCGCTTCGATTTCCGACAGGTTTTTCCACAGGTCATTGGGGCGAGATTTTGATCATTCTGGCCATATTGATGATCTCAAAAGCAGCGGACAGATTTCTTACAAACAAGCGGTAGAATTTCTTCTTTTCCCATCCGTTTAGCAGCGCGATTTCATATTCCTCGACATCGGGTTCCCTCAATGTCTCCATCAATGCTTTCAGTATGTCCAATTCATCATGATGAAGGGTCACATAACCGGACCGGCCCTCGGCCCAGGTCAGCGGATTCTCTTTACCCTTGACGATTTGAATTCCACTCAGTTTTTCTTCAGACACACGGATCATTATGCAGCTTCATGCAAACGATTTTACACCATTTCAAACGCGCAATTTCTACATTCGGGGCAACAACCAACTCCAAAGCGGATGGCTTTTTCGTTTTCCGGCTTTGTCACTCGGCACTGGCAAGAAAAAAACGGAGGCACGTTTGTGCGTCTCTATTGAACTTGGAACAACACCCGGTATGGACAGGAATCATACGATCACGGCCTTGATCCGGTTCTCCAGTGCGATCCTGAATTCGTCCAGGCGGTCTTCCTGCCATTCAATTCGATTCCAGTGCGCCAGATCGAAATGAATGCCCTCTTTTTTGATGTCGACGGCGTTTCCATTGCTGTCGTAAAGCCTGCCGACCGCATCTTCTGCAGTATTTGGCTTGAGCCACAGGTCGCCGGTTACCGCCCAATCTTTTCGACAGGTATAAATGACCGGCAAACCGAGTCCGTAGGCAAAACCGGCTTCAAAATAAACGCCCCCGCGGTGACCGGTCAGGTCGCAGACCATAAAACGACTCCTTCTGATCTGGGCGATGATTTCGTCATTGATGTCATTGGCATGCTCGACGTTGTCAACCCGAACAGCTTTAAAGCACGATTCCGCTGCCCCCGTCTCCAAATATTCGATTGCCGGTTGAATGGCCTGTTTGTATACCCGGAGCATTGCAGGATTATACCACATTGCAACAAAGCACTGGCGCAAATCCGTGCGGGTGGTTTCCAACTCCTGCAGCCGTTTGTAACCCTGCGCGGCTATCCACAGGCCATGATCCGGCTGATTCGGCTGATCGGCCTGTACCAGATCCATTTCGACCAGGAAGATCAATATGCTGCGAAGCTCTCCCGGATTCAGGCAATGATATCGTGTGTAATCGTATTCGCAATCAACCTGAATCCATTGGCCGACATGTTTCGTCTGTTTCTTCAGAATGAATAACACCTGATCGATTTTCTCGAGCGGGTCCAGTAACCGATATTGCTCTGCAACGTTTTTCAAACCCTCTGGTGTAAACGGATTGAGGGGTTCCGTGCGGCCGCGATTTTCAAATTCATTGCGATTGTAAATGCTGCATGCCAGCATCTCTGAGGCGGTAAAACCACCGGTTTTTATCTTTTCAGCCGCCGCTTTGGTCAGTCGAACCGGGCCGCAAACCTGGCATCGATAAAATGTGACGGGCTCGGGATAATTGTCTTCGAATCCCTGCAGCGGATGATTACAGAAATAGCATTGCATCGGTGACCTCCGCCATAGGGGTGGAAGCAGCGCCATCACCTCTTGGTGGATGGGCACCAGTTATTTTCAGATTCTCGTTGATTTGTCAATAATGCAAGGCAATGGAGTTAACCGAATTCTAATTTGACATACCACATAGTGGGGTTTACAAAAAGGATGCGTTCAATCTTTCCTCCTACGAACGCAGTGAATCGTTGTTCATCTCCTCTCCCTGGCGGCTCGGTCACCCTCCAAGACCGGGCCGCCTCTTTTTTCCAGTTCCTTTTCCATAGTAACCCTTATTCTTGGCGATGGATTGGAGGTATCCGCCTGATCACTGAGAAAAGCAGGATGCGGGTTGACCGTATCGACGTTTTTGAACCGGAAAATTACGAAAAAATTGAAATCATACGGCCCGGGTTCA
Organism: Desulfobacterales bacterium; assembly: GCA_051155755.1. Classification (GTDB taxonomy): domain Bacteria; phylum Desulfobacterota; class Desulfobacteria; order Desulfobacterales; family SG8-13; genus DAXETY01. Next base: position 16,738 of record DAXETY010000136.1, read on the forward strand.
CCAGCATTACTTCCCCGCATCCGGTGAAGCGTCTTGTTCAGCCTTACTCTGTTCCGCTATTTCGCCTCTAATACCCAGCGCCTTAACCCGTTCAACCCATTTCTTCCTTGCCAGAGCACGCATGTCTTCGACATTGTCTGTTTCATCTATGATCTCCATGCCCATCAATGTCTCAATCAAATCTTCGAGTGTCACCAGTCCTTCCGTGCCGCCATGCTCGTCGACGATAATAACGATGTGATGACGATCCATGAGAAGATCTTCGAACAAAGCTGACAACGATATCGACTCTGGGACGGCGAGGATTTCACGCTTAAGGGATTTAAGCTTTTTACTGGCTTGATCCCGCGCGTTGAATACCAATATGTCATCTTTGAGAACGAAACCGGTTATGTCGTCTATGTCCCTTCGGTAGATGGGCAATCGTGAGAACGGGGTTTGAGTAACTTGCTCTAATGCCTCTGTTATCGACATCTCTTCAGGAAAGGCCGAAATTACGGTGCGGGGGGTCATAATATCTATGACTTTTATGGACTTGAAACGGAATAGATTCCGAATAATCCGGGACTCATTCTTATGGATATGCCCCGTGTGTTCGCCGACCTTTGCCATGGCGATGAACTCCTCTCGACTGAACACGTGCAGGTTCTTTCTGCGAGCAATAAATCTTGTCAGCTTCTCTGAAGTCCAAACGACCGGATACAGAATTATAACCAGCATATGCACAAAAACCGCTGTTGGTCCGGTAAGATTTGACCAGTAGACGGCACCGATCGTTTTGGGGACGATTTCGGAAAAGAAAAGTATCATGAATGTCATGGCCGCTGAAAATAGACCAAACCAGTAGCTTCCAAAAACCACGGTGGCTTTGGCTCCGGCCCCGATGGCCCCGACCGTATGCGCAATCGTGTTCAAAGTTAAGATGGCCGCAAGGGCTTGGTCTACTTTTTCCTGCTTCAACCGCTTCAAAAGCGCCGCGCGCTTTGGGCGTTTTTCCTTCAGGCCCTCAATATAGGAAGGCGTGACACTCAGCAGAACCGCTTCTGCCACAGAACAGAGAAACGAAAAGACCAAGGCCAATAAAACGTAAACGATCAGCTGTATGACATCATCGTTCATATATTCAATGTTTGGCTGTGTTGTACTATCAAGCCCGTCCGCAAGCGCGGTATAGGTCGAAGCTCATGAGAGGATAAAGATGAATATAAATCGTAATTTTTTGAGTGGCAATCTCATGGGGAATACGGATTTCTTTTTACCAGGATCGTCGCAAGCCGGAGTTAGGCAACGGGCGGATCAATCCGGATTGAATGCAAGCCGCCAGAGCCGATTCTAATCAGCGACGGATGGACTGCGCAACGTCGTTGAGCCGCTCACGAGCGGAAATCAGGTAGCGGGCCATCTTGCCGCGGTGGTCGGCCATCACCGAGTCGTGGGCGCCTCGCAATACAATCGGCGGGTCGAAGGTGCTGATCTGTTGAATATCGCGCATCGCAATCCGGATATTTTCGGCGCCGCCCTTTTCGCTGATTTCCGGGTACAGATGAAAAAGGATTGAAAGGACATCGCGCAGAACCAAAACCACCCCCTGGGTGTAATAGATCCGGTCGTCCAGCTCGAAATAGTCCACCTCGGCGTTGGATTGCACCAGCAGGCCCAGCGGCTGGTCCAGGAACTGCTTGCCGGTGATGAAATCCAGAAGATTGTACATATCGTCGGTGCGCATGTTGAACACGGCTTGATTGTCGAGCAGTGCGGCTTCGTAGCGTCGGATCAATTCGAGGCCTTTACGGTATTCGCCTTCCGTGGAAGGAAACCACCAGCTGTCTTCGCTGAACGCCAGGTATTTTTCCCGGGCCTCTTTCAACAGGGCATTTTCTGCGTCGACCGCTCCCAGTTTCGACAGATTGGTGGCATAGAAATTAAGCAGCATGCGGGTGGCGTATATGGTACCCCGCTGTCGATTGGCCCGGTTGTCCAACCAGGCGGTTGGAGAGATCAACAGGTCATTGACCGACCAGCCGAAAGGTGAGTCCATCTCTGCCTGCAGACGGTTGCGAAGGGCCGCCGAAAGCGCCGCACCTTTCTGAAGATCGCTGGATTCGGCAGAAGTCTGGGCGATGGCCTCTTGGACGGTGCTGTCCAGTTCCGGGAAGCGGGCCGGATCGATGAACGTATAACCCCGGTAGATGAGCCAGTACAAACCGACCGTCAACGGCCAGACCAGGAAAAAGACCAGCAGTACCAGCACCAATCGTTTGCCGAATTTCGTCATTTTGGCCTTTTTGGCGGGTGTTTCTTCGGCCGAATCGGTATTTTCCGTTTTCATGATTTCCTCTTTAGGCTGCCCAGCATCCGTGACCGGCCATTGATGGAGATAAGGCAGATTTGCCGCAGCAATCGTCCCACCCGGTGGAACCAAACCATCTTGTAAAAATCGCCCGGTCAAGTTGCCGGGGTTATCCTGTGCCCGGGGATGGAAATGATCCAGTAACTTACGGGAAGCAGAAGATATTTAGCGCCGGCACAACTGTCAATAGGACCAGAGTCTGACCGAAATTAAGCGCTTGTCGAGGTTGCCACAGATACAAGTGTCGACAATGGAACACCAGTTATCGCGATATTGGCTGATCAGTGATGATGGCGAAGGCGCTGACCTGGATATCAATGCAACGTCGGAACCGTCTTCGGAAGCAAGGCCGGTAAATTCTTTATGAACTCGTAAAAAGTGCGCCTTAACAGTATGTCATCCCCGCGGAGGCGGGGATCTGTGCGCCCGCAAGCAGGCGCGATTTGGGAGGTGCAAGTCCTCCTCCGGGAGATGCCCGCTCCCGGTAGCCGAAGGCAACTGCGTCACCGTGAGATGAGGTGGGAAGCAGCCGGAGGCGAACATGCAGTCCGTAGTAAAGCGAACACGTTTCGGCCGCACGCAGCGACGAGCCAGCAGGTCCATGGCGAAGTCCGGACCGGGATCGAGTGCTTGCTCCAGGTTGGCATAAACCCCGTGATCGACTGCGCGTCGCACGGAAGCCAGAGGATTCCGGAAGCCCATCACGCTGGGCGGGCAGCATAAAAGCGGTGATGGGGCGCGTCAGGTGGTTGGTGACAGAATGCATGGAAGATCGTGTCGTGGGAAGCGGGGAGACCTGTCCGTTGAAAGGCCGGCGTTCAGTCTGCAGCGGCAGACGAAGAACCGGACGGGCAGGAGTCAGAGCGTCCATAGTAGCCGAGAAGCGGGGTAATGCCCGCCGAGCAAAGGGACGCAGGAAGGTGGATAGGTGAAGACCACAACGCGTGAGAGCAAACCTGCGGCAGTGTCGCAGACTAAGCAAGCAGGGGAAGCCCGGACGGAGCGTTGGAGCTGGGTGGAACGCGCGGTGTGGACGGATCGTATGCTGGAGGCCCTCGACAAGGGGGTGAAGGGAGGCGTCTGGTTCAGCCTGATCGATAAGATCTACCGGCCCAAAGTGCTCCAGGCGGCCTGGCAGCAGGTCCGGGGCAAAGGCCGGGCAGTCGGATCGGATCATCAAAGTCTGGAGCAGTTTGAGGAAAATCTGGAGGTCAATCTGGCCAAGCTCGAGGAGGAGCTGCGCACCGGCAGCTATCGGCCACGGCCGATTCGCCGCACCTACATCGACAAGCCCGGCAGCAAAGCCAAACGGCCGCTGGGGATTCCGGCGGTTCGAGACAAAGTGGTGCAGACCGCGCTGAAGATGGTCATCGAGCCGATCTTCGAGCGCGAGTTTGTCGCCACCAGCTTCGGCTTTCGCCCCGGCCGGGGTTGCAAGGACGCCCTTCGCAGAGTCGAACGACTGCTGAAGGCGGGCTACCGGTGGGTGGTGGACGCCGATCTGAAGAGCTACTTTGAGACGATCGCGCACGATCGGCTGATGGAGCAAGTGCAGCAACGCATCGCCGACAGTCGCGTGCTGGAACTGATCGAGAGCTTTCTCAAACAGCAAATCCTGGAAGATCTGAAGCTCTGGACGCCGCAGACGGGCTCGCCGCAAGGCGCGGTCATTAGCCCGCTGCTGTCCAACATTTACCTGCACGAAGTGGACAAGGCCGTTAAAGCGGCAAGATACGAGATGGTCCGCTACGCGGACGACTTCGTTATTCTGTGCAAGAGCCGGGCAGAAGCCGAAGCTGCGCTGGCGCTGGCTACTAAACTGGCCCAAGAGCGGGGATTGACCTTGCACGCGGACAAGACCAGTTTGGTAAACATCGACCAGTCCGGCCAAGGCTTTGAGTTTTTGGGGTACCGTTTTGAAAACGGCACCCGCCGGCCTTGCAACAAAAGCCTGAACAAGTTCAAAAATACCATCCGCAGCAAGACCCGACGGAGCAACGGCCGCAGCATGGCGGTCATCGTCGAAGACGTCAGCAAAACCAGCAAGGGATGGTTTGAATACTTCAAGCACAGTCACTGGACGACCTTTAATCCACTGGACGGCTGGATACGCCGCAGACTGCGGACCATCCTGCGCGGGTACAACAAGGGCCGAGGGATCAGCCGGGGCAAAGACAACATGCGCTGGCCAAACAAATACTTTCGGGACCTTGGGTATTTTAGCCTTTACGATGCCCATCGCGCCTTGCGCCAGTCCTTGCGAGGTTAACCACCGACTGGAGAGCCGGATGCGGGAGATCCGCACGTCCGGTTCGGAGGGGGGAGAGTCCGGGCAACCGGATTTTCCCACCCCTATCGAGTTTAACAGACTGTAATTAAGATGTTTTCTGGATTCCCGCTTTCGCGGGTATGACAGATTTTTATGAATTTTCGACTTTTTACGACTTCAGCAATTCTTGAATCCGTCGTATGTCATTTCCGGACACCGCTCTGGTCCATCCGGAGAACGGAATCCCTCCAAGTCGTTTTTTGCTTCTGTTTCGATTTCGAAAAACCCGGCAAAGATGACCGGTTTTCAACCCGCAGCACCCAAAAGATTTGACGGATACGACGAAATGCCCCATAAAGGGTCTAAACTGGCGGTGGTTCGAAGCCAAACCATACCTTCTGTTATTTTTAGCGGCTCTGCAAATTCTGCCAGGCGCATACGGTGCGCCGCGGTGTGCGAGAGGACTTTGTGAGCATCGAAATCTGGTTTGCCTTTATCCTGGCGGCAGCGGTGGTGCTGGTCGTTCCCGGACCCACCATTATTTTCATCGTAAGCCGGGCCGTTACCCATGGCCGCAGTGCAGTGGTTCCGCTGGTGCTGGGCCAGAGTACCGGCGATCTTACCGCCATGACCTTGTCTATGGCGGGACTGGGGGCGGTCATGGCGTCCTCGGCCGCCCTTTTTACCGGACTGAAGTGGATCGGCGCCCTGTATCTGATCTATTTGGGCATAAAGACCTGGCGATCGAAACCGGGAAAACAGGCCATCGATCCGGCGGCCGTCAAGCAATCGAAACAATCTCTGTTTCAAAGCGCCTTCATCGTTACGGCTTTGAATCCCAAAAGCATTGCCTTTTTCGTGGCATTTCTGCCACAGTTTATCAACGCCCGACAGGACCCCTTGCCGCAGCTCTTGATTTTGGGGACCACTTTTCTCTGCCTTGCGGCGATCAATGCTACGATCTATGCAATGTTCGCCGGACAGTTGCGCGATGCGATGCAAAACGCAAACGTGCAGCGCTGGTTCCATCGGTGCGGCGGAAGTGCGCTGATCGGTGCCGGGGTGGTAACCGCGACCCTGCAGCGCAATTAGCCCCGCCACCCCGCGATGGTAGGAACGTTTTCCGCCGAAGACCCACCCAAATTGACAAATCCAACCGATTGACATCACCGTCTCCATCGCTACCCTACTATTAGAAACCGTGTTGAGCGATTGTCGGGAGTTGCCGCCCAGTTGAAATCTGCTTCGCGCCTACAATCAGAAATCGTCGATCAAGGAGGGAATATGTCCTGGTTGAAAAAGAACTGTGTCGTCGTGCCCATCGATTTTTCGGAAGACAGCTTCAGGGCCGCCGCGGTGGCGCAGGAATTTGTCGAAGACCGATCGGATGTGCATCTGATTCATGTCACCCAGCCCTGGAGCGAGCATGAACTCGGAGGCTCCTGGGGAGAACAAACCGAAGAAGAGCGCATCCGGAAAATCAAATCCAAAATTCAGGATAAAATGAAAGACACGGATTACCAGGACATTCAGGTTGTCGTCCGTATCGGCAGCCCTCCGGTGGAAATTACCCGGTATGCCAAAAAACAAGGGGCCGAATTGATCGTCATGCCTTCCCACGGCCGCACCGGTATTCAGCATTTTACCTTGGGATCGGTTGCAGAAAGGGTCATTCGCAAGTCCCACTGTCCCGTTCTGGTTCTGAAAATGGAAGCGGAAGAAAAACCAGAGCGCAAAGAAGGCAAATCTAAAAAGATTATTTCCTATGATTGACAGACTCTGATTCGCGCGGCAGCCCCCCGCTGCGAGACAGCCCTGCCGTGGGAAGCTGCCCACCCGTTTTATCGTGTTTGCAGAGCGAGGTCTGCCCGGCGAACATTGAGAGCGAATCCCCCTTGTCCACCGCTCCTCCGAAATGTTCACGGCCGATCCCGCCATCCTGACAATGACAACGCGCCAATCAATCGACCACCCTTCCCCGCCCTCCCCTACAACCCGTTCCGATCGGCATCCTTGCAACCATATCCACCCGGGGTAAGGTTCTGCACAAAGGAACTGGGGCCGGATGCATTGACATGGATCGAATTTTTAAAGCATACTTGAAATCAACAACCAAGCTTGTGCTTCGATGTTGAACTTGCGGTAGCACCCGGTTTGGGCTGGAACCACATCTGTCTTCGCATCGTCGGTCGTGTTGGCGTTTTCGTGCAGTCGAGGGAGGCAGGAAGGGAGGATCCGATGGATGGCTTCAAGGATTACCGCAACATCTTTGAAATGCTGCAGGAAACCGTGAAGCGCCGGCGGGACCATGCGGCCTATCGCTGGTTCACCGCCCCGCAGCAAACCGAGGCGGTCACCTGGAACGAATTTTACCGGCAGGTGCGGCAGGCAGCCCGGGCGCTGATGGCACTCGGGATCAAAAAAACCGACAAGGTCACGGTCCTGAGTTATTCCTGTTACCGCTGGGTGCTCTGCGATATGGCAATCGCAGCGGTCGGTGCACAGACCGTCGGCATTTATCACAGCCTTCCGGCGCCGGATGTTGCCTACATCGTCGATCACAGCGATTCGGTGCTTGCCTTTGCCGAAGATGAGAGCCAGCTAGAAAAACTGCGCCGCATCCGGCCCCAGATCCCGAAGGTTCGCAAGGTGATCCTTTTCAACGGCACCGTGCCCGATGATGACTGGGTGATCGATTTCGACAGCTTTATGGCCATGAGCGCAGCGGTCTCCGACAATCGATTCGAGGAGATGACCGCCGCCGTAACGGCCGAAGACGTGGCCGGCATTGTCTACACATCCGGGACCACGGGCGTGCCCAAGGGCGCCATGCTCACCCACGACAACATCACCTTCACGGCCCAGTCGGTGGCCGGTTCGGTGGTCTGGCATCCGGAGGACCAGGTGTTTCTCTTTCTGCCCCTGGCCCATGTTTTTGCCCGCACCACCGTGTATACGTCCCTTTTTGCCGGTTGCACCCTGACTTTTTGCCGCGGGATCGATCTCATCGCCGAGGACATCAAGGCCGCCCGCCCGCATTGGTTTCCCAGCGTGCCGCGTATCTATGAAAAAGTCCATGCCAGGGTGACCGCGACGGCCGAAGCCAAGGGCGGCCCGGCCCAGAAGATCTTTAACTGGGCCTTTTCGGTGGGCCATCAGGTCGGCGATCTGAAGCTGGTCAAACAACCGATTCCGTTTCTTTTAGGACTGAAATACCGGCTGGCGACCCGGCTGGTGTTTTCCAAAATCCAGCAGGCGTTAGGCGGACGCGTTCGCTGGTGCATCAGTGGTGCCGCGCCGCTGAACCCGGACATCGGCCGCTGGTTCCATGCCGCCGGCGTGCTCGTCGTCGAGGGCATCGGTATGACCGAAAACACCTCTTTTTCCAATTTGAACCGTTTCGACAATTATCGTTTCGGGTGGGTTGGACCGCCGGGGCCGGGAATCGAGCAAAAAATCGCAGGCGATGGGGAGCTCCTGTTCCGCGGACGCAATATCATGAAAGGCTATTACAAGATGCCCGAGGAGACCGCCGCAAGCTTCACCGAAGATGGATGGCTCAAAAGCGGCGACGTGGGAGAAATCGACGCGGAAGACTTTTTGCGCATCACCGGCCGGAAAAAAGAGATCATTGTCACCTCCGGCGGTAAAAACATCGCCCCGGCCCGCATCGAAGGCATCCTGGCCACATCCAGATACATCAACCAGGTGCTGGTCATCGGCGACCGTCGTCACTATTTATCCGCACTGGTGACCCTCGATTCCGACAACGCCGCCGGATATGCCCGGCAGCATGGCATTTCGTTTGCCTCTGCAGAGGATCTCGTCACCCATCCGGAGATTGTCCGGAAAATCGAAGCCGAGGTGGCGTTGAAAAACCAGGAACTGGCCTCTTTCGAAACCGTGAAAAAAGTGCGGGTGGTGCCGGAGTTCACCATCGACAACGGGATGCTCACCCCGACCATGAAGATCAGAAAAAAGGCAATCCGCGACCGCTTTGCCGCGGAGATCGAAGGCCTCTACCAACGGGTCAATTGAAGACGCCTAAGGTGCGCGCTTTAAAATTGAAACAAATTGAAGACATTGAATAGACACCTTCCCCCGGATACCAGCCCTAGAACCAGTAACTGAACGTTGCCATTACAGAGTAGCCCGACATGTCGAGGGAATCATCAGAGGCGCTGACGGTCGGGTCGTTGGGCAGATTGTAGTCGAAAGACAGGTCGCGGTAGGCGAACTCGATACCGAATTTATACTTGGATTCCAAAAAATGAACTCCCGTGCCGACCTCCCAGCCGAAGGCCTGATCGAAATCGCCCGGTCCGTCCCAGGAGAAATTTCCGAAGACGCCTCCGCCTTTTAGATACGGCCGCAGCGAGTCGCCGGCCTGAAACGTCAACACGGGTCCGGCCGAAAAATTGAACCAGTCGATGCCGGAGATAAACACGGTATCGATGTTACCGTAAATACTAAAGTTTTTGTTAAATCGCAGGGAACCTTCAACGCCGAGTTGAGCGGCGGCATCGTCTGAGATGCGGAAACGGGTCGTGCTGTTCGTCACGCTGAAATCATCGACATCCTGAGGGAAGAAGGCCCCGCCTTTGAGCATCACCGTATATCCCCTGTCGCCGGGTCCGGCTGCAGCGGATTTTTTCTCTGCGGCTTGTCCACTGCTTTTCTCTTGCCCGGCGTCTTTCCCGGATTCAACGCTTCTGCTTTTGGGCGACTTGTCAACAACCGCCGGTGCGACGGCTTGGGTCGAATCGGCGGCAGCAGCGGGCATGCGACCGGAAATCATGTCCTGGGTGGTTTGAACCGGGACGAAAAAAGAGGTCAGCAGCTTTTGATTTTTCAATTTTTCGCCGGACGCGGACGCCTGCTGCAGGTCGGCAAAAGTACCGATGTACACGCGATAATTCGCCCCGTCGGCGACGGTTTCCCGTGTGGAGAAGGCCTGATAGCCTTGAGGCTTCAGGGTGGCATTCAAACGGCTGACCTCTTTGAGGGCCGAGTCGGGGTCGCGATAAAAGCCCACAAATAGATAGTAGTTGCCCGATTTGGGATCTGCCGCGCGAGGTTTTACCTTGGCCGGCGCTTTTTGGGCGGCGGCCGCCGCCCCTTGCACAGCTTTCTCACCGGAAAGTTGTTTGACGGCGAAGTAGTCGGAAACCTTCATGTTCTTCAGGCGTTTCATTTCATCGGCAGCCTCTTTTTGAGTCGCGTATTTACCGATGAAAATCCGGTACCACATCCCTTTGTCTTGCACCGCCATATGACGCATGAAGGCATCCAGCCCTTTGGATTTCAGCTTTTTTACCTCCTCGGCGGCCGGCGCCTGCTGTTTGTGGGAACTGACATGGATCGAATAAAAGGATTGCTGAGCCAGTGCAATGCTGCACAGCACAACGATCGCAACACAAATACCGCCGGATAACCAGTAACGCATGCTGAGGTCTCCTCGCTGAATCCCGAACTTCAGGAAATGTCATCGATTAATGTATATCTTTTGTAATATATTATATTACAATATTTTGATTGGATTGTGAACGGGAATTTGATGTTTTCCAGGTGCAACAACGCGGTCGGGGAAAAAAACCGCCTGGTTCTGACAAAAGCAGCTGCCTTGAGACGCCCGGATCAACCCCCCATTGATTCTTGTAAAAAATGCTGTTAACCGGATGATAAAACGCTCTAGCGTGCCGGCGACCCGTCCGAGGTCATGTGAAAATGGCCCGGATTGCATGCAATGGTGTAAACCACAAGCCAACCGTGAACGCTAAAACGACCCCATAGAGGTTTCAAATGCGAGCAACCGGCTGGATATTTTGTTTGCTGCTGCTGGCAGGATGCAGCACGCTTGCGTCCGGTCCAGTGGCTGTCGAATCGGAGGATGCACTGATCGATTGTTTTTATATCGGAACCGTCGATAAAATCGGCGAAAGTATCGCAGCCTGTAAAAAAGCAGCCCGAATGTCCGCCCGAGAGGTCCATGCCACCCATATTATGTGGGTGGAATCCATTCCGGAAAAAGAAAATCGGCCGGCATACGTGAAAGGCAGGCTCTACAAATGCAACTGATGCCAAACGAGGAGAACCGTCGGCCGCCTGGTCAACGGATATTGCATAATTGTGATTTTGACCGCATGTTTAGTTACAAAATTCATGCAAGATAAATTTGAAACGCTCATTTTAGGTGCAAAAAATCAGTCCGATCTCTTTCTCATCAATCATTTAACAGGACGGGGCATCCGCAATTATGGAAAATTTGCGACGTTTCAGAAAAAAAACCGATCAGTTCATCATTGCCGTGCAATTAAATCTGGAAACCGATGGGTTCACCTATCAAAAATGGGGCGGTGTTCAAAAATGCAAGCAGGGCGACTGGCTGGTCGACAACAACGGAGACATTTACACGGTGGACCGCAGCGTATTTGATAAAACCTACCGGCAGGTGGGGCCGGGCAAATACCTGAAGACGACGCCGGTCTGGGCCGCCGTTGCGAAAACGGACGGTCGGGTGCCCACCAAGGAGGGCGCTTCCCATTACCGGGCGGGCGACTACCTCGTATACAACGATAAAGAAGGCACGGATGGATACTGTATGAGTGCGGAAAAATTCGAATCCATGTACCAGCTGGATGAGTGAGCAACGGCCCGGCACCCAGGCCCCTTTGCCTGCGTGCATCGAACATCAACGACCAACATCTTCACCCGAGAGGCTTCAGAAGCCATGACAAAAGTATCCGATCTGGAAAAAACATGTTTTGTCATCATGCCCTTCAACAAAAAGAAAGTCGGCGATAAGGAAGTCGATTTTGACCGCATATATGAAGCAATTTTTGAACCGGCAATCAAAGCCGCCGTTCTTCCCGAAGGACACCCCCTCGAACCGAAACGAACCGACATCGATAAATTCGCCAGCTCGATCAGCCAGGACATGTTTGAATACATCCTTTACAGCCGGATCGCCTTTACCGATATCAGCGGTTTCAACCCCAATGTGTTTTACGAACTGGGCATCCGGCACGGAGCCCAGGAGTCGGGTACGGTCATCTTTCGCCAACCGGGCATTGCGCTGCCGTTTGACATCAATTCGATCAAGGTTTTCGAATATGAATTCGAGTCCGATCAACGGATCGCCGAATCAAAGGCATTGATCACCGAAGTGCTCAGCGAAACGCTCAAGCGCAACCGCCTCGACAGTCCGGTGCGGATTGCCCTGCGGGCGCAGCGTAAATTATTTCCGGTCCACACCTCCGGGCTTCCGGCGGAAGCCGGTGACACGAAAAAATCCGAAGACGCGAAATACGACCACCAGACGATACTGGATATCCTGCTGCGCGAAGCCGAAGAAGCCGTGCGCAGCCACGATCTGTCCACCGCGGGCGCCATATATAAAACCGTGCTGCGCATCGATCCGTCCAACGTGGTGTCGCGCATGCGACTGGGTCTGGTGTTGAAGCAGAAAAAGCGCCACTATGATGCGCTGGAGCAATTTTCCTATCTCTGCCAGCTGGTGCCCGATTACGGAGAAGCCTGGCGCGAAAAAGGCGTGGTCGAAAGCCTGATCCACCGCTTAATCCCCAAAGACGATCAACCGGAATGGCTTCCCGACGGCCAGGACTCGCTCGGGAGGGCCACCTCGTTAAATCCGGATGATTTTGACGCCTGGGCATCCTGGGGCGGCGTACTGCGGCGTAAAAAAGACTTTCCGGGCGCTTACGAGAAATACATGCGTTCCGCGGAGGTCTCGAACGGTCATCCCTATCCCCTTCTTAACGCCATCAAGCTGGAAGCCATGACGACCGGCAAAATCGATCTGAAAAACAGAAAAGCGGAACTGTCAGCGGCGGAAGAACTGCGAAGGGGCCAAATTCTCTCCAATCCGCCCGCCGACACGCCCTGGTGTTTTTTCGACCTGGCCGAAATCAATCTGTACCAGAAGGACAAGGCGGCTTTTCTAAAAAATCTCGAAGAAGGGATCAAATGCGCGGAAAACTGGCAGATCGAGACCTTTTACAAAGTGCTCCAAGAAACCCTGGTCAATCAAAATATTCGCCTGTCCGGTCTTTCGGAAGGTATGCTCAAACTGGAAACGGCCTTGAACCGAAAGAAGATCGCCAAACCGACTATCGGCAAGACCGCCAAAAGGAAACAAACCCCATAAAAACAGTCAGATATTCGCACGGAGCCATTCCGATTCATTAACGCAGAACCGGCCGGACACTTCCGATTTGAATTTCAATTCCATTCTATTTGGCTTTTTGCACCAAAATCCCAACAATCTTCACCCCGATGCCCTCTTCTTCCACTCGAACAATTTCAGCTCTCAGCATCCGGCCCTGATCGAATTTTGTTTTCGGAATGGCAATGTTCAGGATTTGTCCCACCGCCAAATCGTCGGTTGTATGGATAAACAGGCCACCGCTGCTGATATCCTTGGTAACTCCGGCATAATATTTTTGATTGCATACAAAATACACGTTTTTTAAAAATGGCTTGCGTTGATGTTTTCTGCGTTCTGCACCTGGTTTAGAGATTTTTCCGACCATCACGGGATTGGGGGCTTCCTGGTTCTGGTTGGATTCCTCCACGTTTTGATCGAGAAGCTCGACTCCGTAGCCGTATTTGTATTTTTGCCCGTAAAGTTCCTTTATCCACTGAATTCGAACCCGGTGGCATTCGTAGGTAAGCGGTGCATCTGAATAAGGCGAATTGTAGATGCCGATCAGAATGGTTCTTCCGTAGGGAATAAAGGTGTCTGATTCGAAATAAAGCCCGCCGGTGCTGTAGTTTTTCATTGTTCCGTGCAAAGACGGACCCTGGTCTAAATTTTCAACCAGTACCTTGCTCTGATGGTCATAACGGTCTTCTTTGCGTTGATCTTGTATTTCCTGTCTCTTGAGCATCTCAAAGCCTCCAGTCCGCTGTCGCTGTCGATTTTCACAGCAGATCATTGGCAAAATCAATGCCAGAGCTCGAAAAAACAAATAATACAAATAACTACAGCTACATAAGATTATATTGCCGATTCCGGGAACGCGGCCCGGCTTTGCAAATTGTGGGATTTGCCCCATCCTGAATGCTAGATTTCACCCACAATTCTCAAAATATGAACTTTGGGCTTCCCGGAGAGACCCGATCCTTCGTAACGCCAGGCTTTTTTCAATCAAATCCGGCCAAAACCTGATGCGGTGCAAACTCTCGAGCTGGCTTCCCTTGACATTTTTATGACCCTGAAGATATACACCCAATCTTAACCATAACTCCGGTGACAATGATGCAACCTGATTCCGGAGCGGAATCTTGAAAACAACCTTATTCCGGCTGTTCTACCTTTCGTTGCTCTCCTGGCTCATCGGAGATGCGGCACTGGCGGTTGCTCAGGCGCAGGAGGTCAGCCCGGCGGCACTTTCCGCCTACAGCCGGGGTGAAGCGTTGCTGGGAAAGGGCCTGGTGCCGGCCGCGATCGAATCCTTCAGCCGGGCTGTATTGCTTGCCCCAAACCAGTACGGCATGCGCAGCCGCCTCGCCTGGCTGCTTCTCGACGAAGGACGAAGTGCCGAGGCGCAGGAGCACTTTTCAATTCTGGTCGACCGGTTTCCTGAACAGAAGGACAGCTGGGTAGGTCTAATCGTAGCCCGGCTCAAACTGGCCGAGCATTCGGCGGCGCTTTCCGCCTGCGACCAAGCGCTTGCCCGGTTTCCCATGGAGCCGCTGCTGTTAAAGCTAAAGGCCGAGGCACTGATGAGCCGCCCGGAGACGATACCGCAGGCGGTTTTCGTTTACGATCAACTCGCGCAACTCGAACCTCAGAACCCCCAGTGGCAGGAACGCCGGCAGACAGCTGCAATGGCTGCCGCCAAAATGCATTACGAAGAGGCGCTGGCGCTATTGCGCACCGAGCAGCCGCAGGCTGCGCTGCGAGCCATGGCGGCGGCTGTCGATTCCGCACCCCGGTCGGTCGGTTACCGGACGCATTACGGGTGGTTGTTGCTGCAGGAAGAAAGGTTTAGCGAGGCGGCCAATGCCTTCGCAACCGTGCTCGAAATAGACCCTTATAAAAAAGACGCCTATCTGGGACTGGCGATTGCGCGGCTAAACAGCGGAGATGGTCCCGGGGCCGCTGAAGCCGCCGAACAGGGAATCGCCCGCTTGGGAGCCGAGCCAGAGCTTTTGGAGATTTTAGGCGATGCTGATTCCTTGCGCGCAGAGACCCTGCCCCGGGCCGAACAGGTCTACCGCGAACTGCTTCAGCTTCAGCCCGAGAACCACCGGGTAGCGCTCAAACTGGCTGAGACCGTTATGGCCCAGGGGCGGCGAATCGAGGCCGAGCAAATCGCACAGGAAGTCATCCGTTTGGACCCGGGAAACCCGGCCGGGCATCTGACGCTTGCCAGGATTCAACTGCGCGGCCTGAACCCCGGGTTGGCCGTGCCCCATTTTCAGCAGGTGCTGCAGGCCGAGCCGGATCACATCGAAGCCCGCCGGGGTTTAGAGGCCGCCGAACGTTACCTGCGACCGCAACTTGAGCTGCAGGGCGGCTACCTGGAGGATTCCCAGGACTTTACCCGGTTTTCCAGCTACGCCGGCGTGCTGTATTTTCTCACGCCCGAGCTGCGTGCTCAGCTGGGAGTCGGATACCTGCGCTACGACATGGACAACAACCCGGATGAGGGGCGCCTGCGGGAGCAGGCGGTGGATCGCCAGGTGCTGCCCCTGCTTCTGACCTACCAGCCGACATCGCGCCTCATGCTCGAATTGGGCGGTGCCTTGAGCCGTTACGACCCCGGGCCCGACTCCGGATCGGCCCTGGCCGGTGCCTACTACCAGGTGGCCGATGAAACCGGCGCCTCCCTGTCCTACGCCTATTACGATGTGCTGGATTATTTGGGTCCTTTCAAGGGTCCCTGGGGGCGGGTTCGAGACGTGTTTGCCGACCGCCACAGCTACCGCTACTGGGTGGTGGACCCGATCACCGTCTGGGGCGGCAATGTCTTCGGCCCTTCCAGTACCCAGGCGGCCCTTGACGGCATTCAAGCCCACGAAGTCTCCCTGTGGGGATATCAGAACCTGGGCCACCGGATTACGCTAAGCGCCTACGGATCGCTCGCAGACTACTCCGATGACAACAACAAGCGCTCGGCCGGCTGCACCCTGACCGGAAGGGTGCTGGAAGATCCGCTTCTCAAGTTGAAATACTCTTTTTATTATTTGGACTTCAGCGATCGCTCGGCCGCCCTGGCGGAACTGCCGCCCGGTTCCGCTCCGCTCTACTGGGACCCTTCCGATTTTCGAAACCATGCAGCCGGTATTGTTTTCGAGCAGAATCTGGCCGCGGGTCTGAAGATCGCGTTCGAGGCCGATATGCTCTGGACGATCGGCGCCGACAATCCCGGGTTCATGACGCTGGCGGAGCTGACGTACTACCTGGCTGAAGATCTGGCATTGCGGGCGGTGGGTTTCTACCTCGACAGTGATGACGGTGAAGGCTCGGATTCCAACTATCGGCAGGGCAATTTTACACTCGGCCTGAATTATCGCTTTTAGGCCGGGCCGGAGCGCGATTGGGGGAGTGAATCTCACCGGCCACCGGCGGATACGAGACCATCCCGAATGACGATGACGACATCATGGCAGTTTCTTTGAGACCGGCATATTCGATTTTTCTGGACCTGGTCGGAAAAGCGGCCTACCGGCGCTTTCGCGAACGGGAGGACCGCCTGCGGCGGTTGCTCAGCCAGCTGCTGTCGCTCGCTGCCGTAGTCCTGGGTGTATTCTACCTTCTCTGGCACTATAAACATATCGCCTGGGAGCCGTGGTGGGTTTCGCTGCCCTTTTTCGTCTGTGAGTGCGTCGGTTCGATTCTTTTCATCTTCTTTGCGGTCAACGTGTGGTATCCGCGCTATCACCGGCCCGAAGGTGTCGCCAGCGAGGAAACCCGGACCGTTGACGTCTTTATCACCACCTGCGGCGAGCCACTGGAAGTGCTGCAAGAGACCGTGGCCGCAGCGGTAAGGATCGAATACCCGGCCAAAACCGTCTTCATCCTGGATGACCGCGCGGACCCGGCCGTCCGGCAGCTGGCCGAGCAATTCAATGTGAATTACCTGGCCCGGGAGCGCCGTGAGCACGCCAAGGCCGGAAACCTGAATTTCGGCCTGGCCCGCAGCCGGTCCGAGCTGATCCTGACCCTGGATGCCGACCAGGTGCCCCGGCCCGACATCCTGAAGCGCCTGGCGGGCTATTTCCGCCTGCCCCGAATCGCCTTCGTTCAGTCCAAGCAGAATTTCATGGTGCCGCAGGGCGACCCGTTCGGCAACACCGACAAAGTGTTCTATAACGTCATGCAGTCCGGAAAAGACTGGGACAATGCGGCCTTCTCCTGCGGCTCGGGGGTGGTCTACCGCCGTGCGGCCCTGGAGCAAGTCGGCGGCTTCAGCACCTGGAACGTCGTCGAGGACGTGCACACCTCGATGCGGCTGCACCAGCGCGGCTGGCGCTCCATCTATCACAACCACCCTTTGACCATCGGAACGGCGCCTTCGGACATCTGGGGGGTGTACCGGCAGCGCGGCCAGTGGGCCGTGGACTCCTTGAGGCTGATCTTCTGGGACAGCCCGTTCTTGCGTCGGGGATTGAGCCTGAAGCAGAAGCTTCAGTACTTCAATCTCGGCTTCGTCTATCTGGTATCCGCCTTTTTCATGCCGGTTTATTTTCTGATCCCCATCTGGTCCATCTTTTCCGCTCAGTTTGTCCTGGATGCACCGGTGCCCGAATATATTGCCAACCGCCTGCCGTATTTCCTGGTCATGTCGCTCGCCTACGGATCGCTGAACTACCCCACGCCTTACCTGCATGCCTTTCAGATGTGGACGGGGCTTTTTCCGGTCTTCATCCGCGCCAGTCTGGTCGCCCTTTGCCATCGCCGCACCAAGCCCGGCTACCGCGTCAACGTCAAACACGAGCGCCGGCAGCTGAAACGCCCGGCGGCCCTGGCGGTCCTGCCGCACATGATCCTCATTGCCGCGTCGCTGGCGGCGATCGTATACGGCCTGCTCTTTCATAGCGGGTCGCTCGATTTCCGGCTGCTCAACTGCGCCTGGGCCTCCTGGTCCATCTGGACGCTTTCGGGAATTGTGCTCGCCGCCCTGTTTCGCTCGCCCTGGGAAGAAGCGTCGCTTGAACGCACAGAATTCACCCCGCGCCAGATTGCCAACAACGTGCTCGGCCTGCTGCTGTTCATGTTCCTTTTCGCCCTGTTCGCATACCTGATCATCACCGTGAATTGAAAGAGGCTTGCGTTGCCCCCGATGCCGCCCATGCTGTTTTTTGGCCTTTACGATCCGAACTGCCCGCCGGGGATGACACGGCTTGCCGAGCAGACCCAGCGCCTGGGAGTCCCCATTCGGATCATCAGCTGGTACCAGGCCTGGGGCTCTCGGTTTTCTGCCTGTCAGCCATCCCTGGTGAAAGAAGCGCATCGGCAGGGCGCCGTGCCCTTGATCACTTGGGAACCCTGGCGCCTGCCGGGCGACGCCCCTTCCGGCACCAGCGTCTGGGACCAGCCGGAATTCGCACTGCGGCGGATCGCCGGCGGATGCTTCGATGCCTACATTCGTTCCTGGGCCCGGGATTTGGCGAGCACCCGGCGCCGGGTGTACCTGCGGCCGATGCACGAAATGAACGGCGACTGGTATCCCTGGGGCGGAACCGTGAATGGCAACCGTCCGGGTGAATTCCAGGAAGCCTGGCAGCGGCTGCAATGGATTTTTCGACAGGAAGGTGCGGACAACGTGCGCTGGGTGTGGTGTCCGTATGCCCGTTCGGTTCCCGACACCGCCGCCAATGAACCGGCCGTTTACTATCCGGGCGGACGGCATGTCGATTGGCTCGCCCTGGACGGGTACAACTGGGGATCGACTCGGCGCGGGTCCCGATGGGAGCGCTTGCGCGATATCGTTGCGCCGGCCTACGAACGGCTGCGGCTTTTAAGCCCGGAAAAGCCCATGATGATCGCCGAACTCGGATGCGCCGAGGAAGGCGGCGACAAGGGGGGCTGGATCGGCGAAGCGCTCCGCGACATCACGGAAGACTTCCGCCGGATTCGGGCACTGGTCTGGTTTGATATCTGCAAGGAATGCGACTGGCGGATTGGTTCGAGTTCCCGTGCTCTGGATGCATTTCGCGCCGAGAGCCGGCGTTTTGATTCCGGCTGCATGCCGGAATGAATCTTCATCAGAAAGCCTTGCCTGCAACGGCTCCCAGCTAGATTTTATTCCGCATCCGCCGCCGCATCACCACCAGGGCGATCAGAGCGCTGCCCAGCAGGTAGGCCGCTGCCGGCACCGGAACGGGCTGGATTTGCAGGCTGACGCTGCCGGCGTTGTCCACGGAGTTGGTGTCGTTGATGTAGAAATACACCTCGGCGGCCCGGGCCAGCTGAATCTGCTTTCCGTCCACGTTGCTGCGGTAAAAGTCCAGGGCTTCGGCCTCGGTGGGCTTGGTGAATGCCGGAGCTTCGCCGAAGTTGAAACTGTCGCTGCCCGTCCCGCCGTAGTCGGCAAAAATCTGTACGTACGCATTCCAGGCCGATCCGGGTGTCTCGTTCGGCCAAGTGTAGTCCGACAGGTTGTAGGCCCCGGAGTCGTCCGTCAGGCGCAGGACATAAGTGCCGGCATTCAGGCTCAGGCGCTTCCAGATGACTTCGGAAGGCGCATGGAAGGGATCGCCGCCGGATTCGACCCGCCAGTCTCCAATCGGGGTGTCCTGGCCGGCATTGTCGAGGACGTTGTCCGTCAGATCGGCCACCAGATCGTCCCGGTTTTCCCACGGCAGCCGGCCTGCACCGAAATCCCACTGATAGGCATAGGTTCCCGACTCCAGGGATTTGATGTACAGGTAGCTGTTCGGCATGTTGTCGGAAAAACCGGCATTCAGCACGCTGTTCAAATCGACGCGCGCTGCCTCGGCAGGACCGGCTGCCAAAAAAGAGGCCAAAAGGATCCCGAAGATAAAAACACGGATTCGCAAACGCAGTTTCATGCGACGTGCTCCCCTTGGAAATTCGCCCCGTTGAACGGAATTAGAACAGTACATCCCCCACCGGAAGATTGTCAAGTAATTCAGATGCGCCGGAAAGCCCCATGCGACAGTTCGGCAACGATTTCACAGAACGGGGAGTGTTTTTTGGAAGCGCCTGTCATTCAACCACCGCAGACTGAGCCGCAGTTCGTCGTTCCGGCCATCTTCCGCAACGCTGCCGGGCAGTTCCGTTGCACCGGCTCCCGGAACTGGCGGATTGTATCAAAAAGACCGCCCCTTGACTCCCCAGATCTTCGCAGCGTAGTCTTTGATCGAGCGGTCGCTGGAAAATTTGCCCATATTGGCCGTGTTCAGGATGGCGCGACGGGTCCATTCGTCCGGGTCGCGGTAGAGCCGGCCGGCACTTTCCTGGCAATCGATGTAGGCCCGGTAGTCGGCCAGAACACAGTATCGATCACCGCGGTGAAGCAGTGCATCGATAATGGGCGTAAAGAGCCCGGGATTTCCGGGCGAAAAGGTGTTTTGCGAAATCATCTGCAACACTGCCTTGAGTTCCGGGTCGTTTTCGTAGATGTGCCGGGGGTTATAGCCGCTCTGGCGCAAGGCAGCGATTTCGGCGGCGGTGTGACCGAAAATGAACATGTTGTCCTTTCCGATTTCCTCCATCATCTCCACGTTGGCGCCATCCAGGGTTCCGATGGTCAACGCGCCGTTGAGAGCGAACTTCATGTTTCCGGTACCAGAGGCCTCATATCCCGCAGTGGAGATTTGCTCGGAGAGTTCCGTGGCCGGGATGATCCGCTCGGCCTGGGAAACGCAGTAGTTGGGAAGAAAGATCACCTGCAGCCTTCCGCCGACGTCCGAGTCGCTGTTTACGACCTCGGCCACGCCGTTGATCAGCCGGATGATGAGTTTGGCAATCGTATATCCCGGAGCGGCTTTGCCGCCGAAAAAAACGTCGCGGGGCGTGAATTCCCCCCCTGGATCGGCCTTGATCCGGTTGTAAAGCGTTATCACGTGAAGCACGTTGAGCAGCTGGCGCTTGTATTCGTGGATCCGTTTGACCTGTACGTCGAACATGGCGTCCAGATTGCAAACGATTCCGACCTTCCGCTCAACGTAGTCGGCCAGAATCTGCTTGTTCCGGTGCTTGATCGCCTGCCAACGGGACCTGAATTCGGAATCTGCTGCATGGGGCACCAGATCGCGCAATTGCTCCAGATTGCAAAGCCAATCGCCGGAGAGTTTTTCGCCGATCAGGGCGGCCAGGGCCGGATTGCACTGCTTCAACCACCTACGGGGCGTGATGCCGTTGGTGATGTTTCTAAACCGGTCCGGAAAGATCGCGTAAAATTCGGGAAAGACCGTCTGGCGGAGGATATCGGTGTGCATGGCGGCCACCCCGTTGACCGAAAAACTGCCCACAATGGCCAGGTTGGCCATGCGCGCGGCCTTTTCCGGATATTCCTGAATGATGGACAGGCGCGCCCTCCGATCTTCCATATCGGGGCTGTTGCCGCCTGGCGCCAGCCCTTGTAAAAAACGATGATTGATTTCGTAGATGATTTGCATGTGCCGGGGCAAAACCCGTTCAAGGATGGCGCAGGGCCAGGTTTCCAGTGCTTCGGGCAAAACGGTGTGGTTGGTGTAGGCAAAGAGACGGGTGCACAGGCTCCAGGCCTCATCCCAACCCAGGAGTTCTTCGTCTAAAAGAAGCCGCATCAGTTCCGGAATGGCAATGGCGGGGTGGGTATCATTGAGCTGGATGACGACCATTTCCGGCAGGTTATCGAAATTGTCGTGTTTCTTCTTATATCGGCGAAGAATGTCCTGCAGGGTGGCAGCGACAAAAAAATACTGCTGGCAGAGCCTCAGAATCCGGCCTTTCATCTCTTCGTCCCTGGGATAGAGGACCTTGGAGATGACTTCGTCGTGGATTTTGGCCTCCACGGCGCCGATGTAGTCGCCCGTGTTAAAGTACTCCAGGTTGAATTCGCTGTCCGACCTGGCAGACCACAGCCGCATATTGATCGCGTAGTCATTGCGAAAACCCGGCACGATCTGGTCGCAGGCCATGGCCAGAACCTTTTCCGTATCGACCCAATTATGGCGGAGTCGGCCCCGATCATCCTTCCGGGCGTGAACACGGCCGAAGAAATTGATCTCATACAAAAAACGGCCGCGGTCAAATTCCCAGGGATTGCCCCGCTGGGTCCAGTTGTCCGGATGTTCCACCTGGGCACCCTTTTCAATGACCTGGTGAAACATCCCGTAATCGTATCGGATGCCGTAGCCGTATCCGGAGATGCCCTTGGTGGCCATGGAATCCAGATAGCAGGAAGCCAGGCGTCCGAGTCCGCCGTTACCCAGGCCCGCATCCCACTCGATTTCGGCCACGTCCTCGAGTTTGAGGTCGAATTCGGCCAGGGTCTTTTTCACGACGTCATAAAGGCCGAGGCAGTGCAGGTTGTTCAACAGCGACTTGCCCGGCAGGTATTCCATCGACAGGTAGTACACCCGCTTGCTCTGATCTTCGTAAAAGGAACGCTGCGTCTTTATCCAGAGATCGATCATTCGATCCCGAACGGCCAACGCCAACCCATGATAATAATTGTACTCGCTGCGCCTGGCATAGTCGAGACCGAGGCTGGACACAATGTGACGAATGATATCGCGTTTCAATCCGGCAACCGTGTCGGTCTCGTATAGACCGGCATCCCATTTGAACGTATCGCTGGAAAGATCCAGCGGAGCCGATACCAGCGCTTCCTTTTGCGGTGTCTTTTCCATGATATCTCCCTCAAATCGATTTTCCGGTGGTGTCAACGACAGCACGGCAAATGCTTGTCGGCGGATCGTCGGTTGGTTCATTTAAGCAAGGCAGCTACAAAAGAAACGACCAACCGGTTCTGTGGGCTCCTGACCCGAGGCGTGAATGGGATTTGGCAGCACAAGAGACGACCGACTGGAGATCGGCGCTTCGGAGCATCCAAACCATTGAAAGCACTTGAGGGCTGCGGTGGAACCATCCAGACTCGGTGTATTCGAAGCAAAAATTTTTGTCAACTCAATGTCCGCCTGGCATCAGGCACATAAATTATCGACGATAACAGCCAGATACAGGAATGAATCCTACCAACCCGGGGCTCTGTCCGGGGGTGGATTTTTGCCAAAGCCAAAACTATTTTTAAGTTGGTTGACTTCGATTGAAATGAAAATGAGGTCGAGCTTGAAAACACCGGTAAATCAGGGTAACCAAATCGTTAGAAAACCGTCAACCGACCCTGTGAGGATTGCCCCGAGATGTCGGCCATGGCCGACGTTTCGATGCAACCTGTAACTTCGGAAACAAATGCCTTGTATCGCATCATGCCCGCTGACAAAAACCGTATTCGACATGCAGCGGGTTCAACCTAGCAAAATTGAGAGCCGGGTTCGATGAAAAGATACACAAATCAGAAATACGCGGCCGGTTTGTTTGCGATTGCGCTGCTGATGACCCTGATATGGGGCCGTCCTGAGGCCGATGCGGCAGCATGGGTGGAAGTTGAACCGGTAAAAATCGGCGTGCTGGTCACCCGAAGCCCGCGGCAGTGTCTGAAGCGCTGGTCGCCGACAGCCGACTATCTCAGCCGGCAGATTCCCGGTACACGCTTTGAGATCGTGCCGCTGGCCCATGACAAGGTCTACTCTGCCGTGGAAAAAGGCGCGGTCGATTTTATCCTGGCCAATCCACTTTTCTATGTGGGAACCGAGTACTGGTTTCAAGCCAACCGAATCGCCACCTTGAAAGAGCAGCGCGTTGACGGTGTATACACCACCTACGGCGGGGTTGTTTTTTGCCGCAGCGATCGCAATGATATCCGAACCCTGGACGATTTGAAAAACAAATCCTTTATGGCGGTGTATGAAACCTCACTGGGCGGCTGGGTCAGCGTCTGGCGTGAACTCCAGGAAAAAGGCTTTGATCCCCACCGGGATTTTACAGAACTTCGTTTCGGCGAATCCCACGATCGGGTCGTTTACGCGGTGCGCGATCGCCTCGTCGATGCCGGGGCGGTGAGAACCAATACGCTGGAAGCGCTCAGCGCCGAAGGCGAAATCGACCTGGCCGATTATTACGTGTTTCCCCAACTTCATGACGCGGCGGTTTCAACCCCTTATTTCTGCACCACGCGCGAATATCCCAACTGGCCCATGGCCCGGGTCAAGCACACCGGCGACGATTTGACCGAAAAAGTCGCCGTGGCCCTGCTGCAAATGCCGCCGGATTCAACGGCGGCCAGGGCAGCCGGTTGTGCCGGCTGGACCATCCCCCTGAATTATCAGCCGGTCCACGAATGCTTGAAAGCCGTGAAGGCCGGTCCCTATAAAGAGCCGGGGGAAATCACTTTCCGGGACGTTCTGCACACCTATGGGCATTGGCTGTTTTTTGCCTGTGCGGCCTTTGCCATCCTGACGGCCGCCACCGGTGTGGTGGTCAAGCTCAACCGCAGGATCCGAACCTCGCATGGACGCCTGGAGCAGGAAATGGACCTGCGCAAACAAAAAGACCAGGAACTGAAACAGGCCAAAGAAATCGCCGAAGCCGCAACCCAGGCCAAAAGCGAATTCCTGGCCAATATGAGCCATGAAATCCGCACCCCCATGAATGGCGTCATTGCCGCAACGGAACTGGCGCTCAGCGAAGAGGTCCCGCCCCAGATCGAGCGCTACCTGAAAATCATCCACAGCTCGGCCTATTCGCTGCTGGGGATCATCAACGACATCCTGGATTTTTCCAAGATCGAAGCCGGCAAAATCGAACTGAAAGAGCGGGTTTTCCGTTTGAGCGAGGTCTTTGACCATGTCATGGAACTGTTCTTCAACAAAGCGGCCGAAAAAGGAATCGAGCTGCTGGTGGACATCGACATGGATACCCCCAAGGTCGTCAGCGGGGACCCCCTGCGCCTGCAGCAGATTCTGACCAACCTTATCAGCAACGCGGTGAAATTCACCGAAACCGCGGGCGTGATCCTGGTCAGTGTCAGCGAATCGAAAAAACCGGGCGAGGACGGCCCCGCCGAAAAAGTGCTCCTAACCTTTTCCGTAAAAGACACGGGCACCGGTATCGCTCCGGAGTACCTGGATCACCTCTTCGAGCCTTTCAGTCAGGCCGACACCTCTGCGACACGAAGATACGAGGGCACCGGCCTGGGATTGACCATATGCAAGCAGCTGGTCACCATGATGGATGGCGACATCTGGGTGGAAAGCGAGTTGGGACAGGGCAGCACCTTCTTTTTTACAGTTCCCATGCGCCCGGCGCCGGCTCAATCCGTCTTCAAGCTGGAAGTGCCGCCGGACATCCAGGGCTTGAACGTTCTGGTTGTCGACGACCTGGCCGACAGCCGGATTATCATGCGCAAGATGCTGGAATCGCTGAATTTCAAGGTGGAAACCCTGAGCTCCGGTCCGGAAGCCCTGAGCCGTTTGCAAAACAACCTGCTGCGCAACAATCCGATCGAGCTGATCATGATGGACTGGAAGATGCCCCAAATGGATGGAATCGAGGTGTCCAGAAAGATCCGTCAGGAATTGGGACTCACCATACCCATCATCATGATGACGGCTTTCGGCAAGGAAGAACAACGCATTGAAGCGGAAAAAGTGGGAATCAACGGTTTCCTGACCAAGCCCATCTATCCGTCCACGCTGTTTGACGCCATCATGGATGGTTTCGGCAAAGAAGGCGTAAAGGAAGCGGACCGCAGAAAGCACTTTACCACCAAAGCCTCCATTTACCGAAAACCGTTGAAAGGCAGGCGGATTCTGGTAGCCGAAGACAATCCCACCAATCAAATGGTGGCGCAGGCCATCCTGGAAGGGGCCGGGATTGTCGTCACGATGGTCAAAAACGGCCAGGAGGCTGTGGAAGCGATCCGAAACCGGTCATTTGACGCGGTGCTCATGGATATTCAAATGCCGATAATGAACGGCTATGAAGCCACCCGGTTGATTCGGGAGCTGCCGCAGGGCGGATCCCTTCCCATCGTTGCCATGACTGCCCATGCCATGAAAGGCGATGAAGAAAAGTGCCTGGAAGCGGGAATGGATGGCTACATATCCAAACCGGTCAACCAGGATCGCCTGTTTCACACCCTGTGGCGGTTGCTGCGGTCCAGTTCGGATTTACCCGAATCCATTCCTTCGGAAGAAGCCGAGGCACCCGGCGCTCCGGCAATCGACCGGGAAGAACCGCCGGACCAGCAACCAGCGGTAACCGGAAAGTCCCTTGACAAGGGCGAACACCTCCCGGGCGGTCTTCCGGGAATCGACATCGGCGAAGCACTGGAAATGCTGAGTATCGACGAATCCACTTACCTGCGCATCCTGAACGGTTTTCTTGCCAACAATCAAGATGCCGCACAGCGACTGATAAGGTATTTTCAGGATCAAGACATGGAAGCCTTGCAGCAACTGGCACACAGTCTGAAAGGGAGCGCGGCCAACATCGGCGCCACCGGATTAAGCCGGTCGGCACGCGCACTGGAATATGCCTGTGATGAAGCAGCGGCGAGGAAAATCGAACCGGATCGGCTTGAAAACTTTGTCACCGGCGTGGTTGGGGCCTTGAACCGGGTGCTTGAATCGATCCAGGCACTGGAAGAAACCTCCCCCGATGAAGCGGCCGCAGAGGTCTGCGCCGGTTCCGATCTCGAGTTCGTGGAGCTCCTGGAACAGCTGGCCGAAGTCGTTGACAAGGCCGATCCGGAAAAAATCAACAAACTCATGTCCGCTGTCAGACAGCAGGCGGTGCGCTGCCGGCTGATCGACACCCTAACGCTGAAGTCGCTGGAAGATCAGGTCAATCGATACGATTACGACCAGGCAGCGGAAACGATCCGAACAATTCGCAGAAAGTGACGGGCAGCCCTATGAATTCCTCTCGGTCCCTGGTTCTGATTGTAGATGACAACCCGACCAATATCGACTTGCTGGTAAACACCTTGAAAGAAGAATATCGCCTGGGGATTGCGAAAAACGGACCCAAGGCCCTGCAATATGCCCGGCAGCACAAACCCGATATTGTACTGCTGGACATCATGATGCCGGAGATGGACGGCTACGAGGTGTGTGCGCACCTGAAGGAAAATCCGGAGACCGCGTCCATACCGGTGATCTTTATTACGGCCATGACGGAAACTGTTAGCAAAACCAAAGGCTTTGAGCTGGGCGCGGTGGACTACATCACCAAGCCTTTTCACACGGCCGAGGTTAAAGCCAGGATTCGAACGCATTTGTCGCTTGAGGCGATGCGGCTGCAGCTGGAGTCGCAAAATGTAATTCTGGAGCAGAAAGTTGAACAGAAGACCGCCGAAATCCGCCAGATGCTCAACGCCAGCATTCGCAGCATGGCCTTGATGGTGGAGATCCGCGACCCCTATACGGCCGGCCACCAGGAACGGGTGGCCCAGCTGGCCTGTGCCATTGCGGAAAAAATGGGAATCGACTCGGAGACGATCGAAGGTATCCGCATTGCCGGGATCCTGCACGATGTGGGAAAAATTCGCATTCCGGTCGCCATCCTCAGCCGCGCGGGAAAGCTCCTGGATGCCGAGCAGGAAATGATCCGGATTCATCCCCTGGTCAGCTATAACATCTTGAAAAACATACCTTTTCCCTGGCCGGTCGCCCAAATGGTCCTTCAGCATCATGAACGGCTGGACGGCTCCGGATACCCCCGGGGTCTTTCCGGAGACGAGATCATCTTAGAGGCCCGAATACTGGCGGTTGCCGATGTCACCGAAGCCAGCAGTTCTTTTCGACCCTATCGGCCGGCCCACGGAATCGAGGCTGCCCTGGCGATGATCGAGGAAAAAAAAGGCAAAAAGTATGATGCCAAAGTGGTCGCAGCCTGCCAGGACCTGTTTGCCAAAGTTGGCTTCGAATTCGACGACAGCAGCCGGAATACCACCCGGTTGATGTAACGTTCCGCCGTTTCCGGTCCTGGCTGGTGTAAAGTTGAAATTTCCCAAACGCCGGCAGTGGCCACACGCGATATCCCACGCCGGCAAGAATTCTTTGCTGGTATTTGGCCAAACTGCACTTTCATGGCCGGCAGATGCAGGGGGCAAATCGCCGATAGACTTTTTTTTACCCGATGCGCGCCTTTCATTTGACATGTCGAATCCGAATGTAATTTTATTATCGAGGGGTGAAAAACGATGTTTCACCAAATTCTAATCGCCCTGAAATTTTCTGCGGCTGGGATTCAAGCCTTTCGAACAGCGGTACGGTTGGCTGTTGCTCACGACAGCCGACTGCACGTGTTTCACGCCCTGGATTACCATCTGCATGGATGTGAGCCGACCGACCCTCGTCTGACAGCGGCCCTTGAAGAAGCTGAGTGCGAATTCAAAACTCAGATTCACCCGCTGGCCCGGGAACTGAATCGGATTTCGTACGCATATTATCCGGCCGACCCAGCGCTGGAAGTGTGTAGGATTGCCAGAAACATCCACGCCGATCTGATCATTGTCGGATGCCATCAGCAGACGCTTTCCATCAGCACCGGCCGGATCGATTATGTTGGGATGACCATCCTGGAAAAAGCCACCTGCCCGGTTTTGTTGATTCCGTATTCCGGACCGTAGCTCGATGATGCGGCCCAAAACGCCTTGCGGAAATATCTTACGCCCACCTTGCGCCCTTTGATTTTAGCGTTCGAACTTCACCACTGTGATGGTGACATCGTCTTCCTGCGGCTCTTTGCCGCGGAAATGCTTGAGGGCATCGATGACGGCCCGGGTGATTTTTCGAGCGGAAGCCCTTCCATGACGACGTATAACCGCATACAGGCGATCTTTACCAAAAAAATCGCCTTCACAATTTCGCGTTTCCCAAATACCGTCGGTGCCGATAAAAAGAATTTGCCCTGCACGCACGAAAAAATCCGATTCTTCGTACGCATACCC
>DAXETY010000137.1:0-8932 GCA_051155755.1 Desulfobacterales bacterium
GTCCAAACGCGCGCAGAGGGACTGCAACCCCGGCGACAGAGGGGACTCGAAGCGAAAAAAGAGGTCGTGCAGAACGCGCAAGGATTCAAAGTGGATTTTTTCCAATGGCGCAGCTTGGCTGTGTTGCGCGGGCAGGCGATTGTCGGACGTTTCTTGAAAAACATAAAAACCGTCTTTTTGTGGATAGTCGAATTCCGGCAGAAATTCCCGCCAGTGGTTCTCGATCTGTTCCATGCGGTCCAGGATCGCCGCCAGGGTGGCAAAGCTTTTATGAACACCGCCGACATGAATCCCCCGGTAGCCCAAGCCTTTGAGCACGACCGCCAGCCGGGCCGAGCGCTCGATGGCGGCGGCCTCGCCCTGCTCCCGGTTTCGCCACTCTCGCTGCACGGCATCGAGCAGCTTTTGGGTGACCACGGCTCCGGGTATGGAGCCACGGTTCATGGCCTTGGCAGCCGGGGGCCGCAGGACATACACCGAGCCCAGCATCGGGATGGACAGTCCGAACACTTCTTGGATTTGCAGCAGCTCACGAAATTTGCGGGCGTCATAGCCCACCTGGGTAATGACGAACCGGGCACCGGCGTCGATTTTTTTACAAAGCTTGTAATACTGCGCAAAGGACTCCGCCTCGGTGCGCTTAAACGGTGAAACGGCACAGCCGGTAAAAAACCTTTCATCAAACCCGGCTTCCCCGCCGCGTTCTCCCAGCATCGTAAGAAAACAGATCAGGCTGGTTGAATCCAAGTCAAAAACCGGCATGCCCTGTCCGCCGAAGCCGCGTCCCGAATAGTCGCCGGTGAGCGCGAGAATGAACCAAGTTTCAATGAGTTGGCCTGGTCCATTCTCGGACAAATTTTTTGTTGGCCACAATCCGGATGTCATCGATCAGAAATTCCAACCGGTTCTCATCCTGAATATCCGATGTGGAAGTACTATAATTTCTTGATCATTTTACCAGGATGCTGTATTATTAATAAATTCAGACTATTCAAACCAACGCTTGCCAAAGGACCCAGCAGCCATGACCCTTACCAAAGCCCACATCGTCGAAGCTTTTCAAAACGAACTCGGATTTTCGAAACGCCAAAGCATCGATCTGGTTGAAAAACTGCTTGAGACGATAAAAAGCAGCTTGGCAAGCGGTGAGGAAGTGTTGTTCAGCGGTTTCGGAAAATTCTGCACGCAGGACAAAAAGGTGCGAAGGGGTAGGAATCCGGCGACGGGTGAATCGTTGATGCTGAAGCCCAGGCGGATCGTGACCTTCAAGTGCAGTAAGAAATTGCGGGAGAGGATCAACAATGGTGCTGAAAGCTGAACTCCCGGCTCGCCCCCTACCCGAATCTGCCGGAATATGGAATATTGGGCAATAATCAAACCTCGGCTGCCCGGTGTCTCCTTACCGGAGATCCGAGGTTGTTGGGCTTTTTTCGGCCGGTTGCCGGTTGATTTTATCTCGGGTAACTGACTTGGGAACGGCTCGAGTGGGCCGGTCGAGCGTTTGCACCGACCCGCATACCCTTGTGCCATATGGATTCAAAAAAGGAACGGTAGCTGCTACCGACGGTGTCGATATACTGATGAATCAGCAGGGACTGAAGTTCGAAATTGGAAATCAGGCTGGGGTAATTTTCGGGCCGATCGGCCAGTGGAAAAAACCAGTTTGCGATGCGGTCGGGAATTTCGGTGGTAATCAGCGCCGTGAGATACCGGTACATCGCAGCGTCCATATCAAAGGACGGGCACAGATCGCAGATGACCCCCTCGAGGGTGAAGATTGCTTTGCGGAACAACATCAGATCGGCCGGAAAGACAACGCCGGCATCGGCAAGCTCCTCCAGAAGCTTGAAAGTTTTTTGAATGCGGCTTAGCCGGTCAAATGCCGGTGCGTGGATGAAATCCAGGGCCAGCGCACGGATTTTTTGGGGCTGCATGGAGTCGTCCCCGGCGGTGTTGACGGCCAGGGCCTTTACCGACCGGCGGATACCGCTGATATCTTTTTTTACGACGGCTTGCATCAATCGGATGGTTTTGCGCCGATCGCTTCGGGTGAGATGACCGGCCAGGGTCCAGTCCACCAGGCCGATCCGCAGGCGGCCGGTTTCCGGGTCTTCTAGGGCCAGGATGTTTCCGGCATGGGGGTCACCGTGAAACAGGCTCGATGACTGTCGGCCAAAAAGAGGCTTGCACACGAGGGCTTCAAAAAGTACGCCGGCGAGGTGACTGCGCTGCTTGCGACTCAAGGCGGCTTCGGTGATCTTGGTGCCGTTCAAGTAAGTCATGGCGGTGACCGTGTCGGTGCTGAGCGGCAACCGCCGTGGGATTTGGATTTCTTCCGTGTTTGCAAAGAATTCGACCGCTTCGTCCAGAAAGCTCTGCTCGGCTGCCAGGTTGATCTCGTTGCCCAGCATCTGCCGCACTTCCTGAAATACCTCTAGAAATTGAAAATCCTTGAAGGAATAGCGACTGCGATTTTTTTCAAAAAAGCCGGCGGTCTTCTCCAGGATCGCCAGTTCTGCGTTGAGCTTGCTGCGGACCCCGGGCTTGAGCACCTTGAAAACGCCCTCGATTTCCCGGCTCGATAAAAGCGGACGCCACTGGAAACGGACCACGGCGCCCACGCTGGCTTCGGATAAAATGAAGGGTTGAAACTGCAACCGGCTTTTACGGGTGCCCGTGGCCGCAATGCCATCGAGCTGCTCCATAATCCCGTCGGCGGGCGTGCCGTACGTACCGTTTTCCAGGTGGATCAGCCATTTTTTTACCGCCGGATCGATATGGGGATTGCGTGCGATCAGCTGTCCCAGTTTGTGAAGTGTGGGGAACTGCTTGGCCAATTCCAGCAGCCGTTCCTGGGCACTTGTTTCGGGATCCAGCTTCAGCTGACTGAGTGCCAATTCGATCAGGCGCTGACGGCCAACCTGTGACAGGAAAAATTCGATGCCGTCGCGCACTACGGCCCGGTAGCGTGCATACACCTCGGGCAAGGCCCGGTGGGGTTGCGTGCGCGCGATGACTTCGCGTGCCAGTCGATCGGAAAACGCGCGGTCTCCCATGGCGTCCGCCATGTTTTCCAGTTTCCGGCGCAGCTCCCGGCCGGAGTTGTTTGCGACGAATTGCTTCATCATCCGATCTGAAACGTCAAACATACGATAATCCTTTTAAAGCCGATTTCTTACATATTCAGCACGCCGTGATCTTCAGATTTTCAAGAAACAAGAGCGATAAAAAACCAATGCGTGAAATGAATCATCCGGATTCTGAAAGTTTCAATCGCGCCATTCGGGTGCAAATATAACCGTGCATTTCCCCAAAAAAGTCGCTCAAACGGGCCTGCATGCCCGTTTGAGCGAGCCGTGTGTGAAATGCATTTATTATATACACATGACGGTTGGAAAACAACACAGTCGTAGAGGTTATGCCATCTGGAAACCCTGCCGCTCGCTGAGCATGGAGGCCGTTACCGCCAGCATCACGCCATAGATCACCTTGGAGGCGATGTCCGCGATGGTATAGATCAACTGCTGGCTTACAATGGTCAGCTCATAGGAAACGCCCATGTTCATAAATACCGGTGCCGCGTAGGCAATGGGGTAGAGCCACCAGGATATATAGAACAACGGCAAAATCGCACCGAAGATGTTGCGTGGGGTTCCTTCCATGTGTTCCTTGCCCTGCCGGATGACCCGGGTAATCAGGACCAGAACGTATATGAATGCCAGGGTCGAGATGAGGCCCCAGAATGCCCACAAAAATACGTTTTCATTCAGTCTTCCCGGCTCGTAAAACTGTCCGATGTACCCGAACAGAATCATCAAACAGCCGGCGATGGTAAATCGCGTCATATACCTGGTCCGATCCGATCCGGTAATCTCGGCCACGAACAGAATCTGGATCAACAGCATGGGCACATCGATCAGCCAGTTCAAGTACCGATATCCGTTGGTGAACAGATCCGCTCCGGGATTCAGACTGTAAACGGTTCCCGTAAAGGTGTATGCGGAAGTCCAGCTCACCTTCTGGGTGTAGAGCAACAGAAAGGCCGAGGTCATCACGACCACGGAAATCACGGACGACATGCGGTACTTTGGAAGCACGCTGTTTTTTGTCAGGACGAAAAACAGCAACGATGCCCCCATCGCCGCGTATCCGAGCGTCAGAATGTGGTTTACGATTTCAAAACCTTCTACTGATATGGTGTAACGTTCAAGATTCATAGAACCTCCGTGTTTACGGCTTCACTTAATCGGTGTTGAAGACGGTGAGCGTTTATTGGAATGCCCTCCCATTTTTTGAAATATTGTAAACATTAATTAAACATCTACAAGGTCCAAACGGCATTTATTTCATTCAATTCCAAGAAAAAAGTCGTTGGTCTTTTGGTATAAAAACTAATAATAGTAAAACAATATAGAATATTGAGAACGTTTGTCCGCAATTTGGATTCCCGGAGCAAACCGTTCGGCTTCCCCCTAAATTTTTAAACAAAAAGTTTACAATATTTTTACAATCCACAGCCATTCGATCTCCGGTTTGTGCAAGGCCAAATCGGCCTGCAGGTAAGGCACTGCAGCTGAATCGGACCTATGGCTTGACGCTTTCAATCGAAGCATTGACAGAATTCACCAGCCGTCCTATTTCCCAAAAGACAAGCGGTTTTTCGGTTTACAAGACGAGAGCGATCCTTAAGTATCCCAACATCGGAGGAAATCATGGACATTGTCGATGCCCTGACGGCGCACCACGGCGTTCTCAGGCAGCTTTATCAAAAGGCGGAAAGCGATCCGGCGGTTTTCGAAGAGTTCACGCGGCACCTGATCGTCCATCACACCATGGAAGAAAAATACTTCTACGATCTGCTCGAACAGGTGGCCGACGCCCGCCACGACGCGCTGGAGGCGGTCAACGAACACCACATTATCGAATTGATCATCAAAGACGCCGAGGGATTCCCGGCAGAACACGAAAATTTCCCCATCAAGATCGAAGGCCTGGGTGAGTACACCAGTCACCACCTGGATGAAGAAGAAATGGAAATATTTCCGATGGCACGTCAGCTGTTTGCCGACGCGGATCTCGCCACCCTCGGACGACTGTTTGAAGAGGCCAAGGACAAGCTGCTGGGTGTGACGCTGCCCGAATTGCCGGGCAACATCCGCGGCGGTGCCGGGGCCAGAAAAACCGGCGGCCACGGACTGGGCATTGGAAGCCTGAAACGCTGAGAAGCAGCGACGACGAAAGGAGACGGTATGGATTTGTTAAAACGTGAGCTCGCGCCGATACCGGCCGAAGCCTGGACAGAAATTGACGCGCAGGCCACCCGCAGTCTCAAGGCCCTGCTGTCGGCGCGCAAGGTCGTGGATGTCAGCGGCCCCATGGGGCCCAATTTTCCCGGAGTTCCCGAAGGCCGACTCGAATATCCGAAGAAAAAGTCGAAAGGCGCTCCGGAATACGGCATTCACAAGGTGCATCACCTGGTGGAGACCCGCATTCCGTTCGAACTGGATATCGCCGAAATGGACAACGTGGTTCGCGGTGCCAAGGACGTGGACCTCTCCAATCTGGAAGCTGCGGCCAAAACCATCGCCATGTTCGAAGAAAAAGTCGTCTATCACGGTCTGGCCGAAGCCAACATCACCGGGCTTAAAATCTGCACCGGAGACGAGTGCCTGACCATGGGGTCAAAACCCGAACAGCTGCTGGAAGGAATCGCCGAGGGAGTCACCGAATTTACCGGCCGATCGGTGGAAGGGCCGTATGCATTTGTCGTCGGGCCCAAACTCTGGAGCCGCATGTCGGCGCATTTCCAGGGCTACCCCGTCAAGATGCAGGCCGAAAACATTCTCGGCGGCCCGGTCGTATTGAGTCCCTATCTGTCGGACGATTTCGCAAACGAAGCCTACATGGTTTCCACCCGCGGAGGGGATCTGGAACTGATCCTGGGACAGGACCTGGCCATCGGCTATGACAGCCACTCCAGCAAATCCGTCAGTCTGTATTTCACCGAATCGTTTACCTTCCGTGTCCTGGAGCCGGCAGCCATTATCCACTATACCGCCAAATAACCGCACGAGTTGACCACCATAGGAGCCTCCGTCACGAAGCTGACGGGGCTCCTGAGTTTTCATCCCAACTGCGGACGGCCCGCTATCTGGGGGATATGCCGGGCAAATCCATGTCCTCAGGTCTTTGCCGTCACCGATGGTTTATTCGACCGGCGCCCCGTTCTTCCGGTACGCGGTCGCCAGAGGATGGTTTCGCAGTCGTTCCCACTCCATCTTGAACCAGGGCGTAAAGCGTTCGGGATGCTGCCCCATTTCCGCGTCCAGGGCTTTCGGAGTGACATAGCGCCACTGATCGATCTCCCGAGGATTGGCGCGGACGGGTTGATCGGTTCGACCGACAAACACCCAGCACAATTCGTTTTCAGAACCGACATCCAGGTAGCGCGCCTGGTAGGAAAACTTGTATGCGAATTGCAGCGGGGCCGAAATGCCGAGTTCTTCGAACAAGCGCCGCCGGGCAGCCTCCAACGTCGATTCTCCGGAGCGGGGGTGACTGCAGCAGCTGTTCGACCAGTACAACGGCCACAGGGGTTTTTCGGCGCTTCTGCGTTGGATCAGCAGCCTGCCGCGCGCATCGAAGATGAAGATCGAAAACGCTCGGTGCCGAATGCCGTCACCCGCATGACACGCCGCCCGCGTGCAGGATCCGGTAACCGCATCGTTTTCATCGACGACGATCAGCCGCTCGTTTTCGCCGGCTTGCGGTATCGACATCGGATCGAGGCCGGTGGGTTGGTTATCGGAGCCGATATGAACCGACAGCGTTTTCCAGCCCCTGGCTTCCAGGGCTGCGGCCACGGCCTCGGCATTCTCCGGGCAAAGCGCCACGATGGCGCCGCCGCCACCGCCGCCGGTGAGTTTGGCACCGAAGGCACCGTTCTCCCGGGCCGATCGCACCATTTCGTCCAGCTGGGGGCTGGAGACGCCCAGTTGCGAAAGCAGCGCATGGTTTTCGTCCATGAGCCGACCCAGGCGCGTAAAATCGGACTGGCCTATCGCCGTGAGCGCCTCGCCCACGCGTTGATCGATTCTGTTGAAAATGCCTTCACAACGTCGACGGTCTTTGCGCCAGGCTTGCCGGACTTTCGCCACCATGGCGGCCGTGAGGCTTTCCACGCCGCTGACTCCCACCACCAGGGGAATCGGCGCCGCAATGTCCAGCGGCTTGAATTCGGCTGTTGCGCCGGCGCGGTACAACAGGGGGTGTTCGTAGCAGGCGACCGTATTGTCCATGCCGGAGCTTCTGCCGTGTATGATGGTCTCGGATTCGTAGGCGATGCGGTTGACCTCGCTGCGGCTCAGCGACAGGTCGTAGTAGTCGGACAAGGCTCGAATCAGGGCCACGGCGGCCGCCGCCGAGGAACCCAGGCCCATGGCCCGCGGAACCCGTGGAAAGAGTTCGATGCGGATGGCCGGCCGGGTGATGCCCAGGCGGATCAGGATGGTTTCCACCGCCTTTTGAATCGATAGCCGATGCGAACGGTTGGGCTTCCAGGCGGTGTCGATTCCCCAGGGAGGCACGGCCAGGTGAACGCCGGTGTCACCTGGGAAAACCCGGGCATCCACGGCCAGCGGCAGGGGCGCGGCAATGGCTCGACTTCCGTAAACGACGGCATGCTCGCCAAGCAGCACGACTTTGCCGGCCGCCGATGCCGCCGCGTGTGCGGGCTTTGAATGGGCGGGCTTCACTGCCGGTGACAACTCGCTGTGATCCCCGTTTTCCAGTTCAGACAGAATTTGCCGGGCTTTCCAGATTTTGATGTCACCGCTGGCGACCAGCCGTTCGACCACTTTTTCGGCGGTCTCCGGCGATGCTCCGGCCGCATGGGCCACGCTGCGGGCGTGAAGCGTCATGTGACCCTTCTGGATGCCCTCGGTCACCAGGGCCCGCAGGGCCGCCAGGTTCTGCGCCAGGCCCACCGCAGCCATCACTTCGGCCAGCTCGCGGGCCGATTCGACATTAAGAATTCGCAGCGCCAACTGCACGGCCGGATTGGACTGCAAACTCCCGCCCACGATGCCGACATTGAGCGGCAGTGCGATGGTTCCCACCAGGTTGCCGGCGGCATCGCGATCCCAGTGCGTCAGGGCGCCGTAGGCGCCGTTTTTGGCGGCATAAGCATGGGCGGCGGCTTCAATCGCACGCCAGTCGTTGCCGGTGGCAATGGCAACGGCATCGATGCCGTTCATGATCCCCTTGTTGTGTGTGGTGGCCCGGTGGATGTCGATTTCGGCAAACCGGCCGGCGGACACAATACGATCCCGCACGGTTTCACCGCTCAAGCCGCTTTTCCTTAGCGATTCGGCCGGGATCGAAGCCTGCGCCCGAACGATGGACCGATCACTGAGATTGGACAGGATGCGAAGCAAAGTGCGGCCGCCGGTGATGGTTTCGATCCGGGCGGCAACGCCCTCGCACATGCTGTTGACCAAGTTGGCCCCCATGGCGTCGCGGGTGTCCACCTGCAGGTGAACCACCAGGTGATCGGTGCCGTCACCGGGCAGCGGGCGCAGAAATGCTTCGACATCCCTGGCACCGCCGCCTCGGGCCACCAGCCGGGGATGCAGACTGTTGGCCAGGTTCAGAATCTCGCCCTTGTGTTCGAGGACGGCTTTTCGCGCCGCCGCTGCATCGGGCATTGGTTCCATCACGATTTGACCGATGAGGATCGGCTCGTCACTTTCGGTGCGAAAACCGCCGGCAGCGCCGACCAGCTTGGCAGCCGAGCTGACGGCGGCTACGATGGACGGTTCCTCCACCACCATCGGCACCACGTAATTTTTGCCGTTGATGGAAAAATTGACGCCCAGCCCCATGGGCATCCCGAAAACACCGATCACGTTTTCAATCATCCGATCGGCCTGCG
>DAXETY010000138.1:0-40901 GCA_051155755.1 Desulfobacterales bacterium
GGCACCCTCTAGCCCGCTGGTGATCGTGTCGGCGCCCTTGCCGGTGCCGTGGCTGCTCTTCCAGCCCAGGCCCTGCTGCTCGATGGGGGCCGCCTCGGGCTCGGGGCCCACATGGGTCGCCGGGCCGGCGCCGTGGCATTTGCCAAACGTGTGACCGCCAGCGACCAGTGCGACGGTCTCCTCGTCGTTCATGGCCATGCGCGCAAAGGTTTCCCGGACGTCACGGCCGGAGGCGACCGGGTCCGGGGTGCCGTCCGGACCTTCGGGGCTCACGCAGATCAGGCCCATCTGCACGGCGGCCAGTGGATTTTCGAGGTCTCGATCACCGGAATAACGGCTCTTGGGCTTGTCGCTCGTAGCCAGCCATTCCTCTTCGGCACCCCAGTAAATGTCCTCCTCCGGCTCCCAAATGTCTGCGCGGCCGCCGGCAAACCCGAAAGTCTTGAATCCCATCGACTCCAGCGCGCAGTTGCCGGCGAGAATCATCAGATCGGCCCAGGAAATTTTGCGGCCGTATTTCTGTTTGATGGGCCACAGCAGCCGGCGCGCCTTGTCGAGGTTCACATTGTCAGGCCAGCTGTTGAGGGGCGCAAAGCGTTGGTTGCCGGTACCCCCGCCCCCGCGGCCGTCGCCCATGCGGTAGGTGCCCGCGCTGTGCCAAGCCATTCGGATGAAGAGCCCGCCGTAATGCCCGTAGTCGGCCGGCCACCAGTCCTGGGAGTCGGTCATCAGCGCATAAAGGTCTTTCTTCACGGCGGCCAGGTCGAGTTTCTTGAATTCCTCCGCGTAATTGAAGTCCCCGCCCATCGGATTGCTCTTGTCGGAGTGCTGATGCAGAATCTTGAGGTTCAACTGGTTCGGCCACCAGTCCAGATTCGACCTGCCACTGCCGGCAATGGATTTGCTCGTCCTGCCCGTGACCGGGCATTTGCTTTCGTCGGTCATCGCGTGATCTCCTTTCAATCATTGAGTTATAGAGACAGGGTATTAAATGATAACGATTCTCAATTAATGGCTAAAAAAATATGTTGCCTTCTTTTGCGATATTACGGGTTTTCCGCCCTGCAATCGCTGCAAATCCCAAAAAAATCCAACCTGTGATTCAAAATTTTAAAATTCGTCTCCGCTGCGACCTCTTTTTTCATTTCATCCAGGCTGCCCAGATCCGGGTCGACAATTTTTTTACACTGGATGCAGATGACGTGCGGATGGGGGGTCGGCTTGTTTCCATCATATCGGTTGCTTCCATCCGGAAACCCCAACTCGAGCACTTCACCAATTGATTTAATCAATACAATCGTTTTGTATACCGTGGCAAGACTCATGGTGGGGAAGTCTTTTTGAATCCGGGCGTGGATATTTTCAACACTGGGATGGCCTTCACTTTTGGCAAGAATTTGAACGATCGCAAGCCGCTGGGGCGTGATCTTGTGGCCACGATCCCTTAATTTCTGGATGATGATTTCGAATCTTTTTTTATGGTCTGCCAACTGGGCCCTCATTTGTCCTAATTAATAACTATTTTCTAATAACAATGATTTTCTTTTAAGTCAAATGCATTTCGCTCGTTCCCTGCGGATGGGCATCAACGCATAGGCCCAAAACGAAAAATATTCGAAGGAATTGGCGCAGTTGGCTCTCTCGTGACAAATTGGGTGCTTTTGCGGATCGGTATGAGCTCAATAAAAGTGCGGCAGCGTTATGCGGGCCGCAGGCTGCTTCCGTATGAGACTCACTGAGTGGGAACCGATACGAGAACCTGAAAGGCAGAAGGAAGCTAAACAGCAAAGATGAACTGTCAAGAGCGGATACCGGGCCCTATCACACAGTCGACAATTGTGCTTACCGGTGCCAGCGATCCAGGTTCCAAGAAACCTCGATGACGGTCCCCTCGCCACCTGCAGATTGCAAGGAAAAATCACCGCCGGACAGCTCGGCCCGTTCCTTCATGCAGGTGATCCCCATGCCATTTTCGGGATCTCCCAGCGGTTCTTCGACGTCGAATCCGCCGCCGTTATCCGCGATCCGCAGGCGCAGGCGTCTGTTTCGTTGTTGCAGCTGAAATTCCACCCGGTCGGCGCGGCTGTGACGATCGATGTTGTGGGTGGCTTCCTGGACAATGCGATAAACCACCAGGGTCAGCTCCTCGGGCAGTTGGCTTTCGGAGACACGGATGTCTTTTTGCACGTCAATATCCGGATGGAGGCGCTCGAATTCCTGCCAGTGCCAGCGCAGCGTGGCCAGAAAACCGATCTCATCGAGCATCTTGGGCCGCAGGTAGTACATGATGCGCCGGGTTTCGTTTAAACTGCGAGCGGTAATCTCAAGGATGCGTTCGATGGAAAAGGGGGATGCCGGCGCCTCCTTTTGCATCATGGCCAGCTTGTTTTCCAGCAACAGCTTGAT
This sequence comes from Desulfobacterales bacterium, assembly GCA_051155755.1. GTDB lineage: Bacteria > Desulfobacterota > Desulfobacteria > Desulfobacterales > SG8-13 > DAXETY01. Next base: position 2,407 of record DAXETY010000138.1, read on the forward strand.
GGTGGCCAGTCCCTGGGCGATGGTGTCGTGCAGGTCCAGGGAGATTTTGCGCCGCTCGCGCTCCAGCAGATGGATGGTGTTTTCGGCGATGTACTGCAGCTCGCGTCGGGAATTCTGCAGTTCGGCGGTCCGTTCGCGCACGCGCTGTTCCAGCTGCACATTGGCGTCCTGCAGCGCCCGCTGGGCCTCTTTCCGAGAAGTGATGTCAAAAACTGCCACCTGGAAAAGAGGCGGATGGCTTTGATTCACATGCCGGGCATGCAACTGTGCGTCGAAGACCTCTTGTGCAGACACAAGGCGCAGCTCACAGTCTTGTTTGGTACCGCTTTCCAGCACTCGCGCCACGAGCTCATGGAAGATCGGCAGGTCCTCGGGTTTCACAAAGGTGCCGAAATGTCGATTGCGCATCCGTTTTCGGGTGCATCCGAGCATTTCGACAGCGTGCAGGTTGGCCTGCACGATCGTTTTGTCCGCATCGATGGTAAAATAACCGACCGGGGCGAATTCGTACAGATCGGTATATTGGCGCAAAAGTTCGGCGGTTTCATTCTGGGAGCGGCGCAGCTCCTCGTTTTGAATTTTCAGCTCCTCCCGATGAACCTCCAGTTCGAACAGCAGATTATCGGTCTGCTGCTCGTCTTCCGCCTGACGTTGATCCGCGGATTTCAGATGCTTCTCGGCACGACGGCGCAAACCGTCTCCCATACAGCCGCCGTCTTGATTTTTCTGATTTTTGTCAAACTGGGACATCGATTCGGTGCCTTTCCCGCTCCGGACATCGCAACACAAAGTCGTCGCTTTTTTTTTCAGCCCGCTAAAAACAGGACGACGATGACCACCGTTGTCAAGGGCAGTCGCATGGATACGCCCGGGCCGAAAAAGGTTTGGACTTGAAAGGCTTTTTTGTTTGTAGTAGTCCGTAAAAAATTGTCCATCTTCAATGGCTGGCGAAGTGGCGGTGGACTGGAATGCCGGACAGCGCAAGCAACAAAGAGGCTCGTTTTTCGACCGCTTCGACCCGGGTGCTGCTGACCTCTGTCTGTCGACCTTTTGGACAGGAAGGCGAGGGCGATTCGGTGGGCGCCGAACTGTTCCACGCCCAGGTGACTCGCAGCCAGGGCATCTTCAGCTATCGCCAGGTGATCCGTTGCTGGGCCATCGATTACATCGCCGCGAACATCGATGCGCCCTGCGTCGTTCTCCATTATCCTTCTGAGGGCGAGTTCATCCGGGAAATTTCGACCCACCGGTTTGACGTGATCGGCATCAGCTTTGTGGTGGCCACCTACCACAAGGTCCGTCGGATGGCAGCTTTGGTTCGCAGGCATTGCCCCAGCGCCCGGATCGTGCTCGGCGGCTACGGAACGGTCCTGTCCGACGCGGAGCTGGCGCCATATTCTGATTTCATCTGCAGGGAAGAGGGCATCGGCTACATGCGGCGCCTGCTCGGTGAACCGGACAGCGGCAACATCCGTCATCCCTACGCCCCGATCGAATCGCCGCGGATCTTTTCCTATCGCCTGCCCACGAAAGTCGCCCACATCACCGCCGGCCTCGGCTGTCCCAATGGATGCGATTTTTGCTGCACATCCCATTACTTCAAGCGCAAATACGTTCCGTTCATCCGGAGCGGGCGCGAGCTGTATGACACGATCCGCCGGATGGAGAATTCGGCCGAATCCGCCGGCGACCGCCTCAGCGGTTTTATCATTATCGACGAGGATTTTTTTATTCACGCAACGCGTGCGCGTGAATTCCTGGAATGCGTGCGGGCCGGCGGCCGGCCGCTATCGATCATGGGGTTCGGCAGTGTGAAAGGACTGTCCCGTTTCACGGCCGATGAAATCGCCGAAATGGGTTTCGATATCCTGTGGACCGGATTCGAAAGCCCATCGGCCGGCTACCGGAAATTGCAAGGCTGCGAGCTGACCGGTTTATATGAGGCCCTCAAAAGGCGGGGAGTGGTCATACTCTCTTCGATGATTATCGGCTTTCCCGACATGGACCGCCGACAGGTGCTCAAGGATCTGCGCCGGCTGCAGTCACTGGAACCGGACCTGTGGCAGATCCTGATCTACTTCGCTTTCCCCGGAACACCGCTGCATCAGCAGGTGATCGCCGAAAACCGTTACCTGCCGGCGTACCGGGGGAAGCCCGACTACCGTAAGTTCGACGGATTTTCGATGCACTTCAAACATCGCCATTTTTCACCGGCCGAACTGGAAGCACTGCAACGCGAGCTGTACCGCGACAACTTCGAACGGCTCGGCCCGTCCATCGTGCGCATCATCAGCACCTGGTTCGATGGATGGCGCTGCATGCGCCAGTCTTCCAATCCACTGCTCAGAGCGCGGGCCCGGCGGATGCGAACCTACGTCCAAAGCGCCCTGCCCGGCCTCTATCCGGCGGCATTTTTCGGACCGAACCGCCTCCAGCGTCGAAGGGCTCGCATCCTGATCCGGCAGATACGATCCGAGATCGGACCCGAGCCATGGTTCGAACGTTTTTCGGGTTGGGTAACCCTGCCGCTGGCGGCATGGACCCGGCTGGCAATGCGCCTCGATATCGGACAGCAACCGCGGCTGCTGCGGGTGGAATATCCTTCTAGTCGGCAATGTTGATGTTGCCGGCGTATCGGCCCACCGTCCCGTCGTCGACACAGTTTTCCAGTTCCGCTTCAGACACTTCCTTTGGATTTTTCAGCGCGTCCAGGGGGCATACAAACTCGTTGCCGGCCATGTCCTTGACCCTGACATATACGTTTTCTTTTGGATCGCTCATGAACACACTCCTTTCAGAGAATGGGTTTAATCGTAAAAAAGACCGCCAGGATCGATCACGGCACCAGATAGGTTTTCAGTGCCTCGATCAGGCCATCGGTGCACTCCCGGTGATCATGATAGGTATAACCGGCCAGGAGTCGGTCGTCTTCATACACGTCGATTCCGGGTGCCAGCGGCGGCAGCGCGAACAAGGCATTGACTATGGTATTCAGCGATCCGCAGCGCACCGCAACGACCGCCCCGGCATCCGGTGCGATCCCATACACCTGCGAGTCCTCATCGGCGGCCGGGGGTCGACTCCCGGGCCACATGGCCTGCTGGATGACGCTGGGTGGAATGAATACCGCACATACGGTTTCCGGAATCGGAACCGTTTCCGCCAGCCCCGCAAAAAACGTCTTCTCCTCCGCCGTGATCGTCTCAAAGGTGACCATGCGGCCGGCAACGAGGTACGGCTCCAGGCGGGTGAGCAGCCTTTTGAGGTCACGCTGCCAATGGGACACCCGGTTATGCAGGTCTTCCCGGCTTTCAGAGTCCCGGCCCGCGCCGGTCGAGCTACTGAAACCATCATCCCCATTGTCATAGAGATTCACAGCGGCATCCCATATTCGTCCTTGGTTTGCTGAAAATCAAGCGATATCATAATCATCGATTGCGAACACTCAATCGCCAGTGATCGAAATGTGTCGAGAATAAACGAAATCGGATCAAGCGGCCGATAAAAGAAAGAATAACCAGCTGTCGCTGTTCGACGAATGAGCGCACATCCAGCTTCGATTTCGTTTTGATCGATCTTTCGGTTTCCGAACCTCGATAGAAACTTATAAACCAATAGACGTCCCCTAGTCTAGCATGGATTCGACGATTTTCTTGACGTCCTCCAGGCGGTCCTTGCGGGCGACCAGGGTTTTGCCGCCGGCCCGCACCACCACCACATCGCTGACGCCCACCAAGGCGACGGTTTCTCCGGGTGCGTCGCAAAACACCAGATTGCCGCCAGCATCGAAACTGTGCACCCGTCCTTTGGTGTAGTTGCCGTCGGCGTCGCGGTCGAGAAACTCCTGGATCGCCAGCCACCCGCCCACGTCTTTCCAGGCGAAGGTTCCGGCAACGCAGCGCACGTCCCGGGCTTTTTCCATCACGGCGAAATCGATGGAGATGCGCTGCAGCCGGGCAAATGCCTGCTGCAACGCCGCCGGCCAGCGGTGGCTGTCGATTTGTTCGACGGCCCGGGCCAGCTGTTCGACGTGATCCGGCACGTTCCGTTCCAGTTCGGCGAAAATGGCGTCGGCCGTCCAGACGAACATGCCCGAATTCCAAAGGTAGCAACCGGATTCCAGGTATTGCCGGGCGGTTGCAGCGTCGGGTTTTTCTTTGAACGACCGCAGCCGAAAATGGCCGATGTCCGCATCTTCCAGGGATGGTTCACCGACTTCCAGATAACCGTAGGCTTCGGAGGCATAGGTGGGTTTGATACCGAAGGTGTACAGGGCTCCGGAACTGCGGGCCTGGTCGGCGGCGGAAAGCAGGGTTTGCCGGAACCGCTCCACCGGTTCGATGATGTGATCAGCCGTCAGTACGGCGATCACCGGATTGCCGAAGCGCTTGCGGGCCACCAGGGTGCCCAGGCAGACCGCCGCGGCGGTATCCTTGCGCTCGGGCTCGCCGATGATGTTTTCCGGCGGCAGCTGCGGCAGCTGCTCGGCAACCAGGTGGGTATAATCGGCGTTGGTCAGCACAAAGATGCGTTCTGCCGCAACGATGGGCGCCACGCGGTCGTAGCTTTGCTGCAGCAGGCTGCGATCGTCGAAGAGTTGAATGAACTGCTTGGGCTTTTCTTTCGTGCTCAGCGGCCAGAAGCGCGTGCCCATCCCCCCGGCCATGATCACGACCACCAGATCGGCCTCCGGATTCGACATAACCAACCTCTTGATTTGCACGGGCGCAGCACCAACGGGTTCGGAGCCCGGCCCGTGATGGTCCCTGGATTCTTTTCAGCGGCCGGCCGCCAATTCGACTCTGGCCTTTTCGATGACGCTTTCCACCAGAGCCTGAATTTCCTGCAGTCGGGATTCGCTCTGGGCTTCGAAGCGCAGCACGATGACCGGGCTGGTGTTGGAAGCCCGCACCAGGCCCCAGCCGTCCGGGAACAGCACCCGCACGCCGTCGATGTCGATGACCCGATGTTCGGCGGCCAGGATTTGCCTGACGCGTTCGACCAGCGGAAACTTCTGTTCCTCGGGGCAATCGACCCGAATCTCGGGCGTGTTGTGGATCGGCGGAAGGTCCTGCAGGTATGCGGACAGCGGCCGGTCGTCCCGGGAGACGATCTCCAGCAGGCGGCAGGCGGCGTACAGGGCGTCATCGAATCCGAAATAGCGGTGCTTGAAAAAAAAGTGGCCGCTCATCTCACCGGCCAGCAGCGCGTTTTCCTCCCTGAGTTTCTGCTTGATGAGCGAGTGGCCGGTTTTCCACATGATGGGCACCCCGCCCCTGGCCCGGATGTCGTCGTACATGACCTGCGAACACTTGACCTCCCCGATGAACTTGCCCCCGGGATGATCCTTGAGGATGTCGCGGGCAAAAATAATCATGAGCATGTCGCCGTAAAGAATGCGCCCGGCTTCATCGACCACGCCCAGACGGTCGGCGTCGCCGTCGAAGGCGATGCCCAGTTCCAATCCTTGATCGACGACGATCTGCGACAGCGCGGCCAGATTCTCCGGAACGGTCGGATCGGGCTCGTGGTTGGGAAAGGCGCCGTCGGGTTCCATGTACAGCGCCACCGGGCTGCAGCCCAGCCGCTGCAGGATCGGCCCGGCGGTGATGCCCCCGGTGCCGTTGCCGGCATCCACCGCCAGGCGCACCGGCCGTTGGAGCCGGATGTTGCCGGCCAGGTAATCCCCGTAGGCCGGCAGCAAATCGGCGGCCTTCGAGGATCCGCTGCCGGAAGCAAAGCGGCCGGCTTCGACGGTCTTGCGGAATTTCTGAATTTCTTCGCCGGAAATCGTGTCGGCCCCCAGGCACACTTTGAAACCGTTGTACTCCGGCGGATTGTGGCTGGCGGTGATCATCACCCCGCCGTCGGCTTCGAGATTGCGGACGGCAAAGTAAAGCAGCGGCGTCGGACACAGCCCCACATCGATCACATCGGCACCGCCGTCGGTGATGCCCCTTACCAGGGCCTGCCGGATCTCCGGCGAACTGAGCCGGCAGTCCCGGCCCACCACACAAACCCGGCCGCCGTGGTCGGCCAGGTAAGTCGCATAGCCGCGGCCGAGCTTTTCGACATCCTCCAGATTGAAATCCTGGTCCACAATGCCGCGAATGTCGTATTTTCGAAAGATGGAAGGGTTCTAGACCGGCGTTCCTTATTTTTTGGGGAAGTATTTTACGTTCGGCAGTTTCTGAAAATCGGAATCCTGCGTCCAAATGGTGCAGTTATAAGCATGGGCCGTTGAGAGAATCAAACTGTCTGCCATCGGCAGGCGATGCTGAAGGCTCAGTTTCGCGGCGTTGACGGCGATGTTTGCCGTCAGATCGACGATCCGACCTTTCTGCATGGCTGCCGCCGCCTGAAGGGCAGGATGCTCCCCCGCCTCTCGCAGCACCACCTTGAAAACCTCGTAAATGATAATGGCGGGCACAATCAGCGATGCCGAATCTTGAAGCGGGGCTGAGAAATGATCCGATTGCGGACCGCCGGAAAAGTATTCGAGCCACCCGGAGGAATCGACGATGTTCATACGCGATCTTCCTCGCGCGCAAAGTCGGTGTTGATTCCTTTCAGAAATCCTTTCAATTCCGATATTTCACGGTCCGGAATCAACTCAATGCGCCCATCGTATTCAAACACTTTCAATTTTTGGCCGGGTCGCAGGCACAATGCTTCACGGATGTTTTTGGGAATCACAACCTGATATTTGGGCGAAACGGTTACGGTGTTCATGACAACTCCCTATCGATATGAATTTGGTATTACCATAAACTTATCGATAATATTCTGTCAAGCATGCCCTCCGAATACGGGCCGGTTGTCGACAAGAAAACGGCTGCAATCGGGATCCCGGCCGGCAATACGAAGGAACTCAGTTGCGGTCGCGGTCGAGCTCGGCCCGGACCACGGCGCCGATCTGCTCCAGCCGGTACGGCTTTTTGATATAGGCGCCGGCGCCCAGGGCCTGGGCCTGCCTGACGCGGGCCGACTCGGAAAAACCACTGGCAATGACGGCTTTGTGCCCGGGCCAGCGCTGCAGAATCCGGCGATAGGTTTCCAGGCCGTCAATGCCCGGCTCCATGATCATGTCCAGAACGATCAGATCAACCGCCTCGTTGGCCAACACATCGATGGCCTGCAGCCCGTCTGCCGCCGTCAAAGCCCGGTAGCCGAGCCGCTGCAGCAGTTTGGCGGCAATCTCCAGCTGCTCGGGCATGTCGTCTACCACCAGAATCGTCTCACCGCGGCCTTGCAGATGATGCCATGAATCCGGCATCGGCTTTTCCGGCCGTGTTTCGTGACAGGCCGGCAAAAACACTGTAAATCGGGTGCCCAGTCCCACATCGCTTTTCACTTCGATGTGACCGCGGTGATCTTTTACCGTCCCCCAGACCACCGACATGCCCAGTCCGGTGCCGCTTCGTCCCATGGCCTTTTTGGTGTAAAAGGGTTCGAAAATTCGCTGGATATCTTCCGGGGATATCCCGATGCCGTCGTCGGAGACCCGCAGCATGATTGCATCGCCGGCCTTTACATCCCCGCAGTCGTTGGATTTTTCAATGAACCGATTGGCAGTGGAAATTACAATCCGGCCGCGACGATGGATCGCTTCGGCGGCATTGGAAACCAGATTCATGATCATCTTGGAGAGATGAACCGCAGAACCGCGGATGCAGAAAAGGTCGTCGGACAGCCTCAGGTCGATCTCGCACCCGGGATGGTAGGTGTTCAACTTTTCGAATTCCGGACTTTGCAAGTAGTCGCGGATCAAGTCGTTGAGATTGACGATCTCTGCCACCGCAACGCCCCTTCGGGCCAGTGTCAGCAGATCCTGAACGATGCCGGCGGCTTTTTCACCGGAGCGCTGAATGGTTTGGATCGGTCCGTACAAAGGGCTGTCGGGCGCCAAGTCCATCAGCAGCAGCTGCGGATAGCTCACCAGTCCGGACAAGACGTTGTTTAGATCGTGGGCGACACCGCCGGCCAGGGTGCCGACGGCTTCCATTTTCTGGGCCTGGCGCAGTTTGTCTTCAAGGCGCCTGCGTTCGGCCGCAGCCCGCACCCGGTCGGTGATGTCCCGGATGATGGCCATGGCCTGATCTTCGCCCACCGCCACCAGTCGGCATTCGAAATGCCGCCGGCGGTCTTCGATCTGCAGTTCGTATTCGAAAATCCGAACGCTTCTTTCCCGCAGGGCGGCCTGCAGATGCCGGTGGATCCGTCGGGCCAGATGGTCGGGAAGCACTTCATCGACCTTGCGATTCAGCAACGCGTTCGGCGCGATGTGCAGGTCATCCGCCGCGCCCCGGTACTCCAGGAAAACCCCCCGCGAATCCATCCGGAACATGACATCGGGCAAGGCGTCCAGCAGTGCCCTGGTTTTGGCCTCGCTTTCCCGGGTTTTTTCTTCCGCCCTTCGGCGTTCGCCGATCTCCTGCTGCAGCGCCGATTCGCGGGTCCGCACGGTATCGGCCATCTGGCTGAACCGCCGGGCGATATCGGTCAATTCGCTGTGATGAATTTTATCAAACCGGTAATCGAATTCCCCCTGGGCGACCCGGTCGATACCATCCTGGAGCTGGTTCAGCGGCCGACGCATAAAAATGCGCAGCAGCAAACCGGTGGCGAAAAAAATGACGATCAGGGATGCACCCAGGATCATGAGAATGACGTTGCGCAACCACAGCCGATCCGCGGTATAGGCATCCAGAGACCAGACCAGCTCGACGGTGCCGACCTGCCGGCCCCGGTGAAATATGGGCCGGGATCGAAGCAGTTGCTCGGCGCTGATGCGTTTGCTGGTAGCTTGATAGAGCACCTTGCCCCCGGCATCTAAAACGCGGATTTCATCCACCACTTCGTTGCCGACGTAGCCGCGCCCGATTTTGGCAATCTGCTCGTCGTCAAAATCCCAGATCGGCACCGCCAAAACCTCGGCCAGGTTGACAATGTTTTGATCCGCCAGCGCTCGCAGCCGCGCCAGCTCTTCGCGGGAATGCGCCTTGTAAACCGTAGCCAGCAACACGCCCTCGAAAAGAAACACGAGCAATATCAGGCTGGTGGTCAGCTCCTTGGAAAGGGAGCGTTTTTTCAGAAAGTGCCATTTCATAAAAAAATCGTCTTACAGCGGCTGAGTCAACAGAAGCACGGTTGGGCTTCGATGTTGAACTTGCACCGGGTGCATCGCACCCGGTTTGGGCAAGAATGAATTCAAGGCGCGGAGAAGAATTCCGGATGAAAATCGTATTTTTCCATCAGGGCGGCATAGGTGCCGTCCTGCTTGATTTCGTCCAGGCAGTGCTGCCAGGCCCGCACCACCGTCAACGGTGTTTCCAGTGAAAACGCGATGTAGTTCTCCACCCGGCGAAAGGCCAGCAAACGCTCCAGCTGACCGGGATCCACTCCGGCCTGGCGGACCTGATAGGGCATATTGAAATCCGAGCTCACCCACAGGTCGATGTCACCGTCGATCAGGTGGCGGATGTTGCTGATGTTGCGGTTGGCGCTGACCAGATTTTCGAATCCCAGCGATTTCAGGTACTGTTCCTTGGCATCTCGCAGATAGGTTCCGATTCTCGCCACCCGACGGGCCTGTTCCAGTGAATCAATCTGCAGACCCGAATTTTTGCGGCCGTAAAATGCCCAGGTCTGGGTATAGATCGGTCCGACCCAGTGAAACAGGCGTTCGCGCTGGGGCAGCCGCGTGGTGGAAAACAACACCACGTTGGGAGCCGATTTCGCCCGGCTGTATCCGCGGGCCCACGGCACCACCTCGATGCGATCGGGCAGACGCAGGCGCCGCAATATGTCTCGTACGATCTCGACGGCGAATCCCTCCGCGCGCCCGTCCTGGAGGTAATTGCCCGGCGGAGAGTCTTCGGTGTAAATACTCAGCGCCGGCCAATCCGGCGTCGATGCGATATCGCCATCGGCATTGGGAATGCTTTCGCGCGGCAGCCACCGCCGGCTGATCGCCGCAAAAGTGCCGTCCTGCACCATCGACCGGAGGGCATCCCGCCATCGCTGCACCACTGCCGGAGCGGTCGGCTTGGATATGGCGATGTAGGACTGATAGGTCCGAAAAGGGAGCACCCGCTTGAGCTCGATGGGATCGATGCCGGCTTTACGGGCGACATCGGGCATGCCGAGGTTGTCGAACAGCCACAGATCCACCCGGCCGGCAATGAGTTTTTTCAAATTGCTCACCGGTGATTTGGAACTGTCCAGGTTGGTAAATCCCAGATCGCGCAGCAGCTGCTCTTTGACGTCGTCCTTGTAGGTGGCTATAGCCCCCACCCGCTTGGCGTCTTCCAGCGAACGAAGTTCGAGCGCCGTGTCCCGGCGGGCATAAAAATTGAAATGGACCGTAAACAGCGGACCGACCCAGTGGAACAGCGGTTCGCGCTCGGGTGTGCGGGTGGTGGAAAACAACGCGACATTCGGCTGAGTTTGCAGTGCGTGGTACCCACGGGCCCACGGCATGACCTGAATATGGTCCGCCAGGCTCAGGCGCTTCAGGATTTCACGGACCACCTCGGTGGAAGAGCCCGTGATCCCGCCGTCGTTGGTAAAGTTGAACGGCGGCGATTCTTCCGTGATGACGGTCATGGCCTGGGTGCTGCCGCATCGAGGCCAGATCATCAATGCCAGGACCACGACCCAAAGAATTGGCTTCCGCTTCACATTTTCCCCCCTGCCTGAAATCGTTGCCGCCCGGCGCACCCGGCCGCCGAGTTGCCCCCCAAACTTCATAAAAACCAATTATAACACATCGAATCTTCCATCGAAACGAATACCGGCCCGGCGATGTTCCCATTTACGCGACGATCGATGCAACCGTAAAACCATGCAGAATTTGTCGGGTTCTTTCAACAAACGGACAATTGGTGTCCGCCCCGCCAAAGGCGGGATCGGAATGCGCTTGCAGTACGCCCATCCGGTGCACCGCTTCGGTCCCGGCGCAGACGTCCGGCGCCGCAGAGGCGAAAAGCTTGAAATTTATGAAGCTTACAGAAGCAAAGCCGGTGCCGGCTCCCCCACCGGCGCGACATGGGTCAAAAAATGCCTTACGATTTAACGGAAATGGTATGCAATTTGCTCGGGGTATATTCCAAACCGTTTTTTTGCAATCCAACGACAACCTTGCAAGAGGATTTCAATGATTTTCGCAAACAAACCCAAACCGTCCGCCGATATCCACCGGCGGCAGAACCTCTGGGGGCAGGCCCGCCGGCTTGCGGAACGGACGCCGGCATCCCGCAACCGCTACGTGGATTTTCTGCGGGCGGCCTCCATTTCGGCGGTTGTGCTGGGCCACTGGCTGATTGCAGCCCCCTATTATGAACCCGGCAAACCGGACATGCAGCATTTGTTGGCGGTCTCGCCCTGGTCTCAGTGGATCACCTGGTTTTTTCAAGTCATGCCGATTTTCTTTTTCGTGGGCGGATACTCCAACCTGACCTCCTGGCGCGCCGCACAGCGACGCGGAGATTCCTATGCCGACTGGCTGGGGGGCCGCCTGCGGCGGCTGCTGCAGCCGGTACTGCCGCTGCTGGCCGTTTGGACCGCCCTGGCGCTGCTCGGACAATGGTTCGGCGTGCCGGACGGTTTCGTCCGGGTCGGCTCGCGGATTGCCCTGGTGCCCACCTGGTTTCTGGCCGTGTACCTGCTGGTGGTATTATTCGTGCCGTTTTCCAGTGCCGCCTGGCAGCGATTCGGGCTCTGGAGCGTGGCGGCGCTGGTCGCCGGTGCGGCACTGACGGACCTGGCGTTCTTCGGGGCCGGCTGGCGGCACCTGGGATGGTTCAATTACCTGTTCGTCTGGCTGGCCGTGCACCAGTTGGGCTACGCCTGGCGCGACGGCAAATTGAATTCGGTCGGCAGAACGCTATGGCTGTTTCCGGCCGGATTGCTGTCACTGTTGCTTCTGGTGAACTTCGGCCCCTATCCACTGAGCCTGGTGGGTGTCCCCACCGAGACGGTCAGCAACACCCTGCCGCCCAAACTGCCCCTGCTGGCCCTGGGAACGGCCCAGATCGGCTTGCTGCTCTCGCTGCAGGGACCGGCCCGCCGGTGGCTGGACCGGACCACACCCTGGACGGCCACGGTGATGGTCAACGGCATGATTATGACCCTGTTTCTGTGGCACAGCACCGCCATGATCCTGGTTATCGGAGCGGGATTTCTGGTGAAGCCGGAGCTGTATGCGGTCGTGCCCGGCACGGTGTCCTGGTGGGCGTGGCGACCGGTCTGGGCGGCCGTCTTCGCCGCGGCCACCGTTCCGTTTCTGCTGGGATTCAGCCGCTTCGAGCGAGCCGCCGCGCGACAAAGACCGCAAGTCTCCGTCGGCCGTCTGTACGCCGGCTGTCTGCTTTCATGCGCGGGTCTGGCATGGCTGGCGCTGAAGGGCATCGGCGGCAGCGGCCACTGGTTCATCGATGTTGCCTGTCTGGCCATGCCGTTTTGCGGAGCAGCCCTGGCCGGTTTTATTTCCGTTTCCAAGCAGCATGGAAAACAAATCCGGGCGTCCAGGACTGAATGACGAATTTCCAAGGGCCCGCAGAAATCCGGGCCTGCGCCGCAAAACCGAAGACCATGGGCGCCTCCGCCGCGGAACGAGGATGTCTGGATGGAAGACCCGGGGCAAGGCAAGGGACATCGATTTGAGCAATTTCAAATCGTATGCTTGCAGAAATGACCGTTTTCCGCCGAGGTCCGCCGATGACGGGACGATCCGCGGCCGAACCGGGTCATGTGCCGCCGAGCACCTGGCGCACTTTTTTCGACAGAGACTCCATGCGATAGGGCTTCTGGATAAAACCGTCACAGCCGTTCTGCAGCAGCTCGGCCACTTCTCCGGAGATGTCCACACCGCTGGATATCAAGACCTTGGCGGCGGGTTGAATCTGCTTGAGACGCCGGTAGACCTCGCCGCCGCTCATCCCCGGCATGATCATGTCCAGAATCACAAGGTCGATTTCCTGGCAGCTACGCTGAAATACGTGGATGGCGCTTTGCCCATCCCGGGCTTCCAGCACGCGGTAACCGAGTTTGCGCAACATGGCGGCGCCCACCGCCAGCACCGTATCTTCGTCTTCCACCAGTAGAATCACGCCCTGGCCGGTTACGATCTTCGTTTCGTTGCCCGCTTCCGGAGCGATTTCGCCCTCGGTTGCGGGAAAATAGAGTCGGAAGTGGGTGCCGTTTCCCACCCGGGATTCGACATCGATGTAGCCGCCGTGGCCTTTGACGATACCGAACACGGAGGCCAGTCCCAGGCCGGTGCCGCGTCCGAGGGGCTTGGTGGTGAAAAACGGATCGAAGACCCGCTCCAGGGTTTCGGCATCCATGCCGACACCGGTATCCCGCACGGTCAATTCCACATAGATTCCCGGCACCGGCCGGTACAGCCGGCCGGTCATCTCGCGGTGACTGACGTTGCGGGTCTCTAAAAATAAATCTCCGCCCTCAGGCATGGCGTCGGATGCATTGACGAACAGGTTCCACAGCACCTGTTCGATTTGGCCGATGTCGGCGTGCAGCAAGTAGGTCTCTTTCGCCAGGTTTTGATGAATGCGGATGTTCTTGCGGGTTCTTCCGAAGGCACCGGCAACTTCTTCGACCAGGGTTTTGGGATCGAAGGTTTTGACATGGTACTGTCCTTTGCGGGCGTAGCCCAGCAGTTGCCCGGTCAACCGGGTGCCGCTGACAATCTGCTTTTCGATGTTTCGCAAATACTCGTAATGTGGATGGGAGGTTTCGATATCGCAAAGCATCAGGGATATGTTGCCCTGAATGGCCATCATCAGGTTGTTGAAATCGTGGGCGATTCCGCCGGCCAACGTGCCGATGGCCTCCATTTTCTGGGCGCGGATCAGCTGCGCCTCCAGGATGCGGCGCTCTTCTTCGAAGCGAATCCGATCGGTGACGTCCATGAAAAAATTCAGGGTCGCCGGCCGTCCCATCCACTCGATGCGGGTACCGCTGGCTTCGACCCACTTCACCAGCCCGTTGGCGTCCAAGACCCGAAACGAATAAAGTTCGGGAACCTTCTCCTCCCGCAGACGCTTCAGGTGGCGATGCAGGACCGCCTCGCGGTCTTCGGGGTGGATGTAGCGAAACGGGTTTTCGTCAAGGCGAATCCGGCCGGTGGCGATGCCCAGAAACTGGGGCACGGAAGGGTTGGCGTACACGATCTTTTGGTCCTGGACGACCAGAATGCCGACGTTGATGTTTTCCACCAGGCTGCGATAGCGTTGCTCGGATTCGCGCAGGCGCTGTTCGGCGATTTGGCGGTCTTCCTGCTCGCCTTCCAGGGCCACCACCATTTTGGCAAGTTGATTGACATCGCGCAGGCGCCGTTTACCGGTGTCGGCGGCGATACGCCGATAGTAGTCGGCTTCACGGCAGGCCTGCTGCAGCTCCTTTTCCAGAGCCCGGCAGCGGTATTCCCAATCGGATTCTTTGGCCGACATGGTTCAATCCTCAACGAAAAGCAGCAGCACCCCGGTCCAGTCCAGTCCCCGGCTCCGTCCCAGAAGCGGCGCGATTTCCACGCCCGAGTAAAAACCCAACAAGGGGCAGCCATGATCCCGAAAGGCCTTTTGTACCTCGGCCGCCTCTTCCTGCACGGTTTTCGAATAGCCCGCTGCACGGCCGGCGCAGTCTATGTAAAGACCGCACAGCGCTTTTTTCCCCTCACGGCGGACTTCTTTTAGAATCGCGGCGGCATTCCGGGTGGCCGACTGGATCATCTTTTGGGTGTCCCGCAGCATGAACTGCACTTCGGTGCCTTCCCGGATATCCGGCTCGAACATGGCGATGCCCAGTCCGTCCGGAAGAATCCCTGCAATCAGCCGGTTGACATAGCGTCCTTCTTCGATTCCGGAGAACTTATCCCCGTGATAGATGCCGATGGTCAGCAGGTCCACCGGATTTTTGCACCGCCAGTCCCGGTCCCCATAAAGCGCATCGATGAGCGGCGCAATCGGCCGGCCGTCGAGTTCGTAGATGCAGGCTCCTTCGGCCCGGGTCACCGTGCGGTAGATGCCGTCCAGGGGCGTGCAGCCGTGCATGATCCGAAACCGCGGCGAGACCCCCTCCCGGAAATGCACCGCGACCGCTTTCTGAGAGCCGCACCCCGCTCCGTCGAACTGTACCGTCGACTGAAAGTCGTAATCTCCGATCAGACCGGCGCCGAAGACCGGCAGCCCGGCGGGCAGCCCGGATTCCAGGCCCTCGATCAGGGCGGTGGATGCATTGAGGATCGGCGGGCTGTCGGCAGCGCCGGGTTGCTTGATGGAATCGTAAAAAAGCAGCAGAAATCCGGCATCGCCGCCGATGGCCAACCGCCGGGCCAAGCGGATGCCGGCTTGTTTTTCGTCGGCGGCCAGACCGTCGACGGCCGCCACCCGGCAGCGCAGCGTATCAGACGCCATAACCAGGGCCGCTGCCGAACGGCCGTTGTAGTCCAAGTGCTCGTTGGTAATCACACCGATGGCGGACCCTCCGACAATGGGCACGCCGTCTCCGCACACCGATTGCAGTCCCCCGTAGAATTCAGCGGCATTCAAATCGCCGCCGCAAAATGCAAAAACCAGCGTCGGATTTTGGATGCCGGCGTTTTCAATGGCCTGAGCGGCGACCTGACGGCCGGAAGCGGTCGCATCCTGTCGATTGCTGAAACCGATGCCGATCTTCATTGCCACCCCACCCTTCCATCCGGCAAGACGTCTCCAGGCCGCCCCGGCAACCGCCACTGCGCCGCTTTGCCAACGGCATTCCGTCGCCGGGGGACGGTGCAGTCCGGCACCGACCGTTTGCGGGGCCTTCCTCACGGTGCGGCCGCATCTTATCGGTTTTTGAAAGGAATGACAAGAATTTGTAGCAAGAAAACAACGGAATTCACAGGCAATTTAAAACATCGCGGTGCGCCGGTCATGCCCCGGCCGGGTGGGGAGCCTTTCAAAATGCACACTAATCGAACGGAATGGTGATGTGGTACACTCCGGCTTCCAGCCGGGCGTGGATGGGCAGTTCGCCCTTGCGAAACACCTTCATCATACCGATGTTCGAAAACATGACATCGGCGGCAAACCCCTTGATGGCGCGTTCGCGGGCCAGTTGAATCAAGAGCGTGTACAAATACGAGGCAATCCCGCGTTTCTGATAGGCTTCGTCCACAACGAACACGACTTCGGCAAAATGGGTCGCCGGTATCCGGATGTAGCGGCCTTCGGCGATAATGCGGTCTTTGCCTTCTTCGCCGACCAGCCCGACGATGGACATGACCTGGTTCCAGTCGATGTTGACATATTCCTGCATCTTGGCGTGGGGCATGCTCCGCACTGTGTGAAAAAAACGGTAATAACCCGCCTCGGTGGAAAACCGGTAAAACAGATGCCGCATGCCCTCTTCGTCGGAGGGTTTCAGCGCCCGGAAACGAACCAGCAGATTGCCCTTGAACCGTTGGCTGAAATTGAGGTGGGCCGGATACAGCCGCGCGCTTTCCGAAAGGAAAATCTGGTCCGCATAAAGGATCTTGCGGGCTTTGGCTTCTTCCACCAGTACGGCACGATCATCGGGGTGGGCGATTTCGATGAGGGCCTGCGCCCGCTCGCGCACCGACCGGCCCTCCAGGTAGGCGACACCGTATTCGGTTACGATGGCATCGACCGACTCGTACATCCCGAAGGTGTTGGGCAGGTCTACGATGGAAGGCAGGATGTTGGCGCGACCACGGGTATCCCGGCTGGTAAGCGCAAAAATCGAGCGGCCGCCTTCGGACATGGCCGCTCCCTGGAAAAAATCCATGACCTCCGAGGGTCCGGCGGCCACGTTGCCCTTGCCCAGATGCAGACCCACACGGCCGTACAGATCGATTTTGCGGGCGGCGATTACGGTTACGAATTTATCATTGCGGCCGATGATCAGCGGATTGAACACCTTGTCGATGCGCTGGAATTCGACCAGCGGATTGCTGTCGAGCCATTCCATCAGCGCAGGGGTGCCGAATGCATACGAGGTCAGGGATTTGCCCCGGTAGCTTTCCTTGCGGCGGTTGGTCACCGCTCCGCTTTCCATCAGTTCCATCAACGGATCGGTAAAAAAGGGCGAATGGATACCCAGGTGCCGTTTGCCGCGCAGATGCCGCGCCAGGGCCTCGTACAACGGGCCGATGGAAAATGCGATACAGCTTTCGTCCTCGATCAGGTCCGCCACGTGGGCCGCCAGGCGGTCGGTGACCTCGTCGACCGGCCAACGCTCGAAATAGATCGGCGGTTCTTCGGCCATCACCAGGTAGTCGAATTCCTGGATCTGAACAAACGTGTCTCCGAAGGTCCGGGGCACCTTCGGGTTGATTTCACCGACCCGAATGGCCGCCTGCTCCATGGCTTCCCGGGCGATGTCCACGGCAATTCCGAGACTGCAGTATCCGGCCTCGTTCGGCGGGGTGATCTGCACCACCGCGACGTCCATGTTGATCTGCCCGGACGAGATCAGCTGCGGAATTTTGACAAACCGGGTCGGAATCAGATCGACCCGGCCTTCCTCGATGGCGGCGTCGGCCGCCCAGCCGGAAAAAAAAGTTTTCAGCCGAAAATTCTGGGATCGAAGTGCCTGAAAGGAAATGGCATCGCCGAAGCTCACCAGCTGAATCAGTTCCACGTCTTCCAGGTTTTTCAGCCGGGACTGCATGAAATGGCGCACCATGGTGCGCGGCTCGGCCACACCGGTGCTCAGGAAAATGCTCATCCCGGGCCGGATTTTTTCGATGACCCGTTCGGGAGGCACAATCAACGACGCATAGCGTGAATGCTCCAGTTCGTCTCGCATGGTTCACCGTCCTCCGTTCACAGCCCCGGTCCTGCAAATGCAGCCCACCCCCATGAACGGCCCATCCGGAAAGATGCGGTTTTCGATTGGAACAGGGCCCTCCCGTCCCGTGGACAAGCACGCTTCACAGAAGATGAAAACCTGGATGGGTGACGGCTAGCCGTGCGACCCGGTCCGCTGCCAGTCAAAACGCCCCAGAAACCAATCCATCGGATTGACCAGTTCGTAACCCATCTCCTCCAGGATGATGTGGGCCCGATGGGTGTTTTTGGTCTGCAGATACAAAAATGCGGTGGCGTATCCGCTGTCGCCTTCTTCGATGGTCAACATGCTGCCGATCAGGATACCGCCCTGACAGACGGCATCCAACAGACGGCCGATCTCACGCGCTTTGTTGGCGAGACGCACGCCCACGAAAACGCCCGGGCGGGAAGCACCGATCAGGTGAATAAAGCTCTGCAGCAAATCTCGATCGGAGATGATGCCGACAACCCGCTGGTGTTCATCGACCACCGGAAAGGCCCCCACTTTTGTCTGTTGAAAGCAGGTCAGAACGTCCTGCAGCGTGTAGTGGGTCGACAGGGTCCTGGGCCGGTGCGTCATCACGTCGGCAACCTGCAGCACCGTGTCCTTCTTTCCCTGTTTTTCGACCTCGAATCCTTTTTCGAAGCGAAAGGGTGTGGCACTGCGGATATCCCGGTCGGACAGGATGCCCAGCAATCGACCGTCCGGATCGACGACCGGCAGATGGCGAATGCGATGCTCCAGCATCAGGGCGCGCGCTGCATCGATGCCGGACTCCGGGCCAATGGTGATCACCTTGCGGGTGATCGGAACATGGGTCTCCATGACGTTCTCCCTTGAGCGCATAATAGGTGGTGGGTGCGGTCGTTTCGCCTTCGGGCCTCGAAACTTGCGATTCCGAAATCCGATCGTGGATCGGAGGGAGCCGGGTGGGTGCCGGAATGAAAATGCGGGTAAGTCGAGCGGTCTGCGTATCAGATCATCGGATCCGTCGGGAGCGTCACAGAAGTGGTGAAGTTTGGAAGCACAGCGGCGAGCGGCAAATTCATTTGCCCTTGGCCCGGATCGATGCAGCGGTGTCAGTCCACGACGCGATTCGGATCGGCGCCCCACACCGCAATAATACGGTTTGGACGCCGGATTGTCAACGACGCAACCCGGTCGCCGACCGTAGAAAACAGTTGCATTCATCGCCGCTGGAATCTATAGAGTTTGAACAAAAGCCGTTCCGATATAAAAAGCCAACCAAAACAGAAAGGGCCTGTGCATGGAGGAGAACCAATCTTCGTTTCAAAATGTGGTGTTGATCGCGACCGTAGCGGCCGCTGCCGTTCTTATTTTCGTTCTGCTTTCCGGCAGAATCCCTTCCGATCCAAGCGGGGGAAAGGAAGTCGAAACCCCGTCAATCCTGGAGGCCGAAAAAACCCCGGAAGCCCCGGGTCATGCGGAGCAGACACCGGGCGCAGCGCCCGAGGCCGAAGCGGCCGCAGAAAGCGAGGGCCATATGTCCGCAACCGCCGCAACATCCTCCTCAGCCCACGGTAAACCCGGTCCGGCCGAAGCCCTGGAAATGCTCAAGGCCGGCAATCAGCGTTTTTACAGCGGCAAGGCCGTCCATCCGCACACCGACGACTCCCGGCTCGCGCTGGCAGGCATGGAAGACCAGGGAAAATATGCCTATGCCACCGTCATTTCCTGTTCGGATTCGCGCGTTCCGGTGGAGTTGATCTTCGATGCCGGCGTCATGGACATCTTCGTGATCCGGGTGGCCGGCAATGTCTGTGGTACAAATGAAGCCGGTTCGATCGAATACGGACTCGCGCACGTCCACACGCCGGTGCTGGTGGTGCTGGGACATACCCAGTGCGGCGCCGTTACAGCGGTTACACGGTCGCTGCATGGAGAAAGTCACAAGCTCGAACGCAACATCCCGCCGCTGGTTTCCAACATCGTCCCGGCGGTCAAACGCGCCCAGTCCAAGCACGATGAGATCCACGGAGACGACATCATTCCCTATGCCATTGAAGAAAATGTATGGCAGACGATCGAGGATTTGTTCATGCGCAGCCCGGCCGTGCGCAATCTCCTCAAGGAGGACAAGGTGCGGGTCGTGGGAGCCATCTACGACGTGGGCAGCGGAAAAATCGAATGGCTCGACACCGAAGAGGTGGACAAAATTCTGGCCTACGTGGAAGCTTCGCCGGACAAGGCCACCGAGGTCTATGCCGGTGAATAAAGTCTGACGGATGGGTTAAAAGCCCCTCACTCCGTTTCGCGGCGACCAAACGCGGAAGAATCGGGCTGCCGGCATTCGGGCGGGCACAGCGGCCTGCCCTACGGCAGCATTTACGAGCCCAGTCCTGCGGTGGTCAGCTGATGCATCCAAGTACTAGGGACGGCCACCGCGCCGCCCGGTTTTCCGCATCGCGAGAATGACAACCTGGGTTGAGTACCGAGAAGTGCCATTTTTCACTTCACCGGGCTGAAAATACTCCATTCAATACCGGGGAATACCTCTTTTACCCCATTGGTGCCGGGGCCGAATTCCGGCAGTCTCGGTACGATCCTTGTCCAAGCGTTTCTCATTCATCCATTCGATATCCTTCCCATGGAGGCTTTATGAACCCAAAACGCCATCCCCCCAAGGAACATCCGTGGCGAATTTCGCGCCGGGGGTTTCTGACCAGCGTCGGCGTGGGCGCTTTCGGTGTGGCGGCCTCGAGCCGTCTTTTTGCCGGAGCGAGCAAAGGCGAAACCGCCGCGGTACTGGAGCCGGAGGTTTTGAGCAAAATCACCCTGCACGTCAACGGACGCACGCACGAAATGCTGGTGGAGCCACGCTGGACTTTGCTCCAGGTTTTGCGGGAAAAACTCGGTCTGACCGGTACAAAGGAGGGTTGTGGTCGCGGCGAGTGCGGTGCCTGCACGGTGCTGATCGACAACATCCCCCGCTATGCCTGCCTGACGCTGGCACTGGAAGCCCAGGGCGCCGCCGTCACGACGGTGGAAGGACTGCTTCGCGGCGAAGAACTCGGCGGTGTGCAAGCGGCCTTTGTCGAAGAAGATGCCTTTCAATGCGGCTACTGCACGCCCGGTCAGATCATGTCCGTGGAGGGTTTGCTGCGAAAAAATCCCAGCCCGTCGGTCGAGGAAATCCGCACCGCCGTCAGCGGCAACCTCTGTCGCTGCGGTGCCTACAGCCATATCTTCAAGGCCGCCGCCAGGGCCGCCGAAACCAGGAAAAAATAACCCCATATCCGGAACCGCCCCTGCCGGCGGGCAACTCCGGAGTCCAAAGCGGTGGAAGCGAGGACAGTCATGGCCAAAGATCAAAAGACCATTTACTACACCGAAGGCCTCCCGGTACCGGAAACCCCGTCGCCGGACAAAGCGCCGCAACCCTGGGGGAGAACCGATGTCGTCGGAAAACCGTGGGCCCGGGTGGACGCCTACGAACGGGTCAGCGGCACCGCGGTGTATCCGTCCGACGTTCTGCTGCCCGGAATGCTCTACGGCGCAATCCTGCGCTGCCCCCATCCGCACGCCCGCGTGCGGCGGGTGAACTCATCCCGGGCGGCAAAAATGCCCGGCGTGCGGGCCGTAATCGGTCCGGATACGCCGGAGGCCGACCTGCCGTGGTCGTTTCGCAACGTGAAGACGAAAATCTTCGATCCGGTCTGCCGTTTCGAGGGCGAGACGGTGGCCGCTGTGGCAGCCGAAACACCCGGCCAGGCCTGGGACGCCGCCCGGGCCATCGAAGTCGATTTCGAGGTGCTGCCGCACGTGGCCGACGAGCGTCGGGCCCTCGACAGCGATACCCCCGAAATTCACCCCGGCGGCAACAAGGTCAAAACCGACACCTATGCGCGCGGCAATGTGGAAAAAGGCTTTGCCGAAGCCGACGTGGTCCTGGAGCAGGCCTACCGCACCGAAGCCGAAGTGCACACGCCCCTGGAACTGCACGGCTGCGTGGCCAACTGGGACGGCGACCAGCTGACGATCTGGGAATCCACCCAAGGGGTGTATGCCGTCCAGTCGCGGGTGGCCGAAGTACTGGACCTGCCGCTGTCCAAAGTCCGGGTGATCGGACACTACGTGGGCGGCGGCTTCGGCAGCAAGCTCCGGGCCAGCAAGTACGATATCATTGCCGCCGTGCTGGCCAAAAAGACGGCCAAGCCGGTCAAAGTCTTTCTGCCGCGGGAAGCCACCTATCTGGCGATGGGCAATCGCCCGCCGAGCAACATGAAACTGAAGGCCGGGATCAAGAAAGACGGCACCCTGACGGCGCTGGATTTTTCATGTTTGGGCACCGGCGGGGCCTACCCCGCCGGCGGCACCTCCCTGGTGGACTGGCAGATTCGCGACCTGTACCTGTGCCCCAATGTCCGCACCGAGTGCACGGATGTCTATATCAATGCCGGCCCGGCGCGGCCGTTCCGGGCACCGGGCCACCCGCAGTGCTCCTGGGCCCTGGAACAGATGCTCGACTCGCTGGCCGAAGCCATCGGCATGGATCCGGTGGCATTGCGCCTGAAAAACGTGCCGGATTACAGTCAAGCCCGGGAGGGCAACCCGCCTTACACGACCACCGGATTGAAACAGTGCCTGGCGGAAGGCGCCCGACAGTTCGGCTGGGGGGAAGCCCGCAGCCGGCCGGCCGCCGAAAACCGGAAAGGTGTATTCCGACGCGGGGTGGGGATGGCCGCCAGCGTCTGGTTTGTGGGCGGCGGCGGCCCGCCTTCGACGGTCATCGTAAAACTGTTCTCCGACGGCAGTGCCAACCTGAACATGGGGGCCAGCGACATCGGAACCGGTACCAAAACCGTCATGGCTATGGTGGCGGCCGAAGAACTGGGGCTCAAGCCCGAGATGATTCGAATCGAACACGCCGACACGGGCACGACCCAGTACGCCACGCCCAGCGGCGGCAGCAAAACCGTACCCACCGAAGCGCCGACGGTGCGGGATGCCGCCGTCCAGGTCAAACGGCAGCTGCTGGAGATGGCGGCCGAAGAAATGGATCTGCCTCTCGGTGACCTGATCTATCGGGGCAAGGAAATCGTTTCCCGCAACCGGCCCAATCGGCGCCTGCGCGTCACCGATATCAGCGGGCTGCGCAAACGCGGGGTGGTGGTGGGCATCGGCCACCGGGGACCCAACCCCGACAATAAAACGGTCAACCCCTTCTGTGTCCAATTCTGCGAAGTCGAGGTAAACACGAATACCGGCGAGCTGCGTATTCTGCGGTTTTTGAGCACCAACGAAAGCGGCCGGGTCATGCACCGGCTGGGCTTCGACAGCCAGGTCATCGGCGGCATCGCCATGGGCATCGGACTGGCAACCACCGAAATGCGGATTCTCGACGGCGCGCAAACCGGAAAAATGGTGAACCGCAACTGGCACGATTACAAGCTGCCCACGTCCCTGGACGTACCGGCCGACATTGTCAGCGTTCCGATCGAAATGCCCGACGCCGAGGCCAACATCACCGGAGCCAAAGGTCTGGGGGAGCCGGTCACCATACCGACGGCGGCGGCGGTGGCCAATGCAGTTTACCACGCCCTTGGCATCCGGGTCACCGATTCGCCCATCAATCCGCTGCAGCTTTGCAGCCTGCTCGAAAAACAGAAAAAGGAGGGCTGAGCGATGATGCCCCAATTCGCCTACGTGAAACCCGCCACGCTGAAGGAAGCCGTCGCGCAGCTTGCCGAAAACGGCGCCTACATCCATGGGGGCGGCACCGACCTGCTCACCTGTCTGCGGGAGCACATCTTCGAGGTCCGCAAGGTTGTCAGCATTCAGGGCTTACCGGAACTGCACGGAATCCGGGAAATCTCCGACGGTGGTCTGCGTGTCGGCGCACTGACAACCATCGCCGAGGTCGCCGAAAATCCGGTGATCCAGAAACGCTTTGCGGCATTGAGTCAGGGTGCCTCGGAAGTGGGCAGTCCGCAATTACGCAACCAGGGCACCATCGGCGGCAATCTCTGCCAGAAACCACGCTGCTGGTATTATCGGGGGGAATTTGACTGCCTGCGCAAAGGCGGCGGCACCTGTTTCGCCGCCCAGGGGGAAAATCAGTTTCATGCCATTTTCGGCGGCGACGACCGCTGCTTCATCGTGCATCCGTCCGACACCGCCCCGGCGCTGACCGCCTTGAACGCCGAGTTGGAGATCGTCGGACCGGAAGGCAAACGAACCCTTCCGGTGGCGGATTTCCACGTGCGTCCCGTTGATGACGTTCAGCGGGAGACCTGGCTGGAACCCGGTGAAATCCTGACCGCCGTGCGCATTCCGGCAGCGCCGCCGAACCTGCACAGCTCCTATCGCAAGGTTCGTGCCCGCCGCTCCTGGGACTTTGCCCTGGCCGGCGTGGCCCTGGCGCTGCAGTTCGACGGAGACCGGGTGATCGACGGGCGAGTGGTGCTCAGCGGCGCCGCCCCGGTCCCCTGGCGCTCCCAAGCCGTGGAGGCCGCCATCCGAGGAAAAACATTGGATGCAAAGACCCTGGCCGCGGCTGCCGACGCCGTGGTGGAAGGCGCGCAGCCGCTGGAAAAAAACGCCTACAAGCTGCCGCTGTTTCGTGGCGTCATTACCGAAGAACTGGAGCGAATCGCCCATTGGTCCGCCGCCTGATCCACCGATTCGATCGGCTCAGTTGCGCACAAATTCCAGGGCCCGGTGCAAATCTTCGATGGTGAAGGGCTTGTCCAGCCCATCCACGGCATAACATCGCTTCTCCGATTCGATCCGCATGCGAAAGCGTTTCAGGTCTCCGCTCATGTAAATGGTACGGATCTGCGGATTGTGACCGCGAATGGCATCGATCAGCGCAAAACCGTCCCGGCGCGGCATCTGGATATCGGTGATCACCAATTCGGGTTGGAAGTCGAGGAAAGCTTGGTAGCCTTCTTCGCCGTTTCCTGCGATTTCGACCCGATGACGGCCGCGCTGCAACATGGCCTTCACCACCTCGGTCAGGGCCCGATTATCGTCAACGACCAGTATTTTCATGGCTCCCCCTTCTCGATGCGACGAATTCCGGCCCGCGGGTGTACCGACGCCTTGCGTGGCCGGACATTCCTAGCCAATCCCTGAGCAAACAACATGCCAAAAACATAAGATTCCGAAATCGCATTCTTTCCGTTTTTAAACCGCTTTACGTCCCCGCCCCTTTTGCAGGGTTTCCCCTCCAAAGCCCGCCTTCATTCTCCCCGGGGGCACGATGATGCAGGCTCTGCGCAGGTAATTTTCGAGTCACGGACAAATGACCGATTGGCATTGTTTTCAAAAGGTTGTCATCAGATCGTGGAATCAGCGAGACCTCCTGGCAGGCCGATGGATCGCAATCGCTCGAGGTGCGTTGGCCTGTAGGAAGCTGCCTGCATGGGTGTCCGTATTTTTTCGGTGCAACGGCGCAATTTGAAATGAACCGGCCGCAAAATCGTTCACGACATCGATTGTGCAAATTCCGAAGGCGCTGGAATTTCCGCTTCTCGTCTCACCTCGGACCGCACCGGTGAAGGGTCCGATATACAGTTCTAAACATTTTTTTCCGCAAGGCTCTTGACAGTCCCGTTAGAATTATTTAGGTAGAGTTGTCACATATAATAAATGTTTGTCACACATAGTGAACATCAAGAGGAGTGCATGCCCGCCCGGGGAGAACAATATTTTTTTATCAGCTCGCTGGCCAAGGGACTCAAGGTTCTTGAGCTGCTGGCTGAAAAACAGGCGCTGAAGGTCTCCGAAGTGGCCCGGCACCTCGGGCAGAATCGAGCCGCCAGCCACCGTTTTTTAGCCACGTTGAGAAAGCTCGGCTACGTGGAAAAAGATGAAGACGACCGCTATCGTCTCACTTTCCGCGTGCTGGAGCTGGGCATGAAGGTTGCCAACCGCAATGAAGTCCTGAGGATTGTGCGTCCCTACATGCAGGAGCTTTCCCTGGCCTTCAACGAAACCGTAAATCTGGGCTATTTTGACGGACGCGACATTCTCCATGTCGATAAAATCGACAGCAAGGAAGTGTTGCGAATGGATTCGGATCTCGGCTCCCGGGCTCCGGCCTACTGCACGGCGCTGGGCAAGGTGTTGCTGGCGTTTCTGCCGAAAGAGGCACGCATGGATTATCTGCAACAGCAACGACTTCGCCCCCAAGGACCCAATACCATTACCTCCCGCAAACAACTGTGCAACGAAATCGATCGGATACGGGAACAAGGATATGCCGTGGACAACGAAGAGCTGGCCCCCGGGTTGCGGTGCGTGGCCGCACCGGTATTCGACCACACCGGTCGGGCGGCTTATGCCATCAGCGTTTCGGGACCCGCCGTGCGTATGACCCTCGAGCGCATCGAATTCATTCAACCTCGATTGAGCCAGGTTTGCGAAAAAATCTCCGTGAGACTGGGGCACTCGGAAGAATCCATATCTTTGCAGAAAATGTAAGCGGCTATGATCGCACTTTCAGCCGCATTCGCAGGTACCCGGCGGTCACGAATATTCGCATTTGAAGGTTTGCAGCCTTTGCAACAACGTATTTCGAAAAAAGGAGCCCGTTATGGCGAAAAAGAAATTATCGCGGATCGAATTGCAGAAAATGAAAACGGAAGGCGTTGCCGCCGTCTGGATCACCGCCTACGATTTTTGGACGGCCCAGTTTGCCGAACAGGCCGAAATGGACATGATCCTGGTCGGGGATTCACTGGGGATGTGTGTTTACGGCTATGCCGGCACGGTACCGGTCACCATGGATCAGTGTATCTACCATGCCGAAGCGGTCCGGCGCGGTGCCCCCAACACCTTCGTGATCGGGGACATGCCTTTTCTGTCCTACCAGGTCAGCGTTCCGGACGCGGTGCGCAACGCCGGCGCCTTTTTCAAAGAGGCCGAGGTGGACGCCGTCAAGCTGGAAGGCGGCCAGCGGGTCATCGAACAGATCAAGGCCATCGCCGATGCCGGCATGCTGGTGATGGGCCACATCGGGCTGACGCCCCAGAGTTCCGGACAACTCGGCGGATTTAAAGCCCAGGGCCGCACGGCCGAAACCGCCATGGAGCTGATCGTCGATGCCGAGGCCATTGAGAACGCCGGTGCCTTCGCCCTGCTGGTGGAGGCCGTGCCGCCCGAAGTGTGTCAGATCATGCGCGACCGGCTGCGCATTCCGGTTTACAGCATCGGGGCCGGAATACATGCCGACGGCCAGTTGATGATCTGCAGCGACGTGCTGGGTATCTTCCAGGCCTTCACTCCCAAGTTCGTTAAAAAATACGAAAACCTGGGCAAGAAAACCACCGAGGCGTTCCAGAGCTATGCCGCCGATGTCCGCAAGGGTGCGTTTCCCGAAGATGTGCACACCTACAAGATGGTGGAAGGCGAGTGGGAGAAACTGACCGAGCTGATGGAAAAAAATAAGGGAATGGGGAGATGAATCCAATGTCCGAAACACTGAAGAAAATCTGCAATTTCATGGAAAAGGAGGGCATTCCCGGCCGGGATGCCTACGATTTGCCCACATCGGAGAAGTCTTTCGGCGACGGGGCCAACTATCGCATCGAAATCGCCGGGGTGGAGCGGGCCACCACCATGGAGGCCATGATTGCCGAAGCCCGCAAACGCAATGTCATCGTGCACCGCGCCATTGTCGCCGTCGGCGGTTCCACCTACTGTGACATGGGCGAACTGCGGGCCATGGCCCAGATGGCGCGCGAGGAAAAAATCGAGGTGGTGATGACCGTCGGCCACCGCAAAGCCTGGGATGTGGGATCCAAGGAGCTCTCCAATTCGGAGGGCGCCATGCAGGCGTTCCGGTTGCGCGGTTCGGATCATATTTCCTATCACATCGCCGATATCATGCGCAGCATCGAGGCCGGTCACCGCGGTTTTCTGGTTTACGACGAAGGGGTTTTGTTCCTGCTGAACAAGATGCGGTCCGAGGGGGTGATTCCCAAAGAGACCATTTTCAAATTTTCCGTGTTCGGCGGCTACTGCAGCGCCGCCGGCGCCAAGGTCATCGAGTCGCTGGGGGTCAACTCCATGAATCCCATCTCGGACGTCTCGCTGCCGATCCTGGGCTCCATCCGCAAGGCCGTAGACATCCCGCTGGACATCTACATGATCATCGTCGATGCCTTCGGCGGCATGTACCGCGCCTATGAAGGCCCGGAAATCGCCCGGGTGGCTTCGCCGTGCTACTTCAAGATCGAACCGGGCACTTCCGAGGGAGACATTTACAAACCCTGGATCAGCGAGGAGTTCCACGCCGGTCTCATTCGCGAAAAAGTAAAAATCGCCTCCGTGCTGCTGGAACTGATGGAACGTCACGCCCCCGAACTGAAAACGTCCAAAAAAGGGCCGGCGGACCTGGTTTTGCCGGTGCCGTCATAAAATGAACATACATGGCTTAGGGAATTCGTCTCGGGCTGTGTAAGGGAAAGAGAGCAATGCCGTATGGATAATGTATTTGATGTCGCCATTCGAACCATGAACCGGGCCGGTGAGCTGGGCGCAATCGACGCCCGCGTGCTGGAAGTGCTTCAGGAACCCAAACGGATTCAACATTTTCGCATCCCGCTGCGGTTGGAAGACGGATCCTTCCAGGTGTTCACCGGCTATCGGGTTCATTACAACGACGCGCTGGGGCCGTTTCGAGACGGCACCCGGATCCGGCCGGATCTCACCTTGGACGAGGTCAAGGCCCTGGGACTGTTTATGACCGTCAAGCACTGCGTGGCCGACATTCCGGCCGGCGGCGCCAAAGGCGGCATCCAGGCCGACCCGTCCGAACTCAGCCGCAATGACCTGGAGCGGTTGGTGCGAGCCTTTGTTCGCTGTCTGCAGCCCCGGGGCCCGTGGGCGGACGTACCGGGCGCGGATATCGGCACCGGTGAGCAGGCCATGGCCTGGATGCTGGACGAATACGAACAGATCACCGGAAAACACTGCCCGGCGGCCATCAACGACAAACCGCCGATCCTGGGCGGTTCGGTCGGCGGCGAGGAAGCCACCGGCCGGGGGGTGTTTCTGACCCTGAACGCCGCCGCCGAAGATCTGGGAATGGACGTGTCCAAAAGCACGGCGATCGTCCAGGGATTCGGGCAGGTCGGCTCCCATCTGGCTTCCCTGCTGCATGGAACCGGCGCCCGGATCGTTGCGGTCAGCGACGTCCACGGCGGCATTTACAGCCAGGACGGCATCGACATTCCCAAGCTTCAGTCGCACGTCAATCAGACCGGCCGGGTGGCGGACTTTCCCAAGACCGAACCCGTCGGCAACGACCGCATATTCGAGATCGAGTGCGACATTGCCGTCCCGGCGGCGGTGCACAGCGTGATCCACAAAGAAAACGCGGCCGCGGTCAAGGCCAAGCTGATCGTGGAAGGCGCCAACGGGCCGGTGACCAACCAGGCCGATGAAATCCTCAACGCCAAAGAAGTGATCGTGGTTCCGGACGTGGTCGCCAACAGCGGCGGCGCCACGGTGTGCCACTTCGAGCGCACCCAGGGCTTGTCGGACCAGTACTGGGAGCTGGAAACCGTGCAGGGTCACTTAAAGAAGCGCATTCTCAACGCCTACCGCTACGCCGCCGACGCCGCCCGGGAAACCGGTGCCCCGTCACTGCGACTGGGTGCCTGGATTCATGCACTGCGCCGGCTGGAGAAGGCGATGAAACTGCGCGGCTGGGTCTAGTGTCCGCCCGGAAATGACCCTTTCCCCGCTGGACTGGGCACTAGGCGTCGTCAAAGATGGGAGATGGAGAAGACCATGACGTTATTTCCCAAGGAAGAATACCTGGAACGGATCGCCAAGACCCGAAAAAGCATGGACGAGCAGGGAATCGAGGTCCTGGTGGTTTCGGACCCGGCCAACATGAATTATCTGACCGGCTACGACGGCTGGTCCTTTTATGTACCCCAGGTGGTGGTGCTGGCTGTCGAAGCCGGAGAACCGCTGTGGATCGGCCGCGGCATGGATGCCGCCGGTGCCCGCCACACCACGTTTCTGCAGCCCGAGAACATTGTCGGCTATCCGGACCGCTACGTGCAGAACCCCGTTCGGCATCCGATGAACTTCGTCGCCGAAGAAATCCGCAAGCGCGGGTGGGAACAAAAGGTCATCGGCGTGGAAATGGATGCCTACTATTTTAGCGCGCGCGGATTTGCCGCATTGCAGCAGGACCTGTCCCGGGCGGAGTTCAAGGACGCCAACCTGCTGGTGTCCTGGGTGCGCATCGTCAAATCCGAACGCGAGATCACCTTCATGCAGCAAGCCGGGAAAATCGTCGAGCGCGTAATGCAGACCGCCATCGACACCGTGGCCCCGGGAGTGCGCGAATGCGACGCGGTGGCGGAAATCTACCGCAGCCAGATGCGCGGAACCGAGGATTTCGGCGGCGACTATCCGGCCATCGTTCCGATGATGCCCACCGGCGAAAAAACCGCAACCCCGCACCTGACGTGGACCGACGAACCCTATCAAAACGAAACCGCCGTCAACCTGGAACTGGCCGCCTGCCGCCACCGCTATCACAGTCCCCTGGCTCGAACGGTTTACCTGGGCGCCAATCCGCCGGCCAAACTGAAGGACACGGCCGAAATCGTGGTGGAAGGGTTGCACATTGCACTGGATGCCGTGCGGCCCGGGGTGGTCTGTGAACAGATCGAACTGGCCTGGCGTCAGGTCATCGCCCGGGCCGGCCTGGAGAAAGAGTCGCGGATCGGCTACTCCATGGGGCTGAACTATCCGCCCGACTGGGGCGAGCACACCGCCAGCCTGCGTCCCGGGGACAAAACCGTGCTGGCCTCCAACATGACCTTTCACATGATTCTGGGCATGTGGATGGACGACTGGGGTTTCGAATGCAGTGAATCGTTTCGGGTCACCGAGACCGGCTGCGAGACCTTTGCGAATTTTCCGCGCAAATTGTTCATCAAGAGCTGACTCGTGGGACGATTGCCTTCAAAAAAACCCTCACCGCCCGTCCCGCCTGCGACGGGACTCGAGGCGCAGAGATCGCAGAGGAAAACCTCGGCGTTCTCTGCGACTGCGCGGTGAATTACCCAGGACGCGTAAGAGGCACAAGAAGAATCGAGGCCAGGACATGATCTACAGGACAAAACCCGGACAGGTCAGCAGCGGAGAGGCCATCGGCATCCTCCTGCTCGACACCGCGGTGCCCTTCCTCCCCGGGGATGTGGCCAACGCCTCCACCTACGATTACCCGGTGCGCTTTCAGAAGGTCGGGGGATTCTCGGTGGCCCGGGCAATCGGCAAAGACCCGTCCGTGTTCGACGCCTTGCGCAACGCCGCCGAAGAATTGGTCGCACAGGGGGTGCGGGCGGTCACCGGAGACTGCGGCTTCATGGCTTTGCACCAACAACGCCTGGCAGACGCGCTGGATGTCCCGGTTTTTTTGTCCAGCCTGCTTCAGATTCCGTTCATTGGTGCGATCATCGGCCGCAGCGCCAAAGTCGGAGTGATTACCGCCGACGCCCGCAGCCTGAACGACGCGCTGCTGGCGGCCGCCGGGGTCGAAAACCCAGAACGGGTTGCCGTGGCCGGGCTGCAGGACTGCCGGGCATTTTACAGTTTCGCCATCGAAGAAACCGGCAGCCTGGACAGCGTCGCCGTTGAAAGCGAGGTTGTGGACACCGCCAGACGACTTGCCGAAGACCAGCCGGCAGTCAAAGCCCTTTTGCTGGAGTGCAGCCTGCTGCCCCCCTATGCAGCGGCCGTGCAGCAGGCCGTCAATCTGCCGGTGTTCGATTACATCACCATGATCGATTTCGTGTTCCGGGCCGTGGTGAAACATTCATATACCGGTTTCATGTAGTCCCGACATCGGACAGCCGGATCCTGGTCCGGTTCCCATTTCGGCTGCCGGTGCGAACATTCGAAAATCCAAGGAGCGATCGATGGACCTTGCCCGCCAAATCGCTGAACAGGAGACGGAGCTGATCGAGCTCCGACGCGATTTTCATCGTCATCCCGAACTGGGACTCGAAGAGCACCGCACCGGGCAAAAAGTGGCCGAATATCTGGAAGGCCTGGGTCTGGCTGTCAGCCGGCTGAACCAGACCGGGGTGGTGGGCCTGTTGCAGACGGAACGCCCCGGTCCGACCCTGCTGTTGCGGGCCGACATGGACGCTCTGCCCATCCAGGAAGAAACCGGCCTCGAATACCAATCCACCGTGGACGGCGTCATGCACGCCTGCGGCCACGATGCCCACACCGCCATGCTCCTGGTCGCCGCCAAAATCCTGACCTCGCTGAAGTCGCAGCTCACAGGCAATATCAAGTTCGTGTTCCAGCCCAACGAAGAAAACGTCGGCGCCCTGGCGATGATCGAAGAAGGCGTGCTGGAAAACCCGAAGGTCGATGCCTGCTTCGGACTTCACGTGTGGACCCCCTTGAAAACCGGACAGCTGGGCATCAGCGCCGGACCGGTGATGGCGGGCATGGAGCATTTCGAGTTGGTGATCCGGGGACGGGGCGGTCACACCGCCACCCCACAGAGCGCGGTGGACCCCATCCTGGCATCCGCCGCGGTCATCACCGGCGTGCAGGCCATCCAGACCCGGGAGATCGACGTGCTCAAAGAGCCCACCATCATCATGTTCGGGAAAATCGAAGGCGGAACCGCATCCAACGTAATCCCCGACACCGTGACGCTGTCGGGGACCATGCGCTACATGTTCGAAGGTCCGCCGGACAGCCCCGACAATCCCAAAAACCGCTTCGAGCGGTTGGTTGCCGGCCTGTGTGCCGCCCATCGCGCCGAGTATGAGCTATCTTTCCTGTACGGGCATCCCACGTTGATCAACCATCCCGATATGGCCGGCATCGCCGCCCAAGTGGCCGGCTGTCGGATGCAACCCGCACCGGAAATCCTGCCGGTGGTGACCCTGGCCGGAGAGGATTTTTCCGAATTCGCCAGCCGGGTGCCCGGCGCATTCTGTTTCGTGGGCGCCGCCCATCCGGAGGCAGAGACCGTTTACCCGCATCACCACCCGCGCTTCGAAATCGATGAAAAGGCCCTGCCCCTCGGGGTCGAGCTGATCGTCAAAAGCGCCCTGTATTTTTTTGAAAACCATTATTGTCTGAGCGGTTTGAAACAAAGCGCGTCGTAACCGCGCGGATTTGCCCAAAGAGGAGGAAGCCAATTCGAACCCTGTACTGCGTAAATCGCAAAACCCGGAAAGGAGCTTTGTTATGAAAAAACTCATTGGAATCGCAGTCTCTCTTCTGCTGCTGGCCTCGGTCGGTGCGGCATCGGCCGAATACACTGGCCCGGCGATAAAGGCCAAACTGGCGTCCGAAGAAATCGAAGGAGACTTCATGACCGTGTGGGCCCGTAACTTCGCCAACCACATGAACACATGGTCCGACGGCAAGATCGACATCGAGGTGTACCCCTATGGTACGCTGGGGGCGACCGGGGACATCAACGAGCTGGCCCAAATGGGCGTGGTGGAATTCGTCTTTTCCGATTACGCCTGGATCAGCTCCTTCGTGCCCCAGGCCCAGGTGCTGGCACTGAACTATATCTTTCCCACCGAGAAAGTCCCCGAGGTTTTGGACTGGATGATGAAAAACGGCGAGTTCATGCCGATGCTGGAAGACGCCTTCCGCAAAAACGGCCTGGTGCCGCTGGGCATCATGTACGAAGGCTGGCAGTGGGTGACCTCCAAAAAACCCATCAACTCCGTTGACGACATGCAGGGGCTCAAGCTGCGGCTGATGTCTTCCAAGCTGCTGGTGGAAGACTATAAGGCCTACGGCGCCAGCCCGACACCCATGAGCTACGGCGAGGTTTACAGCGGACTGCAGATGGGCCTGATCGACGCCCAGGTCAATCCGCTGTTTGCCATCTACAGCATGAAATTCTACGAGGTCCAGGATTACGTCACGCAGCTCAAAAGCGAACCGTTCCTGGGCATTCCGACGGCCAACAAGCAGTTTTTCGACGGTCTGCCGGAAGAAGTCCAGCAGGAAATGTTGAGATTCTGGCGCGAATCGATCATCCCGGCCGGGAAATGGATCGACGAACGCAATGCCTCGGACATGGAGAAAATCAAAAAAGCCCGTCCCGAGGTGAAGTTTACCGTGCTCGACGACGAGACCATCGCCGAGTTTAAGGAGCGCGCCAAAACCGTGTATCCCAAGTTCGTTGATATCGGCGGAGAGGGCTCCGAGATGATCCTGGAAGCGCTGTTGAACGACATCGAAAATGCCAAAAAAGCACTTGGGATTAAATAGTTTTACCTGAATGCACTGCAGCAGGCGCTGCCTGCTGCAGTGCATCCGGTCATGATTACACCCAAGTGGGATTGCCGATCTTACCGCATCTACGGCGTCAGAAGCCGTTGCGCATATTTCAATATTGCGCAACGACTCCTTCCTTGTATCTGCGGCAACCTCGACAATCGCTCAAATTGGGTTACAGAAAAGGCGA
Source organism: Desulfobacterales bacterium (assembly GCA_051155755.1). Taxonomy (GTDB): domain Bacteria; phylum Desulfobacterota; class Desulfobacteria; order Desulfobacterales; family SG8-13; genus DAXETY01. The sequence continues at coordinate 36,719 of DAXETY010000138.1, forward strand.
AAACCATGAACCCAACCGACGACAAGCCGAAACCCAAAACCTTTTTTCGAACGTTGAACCGAGGCGTCGGCAAGGTCATCAACAGCGTCGAAGTCTCGATCCTGGTTTTTTGCGTGGCGGCGCTGGCCATTCTTCTGATCGTCAACGTGTTTGCGCGGACGTTCTTCCAGAGCATTTATTTCGCCGAAGAGGTCTCCAAGTTCCTGGTCATGCTGTGCACCTTCACCGGCGTCAGCTACGGCGTACGCAAAGCGCGGCATATTCGAATGGGGGCGTTTCTGGATCTCATGCCGGAGAAAATGGAAAAAGTGTTCATCATCATCATCTGCCTGATCAGCGCCATCGTAATGGGGATCATGACCTGGTTTTCCTACAAATACCTGATGAACGCAATGGACATGGGCCACATGACACCGGCGCTGCGCGTGCCCAAGTGGTCGTTTTACGTGATCATTCCGATCGGCTTCGGCATGGCGTGCATTCAGTACATTCGCACGATCATCAAAAATCTCATCGAACCGAAGCCGTGGCAGTCTCCGGACCAACAAAGCGAATATGAAGACGAACAGATCGGGGGGGCTGCGATATGACACTCTTCAGTATCAGTCTTGCTTCCATGCTGCTGTTCGGGTTTCCGTTCATGGTCACCCTGCTGGGCTCTTTGATCCTGTATGTCTATGTCTACATGCCCGACTTCGCCCCGAAGCTGGTCGTCACCATGGTGCAGCAGGTGATCACCGGGGTGACGCCGCCGGCGCTGGTGTGCGTGCCGATGTTCATTCTTTCGGCCAGCATCATTACCTCGGGAGAGTCCGCGGCCCGTTTGATCCGGATGATCAAAACCTTTGTGGGGCATTTGCCCGGCGGACTGCCGATCACCACCAACGCGAGCTGCACCCTGTTCGGTGCGGTTTCCGGTTCCACCCAGGCCACCGTGGCCGCCATCGGCGGCACCATGCGGCCGATGCTGCTGGAAGCCGGATACCCCAGCTCGTTTACCCTGGGGCTGATCATCAACTCCAGCGACATCGCCTTTCTGATTCCCCCCAGCATCGGGTTCATCGTCTACGGGGTGGCCACCAGCACCTCCATCGGGATGCTGTTTCTGGCCGGCGTGTTTCCCGGACTCATGCTGCTGGTGATGTTTTCGGCCTATTGCTTCTTCTATTCCAAGTTCAAAGACCTCGGCCGGCTGCCGAAGGCCACCTGGGCCGAACGCCGGCAGGCCATCAAAGACGGGCTGCCGGTCATGGGGTTTCCGGTGATCATCGTGGGCGGTATCTACGCCGGTTACTTCAGCCCCACCGAGGCGGCATCGGCTTCGGTGTTCTATGCCCTGTTTCTGGAGACGATCGTCTACCGAAGCCTGACCATGGAGCGCATTGTCGACTCCTTTTTGCAGACCGGGGTCATCACCGGGGTGGTCTTTATCCTGGTCGGCGCCGGGCAGGCCTTTTCGTGGATGATCGGGTTCATGCAAATCCCCCAGCAGCTGCTGCCGCCGCTGTTCGGTCCCGACCCGTCGATGCTGCGGGTGATGATCATTGTCGTTGCCACCTATTTCATCGCCTGTATGTTCGTCGATCCGATCGTGGCCATTTTCATCCTGAGCCCGATTTTTCAGCCTTACGTAGTCAGTGCCGGCGTTGAACCGATCCTGCTGGGCACCCTGGTCACGCTGCAGGCGGCCATCGGATCGGCCACCCCGCCGTTCGGCTGCGACATCTTTACCGCCCAGCTGATCTTCCGGCGGCCGTACGTCGAAGTCATCGGTCACGCGCTGCCGTTCCTGCTGATCCTGATACTGGCCACGATCATCTTGATCGTTTTCCCGCAAATCGCCCTGTTTCTGCCGAACCTGGCCATGGGCGGATAGGCAGCCGCATGGGCGGCACGGAGTCGCCTCGCAAGCGTGGCGGGCAAACCCGTAGGATTGGAGAACCCAGTTCGATGCATTCCCTACCGACACTGCACGATGCGTACCGCGCCCATGCCAGGATCAAACCGCTGGTGCGGGAAACCGAACTGGTCGATGCGGCGGAACTGGCGCGCAGCATCGATGCCGGGCAGGTGTGCCTGAAGCTCGAATGCCTGCAAAACACAGGGGCCTTCAAAATCCGGGGGGCCGCCAATAAAATTTTGAGCCTGACCGAAGACGAAAAGCAGAGGGGTGTTATCACCTTTTCCACGGGCAACCACGGCCGGGCGGTCGCCTATGTGGCCGGTCGCACCGGCATCCATGCCGTGGTCTGCCTGTCAGAGCACGTGGCCCCCTATCGGGCGGAGCTGATCAAAGCACTGGGCGCGGAAGTGGTGCGCAAAGGGCATTCCCAGGACGAAGCCGAAGTGCATTACAACGCCTTGAAGGCCGAGCGCGGCCTGGTTCCGGTGGTCCCCTTTGACGATCCCTGGATCATCGCCGGCCAGGGTACCGTCGCCCTGGAGATCCTGGCCCGGCGTCCGGAAACCGATGTGATGCTGGTTCCGCTTTCCGGCGGCGGCCTGTTGGCCGGCATGGCCATGGTGGCCAAATCCATCAACCCGCGTATTCATGTCGTCGGGATCTCCCTGGAACGCTCTCCGGCCATGCTGGAAAGTCTGAAGGCCGGAAAACCGGTGCCCGTGGAGGAAAAAGATTCGATTGCCGACTCGCTGCTGGGCGGCATCGGTTTCGAGAATCGATTCACCCTGCCCCTGGTGCAGAAGCATGTGGACGAGCACCTGCTGGTTACCGAGGAAGAAATCAAGGACGGCATGTTTTATGCCTTTGAAAAACACCGGCTGATCATCGAGGGCGCGGCCGCGGTGGGCATCGGCGCCCTTTTGCACCGTAAAATCGACGTGCGCGGCAAAACGGCGGCGTTGGTGCTTTCGGGCAGCAGCATCGATTCGGGGCAGTATGTCCGCATTCTGCAAAGCCGGATGAATACAGAGGGCCACTGATCGCACCGCACCGGTTGGAAAACGGCGACCCTGGCTTTCATCAACCGGCGTTGCGGCCAAACGTGGAAGGAGCGCAACCGTGAGACGGACAACCGGACTCATGACGATCGCAATTGCATTGATTTTCATCGTGGTTTCGGCCGTACCGGCCGGAGCGGTGAAATACTTCTGGCAAATCGCCCTGGAGGAAATCGAAGGCAGCATGCAGGATGCCTATGCCCGGAAGTTCGTGGAAATTCTCGAAGCGAAATCCGAAGGCCGAATCCGCTGCAAGATCAGCCCCTACGGCGAGCTGGGTACCTCCGGGGAGATCACCGAACTGCTGCAGACCGGTGACCTGCACTTTGCGTTTCAGTCCCCCGGGCACCTGGGCTCCTATATTCCCGAAGTGCAGGTCTTTTCCATTCACTACCTGTATCCGACGGAGCCGGCAGTGCTGGAAACCATGCTGCGCAAAGGACCCAACACCTATAAAACCCTGCAAAAATATTACCGCAAGCACCGGTTGGAGCTGCTGTCCATTATCCTAGAGGGCTGGCAGATCTGGACGGCCAACAAACCCCTGCGCAAGCCGGCCGATTTCGAAGGCGTCACCTTCCGGGTCATGTCCTCGCCGCTGCTGATCACCGCTTACCGTTTGTACGGGGCCTATGTCGTCACGATTCCCTACGGTCAGATCTACCAGGACCTGGAGCTGGGAAAGATCGACGCGGAAACCCAGCCGTTTTTCGCCATTCAGGAAATGAAATTCTACGAGGTCCAGGAATACATGATCAACGCCCGGCAGCTGCCGTTCATCGCCACCTTCGTTGCCAACCACGCCTTTATCGAAAGACTGCCGCTGGAGATACGTGCCCTGATCGGAGATGCGGTCGAAGGCGCCAACGAGTTCATCTTCGATTACGAAGCCGATTTGAACCGGCAGCGCCAGCAGATGATCCTGGAAGCCAAGCCGGCCATGCAGTACATCGAGCTGACCGAAGCAGAAATTGCCGCTTTTCGCCAACGATCGCAACCGTTGCGGCAGAAATACCTGGAGATGGGCGGTGCGGGCGCCGCGGAGGTTTTGGAGGCGGTGGAGGCGGACAAAATATGGTCGGAACAACAGCAATAATTGATTAAACCGGTAGAGTAGGGAGGGAAGTACCCTCCCCCTCGTCAAACCGGACGTATGGATTTCCCATATCCGGCTTTCCTGCAGGCTGTCGCCTCAGGCATGCACCGATTACCGAAGTTGATC
>DAXETY010000139.1:0-27305 GCA_051155755.1 Desulfobacterales bacterium
GCCGCTCGCCAGAGCCGCCCGCCGGCCCCCGCCCGAACGCCCGCCCAGCATCACCCAATCGCCACTCGGCTCCTTTGTCAATTTAGCGGCTATCGTGGTGTTGGTGTTGATCATTCGGCTTTACATGGTCCGGCGGCCCGGGAACGGGACAGAGAAAACTTCCTAGTCGATGGATCGATTTTACGGGGGTTACCTCGACCTTCCGTTTGGCTGTTTCCATCTTCAGGAGTTCATTTTTACCAAATTCAAATTCACCGGCTCGGTCGTCACATGAAAACCTGATTTGTTTTTTTTCAGTACGATATTTTGAATCCAATTCCGGTGGTCCTCTTGGGGAAAATCACTGCGGAAATGGGCGCCACGGCTTTCAGTGCGCATCAGCGCGGCCCGGCAGACCATTTCAGCCACGCATCTCATATTCTGAAACTCCAGTCGCCGGATGAGATCTCTGGGACTTGTCACCTTGACCGGAGTACCGAGCGTTCGCAGTTGATCCATCGCTGTCCGGAGATCTTTTTCATTGCGGATCACCCCGGCCTTGTTCCACATCAATGACTTTAACGCGCCAATCAACTCCTTTACGCCGGACCCCTTAATGGAATAAGTCCCCTCCAGACGGCGGCGCTCTTGGTTGAATGCATCTTGATCCCCTGAAACCGGTCGCATATCTGCGGCCTTTGCTGCCGCCAATTCACCGACCCGCGCACCCATGGCGAAAATTTCCGCAAGGGCATTGCCCCCCAGCCGGTTGGCCCCATGAACACCGGCAGCGGCTTCCCCCACGGCAAACAAACCATCAAGGGCGGTTTCACCGAACGGATTGGTGACAATCCCGCCCATGCAAAAATGGGCTGTGGGCATCACGTTGAACACTTTTGTGCCCTGCCACCACCGATTCGGAATCAGGGCGGCCAACTTTCCGGCTGTCTCTTCGGAAAGCGATTCCATATCCATGAAAACGCCCGGGTCCCGCGATTCTTTCCTGTTCATCTCTCTGTAGATGATCTGTGCAAACCGGTCCCTTGTCACCTTGGTGGGGTCGTCGATGCCGCAGTGCTTTAGAATATCTTGTCCGCTGCCGTTGCGCAGCACCACGTCCGGCTGTGCAAGCAACCGCTCGTACAGAATCAGGCGATTGCCGCGTTTGCCGGTCGCCGTCGGATAAAACTGGACAAATTCCATGTCTTTCAGGGGGATTCCGATATCATAGGCCAATGCCTGCCCGTCGCCGGTAATGCCCGGCACATTGTTGGTGTTTAAGTAGATCTGCGCATATCCACCGGTGGCCAGCACCACCACTTTTGCGCGCATCTCGTAAAAGCGGCCGTCGGGGGCAATGCCCGCAGCTCCGCCGATGCGTTTTCCGTCAGCGATCAGTCGACTCACAAAGACGTGTTCGGCAAAACGAACGCCGGCCTGCTCGGCAAAACGCTTGAGCGGAACAACGAGATCGCTGCCGCGCCAGTTTCGTCCGTAAACATGCCGCGGATATCGATGACCGGGCGTTTTGATCACTTTCGGCTTACCCCCATGCAGTTCAAAACGAACACCGCACTTTTTCAGAAAAGCCACTTCTGCCCGTACCTGCTCGGCCATGCCGGCAACCATCGCCTGATCGTTGAGGAAACGACCGCCAACAACCGTGTCTTCAATATGAACGCAGCGATTATCATCTTCGGATCCCCATCCGGTGGAAGCAATCACGGCCTTGGAAATATAGGTGTTCGAATTTGCCCCGGCTTTGGTTTTAGAGACCAGCAGAACAGCGGCATTTTTTAATCCGGCGGCAATGGCGGCTCTCAGCCCGGCGCCGCCCCCGCCGATGACCAGCACGTCGCAATCCAGTTTTTCCCGGCTTTTAAAGCGCATGACCGATGTCTTTCCCGCTGGAGCCCAGCAGCTTCAAGCCTGATGGGCTCAACCCTTGATTGGTAATTTATATGGATAAGCCTTTTCGTCAGGTCTTTTTCCGTTACTCATATCAACTTTGAACTCAATGGTTAATCACGAATCATGGCTTGGCCTTTTTGTCGGACCGGGTTGTAAATAAATCCTTGACATCCGAAAACATTTGGCGCTAATGATTTTTGAGTCCAGGTAACATCTACAGCCGAATCCGCGCTCTGTTCTGCGCCTTCTCATCGATTTCCACCTCTCCTTTGTTTTCCAGTCCCAATAAGACCGTTTTGGGTTTCGGAGGCACGATGGCCGACGAAAACTACAAACGCAAGCTGACTGCGATCTTAAGCGCCGATGTAGCCGGCTACAGCCGTCTGATGGGGGAGGACGAGTCGGCCACCGTCAGCACCCTGAAATCATACCGCAATTTAATCGCCGTAAAAATCCAATCCTTTCACGGGCGCCTGGTCGATTCGCCGGGCGACAACCTGCTGGCCGCGTTCGGCAGCATCGTGGATGCCGTCTGCTGTGCGGTGGCGATTCCTTCGTTTTCTTGAATTACAAAGGCAATGCATTATTTGAATCCGTTTTTTAGTACATCTTTTGGTGGGAGGTGTATGCCATGAATGCTTTTTGTAATGCCCTATCCAAAATTTTTACGTTGGTCGTTATTCTATTATCCATATCTGTATCTCTCAGCGACGCCGGCGATTCGGGCGGCAGAATGGAACTGCTGGAGAAAGCCTATAAAGCCGGCTTGTTAAGTGAAGATGAATACGCCAACAAGAAAAAAGAACTGTTAAAAGCCTCTAAACCGCAAAACACCCGGAAAGAAGGCCCCGCTTTGGGTAAGGGTGAAAAAGGTCAAATCCTCCGACACCCGACTGGTATATCCGTGTGGTGCCCGGAGGGTTGGCAAATTAAAATGTTGGAAGGAATTCTGCAGATGGTCCCTCCAGGCGCCGGTCAAGGTAAAAATTACGAATCTTATTTTCTGACCTCAGAGAGTGTCAGGGAATACGACATCCGGCAAGCCAACCACCCGCTGGTGATCCAGTATCTCGATGAACAGATGGGTGCCCTTGGTTTGGAACTGGGTGTTTTTTTTGAACGCGTTGGAAACACGCACTCCGTTGTGACAGGTCAGGGCAGAAATAATGGAATCCGTTTGGATTATCGCGCACAATCCGATTACGGCCCGGTCAAGGCTTCAGCCTATGCAACGATCGTTAAAGGATGGGGATTGATCATGGCCGGAGTTGGCATCGGAGATCGCCTCGATCGAAGGTCGCAAGACATAATGCGTATCTTCTCTTCATTTGATGTCGGCGAAGGTCAAAAAGATTCGCGTCTGCTTGGTGTCTGGCGACTTCTGGATACACGTTCGATAACGAACCAATCGGTTTGGGAAACCGATTATTCCAGGGCCCAGGCAGTATCTGAGAACAGCAGCAGCCTTCAGTTCAATCCGGATGGAACATGGTATAGAGAGGACCGCTCACACACACTGGTCGGTGCCGGAGGCGTATGGCTTGAGGATAAAAGCGGCTCCAGTGATACCGGCCGGTGGAATGCAGATGGAAAACACCTTTTTATGCTGTGGAAAGACGGCTCTTTTGCGGATTATCAATACCGAATAGAAGGAACCCGCCTCAAAATGGCACACGGTAACAAATTGGAAGTTTGGTCACGATGAATCCTGCGGTTGAATCTGCAAGCTTTTCATTTAGTAAAAGGTGATAATCTCTCCGTCCTTGAATACCGCGTGGCTGAGCTGCCGGCCGGTGTATTTTCCAGATTGGCTCTTGGCGTCGAACCAGACCGGCACCTGCCAGACCCTGGTGCCCGGTTCATTTTCCGAATTTCCCGATTTGCCCTGCTCGGAGACCTTAATTTCGGGCTCTCCGATTTCCAGATCCCGGATGCTGTCCGGGTCGATCAGGTTATTCTGCAGGTATTCGACAATCATCTCGGCATAGTTTTCCGGCAGCGGTCCCGGCCCGGTCTCTTTCAGCGTCGGGTCGGACTCAGGTGCCACCGTGCCGGCATCTTGGAGTGGCTCGGTGGTGGATGCCGGCGGCGGTTGGGGTGCCGCGCAAGCCAACAGCACCGAAAATACTACCATAATCAGGGTAACCAGGGCCATTTTTTGCATGTTCGGTCTCCATTTCGGCAAAAAAATGTCCATTTGGCGTTGAATCTATACATAGAACCCGGCGCGACGTCAAAAATTTTTGTGCCCCTGCTGACGGCAGCGACTGGGTTTACAGATACTACACCGCTGCTGGGTTGATGCAAACCGGTTGTTCATGTGAATCGGCGCTTGTTAACACTTGCGATGCCAATACGAAAATTGACATGATGCCGGGTCGGCATTAAGAATACCAGGGTTCGCAAAATTATCCAACGGAGGGAGAAATGAAGAAAACATCTTTGATTCTGATTGCAGGGTTGATGTTGATTGCTGCGTCGACGGCGGTTGCCGCCGAGGTGGAAGATTATTCAAAAACCATCAACGTCTTCAAGGATTCACCGGCCGTGCAGAAATTCTTCAATGACGCCTACGGTTATGCCGTCTTTCCGACGGTCGGCAAAGGCGGCTGGGTGGTCGGGGGGTCCTACGGCAAGGGCCAGGTCTACCGCGGCGGCAAGGTCACCGGAAAAACATCGGTGATCGAGGGTTCGATCGGTTTCCAATTCGGCGGAAAGGCATTCAGCCAAATCATTTTCTTCCAGAACAAGGCCGCCTATGACAAATTTACCAGCGGCAATTTCGAGTTCGACACCACCGCCCAGGCGACGGTGATCACCGCCGCCGCCGAAGCCCAGGGCGGAACCACCGGCGTCACGGCCGGCGCCACGGCCGGGCCCAAGACCGGCGTCCAGGCAGAAGCCCAGTATTACGATGGAATGGCCGTGTTCATTCACAGCAAAGGCGGCCTTATGGTCGAAGTCTCCATCGGCGGACAGAAGTTTTCGTTCAAGCCGATATGATCGGTTGATACCATCTTCGGATTCTTTCCATTGCAATATCGGTTGCAGGATCCGATCTGCACACCAAAACTGTTTACCTCTGGAAGTGGATTGTTCATTTTACAAAGATCTTCGCGGAGCAGCCAGGTAGAATGGCGAACACCACGATCAACTCCATTGGAATTGAATTGGTCTGGATTGCGCCCGGTTCGTTTACAATGGGCAGCGACAAAAAACTTGAACAGGCCGAAGACCACGAAACCCCGCAACACCCGGTGACCTTCAAACACGGATTCTTTATGGGGAAGGTTCCGGTGGCCCAAGCGCAGTGGTCTGCGCTGATGGCCGACAACCCCAGCGAATTTGCGGGCGGCCACCGACCGGTGGAGGGCGTGTCCTGGCATGATGTGCAGGTATTTATCGAAAAGCTCAACACAAAAGAAGCCACCGATGCCTATCGCCTGCCCACCGAAGCCGAATGGGAGTATGCGGCCCGGGCCGGCTCGGACAGCGCCTACACCTTCGGCCACGACACGAGCCGCTTGAGCCAATACGCCTGGTACCGCAAGAACGCCGGCGATCAAACCCATTCCGTCGGTCAATTAGAGCCCAATGCCTGGGGACTGCATGACATGCACGGCAACGTCCATGAGTGGTGCCGGGACTGGTTTGACCGAAATTACTATTCCCAAAGCCCATCGACCGATCCCCCGGGCCCTTCGTCCGGGTTGGCAAAGTCCCTGCGGGGCGGTGACTGGGGCAGCGAGGACTGGTATTGCCGGTGTGCTTCGCGCAGCCTCGGTTCGCCGGACCGCCGCAGCAGCCGACTGGGTTTCCGGCTGGTCCGGATGGCATCGGCAACAGTGAGGGGGTCTGCAGCGGCGTGCAGTCCGCACCGCGACCTCATCTGAACCTTCCCACCCAGCAAGAAAATGGTGATTCTCACGTTAAATCACAGATCAAGGTTTGACCCTGTGCTGATATCGTGCAAACCTTGACAGAATGCCGTACAGATGTATAATGCTGATGTATACATTGTATGGAGGCCGCTATGGTACGAACGCAAATATACCTGACAAAACAGCAGCGCGATGAACTGGCTGCAATCGCGAAAATTTCTGGGAAAAAACAAAGTGAACTTATTCGCGAAGCCGTCGATGGCTTTATCGAGCAAAGAAGCCACAGCCGAAGAAAAGAAGTGCTGCAGAAAGCTGCCGGACTCTGGAAGGACCGCTCGGATCTGCCCGATTTCTCAGCCACACGTGCCGAATGGGATCGAAATTAATCATGCATCGCTCAGTCCTCGTTGACACTGATGTGCTGGCCGATTTTTTACGGGGACACGGCAAAGCGGTGGCTTTCGTCAACGAACACGCCGATAGAATCATCTTGTCGTCGATTGTCGTCGCGGAGTTATATGCCGGTGTCAAAGGCGATGAAGAACAGGTGGCGCTGGATCGCTTTGTTTCCATATTCCGCGTCGTTTCTGTCAGCGCCGAGATCGCAAAAGCCGGCGGACTTTGCAAAAGAGATTACGGCAAATCCCATGGTGTGGGCCTTGCAGACGCAATCCTTTATGCCACCGCTGAAGCGGAAAACGCCGAATTAAAGACCCTGAATACAAAACACTACCCCATGATCAAAGATCTATCCCCTGCCTATACCAAATAGAAAAAGTCCTCGACCGTATAAAAATCAATTCATTCCAATGAGAAGCTAAGATCCGGTCCGGTCCAGAAGCAGCCAGGTGAGGGCCAGCACGCGGGCGGCTTTGGCCAGGGCTTCCGGGTCGGTCCACTCGGCCGGATGGTGGCTGACGCCTTCCCTGCAGGGCACGAAGATCATGGCGGTGTCGGCGACCCTGGCCAGGTGGTAGGCGTCGTGGCCGGCCATGCTGACCGAAGGCATCGCGGGGTAATCCAGCCGGCGGCAGGCTTCGGTGACGGTTTGACAGAGCCGGTCGGAAAAACGAAGCGGCTCGATGTAGTAGGTCGGATCTTCAATGTCGATCTTCACATGGGCCGCTGACTCGATGCCGGCGCATTTGCGTTTCAGGCCGGCGACGATGACCTGGGTCTCCTCCGGATGGTAAGAGCGCACCTCCACGTCCAGTTCGACGCAGGCGGGCACCACGTTGACCGCGTTGGGCTCGACGTGGATACGGCCGACGGTGGCCACGGCCCGGTCGCCGGCGGCCGCGGCCAGGCGCCGCACGGCGGTGATCACCTCGGCCGCAGCGGCCAGGGCGTCCCGGCGGCGGTCCATGGGCGTGGTACCGGCGTGGTCGGCCCGGCCGGTGATCTCGATGCCCAGCCGGTGAATGCCCGTGATGCCCTCGACGATCCCGATGTCCTTGCCGGCACTTTCCAGGTGGGTCATCTGTTCGATGTGGATCTCCAGGAAGGCCTCGACCCGGCCGGGTTTCAGCCGGGCGGATTCGAGATGGTCCGGGTCGCCACCGATGCGGCGCAGTGCGTCGGCCAGGCGGGTGCCGTGTTCGTCCTTTCGTCCCACCAGGTCGTTGCGGCTCAGCCCACCGGTGATGCCCTGGCTGCCGATGGTGGAAAGGCCGAAGGCATTGGGCTCTTCGGCTGTAAAGACGGCCACCTCCAGGCCGTGGTCGGTTTGAATGTCCAGCAGGCTCAGAGCGCGGATGGCTTCCAGGCCGCAGAACACCCCGGCCGGGCCGTCGAAGCGCCCGCCGTTGGGCACACTGTCCAGGTGCGAGCCGGTCAGCAGCACCGGCAGTTCCGGCCGGCGGCCCGGCCGGCGGCCGAAGATGTTGCCCCAGGCGTCGATGCGAACGCTCAGACCCAGTTCGGCCTGCATGATGGCCAGGGCCTTTTCACGGGCAATGACATCTTCGTCGCTGAAGGCCAGTCGGGTGACCCCGCCGTCGGCGGTGCCGCCGATGATACCGAATTCTTCCACCAGCGCCGCAAATCGTGCGGGCTGGATGGGATCCCGGGCGGTGCCGGCAAGTTCCAGGAAACGTTGAAAGGATGTCTCGGTCATTGGAATCGCAATCTATTCGACATGGTAGCAGCGCACCAGGTGACCGCCGCCGAGGTCGGTCAGCTCGGGACGGCGCTGCAGGCAGATCTCGGTCTGCAGCGGGCAGCGCGGGTTGAAAAAACACCCCTGCGGCAGCCGAGTGGGGTTGGGAATTTCGCCCTTGATCTGGCCCTCGTCGGTTAGCACGGGTTTGTCGATGTCGGGGATGGCGGAAAACAGCAAGCGCGTGTACGGGTGCTTGGGATCGGCGAAGAGCGCGGATTTGTCGGCCCACTCCACGATTTGTCCCAGGTACATCACCGCCACGTGGTCGCTGAGGTGCTTGACCACGCTGATGTCGTGGGTGATGAACAGGTAGGTGAGCTCCAGCTCCTGCTGCAGGTCCATCATCAGGTTCAGAATCTGGGCCTGGATGGAAACGTCCAGGGCCGAGATGGGCTCGTCGGCGATCACCAGGGCCGGGTTTAAGATGATGGCCCGGGCGATGGCGATGCGCTGGCGCTGGCCGCCGGAAAACTGGTGCGGATAGCGCTGCAGGTAAGATTCGTCGACACCGACGTGCTCGCAGGTCTGCAGGATGGCTGCCCGGCGCTCGGCCGGATCGAGGCGGGTGAAATTTTTCAGGGGGCGCTCCAGGATCTCGTAGACCTTCTTGCGCGGGTTCAGCGAAGCATAAGGGTCCTGGAAAACCATGGTGATGTCCTTTTGCACACTGCGACGTTGACGCGGGCCCAGGTGGCCGATGTCGCGGTCCTGGAACAGGATGCGGCCGTCGTCGGGCGAATACAACCCCAGCACCACCTTGCCCAGGGTCGTCTTGCCGCAGCCGCTTTCGCCCACCAGCGACAGGGTCTTACCCTTGAAAACAGCCAGGTCCACTTCAGTGAGCGCATGCACGTGGGCCTTCTTAAACGGCGAGACCTTGATCTCGAAGCGCTTGGTCAGTTTTTCGACAGCCAGCATTTTCATTGGACTCGATGACATGTCACCCGTCGTCCTTCCACCTCCCGCTCCGGCGGATACACGCGGCAGTCCTGGCCGGCCTCCGGGCAGCGGTCGCGGAAATAACAGCCCTCGGGCAGCTTGAGCAGGCTGGGCATCACCCCCTTGATCTGCTCCAGGCGCGGCCGGGTCTGGTTCATCCGGGGCAGACAGCGGATCAGCCCCTTGGTGTAAGGATGCAGCGGATCGTAGAGCACCTGGTCGCGGGTGCCGCGCTCGACGATTTTGCCGGCATACATCACCGCCACCTCGTCGCACATCTGCGAAACCACCCCGATGTCGTGGGTGATCAAGATCAGGGCCGAGCCGTACTCGCGGCACAGCCGCTTCATCAACAGCAGGATCTGGGCCTGAATGGTGACATCCAGCGCCGTGGTGGGCTCGTCGGCGATCAGCAGGTTGGGATTGTTGAGCAGCGCCATGGCGATGACGATGCGCTGTTTCATCCCGCCGGAGAGCTGGTGCGGGTAGGCGCCGAGGCGTTCGCGCGGTGCCGGCAGACCGACCTCGTCGAGGGACTGTAGGCAGCGTTCGGTCAATCTGCGCGTGCTTAAGCCCGGGTTGTGATAGGTCAGGGTTTCGAACATCTGGCGGCGAATGGACAGCACCGGGTTGAGCGAAGTCTGCGGGTCCTGGAAGATCATGGAGACCTGATCGCCCCGCAGCCGGCGCAGCTGATCCCGGCTTAAGGCCAGGATGTCTTGACCGGCCAGGCGGATGGTCCCGGACTCGATGCTCCCGGGCGGGTCGATCAGGTTGATGATCGAAAAGCCGGTGATGGATTTGCCGGCACCCGACTCGCCCACGATGCCGAAGATGCGGCCCTTGTCGATGGCAAAGGACACCCCGTCGACGGCCTTCACGATGCCCTTGCGGGTGTGAAACCAGGTACTCAGGTTTTCGACTTCCAGTACCGTGTCCGCCATTACCGTTTCAACCTCGGATTGAGCACGTCGCGCAGCCGGTCGCCCATCAGGTTGATGGCCAGCACCACGATCATCAGGGCCACGCCCGGAAACACCGACATCCACCAGTAGCCCGAAAACAGCACCTCGTAGCCGTTGGCGATCAGCAGGCCCAGCGACGGGCGCGTGATGGGCACCCCTAAGCCCAGGAAGCTCAAGGTGGCCTCCAGCAAAATGGCGTTGGCGATGCGCACCGTGGCGATGACGATCACCGGTGCCATGATGTTGGGCGCGATCTCGGAGAACATGATCATCAGCGGATGGCTGCCGCCGGCCACCGCCGCCTGCACGTAGTCTTTTTCCTTTTCGGCCAGCACCATGCCCCGCACCGTGCGGGCATAGTACACCCAGTTGACCACCGCGATGGCGATGATGATCTTGACCACCCCCTGGCCCCAGATGGCCATGATCACCAGGGCCACCAGAAAAACCGGCAGCGAGAGCTGAATGTCGGCCAGCCGCATAATGGCCTTTTCCAGCAGGCCGCCGGAGTAGCCGGCCACCAGGCCGATGGCCAGGCCGATGATCGAAGAGATCACCGTTGAAGCCAGCCCCACGAAAAGCGAGATGCGCAGCCCGTAGATGATGGCCGAAAAAATGTCGCGTCCCTGATCGTCGGTGCCCAGCCAGAACTCGGCGTCGGGGGGCCGGAAGGAGTTGGCCAGTTCGAGCACCGCCAGGTCGTACGGGTTCTGGGGGGTGACCAGCCCGGGCACGGCGGCCATGCACATGAGCACCACCAGCACCAACGCGCCGGATACGGCCACCTTGTCTTCCAGAAACTCCTGCACGGTTTCGTTCTGGTGCCATCTCATCGCGCGCGCACCCTCGGATCGATAAAGGTATAGATCACATCGACAAACAAGTTGATGAGCACAAAAATCACGGCCACCACCATCAGGTAGGCCACCACCACCGGCCGGTCCAGGTTCTGGATGGAGTCGATGATCAGTTTGCCGGTGCCGGGCCAGGCGAAGATGGTCTCAGTGACGATGGTAAAGGCGATCAGTTCGCCGAACTGGATGCCGATGATGGTCACCACCGGAATCAGGGTGTTTTTGAGCGCGTGCAGCAGGACCACCACGCGTTCGGGCAGGCCCTTGGCGCGGGCCAGCTTGATGTAGTCCTGCAGCAGCACCTCCATCATGCCGCTTTTGGTCAGCCGCAGAATCAGGGCCAGCTGAAACAGGCACAAGGTGACGGCCGGCAGCAGCAGGTGCCGCAGGCCGTCGACGGTCACAAAGGAGGCAAAGGTGCCCACGTCGGCGCGGCCCGAAGACGGCAGCACGTTCCAGGTCACGGCAAAAACCAGCACCAGCACCATGCCGGTCCAGAAGGTCGGCACCGAGATGCCGGCCAGGGAAAAGAACATGATCGATTTGCTGACGGGCGATTGGGGGTTCATGGAGGCCACCACCCCCAACGGGATCCCCAAAAACACGGCCAGAATCATGGCCGCTGTGGCCAGCTCCAGGGTGGCGGGCAGCCGCTCCATGACCACCGTCAGGGCCGACTGTCCGTAAATGAAGGACTTGCCCACATCGCCCTGCAGGGCGTTTTTCAGAAACCGGCTGTACTGGACCCAGAAAGGCTGGTCCAGGCCCAGGTGCCGGCGCAGGTCTTCGACCTGCTGCTGGGTGGCGTCCGGGGGCAGCAGCAGCTCGACCGGGTCGCCGGCCTTGTACATGACGAAAAACACGCACAGGCTGACGGCCAGAATCACGATCAGAGCATGCATCAGGCGATTGGCCAGGTGCACCAGCATGACGGTCGGCGGGCTCCTTTTGGGGTTGGGCCGGGCACCCGGGAGTGCCCGGCGGTTGCAGGTTACAATTTGCTATCGCGAGATCCAGCGGTTGCTTGCACGCCCGGATCCGACTAGAAGCTCATATCGTAGAAATACAGGTACGTGTCGGCCCGCGGCTCGAAGTTGAGCTTTTCGCTGTTGGCATACAGATCCACCTGGAAATGCAGCGGAATGATGTTCTGGTCTTCGAGCAGGGCGATGCGCAGCACCTCCTGGAGCACCTGCCGGCGCTTGGAGGTATCCAGAATGCCGGCGGACTCTTCGATCAGAGCATCCACCTTGGGATTGGAGTAGCGGCCGCCGTTGTAACGGCCGTAGCCGGCTTCCTGGTCGTAGGTGTGCACGCAGCCGTCCAGAAACGAAGAGCCGTCGCCGTCGTTGCAGGCCCAGCCGATCAGGTTGAACGACGAGTCGGTGTCGTTGGCCTTTGGAAAAAAAGAGGCCTTGGGAATGGCGTTGACCTCGACGGTGATGCCGATCTTGGCCAGGGAGGAGGCCACGGCCTGGGCGATTTTCTCGTCGTTGATGTAGCGGTCGTTGGGCGAGTCGAGCACCACCGTGAAGCCGTCGCCGTAGCCGGCTTCCTTCAGCAGGGCCCTGGCTCTTTCCGGATCGTAGGCCGGCCGCTGCACCGAGGGATCGTGACCGTTGACCGCAGACGGATAGTACTGGCCGGCGGCCCTGGCAAATCCGCCCATGACGTACTTGACGATGTCGTCCTGGTTGATGCCGTAGTAGAAGGCCTTGCGCACGCGAACATCCTGAAAGGGATTCTTGTCGACCCCGCTGATGTAGGGGCTGTCGGCACGCTCGTGATCAAACTGCAGGTAGATCAGCCGCAGGCCGGGACGCATGTGGAAGCGGATGCCCTGCTGGCGCTTGATGCGCTCGACGTCGCGCACCGGCACGCGGTTGATGATGTGCACCGCGTTGGACAGTATGGCCGCCACCCGGGCCGAATCGTTGCTCAGTGGCCGGATAACCACCTTGTCGATCTTAGGCCGGCCGCGGAAATAATCGGGGTTGGCCACCAGGGTCAGGCTCTGACCGCGCACCCAGCGCTCGAGCATGTAGGGTCCGGTGCCCACCGGCTTGAGACCGAGCTGCTCGTCGGACAGCTGCGAGGAATATTCCTTGTCCATGATGCGCAGATAGCTGAGCTTGCGCAGCAGCACCGGATAGGGCTTGTTGGTGATCACCCGCACGGTGTAGTCGTCGACCTTGCCGATGGTTTTAATCGCGCTCATGGCGGCCTTGAAGCCGGACTTTTCACCGGTGCGGGCCCGGACAAAGGACCAGACCACGTCGTCAGCGGTAAATTCGTTGCCGTTGTGAAACTTGACGCCCCGGCGCAGATTGAATTCCCAGGTGGTGTCATTGACCACCCGCCAGGATTCGGCCAGCACCGGAAAAGGGTTGAGTTCGTTGTCGAAGTTCACCAGACCGTCGAATATGTTGTAGTTGGCCGAGTTGGTGGGAGTCTCGTTGTGAAAGTGGGGGTCCAGGGAGTTGACGCCGGAGGCGGCACCGACGTTGAGGGTGACGGCAGCCGCCGCCGCCGGAACGAACATGGCGATAGCGGCTGCAAGGCAAAGCAGTTTTTTCATCGTTGTCTCCTTTCGGGTTACAGATTTTGCCCTATAATGGCTATGGTCGTCCGTCGAGCCTTTCCGGCCCGCTGTTCCCGTCGCTTGGACATGCCCCGAATTGCCGGGATTCCAATGGATAACCGTTTATTTGACTCCCTGCGCCTCCGATTCGATCCGATCGGCCAGAAACAGCGCAAAGGCCTTGATGCTGTCGGTAAACGACCGGGCGACGATGTACTCGGCGTCGGTGTGGGGCCCGTCGCCTTCAGGGCCCAGGCCGTCGAGGGTCGGTACGCCCAAGGCCGCGGTCAGATTGGCGTCCGACCCGCCGCCGGCCGATCGCTCGGAAATCGCCAGTCCGAATCGCGCGGCGGCCTGTTGGTAGGCAACCAGCAGGCGCCGTCCGGCTTCGGTTTGCACAAAGGGCGGCCGTACGGTGACCAGTTCGTATTCGATGCGGGTGCCGGCCAGGCTGGTTTCGGCCATGATTGCGGCGATCTGCCCCGCCACCCGCTCGCCCTCGGCCGCAGTGGTGAAGCGCACGTCGATCTGCGCCCGGCAAAAATCCGGAATCTGGTTGGCCACCGATCCGCCGGTTACGGTGCCCACAGTGACCACGGTGCCGGTGTCCGGGTCGTTGAGCCGGTGCAGCTGAACGATCTTTTCGGCCGCCGCGACAATGGCGCTGGCGCCTTTTTCCGGCGCTTCGCCGGCATGGGCAGCCCGTCCGTGCACCAGCATCGAGCCCATCTGAATGCCTTTGCGGGCCGTCACCAGGGCCGGGTCGCTGTCGCGACGACCCTCGAATACGAAGGCACCAGCCGCGCCGGCCGTTTCCTGCTCGATCAGCGCGGCGGAATCTCGAGAGCCGGTTTCCTCGTCGCAGTTGAACAGCAGTTTCACCGGCAGCCGAGTTTGCCCCGTCACCTCCCGGACCACCACCACGGCATACAGCGCGGTGAGCAATCCGGCCTTCATGTCCAGCACGCCGGGTCCGAACCAGCGTTGGCCTTCACGCCGAAAGCGGCGAAAGCCGCTCTGGGGATCGTGCACGGTGTCGAAATGACCCAGCAGAACATAAAAGGGGCGGGTGTCTTCCGGCGGGCGGCCGTCGTAGAACAGGTGAAAGCGTGCATCCGGGGGCCCGGAAACAGGGATCTGTCGAAAGTCGATGCCGTGGTGCCGGCCGACTGCAGCGATGTGTTCGCCGGTTTGCCGGATGCCCTCGGTGTTGGCTGAAAAGCTGTTGGTGTCGACCAGGCGCTGCAGCACTTCCAGGGCTTCGGGCTCCATCCGCGCCACCGCCGCTTCGATATCATGCGTTTGCAATTGAACCCCCGTTGGCGGTTGCGGCCGCACTTCCCGGCATATTCCGCAGATAGTCCATCAGGTGGTCGGCATCATGGTATTCTTCGATTACCGCCGAGCGGACGGCCTGGAGTTCGTCTTTGAAATTCTGAATCACGGTGGGGTTTTCGGTGGCAAAGCCCGTCAGACGCCCCTGCTCGTCGCGCTGCAAGTCGTGCGGTGCCCGGGCGGAAAAAAAGATTTTCTCGGAAGCCTTTTCCTGGGCGGGAAGCTTCAGGGTAAAGTTGAAATTGGTGCACATCCGCGTCAAAAACAGGCGCAGGTTGGGGTAGGCCTCCAGAGTCATGGCCAGCGCAGCCACGTGGCGGGCGCGCCACTGCCGCTCCCGGCGGTCACTGCCCGTGACCAGGTAGTCTTCCAGGCACTGCTTGCAGATGTAGAGCTCCACCGGGTGACGGGCCAGCAGCCGATAGAAATTCTCGCGGCGCTCGTTGCCGATGGCCTCGATGAGCTCGCCGTAAATGGGGTGCACCGTCAGCAGGCTCCGGTCGGTGTGCGAGCGGTGTCCGTGGGCCAGCAGACAGATGGTGGGTCGGTCGCTGACGATAATCTGACTGCCGGGAATCATCTCGGCCGACAGCACGATCAACTCGTAGGCGAACATGTCGCGCACCGGCAGCAGAGCACCGGAGATATCTCCCCGACGGGCGGTATCGATGAAGGTGTCGATGTCGCCGACGGTCAGCCCGGTGCGGTCGAACACCGCCAACATGGTGTCGATTTCGTTCAGATCCAGATTGAGCGCCGTGGCGAAGGCGATCAGCTTTTCCCGGGGCACGTTGGCAATATGGCCCCGTTCCAGGTCGCGGATGTAGGTGTTGGTCAGCCCGGAGATGGTGGCGATCTGATTGCGGGGCCGCTTGCTGGCCTTCATCCGTTCGAGCACGTGGTCGGCCATCGCCCGGGTTTTTTGGTTCATGGTGTCAGATTCACGGGTAACGGGTTTGAAATGGGGGCTGCAGGCTGCCCTTTCGAATTTATTAATCCAACTTAATATATTATGTCAAATGCTTTTAATATTTTTTGGAAAAACATATAACTATCAAATATTATTATTTATAAATAAAACCGGTCTGAAATCCACCTGCCCTCGAAAACGGCACTCTGCGATCCTCTTGCAACCACACCGCCACTTCCATCGGCATCGCGTATCGACACCGCTTTGGCGTTGACATTATGAGCATATGGAATATAATTTAGCTTCTTTGCCCTCTTCTGGCGGAGGTCCTCCGCCCGGATCCATTCACCCAGCGAATGTGCAAATCGAATTACGGAGGAACGATGTTCAAAAAACCCTGGAACCCGTACCTGGCAGGGGGCCTGACGGGCGTGGTGCTGGTCTTGTCGGTGCTGATCGCCGGGCAATTCTTGGGCGCTTCGACCAGTTTCGCCCGCGGCGCGTCGGTGATCGGGCAGGCCTTCGGCATCGACATCTCGACTTTCGAGTATTTCACCACCGGCAACGGCAAGTACGGTCCGGCATCGCTGCCCAACTGGCAGTTGATGTTTCTTCTCGGCATTCTGATCGGTTCGTTCTCGGCCGCGATGCTGTCCGGTGACTTCAAAATCCAGGCAGTGCCCGACATGTGGCGCGCCCGCTTCGGCCCCAGTGCACCGAAACGGGCGGTGGTGGCCTTTATCGGCGGTACCGTCGCCCTGTTCGGCGCCCGGATGGCCGACGGCTGACCCAGCGGGCAAGGACTGAGCGGTCTGGCTCAGCTTTCGGTCAGCGGCTTTCTGGCATTGTTTGCATTTTTCGCCGGCGGCCTGATCGCCGCCAACCTGATCTACGGCCTGCAAAGGAAACAGTGATGGGCTTAGTCTACGGAATCGTAACCGGCGTCATTTTTGGATTTCTGCTGCAGCGGGCCCACGTCCTGCGCTACGACAAACAGGTCGGAGCCCTACGCATCCTCGACATGACCATTGTCAAGTTCATGCTGAGCGCCATCGTGGTGGCCTCCATCGGCATTTACCTGCTGCGGGACCTGGGACTGGTGGAGCTTCGCATCAGAAACGCCGCCCTCGGGGCCCAGCTGGTCGGCGGCGGGCTGTTCGGTATCGGCTGGGGTCTGCTGGGTTACTGCCCGGGGACCGCGGTGGGCGCCTTCGGTGAAGGCCGTATCGATGGGCTGTGGGGCGTGCTGGGCATGCTGTTCGGCGGCTGGCTGTACGCGACCGCCTATCCGTTCGTGAAAGCCCACATCATCGGCATCGGCAGCTTCGGCCGGATCACCGTCCCCCAGGTGATCGGTATCAGCCACTGGATTGTGATCATCGCACTGGCAGCAGCGGCCGTGGTGTTGTTTCGCGTGTTCGAAAAAAACAATCTTTGAAAAATAAATTGCCGGCACGGCGGTGTCCAACCTGCCCGGTCTCGGCTTGACATCCGCACCGATGTACACACTTTGCAACGTGTGGGCATCGGAAACCGGCCAACATTTCGATGCATTCACTTTTCTGTTCCGCCGACGCTCCTTCCTGCCGCCGCCGATGCGCACACCGACGATCGAATACAAACCAACCAACGGGTAACGGACACGAACCGCCCCGCGCGTTTCGTGCCGATGAACGCTTATGGATACCACGATCAAAAAACCGCTCGATATGCCCGAAGACCCGGCGCGGCATCCACTGGGGGTGGTCGACGAAAACGCCGCGCTGCGCCTGATCTTAGAGGGCACGGCCACGGCCACCGGTGAGAAGTTTGTCGAAGCCCTGGTGATGAACCTGTCGAAGGCACTGAATACCCACAGTGCCTGGGTAACCGAATATCTCGAGGAGACCAACCAGCTCCACGCACTGGCATTCTGGATCAACGGCCAGTTGCTGCGCAACGAGCTGATCGACATCGAGGGCACCCCCTGCGAGGCGGTTATCGCCTCCACCGAACTGGTGCATTATCCTGACAACATCCTGCACCTGTTCCCGCAAGAGACCTATTTCCGGGACATCGGCGCCGCCAGTTACATGGGCGTGCCCCTGCTGGGCAGCGACGGCAAAATCCTGGGCAACCTGGCGGTGCTCGACACCCGGCCGATGCCCAGGGATCCTCGGGCCGAAGCCATCATCCGGATATTCGGTAACCGGGCCGCGGCCGAACTGCAGCGCATCCGGGCCGAGCGCCGGGTGCACCAAAGCGAAGTCAAGTACCGGCGCATTATCGAAAGCACCGCCGAGGGTTTTTTGCTGATGGATGGAAACTACCGCATCACCGACGTCAACCAGGCCTTCTGTGAAATGGTCGGTTACAGCCGGGAGGAGATCCTGGGGCGAACGCCGCTGAAATTCGCCGACGAGGACTATCGCCAGTTTCTGATCCACAGCAGCGAAGAAGGCATGTTCAGCGACCGCCTCCGGGAATTCGAAGGTGCCATGGTCACCAAATCCGGCAAGAAAATTCCGGTGCTGGCCCACGGCAACACCCTGCGCGACGACGGCGGCGGGGTCATCGGCAACATGCTTTTCGTGTTTGACATGACCCAGCCCAAACGCTCGCTGGCCCTGGCGGCCGAAGTGCAAAAAAGCCTGCTGCCGTGCGAGTGCCCGCGTGTGGACGGCCTGGACGTGGCCGGCCGGGTGCTCAACTGCGACGAAATCGGCGGTGATTATTACGATTTTCCCGGGGAAGGCGAATGTTCGCTGGACCGGTTCAACATCGTGGTGGGTGACGTCACCGGCCACGGTGTCGATGCGGCCCTACTGATGACCACCGCACGGGCGTTTTTGCGCATGCGGGCCGCCCAGTGCGACGAGATCTCGAAAATTCTGACGGAAATGAATCGCCACCTGGCCCTGGACGTACACGACAGCGGCCGCTTCATGACGCTGTTCTTTCTGCAGTTCGACCTGGCCAACCGGCAGCTGAACTGGGTACGGGCCGGCCACCCGCCGGCACTGCTATACGATCCGGCAGCCGATCGTTTTGTTGAATTAATGGGCGAAGGCCTGGCGTTGGGCGTGGAGGAGGACTACGCATACCGCCAGTTCCGCCGCGACGGGCTTGCTTCCGGGCAGATCGTCGCCCTCGGCACGGATGGAATTTTAGAGGCCACCGACCGGAATGGCCGTCTGTATGGAAAACGCCGGTTTCGGGAGGCCATCCGCGCCAATGCCGGCAAGGATGCGACCGGAATCCTGGAGGCCGTGTTCGCCGACCTGAAACAGTTTGCCCTGGGAACGAGGGTCCAGGACGATGCCACCCTGGTGATCGCCAAGGTAAAACCGCTGATGGAAGAACACGGCGGAGACTGGCAGATTTAGCCGTCGGGCGGTCTCCCCTTTTTCACTGCCGGAAGTACGCTCCCCCGGCAGTGCCAAATCGATCCGCAGTCCGATCGGCCGTACTCTGGCCTCATTACCCCTACTACCACGATCCGTATTACGATCACCGGTTTCCGCACCGCTCTCCCTTCGAGCACCTGCGCTAATAATCGCTGTACTTGACCGTCTTGCCCCGGACGCGGTCGGCCGGGTAACTCCGGCGGTTTTTGCCGAGCTTGTCAAAAGCGGCCTCCAGGGGATCGATCTCCAGTTTGTCGGCCAGCATGATGAGGTAGATGAGAACGTCTCCGATTTCATCGCGCACGAGCCGTCGTTTTTCAGGCGGCAGACAACGACTCTGATTCTGGGTCAGCCACTGAAAGGGTTCGACCAGTTCGGCGACCTCCACGCTCAGGGCCATGGCCAGGTTCTTGGGGGAGTGATAGCGGTCCCAGTCGCGCTCGGCGGCAAATTGTCGCAGCGCTTCGATCAGTTGATGCATTGCAGGATTCATTTTCCGGTCATCCGATGTTGTCGATGGCTGCAAAGCGCGGCTCGTGCAGGGGAATGAGCACGTCGGCCATGGACTTGACCTTCACCAGGATGTCGTAGGCCTGGTAGGTGTTGACGTGAGTGCCCGGCGGGATGACTTCCATTTCCATGGCCCGGATTTCCTTGGGCGGATCAAAATTTTCGTCGATCACGCAGAAGCCGGTGATCATGGCGGTGCCTTCGGCGGTATCCACCGCCACGGTCAGTCCGCCGCGGGTGTGGGCGGGTGTGTGCATAACCCGGATGCCGGACACAATCCGGCGGTCTTCCGTCACGGTCTGTATCTGTCCGTTTTCCTCCACGTCCAGGATGTAGTCTTCCAGGTAGCGGAAATCGAGGGGATGCGGATTGTGGACATCCTCCAGTTCATGGGCGTGAGTGTAAAACACTGCATTGGTGCACTTGTAGTCGTTTTCGCAGTGATCGTTGTGCAGGTGGGTGTGGATGACGATGTCGATGTCTTCCGGTTTCAATCCGTAACGCGCCAAGCCGTCTTCGAAGGTGTAGATTTTCCCGCCGATGGCCCGCTGGCGGTCTTCGGAACGGATCGGGCTCATCTCCCCGGTATCCACCAGGATGGTTTGATCCGGTCCTTCCAGATACCAGCAGTATATGGGGATGGTGTACTGCCGGCCGTAGCCGTGCTGATGGGTCATCATGGTCTGATCGAAAATCTTGGTGCCCATTACAATGGGATGAATGCGGTAGTGCGGCATGGATTAGGCTCCATTCCAATGGCCGGCCCGGACGGGTGATTGCCGTATGCCGTATGCGGGCTTCCCGTGTCAACTTTCCGGGATGCCCTGGTTTTCATCTTTTTCGGAAGCCTTGCGCGGCTGCGCCTGCCGCTGTCGGAAGGCTTCCGACTCGGCGGCCAGCTCCGCCAGCAAAGCCCCCAGGGTCCAATTCTCC
The DNA here is from genome assembly GCA_051155755.1 of Desulfobacterales bacterium. Taxonomy (GTDB): domain Bacteria; phylum Desulfobacterota; class Desulfobacteria; order Desulfobacterales; family SG8-13; genus DAXETY01. The sequence continues at coordinate 20,346 of DAXETY010000139.1, forward strand.
GAGGTGGGCGTCAGCGTGGCCCATAGCTGCGGCGGCATGCCGCCCTGGCGGTAGGAGGTCATCAACCTGTGAACCTCCGCCTGGGTAAAACCGGACATGATCATGGCCCGGGGCATCTCCGAGGGCTGATCGAAGCCGGCCTGATTTTCGGATTGCAGCAGTGTTTTCAGTGTCTGTTGAAGGTCGGCAGACACGGCGAAGATCACCGGCCGGTCGTCAAGTCCCAAGGATTCCAGGGCGCCCGGCAGCAGTTTGTGTTCTTCGACCGGGTAGCCGCAGATCAACAGCGCCGGCGCACCGTGCAGAGGCTGATCGGACATTTCGATTTTCGTAAACGTTCCGTCGTTCATGAAAACCCGCTTTCCAAATTTGAGCCAACAATTTGAATTGTATTACAGAAAGAACTGGTTCGGTTATTGCAGATTCGGCCGCAGAGGTCAACGCCAGTGGATGTTGTACAATTCGAGGTGGTCGAAGCCGGCCGTTTCGATGGGCTGGTTTTCGTAATAAAAGCGGACGCCGTCGATCCAATTGCCGGGGTATTCCTGCTGAAGAAAGGTGCGAAGCAGCGTTCCGGTGGTCATGGAACCGCCGGCGGAACCCTGGAAGTACAGCCCCGACCAGGAGATGGGACGGCCGGTGTCGCTGCGCAGTGCGGGATCTTCGATCAGATTGACCTGTGCGACCTTGCGGCCTTTTTGATTTTCGATGCCCATCACTTCCACGGGCAATCCCTTAAAGCGGCTGCGGGAAAGTTCGGCGGCCAGCGCATCGAGTTTTTCGAGAAGGGAATAATTCTGGGGCACGAAGATTTCGTGATCGAGCACCACGTGCATGGCCGCCTCGTCGGCGCCGTATATTTTCAAGGAAGCATTTTTGATGTCGGCCGCCTGGGGTGAAGCCATGCAGGCGGCGATGCAGACGGCCGCAATGCCCACAGAGGCAGCGGCGAACAGACCCAGCTTCGCCAGACGCGATCGCGCGCCCGCCGGCCGGCGGGCGCGTTTTCGGTTGACCCTGGAATTTGGTTTGGTGTCCATGGATGGTTTATGCCGAACTCCGCCGACAAGCTTCTTCGGTTTCACAACGGCGGGTACGGTCTTTATATTGCCGGCACCGGTGCCGGCGAGTCATCGGTTGTTATTAATCTAATTTTAGCAGAAACAAAAAATTTTTGCAACCAAACACCGCAACGCACTCTGCCGGGGAACCGTTGCGCCGCAAAGACTCAAATACGGTGCCGGTGTTGGCTGCCTGCATGAAAGGAATTCAGAGCGATGGGGGAATCAAAAACTGCTTCAGCGCAGTGCTTCCAGGTTTTTCCGGATGTAATCCAGGTGGTTTCGTTCTTCGGAAAAAAATTTTCGCAGCAATGCCTTCACCACCCCGGGCACATCCTGTGAGACCGCGTTGCCGTATCCCTTTACCGTGAGCTCTTCGGCGGTTTGCAGCGCTTTCAGCGCACCGCGGGTGCCGGCGGTGCTGCGCAGGGCTGCAAAGCCCTTGATCAACAGCCCCTTGAGATCCTTGGACAGCTGAGGCGGCTGTCCACCGGCGCTTTCGACCTCCTGCGACAGCATGTCAATGTGATCCAGGTGATCCCGGGCGAACGTTACCAGCCGTTTTCGCATGATGTCGTCTTCGATTCCCTCGACGGCCTTCTGGTAAGCTTCAACGGCGTCGATGTCCAATTGAATCAGTTCGCTCAGCAGTTCCACCAGTGTTTCGCCTTGCATCATGTCGTCCTTCCCGGCGGTTGGCAAATGTTGAAACCTAAGTTGCACTCAGTTTGGGTGGAAATGAGTTCAAATGAAAGGTGGGTCTTTTTCAGCGGTCGTAAAGGCGTTTCAACAGGGAGGAAGGAATTTTTATTCGGGCGATCCGTCTTTTACAATCAGGTTGCTCAGTTCGTTGGTGTCGCCGGCTTTGATCGGAAAGTGCGCCTGCAGCAGGTCACCCACCTGCCGGACGGCCTCACAGATGGCCTCGGCCGGTCGTTTGCGGCGAATGCCGTCAACGATTCCCCGAACGATGGTCTCCCACCGGCTTTTTTCGACCCTGGCGTCGATGCCGCGGTCGGCCAGGACAAACACCTTGCGTTCGAACACGGAAATGAACAACAGAACACCGGTTTCATCACGGGTCCGGTGAAGTCCTTCGCCGAAGAAACTTTTGATGGCCGCCTCTTCGACTTCCTCATCCATTTCCCGCTGGGAGACAAACCACCGTTTCACGGCCGCCGCATGATTGACGACCGTGTGAAAAACCGCAAACAACACCGCAAACAGTCCCAAAAACAACCACATGTTCTGACTGCCGATCCAAAACCAGCTGCCGAGCAGGTAGGTCAGCACAACGACCGCCGGCAGCGCGAAGGCCGTGCCGCCGATCACGGCGGCCATCGGGTAGTGATAGCTGGCCGACACCACCATCGGCACGATCTCGCCGGCGGTCTTCTTTTCGGCCGCTTTGACCGCCTCGAGAATCCGACGACGGTCTTCTTCGGAAAGAAATGTGGCTGCCAGGTCTTTCATCGCAAATTCATTTTTCCCGTGTGTGTTTTCGGCTCAGGCAATGATTGCATTGGTTTTCCGTCTCCCGTACCGGCCGCAAAACGGTTTGAAACCACCCGACCATCAACGCAGTGCGTCCGACTTCACCAGCCGCCGGAGGCCCCGCCTCCGCCGAAGCCACCGCCGCCGCCGGAAAATCCTCCGAACCCGCCCGACGAAAATCCCCCGCCGCTGCCGCCGCCCCAGTGAAATCCGCCCCCGCGTCGACGGCGCGTACCGGCGGCGTGCCCGAAGGAAAGCGGACCGCCCAGCATTCCGAAAATGAATCCGGCCAGCGCACCAAGGGGAACCAGCAGCAACAGAACCCACAGGCCCGGGTTGAAAAACATCGCTGCCAGTACCGGGGCCAGAACGCCGCCGGCCGCCGCTCCGAGTCCGCGCCGCAGACGGCCCAGCACGTTGATCATGGAAAAAAAGAACACCGCCGAGAACAGCAGCGGTGCAAAAGTATCCGCCCCGCTTCCGGTGCGTCGCGGTTTCTGCGGCGGGCTGTATTGACCCCGCACCACTCCGACCATCGCACCCACCCCATCGATCACCCCCTGGTCGAATTGACCTTCCCGAAAGCGCGGCACGATGATGTTGCGAATGATGCGGCCGGCGGTCAGATCGGTGAGACTGGATTCCAGGCCATAGCCGACCTCGATGCGAATTTTGCGATCATCCCGGGCAATCAGCAATACCGCGCCGTTGTCGAATCCCTGTTGGCCGATTTTCCAGTCTTCGGCCACCTGCATGGAAAAACGCTCCAGGCTGTCACCCTGCAGGGAAGGCACGACCAGAACCACGATCTGGGTCGAATCGGTCCGTTCGAGGTCGGCGAGAATTGCATCGAGCTGCTGCGCGGTGGCCGGCGACAGCAGACCGGCATAGTCGTTGACGCGCCCCTGCAGCCGCGGCACTTCGAGAGCGGCGGCCGCGGCCGCGGCGGCCAGCACCACGACGCAAACCACCAGCTGCGTAAGGCGATTGTTGGCCAAAGTGTTCAAAATTTGATCTTGGGCACTGCCTGGGCGCCTTCGTCGGCCGCAAAGTATTCCTTGCGTTCCAGGTTCAGCAGGAAATTATTGGTCAGGTTATTGGGAAACTTGCGAATGGCGAAATTAAAGCGTTCCACGGCCTGGTTATAACGCTGCCGGGCAACGTTGATCTGGTTTTCGGTGGATTCGAGCTGGTTTTGCAGGTTGATGAAATTCTGGTTGGCCTTCAGGTCCGGATAGCGCTCCACCACGACCAGCAGCCGTGAGAGGGCCGATGACAGCTCGCCCTGGGCGGCGATCATCTGCTGCATGGCGGCCGCGTCACCCAGGTTTTCCGGAGACAGGGTCACGCCGGTGGCTCTGGCCCGGGCATTGACAACCGCCTCCAGGGTCTCACGCTCGTGCGCCGCATAACCTTTGACGGTTTCCACCAGGTTCGGGATCAGATCGGCCCGCCGCTGCAGGCTGGATTCCACGTTGCCCCATTCTTTGAAAACCCCCTCTTCCAGCTGCTGCATCTCGTTGTAGCCGCAGCCGCTCAGAAAGATCACCAAAAAGAGGCAAAGCAGCCTCGCGGCAGTCGGAAATTTGCGGGATTTTCGGCGAGAAACCGAAGATGATGAATCCATGTGAGCCTCCGGATGCAGGATGGATACACAGAGTATCGGTAAAGTGCGGCGTAACTTGAATTCACCGCAATCAATGGATGACGGCCTCGTAAAAAGTCCGGATTTCGTCATGCCGGACCCCGGATCAAGTCCGGGGCAGGCTTTGATCCGGCATCCACAAGTAACTGAAAAAACTGGATTCCGGCTTTCGCCGGAATGACGATAGAAGCGGATTTTTGACTTTTTGCGATTTCATCAATGGATAAAGCAATCGATTTTTTCTTAGCGTTGTAGTGCAACCGGATGAGAGCCGTCGCAAGATATTTCTAACCTTTATCTCCGTATTTGATTTTACGAAGCGCATTTTTCAAAATATCCCGAAACTTCTCCTGGGTCACATAGGGTGACTGCGCGCGCTGGGGGCCCCTGCCGCGGTCACACAACAAGTCGCCCCGTCCAAGAAGCTTTTCACCTCCGGTTTGATCCAAAACAATGCTTGAGTTGGAGGAATTGGTCACTCGCATGCATATTTTTAACGGCAGATTCGCTTTAATGAGACCCGTGACTACGGTGCGGTCCGGTCTTTGGGTGGTGAGCGTCAGATGGATACCGGCAGCTCTGCCCATTTGTGCCAAGCGACCCACCAATCGTTCGAATTCCTTTTTTTCCTGTTTTCCAGCCATGATCAGATCGGCAAATTCATCAAATACCACTACGTGAAATGGGATGTCTTTTTGTCCGGATTGAAATCGTTCACTCAAATTTTCCTGACCGGCGTCAGCCAGAGCCTGATATCTGGACTCCATGTCTGCGACTGCACGCTGGAGACAGGGGATTGCATCACCGATTTCATTCAAAACAGGGCCGGTCAAATGAGCCAGATCGTCCGGAACTCCACCAAAGGTCAGAATTTTTGGATCAATGATCGTCAGGCATACCCTATCGGGTGGGTTTCGTTGGATGAGCGTAGCCACCATGGATTTTAAAAATTCGCTCTTACCACTGCCGGCAACCCCGGCAACCAGACAATGGCACATATTGGGATCGGCAAAATCCGATAGAATCAAACGACCGTCGACGCCCATACCGACCGGGAATGCCACCGGGCTTTTGTTTTTTTTAAACACCGGATCTTTGATTACATCTTGCCAATAGACCGTGTCGGGCTTGTCCTTGGGGATATCGATCACCACACTGCCGGTGGATGGTTCGACCACAGGGGTTTGAAGCAACGATAAGGCCACGCGCAAATCCTCTGCCCGATTTGCCAACGAAATCACTTTAACACCTGGTGCGGGTTTCACACGATACCGCACCAGTTGCGGGGCTTCCCTGCGGCTGAGCACCTCGACATCCAATTTGAAACTGCCGAAACATTTTTTGATCGCCCTGGAATGATCCTCAGTGTCCTCTAATTCGACCTCACCTTTTTGCGCCGCAACCAATTCCCGCTCAAGTGGTTGAAGCTGTGGCGGATTAACACCGGCAATCTCGTGTAGGATCGGCATCACCTTATCCTCAAAAAGCGCCTCCAGGTCCTCTTTAGATACCTCTGTCGTTTTTAATTCCGGTTCGTAATACTCCAAAGATCCCTGAAACCGCAGACCCGGCTTTGCCAGTGCAAGAAGTTTTGCATATATGGCCAACTGGAGCAGATCCCGTTTCATCTGCCTGCCGTGAGTCAGCTTGTAATCAACCACCTCCACCTCTTTATCCGGATGGAATCTTACCGCATCCAGTTGACCGGAAACGAAAATTTTACTGCCGCCCAGTTCAAATTTTACATTTTTAACCGAATACTCTTTCGCAAGGTATAAATCCTGCCAGTTTTTGAAATGATTGAAATTATTTCGTATTTCTACAACCCGCTTGCAAAAGGCCTTCAAGGCCAGGGCCAGATGATAGGACGATTCCAGGGCCCCTTTGCCTGCAATCGCTTCCAGCTCTTTCGCTGCAAAACGATCATGCAATTCCTGCCACAATATCTGGCTGTCATCTATGGCTTGTACTTTTTTGCTGCGGGATTTTGTTAGCCAACCAATGAATGAATCTATGATTCTGTGAAAAACGGCTCCATAAAGGGGAATCTCTCCAGGCGGGGTTATATTGCGCGTGGATGGTTTTTTGCCTTCCAGGAACTTTCTGCGCCATTCCGGATCCAGACAGGCAAATTTTAATTCGGATACGGTAACCGACTTTTGCATTGCAACTGAACCTATTTTTCCGAAAAAGTGAGAATTACAATGACCAAAGAGATTATGTCCCGTTCATCAACGAGGACGCCACTGAAGAATCGTCATATTCGGTCCAGCGTGAACCTGAATCTCGGGAATACAGCCCCTGGCTTCGTGAAGCTCCTGTTCGGATACCGAATCGGAGAGTTTTTCCATTAGATCTTTCACGCTTAAAAATTTTTCTTCCTTTACAATATTCCGAATTTTTTCGACAAGAGTTCGCTGGGGCTCGACGTGCAACGGCACTGATTCTTCTGAATTTTCGTTGTCGCCCCACTTTTCAGGATCAGGCTCCAAAATGCGTTCCCAAAATCCTTTCAATTTTTCCCTTAAAAACACCAGCACCGCATCACGGTCAAACGGGATATCGCCTTCAACAGCCGCCACGTAAAGATCGTAGGCCGCATACAATTGTGCCATAAGCGACCGATCCAGTTCGATTATATGAAGAAATGATTCTCGGGACGAATTGATTTCAGGCGCAATTTTCCAGCGGCCGGGAATCCGTTTCAGCTCAGGTGTACGGAAATATACAACCTTACAGCGCTTGTCGCCAGCGTAATAG
>DAXETY010000140.1:0-17984 GCA_051155755.1 Desulfobacterales bacterium
CGCCGTGGCCGGAAAAAGCGGCGCCCCCGTGAAGCAGCAGCGGCAGCCCCCGCCGGTGGCCGTCGTCGCCGAGAATCTCCTGCCGGGCTCTGGCAAACCCCTCCACCACCGGATCGACAGCCTCCAGATGGCTGGGATTGTTGACCAGGTACATGCGCAGCCGTTGATCGGCACCGATTTCCAGATCGGCCAGATAACCGTTGTGATACTTCACGTCGCCGCTGCCTACCAGGTCCCCGGGGTCGTAGCAGTTTTCGAACTCGGCAAATATCTCTTCGTACGGTTTGCCCAAAATGTGCGCCTGCACATTCAGCCGCCCGCGATGCGCCATGCCCAGGATAATCTCTTCCACCCCGGCCTGCACGACCCGATGGAGAAGGGCATCCAGCATGGGTACGATTGCATCACCGCCTTCCAGGGAAAAACGGGTCACGCCGATGAATTTCTTGTTTAAAAACTGTTCGAACAAGGCCGAGCGCGCCAGCAGTTCGAAGATCCGCGTCTGTTGCCCGGCTTCAAGTTCGGGCCGATTGCGCACCGGCTCCATTCGATCCTGCAGCCACTTGCGCTCGTCGGGGTCCTGCAGGTGCATGTACTCGACGCCCACCGAGCGGCAGTAGGTTTCCTTCAAATGCTGAACGATCTGCTTCAGGGGCGCCCGCGAGTCACGCGAGAACCGCCGCGTGTAAAACTGGCGATCGAAGTCTTCGACGGAAAGACCGAAATGCTCGATGTCCAGCAAGGGGTGCGAAGTGGGGCAGGCTGCCAACGGATCCATGCAGGACAGCAGGTGCCCGAGGTCGCGGTAGCGGTATTTGAGTGCTTCGACGCGGGATTGCTTGAGCACCTGGTCGAAATCGACCGCACCTTCGCCGGGCCGGCCGCCGCGGCCGGCAATGTCAAATCCTTTGAAAAATGCCTGCCAGTCGCGGGAAACCGAGGCGGGATCGTTTTTCCAACGCTCGTACTGGGCGTCGAGATAGTCCAGGTTCAATGTCTCAATCGTGTCCATGCTCTTTCCTCTATGGTGGATTTCACGATTTCCGGTGCCCGGCCTGGGTTTCGTACCAACGGGCCACCAGGCGGGCGACTTTTTCGGCATCTTCCCTGCGTCCGAACATGTGGTCCGCATCGGGGATGATTTCCAGCGTCACGTTGTCTCCGCCGATCTCGTGCGCCCGGGTGGCTTCCTGTACCGGAATAATCTCATCTTCGCTGCCGTGAACGATCAGCAGCGGCCGACGGAACTCGCGCAGGGCCCGGGTCGGTTCGAACCGCCGGGCATCTTCGAAAAACCGGTCGGTCATCGTCAACTCCCGTCCCCGGCTGCGAAACGAAACCTCACCGTTCTCACGAAGCCTGCGGCGCTGCTCCGGATTGAGAAAACCGGATGCGCCCATTCCGGCAAGCCTTCCAGCCAGGGTGCACACCGCCGGGACATCACCGACCTCCACGGCCGTTAAAAAAGCGATCAGGGCCCCCATGCTGTGCCCGCCCAGGGCGATCCAGCGGGCACCCCGTTCGGCAAGCAGGTTCATGGCCGACTGCATCTCGGATACTTGCTTGCTGTAGGTCGAATCGGCGAAATTGCCCTGGCTTTGTCCGTTGCCCGAAAAATCGAACCGCAGGGCCATAAACCCGCGCTGAACCAATTCACCCGCAACGCGCCGCAATATCCCGGTGTGCCGCGTGCAGGTAAAGCAATGGCCGAGAACGACGCCTCTGGCTGCATCGCCTTGCTCCGGCCGGTGCAGCGTGCCGGCCAGGGTTTCTCCCCGGTCGTTTTTGAATTGGATTTGTTCTTCCAAGATTGACCTTACAGGTATTGGTGTCGAAGCGCGGCCGCGTAAAGAACGATCGAACCGACGATCGCGTCAACATGAAACGAAGAAGGACTGCGGGACCGCCGAAACGGATGCGATGAGCCGTAAGCCCGGAATATCGGACGGCCCGGTAACCTGCCGGAGCCGAAAGACACCCCGCTGGCAGCCTTGACGGCCCGGGCAACCCTGACTGGAGATATAAGGTAAAAGCCCGAAGAGTGTCAATTCAAATCCTGGAAATATATACCCGAACTGAGATTTGGCCGCGGCGGCCCGACGACGCGTCAGCTGGTGCCGGAGGTCGCCGTCGCACGGCAGGCGGCTGTATTGTCGAAAGTCGCACCGGCAGCCAGTGATGGTTACGGCAGGCGAACGTTGACGGGTGCGGGCATTTTTCGATATAATATTACTTTGTCGAACAAAGTATGCCCGAGCGGCGTCATGCTTATGGAGGGTTCATGCGAAGAAAAAGCCGGTTGTTGAAATGGTTGGCGATCATCGTTCTGGTCTTTGTGACGCTGCAGACCGTATCCTGCGGCACGATCCTATACCCGCATCGCCGGGGCGCCAAACACAGCGGAGACATCGACCCCAAGGTGGCCATCATGGACGGCTGCGGTCTGCTGTTTTTCATCATACCCGGACTGGTGGCCTACATTGTCGACTTTTACACCGGTGCGATTTACCTGGGGCCGGGCGAAAAAGCCTGGGGCAAAGTCACCGATCCGGAAAACTGGAAGGCCGGTCCAGTTTACGCTGCAAAGCTCGATAAAACCACATTGGAAGAAATTCTCGCCCAGCATCTCAACCGAAAAGTCGATCTGTCAGAAGAAAACCTGATGATCTTTACCGGCAGCCGGACCGACACGGAAGCCCTTCGCAGCTGGCTGGCAAGCACCGGGTTGGAAACAGCCGAAGTCTATTGATTTGTATTGGTCGGCACCGATTTTTTTTCGCGTCTGGGCAGCAACCGCGGCCGCTTCCCGTCATCGGACAGCGGCCGCGTTCTTTGTACCCGCCGGTCCGCTAAAAAGTTCCTTCTCCATGCACGCCGGAATGAACCGTTGCAATCACCTTGATTTGCAGTGGTTCGTGCAGTATAAGTTGGAAAAGTACTTTCCGGAAAATTCAACCGCGCAACGAGGGAGGGGGCCGATGCCGACCTATGAATTTTTCTGCGAAAAATGTCAAAAGCCGTTTACGCAAGTGATGAAGATCTCCGAATACGAGAAGAAAAATTTTCGCTGCCCCAAGTGCAAGAGCAAAAAAGTCAAACAGCAGGTGACCGCCTTTCAGGCGGTGACGTCCAAAAAAAGTTGAATGCCGCCGATCCTGCGCGGGAACCTCCTAAAACAGGTCGTCGAATTCTTTTTTGATGCGGTAGGCCTGCGTCAGATAATGCTTCAACTTTGCCTGGACGGCGCCGAAAACCGTCTCCTCGCCATAGTCCCCGTCCGCATCGGGCGTGCCGGCCGGCACGCCCGTCAGCAACTCGATGCCTTCTTCCACCGTGGAAATCGCGTAAACGTGAAACCGCCCCTCCCTGACGGCGTCGACCACTTCTTTTTTGACCATCAGATTGCGCACATTGGTTCGTGGAATTAAAACCCCCTGCCGGCCGGTGAGCCCTTTGGTCTTGCAGACATCGAAAAAACCTTCGATTTTGGCATTGGCGCCGCCGATGGCCTGAATGTCGCCTTTCTGGTTGACCGATCCGGTCACGGCAAGGCCCTGGCGAATCGGCAGACCCGAAAGGCTCGAAAGAATTGCATAGAGTTCGGTGGACGAAGCACTGTCGCCTTCGACACCGCCGTAGCTCTGCTCGAAGGTGATGCTGATGGACAGGTTCAAGGGAAATTTCTGCGCGAACCTGGCGCCCAGATATCCGGCCAGAATCAGCACGCCCTTGTCGTGGGTCCGGCCGCTGAGCCGCGCTTCGCGCTCGATATTGATCACACCCCGCCGTCCCATGAAGGTTTCGGCCGTAATGCGCGACGGCCGGCCGAACACAAAATCGCCCATCTGATGAACGGTCAGGGCGTTGACCTGCCCGACGGTCCGCCCTTCCACGGCAATCATGTAAATGTCGTTTAGACAGGCCTCCCGGATTTTCTCCTCGTATAGGCTCAGCCGGTATCGTTGCTGTTGGACGGCACGGGCGACGTCTGCCTGCGTTACAGCTGAATTGCCGCTGCGGCCGGCCCAGTAAATGGCTTCTTCGACAACGGCCGCAACCGGACCGAAGCGCAGCGAGAGCTTTTCCTGGTCGGGGACCAGCGTTGCGCCGTATTCCAAAATCGCAGCCACTGCCCCGGCCGTAAACGGCGGCAGTGTGTCTTCGCGGCAGATTCGGGCAACGAATTGGGCGTACTGCTGGATAGTCTGTTCGTTGCTGTCGATTTCATAATCGAAATCGGCCCGGATCTTGAAAATCTTGGTAAAACGCGAGTCGTAATTCTGCAGCGTCTCGAAGGTCGGATAGTCGCCGATCAGAATCACTTTGACTTCCAACGGTATGGGTTCGGGTCTCAGGGCCGCAATCGAGGCCCCCGAACCGGAGACGGGATCCTCGATATAGAGCTGCTTTTTTTGCAGCGACCGTTTCAGGGCCTCCCACACCATCGGGTTCATGAGGACCGCGGCGATCTCCAGGATCAGAAAACCGCCGTTGGCCTGCAGCAGCGATCCGGCCTGAACGCGGGTAAAATCCGTGGTGAGTGCGCCGGCCAGCGCCCACTTTTCGATATGACCGAATGTGTTGGGATAACTCGGATTGGGTTCGAACACCACCGGCGCACCCTGGGTCCCGGTGCGGTCCACCAGCACGTTGATCCGGTATTTTCGAAAGGCATCGGCACCGTCCGGAGCGCTCACCTTTTCCGCCCCGGTCCTGGCATCTTCCAGAAAAAGGGTGATGTTTTCAACCAGATCCAGCTGGACGGCATCCAGGTAGGCCTGCACATCCGCACACTCATGGTAGTCCTCCCGAAGCAATTCCAGGCGATCTTCGACGATGAACAGGGCCACCTCTTCTTTGAGGTTTTCGACCTCTTTTTGCATGGCCTGCTGAATTTTGCGATTTTCGTGAAGGACCGCCTCGATATCATGGCGCAGCCGACGCGCCCGGGCATCGATTTCGGCCTTCTGATCCTCCGGCAGTGTTTCGTATTCTTCCTGGGGCACCGGTTTACCCTCCCGCAGCGGAACCACCTGGTAGCCGGACGAAGATCGCACGATCTGAAAACCCTGCTCGGACGCCCGGCCCTTCAGATCGTCAAAGTTCTGCTCCTGCTTGAGCCGGTGGTGATCCAGGATTTCGGCGGTCCGCTGGCGGTAGGACTCGGTTTCGAACTCTTTGGGCAGTCGGATCCGCAGGTCGCGAATCAGCCGGGCCATCCTTTTGGCGAATCGCCCGGATTGGCCGGCCGGAAGTCGCAAAGCTTTGGGGCGGAAGGGGTCCTGAAAATTATGGACCATGCACCAATCATCCGGTGTCGGCAGCGATTCAGCGTGTCTCCGAGCAAATTCACCGACAATGGTGGTCCGACCGGTACCTTCACGACCGGTGACAAAAATGTGATACCCGGGTCGCTGCATTTCGATTCCGAACCGGATGGCCTGCATGGCACGGTCCTGTCCGATGACGTCGTCCAGCGGATCGACTTCGGAGGTGTCCGTGAATTTAAGGTTTTGCGGACGGTATGATTTGCGCAGATCTTCCGGCCTCAAACGGTGTTGGTCTTCCATCTTGCAGCCCTCCATTGCAGGCATCCATCCGAGCCAACTTAAAATTTCGGTTACAAAATGTCCCGGCAGCTTAGCGACAGCAAATCATTTTTGCAAGCAATCCTTCGGGTAAACGGGCGATTCGTTCGCCGGACGCGCCCGGTTGCAACATTGGCTCTCTGGACTTACTATTCCCCATTCCGGGTGTTTCTCACTTGGACCGGGCCCTCGAATCCATCCAATCACCGAAACGGCCGATTGATCTTCGGCTGTGTCGGACGCGGCGGGAGGAATGATGCAACAACAAACGCGCACGCACAGCGTGGCCATCGGCTACTTGCTGTGGATCTTCGGTTTTACCGGTTCTCACCGCTTCTACTACGGCAAACCGATGTCCGGAACCATCTGGTTTTTTACGCTGGGGCTTCTGGGCATCGGCTGGCTGATCGATCTGTTTCTGATCCCGTCGATGAACCGCCAGGCCTCCATCCGTTTCCACCCCGGCCCGGTGGATTACAACCTGGCCTGGATTCTGCTGACCTTTCTGGGACTGCTGGGAATTCATCGCATGTACATGGGCAAATGGCTCACCGGACTGCTCTACCTGGTCACCGCCGGGATCTTCGGAATCGGATACCTTTACGACTACTGGACCCTGAACGACCAGATTACGATGATCAACGCCTGAACCGCAAACGGTGCCCTCCATGCTCCGGGATCCACGGGCATCCCCCGGACGGAAGCCATGAAACGGTGAAGGCGACGCCGGCCGAACGTTGCAGAAACGGTTTTGCGGTCGCAAACATCCGCCTCCGCACCGTTGCCCTGCGTTTGCCAAAACAGCCGAAATACGGTATTCTTTCATGGGCGTTACGGGTTCGTTCGTTACGGGTGGGACAGACAGCAGTAGAGGTGACAAATGGCTGAAATCGTTCAGATTCACGAAGGAGTGGCCATCAGGAGGTATGCGATCGAAAAAGCGGTGATCCGGATCGGCCGTCACCCGGACAATGACATTTTTATCGATGAAAAGGTCGTCAGCATGGAGCACGCCCAGATCAAAGCGCTCCAGGATCCGGATGAAAACGGTCGGCAGCGCTATTCCATCGAGGACCTCGAAAGTACCAATTGCACCTTCGTCAATGACCGGAAAATCACCCGCACCCTGCTCAACGACAACGACCTGATCCGGGTGGGCTGGAGCACCTTCAAATTCGTCGACACCCAGGAACGGACGGCTGAAAAAACACACCGAATCTACAAAAGCTGGATTCCCGGCGTCTATTACACCAAAGATTAGCGACCTGTATGCAAATGGAGTTTACCCATGAAACCGACCCTTGCACCCGGTTTGACATTCGAATTCGTTTACGAAGTACCAGCCACCAAAACCGTTCCCCACCTGTTCCCGGAGGCGAAACAGTTTCAACAAATGCCGGATGTTCTGGCCACCGGATATCTGGTGGGTCTGATCGAATGGGCCTGCATCGAGGCGGTCAACCCCCATATCGAATGGCCCGATGAACAAACCGTCGGCATTCATGTCGAACTCAGTCATTCGGCGGCAACGCCGCCCGGCTTTACCGTCACGGTAAAGGGTCGCTTGACGGCCGTGGAAGGGCGCAAGCTTACTTTTCAGATTTCGGCCGAAGATGGTGTCGATAAAATTTGTGAAGGAACGCATAAGCGGTTCGTGATCGAAACCGCCCGCTTCGATCAAAATCTCCACAAGAAAATCGAAACGGGAACGTCTCACTGAAATCCGACCCCTTGAATCCGTTTCTGAAATGCGATAAATGTAAAAGTAGCTTTCATGTCACGGGCAAATATATCGAACATCCGGAAACACCGGAGGAGGTTATACCATGGGCAAGGGCGACCGTCGTACCAAACGGGGTAAAATCTGGCGAAACTCTTACGGCAAATATCGCCGTCGCAAAAAACAAAAATCCGAAAATTGATGTTTTATCGACCGCAACAGCCTACCGATTCGCATTCATGCCCAAAGTGCAATCCGAAAATTCATCTCCATCGGAGCGGTTGACGCTAACCGCACCACCGGAACCATTGGCGATTCTGGATCGGGACTTGATGGATCGCGCGGCTGCGGCCTCCCGTCAAGCCACCCGGAAGCGAATCATCCTTCCGTTTCACAAATCGCACGAGGATGCCTTCCAGCGGATGCTCAATGCCATTCAGCCGGGCAGCTATATCCGTCCGCACCGTCACATCGATCCCCCCAAAGCCGAATCCATCGTGGTCCTGCGAGGGGCCCTGTGCTTCATCGTTTTTAACGATCGGGGCATCGTCGAGCGCCACTTTGATCTGCGGTTCGACGGACCGCGGATCGGCGTGGATATGGAACCCGGTATCTGGCACACCTTTTTCGCGCTGGCACCCGACACCGTGGTTTTCGAAGCCAAGCCGGGTCCTTACCGTACGTCGACAGACAAAGATTTTGCCCGGTGGGCACCAAAAGAAAACGACCCGGGAGCCAAGGGGTATCTGGCCGATCTGTATGCCGCCACCTCGCATGCGACCGCACTGCCCGTCGATTAACCGACATTGCCGGATCGCATTGAACCATGACCGTGCCCTGCCTTCTGCCGCGTTCTTTTTACAGCCGTGACACGGTGACGGTGGCCAGAGAGCTGTTGGGAAAGGCGCTGGTGCGGCGCAGCCGCGATGGAATCTGGATGGGGGTGATTTCGGAAACCGAGGCCTACGACGGTGCAGAAGACAGCGCCAGCCACGCCCGCCACGGACGGACATCGCGCAATTTCCCCATGTTCGGGCCCGCCGGGTGGTCGTATGTGTACTTCATATACGGCATGCACCACATGCTCAACGTGGTCACGGAAAAAGCCGAAATTGCCGGGGCAGTGCTAATCCGGGGGTTGCACCGGATAGAGCCTGCGGCGGATGCAGCGATGCCGCCGCGCGGTTCGCCAGACGGTCCGGCCAAACTCTGCCGGGCGCTGCAAATCGATCGAAAACTAAATCACTGGGACCTGACACTGGGAAAACGATTGTGGCTGGAATCCCGCCGCCCCATTCCGGATCGTTACGTAAAACGGGGTCCGCGCGTGGGAATTGCCTATGCGTCGGAAGCCGACCGGCGAGCACCGTGGCGCTTTCGGGTCGAACCATCCTGGTGGACTGCCGCCGGGTCCGAATCGGCCGGCGTTGATTCAAATATTGGGTAACGTTCGGTTTCGGTTGAAGATCGTTCCGGTACCGACCCGGGAAGGAAGGCACAACGCTATGTCAATCCCCAAAAAACGCTCCCGAACCGGCCGGGATGTCAATCCGCTGTTTCCCGTGATCCAGTGCATCCGCGTGGACCTTGCTGCGATCGCATCCATTTCTCATCGCTGCCGCCCGCAGCATTGCGACGCATCGGAATTTTGCTGCGCACAGTACGAAGTCTGCGTAACCGAGATCGAAATGCAAACCATCGTAGGATACATGCCCCTGGCATCGCAACTTGCCCGTCATCTGTGCAGCGGCAACCGATACCGAAACGTCTTCGAAGAAATCGACACCGATCTGCTGGCGATCGACACCGATGACCAGGACCTGTGTCTGTTTGCCTATCGTTCCGATCGGGGCACGCTCTGTGTGCTGCACTCGGTGGCCGAGCGTCTGGGCCGGTTGCCGGTTGAAATCAAACCGCAATCCTGTACATTGTGGCCCCTGGCAATGGCGGCAGCGCGTCCGGCGATCCTTTCGGTTCAGACCGATGCGGAGCGTTTTGCCTGTAATCGGATTCGCAGCACGCCGGCCCGCAATCCGGATGCCGGCATCGAGGAAATCCTGCGGATGGTATTCGGTGAAGATTTTCTGCGGTCGGTGCGCCGGGCGATGGCCATTGTTTTTTGAACGCCCCCCAAAAAAAAAGCATCCGGGGGCTGAATCCCGGATGCGTATGGATTGAACATGCGTCCGTGTCTGCACGAACGCTTCCGTCATTTGGGGTATCGAATGCCTTCAGCGCGTTCCAAAAGACCGCCCTGAAGGCGTTAAAGCGGCATTTTCAACACGTCGGTGTTTCTCATGCGAACCTCCGTCAAATGAGGTTTTTCAGGGTTTGGGAACCACTGATTTGCGCACCGGCATTCCAGCTTCCGCGGCGGGGGGAGTCGAAGTGCCGCAGTCGCCGGCCGGCGGGACCGGTCGGCAAAGAACGGTTCCATCCTCAGCGAACTTACCCACGTCAACGAAAGGAGGTAATACGGCAGCTTGAATGAACAAGCTGGCTATAGACTGACACATTGTGGTATTCATGTCAAGTATTTTTTTCACCCGTGACAGAATTTGCCGGTACCCGAAACGTCAATGAAACGGAAATTTTTCCCACGATATCCGATCGTCTTTCTGCCACTCCGGACCGAAATGACGTTCACAGTATCCCCCCAATCGATCCATCCAGCGCTCCCAGGTATTTTTGCCCTTACGCCTGGCCTCGAGAATATCTTCCAGGTAGGTGGCGATGTTGACCATCTCTTCTTTGGGGACGTAATAGGCGGCCCCTTCCCGAAAAGACTTCAGCACATTCTCCATGCCCAGGGCCCGGGCGGTCAGCATTACGGCAGTGACATTATTTTCCACGGCCGTTTTGAGCAGATCGTAACCGGCAACGCCCATAATATCCAGTATCGCGAGATCAAATCGCCGGTTTCGCAGCAATGAGTCGGCCTGTTCAAAGCTGGTGGCTCGCGTCAAATCGGAATCGGGCAGCAGGTCCTCGAGGGTGTCCAGAACGTCGGGTTCGTCGTCAACGATCAGTATCCGTTGGTTTTTCAGCAGGTCGCGCTCTTTCATTGTCTTGTCATTCCTTTCGGCAACCTGAAATGAGTGCTTTCAATCTTCAAGGTACCTAATTCCTGATTAGAGTAAGAATTTTAGCCGGGTTGGCAAGTCACCGGAAGCCGCAAACCGTTTCCGAGGTCGGCCGGGAAAAACGCCTGAGAAACTCATCCCGGCAACCTCGACAATCGCTAAAAATAGGTTTGATGAAGTCATAAAAAATCCAAATATATTTAAATTTGTCATTCCCGCGCAGGCGGAAATCTCGAAGTTATAGTTATTACAATCTGTTAAACTCGAGATCCCCGCCTTCGCGGGGATGACACACTGATGGATCCGATTTTTTACGAGACCATCAGGCTTGAGATTTTCGGGGAAAAATCGCATCGGAGGTGATGCGTGAAGCATCGCAACCTGTTTGAGTTGCCGGCGCCGGGACGGGCACTGAGTCGATTTTCGGTTTCATCGGGTGAATTCGCGGGGCGATATGCCAATCGACATCCAGCCGTCAATTACTGCGAAGCAACGTGCGGGAGGGCTGAATCCGGGATCTCGCAAAAATTGATCTCCAGCATTTTCAAGCTGGCCTGAATCCGAGCCAGATTGGCTTTCAAGGCCGGCAGCTCGGCCCCCAGCTGCTGCATTCGGTCTGCATCGGCCTGCATGCGGCGGACGCCCTCCTGAATTCGGATCAGGGTCGCAGAATCTGTCACGGCAGCTCTCCTCGGGTTGTTTATTTGCGCAAATCTTTAAACCGCCGCGCCTTGACTTCATAGCGGGGCAGTCGACCCAGATCGTAAAATTCGATCCGATAGGCCAGGTTGGTGGTCAGCCGCAAGCGGTCTTTCAGACGGGATTCGATCTCCCGTACCCGGTTTTTGGACTCCGGCGTGATTTCCACCTTGAGTTTGATGCGGTCGACATCGCCCAGCTTGTCCACCACCACCTCGTATTCGGTCCCAAGTCCCTCGGTGGAACGAACGACTTCCTCGATGGCCGCCGGAGCCAGCAGCACGCCCTTGACCTTGGTGATGTCATCGGCGCGGCCGACCACGCCCCCGTTGAGCAGCCGAAAACTGCGGCCGCAAGGGCAGCTGTCCGGCGCCCATTCGATCACATCCTTGGAATCGAAACGAATGCAGGGCTGGGCGTATCGATCGAAAGCGGTGATGATCATTTTGCCCCTTCGACCCGGTTCCTCGATGATCGCACCGGTTTGCATATCTTCGATTTCAACCAGAAAAAACGCCTCGTTGACGTGGATTCCGCCCGGCTGCCGATCGCATTCGTAGGACCAGGCACCAATTTCGGTGGCGCCGGCATGATCATAGACCCTGGCATTCCACATGTCTTGCATGCGTTTTTTGGTGGCGGGGATACCGGCACCGGGTTCGCCGGCACAGGTGATCCGTTGAATACCCAGCGTTCGCGGATCGATGCCCATTTTGGTGCGGGCGGTCTCGGCCATACCCAGCACGTAGGTGGGCGTGGCCATCATGGCCGTGGCCTGCAGCTCCTGGATTTTTAATATCCGAGCCTGGGTGTCGAGCACGCCTCCCGGAACCACCTCACAGCCGATTTTTTCGGCCGCGTAGTGCCCGGCCCAGAACGCCACGAATATATTGTAACCGAATGGAATGAACACCCGGTCGCCGGGGCGATATCCCTGGGCCCAGAGAATGTAAGACCAGCACTCGCTCCACCATTCCCAGTCCTGCCAGGTGTCGGGCTGATAGACCGGTTGCCCGGTGGTGCCGCTGGTCTGGCGAAACACCGTGACCTCTTCCAGGGGTACGCACAGCGCATCGCCGTAGGGAAACGGCGGTTTGCGCTGGATGTCGCGCATCATCGCCTTTTCCACCTTGGGAACCCTGCGGATGTCCTCCAGCGAGCGGATGTCTTCCGGGGTAATGCCGGCCGCATCGTAGAGCGATCGGTGGAATTTGGAGCGGTGGTAGGCCCAGTGAAAGATGCGCCGGAATTTTTCGAGCTGGAGCCGGCGCAGATCTCTGCGGGGCAGCTTCTCTAGAACCGGATTCCAGTAGGGTTGCTGAGGCATGACGAAATCCCGAATACGGCCCAGGCGACCGGTTTGAGCAAGAATCAATACATCAGATTGGGCAGATACAAAATCAGCTGGGGAAAAACCGCCATCAGCATTGTGCCCACGATGACGGCGATCAGAAACGGCAAAATCCCTTTGAATATGGATTCGAGCGCGATGCCGTCCGTGACGGTCTGGGCCACTCCGTATACCACGTAAACATTGATGCCCACCGGCGGTGTGATGACGCCCATCTGGGTCACCAGCACGATGATGACCCCGAACCAGATGGGATCGTATCCCAGATCACTGATCACGGGATAGAAAATCGGGATGGTGAGCATCACCAGCGCCAGGGCGTCCATAACGCAGCCGCCGATCAGGTACACCGCCACCATGGCGGCCAGAATCAGGATGGGCGGCAGCGGCAGCCCGCCAATCCATGAGGCGATGTCAAACGGGATGCGGGTGATGGCCAGAAATTTACCGAACACCACCGCTCCGGCGATCAGCAGCATCACCATGCAGGATGTGCGCAGGGTTTCGTAAAGGGATTTGACAAATCCCTGCCAGGTCATCTGGCGGCGCAGCAGTGCAACCGCCAGAACGCCGAATGCGCCGACGGCCGCCGCTTCGGTCGGCGTGAACAACCCCAGGAACAAGCCGCCCATCACCAGAATGAATACCGAAGTGGTGTCCGCCATGCCGGTCAAAGAACGCAATTTCTGTTTCCAGGTGAAGGATTCGCCCGGCGGACCCTGGTCCGGAGCAATGCGGCACTGAACATAGATGCAAAGGATAAAGAGCCCGGTCATGATAATCGCCGGCACGATTCCGGCCACAAACAGCGCCCCGATGGACTGTTCGGTCAGCACGCCGTAAACGATCAACACGACGCTGGGGGGCATGATCATCCCCAGCCCTCCTCCGGAGGCGACCGAGCCGGTGGCCAGTTCGTCGGCATAGCCATAGCGTTTCATCTCCGGCAGCCCCACCGTGGCCATGGTGGCCGCCGTGGCCGGACTCGAACCGGAGACGGCGCCGAAAGCCGTGCAGGCGCTCACGGTGGCCATGGCCAGCCCGCCGCGGGTGCTTCCCAGAAACTTAAAGGCGGTATCGTACAATCGCCGGCTGATTCCGCTGTTGAAAGCGAACTGTCCCATCAGAATGAACAGCGGTATGGTGGTCAGGCCGTATGAAGAAAACGCCTCGTATACATTGCGGGACAACAGGTTCAGACCGGCATTCCAGGAAACCATGTAGGAAAACCCCAAAAAACCGACCAGCATCATTACATAGGCCACCGGCATTCGAGTCATGAAAATCAACAGCATCAATACGATGCCGAGCGCACCGATCAGGGTCGGATTCATTTCCCTCCTCTTGTATCCGGGACGGGACCGCCGAAGACGTCTTTGAGGATGGCAATCGAACTTACAGCGACTTCCTTCACAATCAACAGCGAAAAAACTACAAAACAAAACGCCAGGGCCAGGATGATCAGGTGTTCGGGCAACTCCAGGTTCATGGAAACCTGCCCCGAGGCTTTCATGGTTTCGGCATACACCAGCATCTGCCACGAAATCAGAACCATCAGCGCCAGGCTGGCCGCATTGGTACACAGCTCGATGACCTGCTGCGCGCGGCTGGAAAGCAGGCGAACGAAAACCTCTACACCGATATGTCCTTTGACGGCGTGGGTGTAGGGAAGCGCCAGCCCCGTCGCCAGAGCGGCCATGAAGATGACCAGCTCCACCGAACCGAAAACGGGGTGGCCGAAATAGCGGCCGACCACGTCCACACAGGTCAGTGCCATCATTCCGACCAGGCAGGCGGCGCCGAGGATTTTCAAGGCCTCGGTCAGGTAATGCAGCACCATCATCAGACCCAGCAGCGCCGCGAAAATGATTAGCCTCACCGGCAAGCCGACCGGCCGTTCCCAGAAACCGGCAAGTGCTTCCATGCAGGTCATCGCCATGATGACAAACAGACATATGGCGACCAACATTGTCAGCGCGGCTGTGATTGCGGCAATCCACCGACCCATATCGCGCATCCTTGCCCCATTGCCGGACAAATAATCCGGGCAGCCGGCACAAGGCCGCCTGCCCGGATCCATATGCCGAGATTACTGCTGCAAACTGTTGAGGGTTTCGATGGTGTAGTCGACAATCTGTCGGCCGTCGAAACCTTTTTCGTTCATTTCCTGAACGTATTCATCGATGATGGGCTGCACCGCTTTTTGCCAGCGCACCGCCTCTTTGGCATCCAAACCGATGATCGAATTGCCCTGTTTCAGAAAATACACGATGCCTTCCATGTCGCTGGAATCCCAGGCTTCGCCGTGCTTTACGGCCCACTCGGCATTGATCTCCCGGATGGTTTTCTGCACCTCGGGCGACAGGGAATCCCACTTGGATTTGTTCATGACCACGAAAAAGGAAGTCGTATAGGCGGCGGCAAAATCGGCCGTGCAGTACTGGGTGACTTCAGCCAGGCGCCATCCCTTGTTGGATTCCCAGGGATACAGCGCGCCGTCAACCACGCCTTTCTGAAGCATCTGGTAGGTTTCCGGCATGGGCTGCGGCACCGGCGTGCCGCCGAGCGCCTCGGCCACCTTGGCGCTGGTTCCGTGCGCCCGAAATTTGAGACCCTTGACATCTTCGAGGGTTCGCACCGGTTTACTTTTGGTGTGCATCAGGCCAGGACCGTGCGCGTGCAGATACATGACCTCAGTGTCGCTGAGCTCTTTCGGTTTGAATTTTTCGTATACCCGGTTGATCACATCGGTGGCCACCCGCCCGCTGGTGTAGCCCAACGGCAGGTCGACGGCCGCCATCACCGGGAACCGACCGCGCGTATAGGCCAGCACCGAAAATCCGATGTCCGAAAGTCCGGTGACGACCCCGTCATACGCCTGGTTTGCTTTCGTCAGGGTCTGACCCGGGAAATACTGAACCTTAACCTGCCCATCGGTGCGAGCCTCCACTTCGCGGCACCAGGCTTCCGCCAACTGACTTTGAATGTGAGTCGGCGGGAAAAAATTGCTGTAGGTCAACTGAACGGTTTCGGCGGTCGCGTCGGTGGCTCCCCCCAATCCACCCATAATGCCAATTACCGCCAAGAGTACAATCCACTGGAACTTGAATTTCATCGGGCCCCTCCCTGTTACGGTTGCTTGGTTGTTTCCCATAAAGCGAGCGTTTCAAATTTTGATGAAGTCGTAAAAAATCAAAATTCATTAAAATCTGTCATTCCTGCGCAAGCAGGAATCCAGAAATAAATGTAATTACGGTTTCTTATACTCGAGATCCCCGCCTCCGCGGGGATGACATGCTGTTAAGACGGACTTTTTACGAGATCGTCAAGTATTCAATCGCTCAATTGGCGAAATTGGCTTTTGCATTGGCTTGCCGCCGACCGCACTCAAGCCGAATGCCGGAATTGCCGCAACGATCCGGCGGTGACAAAACCTGCATGCAATCGGCGCTTTCCCATGCTCAGGCTATTTTGTAGCCAGAACCCCAAAAAAACACAAGAGCAATTTCGCCCCTCTGGAAGGCGTCATTGCCGGCCTTTCATCAACGCTGCGCAAATAAGGACACCGGCGGCCGATGAACCCCGGCTTTCCACATCGGAAGCGGCCGGCGAATCCGTATTGTCAATCCGCAGTCTTTTTGCTACGGTCGCCAGGTACGATATGGTCACATGAATTGAGCATTTTCAATGATTGCGCGACCGAAATGAGTTCCGAAGACAACGAAGCGGCATTCCGAAAAAATCCGGAGCAATGGGTGGAGCGGTACGGAGATTACCTGTACCGATACGCCCTGGTGCGCGTCCGGGATCCGGCCGCCGCCGAAGACCTGGTGCAGGAAACGTTTCTGGCCGCACTGAAGGGACGCGATTCGTTCCGCGGCAAGTCCTCCGGCCAGACTTGGTTGACGGCGATCCTCAAGCACAAGATCATTGATTATTTTCGCCGGGGCAATCGTGAATCGGCCAAGGAACAAATCGAGACCGTTGCCGGAAGCGTCACAGACTTCTTTCAGGACAATGGGCGCTGGAATATCCTGCCCGGAAAGTGGGATGACAATCCGGCCGAAATTTTTCAACAGCAAGAATTTCTGCAGATTTTCTACAGCTGCCTGGCGCAATTGCCCGAACGCCTGGCCCGGGCGTTCCGGTTGCGGGAAATGGAAGGGTTGAGCACCAAAGAGTTGTGTAAGAAAATGGACATCACCGCGACCAACAGCTGGGTGATGCTTTACAGGGCCCGCGTACACCTCCAGCGCTGTCTGGATGTCCGCTGGTTCAACAAGTCCGGGGAGACGAACGAATGATGAACCACTGGATGTTCCGATGCGACGAGGTCACGCGAAAAGCATCCGAGTCGCTGGACCACGATCTGCCGGTAGGGCAGTTTTTATTGGTGCACATCCACTTGATGATGTGTCGCTATTGCGCGCGCTTTTATCGAAAACTGAAGCGACTGCGCATGTTGAGCCGATGGGAACGAGACGTGGTCGATCCTTCCGCAACGCTGCCGGCCGATGCGCGCGATCGAATCAAAGCGATGCTGAAATCTCCTTCGACCGGCGCTTGAGGCATTCCCCGGACCCAGATATCGACCCTTAAACGAAATGAGCCGGCATGTCTGATTTTATTTACGCAATCCTGCAGGGCATCGGATATCCCCATCCGATTCACCCACCGCTGGTACACCTTCCCGTAGGGCTGGTGATGGCCGCATTTATTTTCAGCCTGGCGGCAATCGTGTTGAAACGGAATTCGCTGGCACAGACCGCCCGGCACAGTGTCCTGCTCGCCCTGCTTGCGCTGCCGGTGGCCGCCGGGGTCGGCTTTCTCGACTGGCAGCATTTTTACGGTGGTGTATGGCTGTTTCCGGTTAAAATAAAGATGATTCTGGCCGCTGTGCTGCTGGTACTGCTGGCCATCGCCGCAGTCGGCACCAGTCCGAAGGTTTCTCAGACCCGCAATCCACTGGCACTTTACATCCTCTGCCTGATCGTGGTGGCGGGAATCGGGTTTTTTGGCGGCGAGCTGGTGTACGGCCGCAAAGACCGCGGCCAACCGGCTCAAACAGAGAATCTGCTGGTGCAAAACGGCCGGCAAATTTTTGAGCAGAAATGCGCCATGTGCCATTTGACCGATTCCACGCAAACCAAGGTCGGACCGGGCTTGAAAGGTCTTTACCAGAGGGAGTCCCTGCCGGTGAGCGACCGGACGGTCTCAGATGAAACCGTTCGCGATCAGATTCGATCCCCTTACAGCAATATGCCCGCCTTTCCCGATCTCAGCGCAGAACAGATGGAGGCATTGCTCGAATACATGAAAACCCTGTAGTGTCCGTCCAGTTGATATGAACGGGCACACTCAACTGAAACCGGGCGTTTCAAAACTGCCAAAAATAACCTTTTTTCTGATTCAGTAGATTTAAATCGATTCTAATCGCGCAAATTCCAAAACTCGACCGGTTTCGGTTCAATCCATCGATTCCAAAAACAATATAAAATGAATAAGCCCGCCGACAAGGCCCATGCCGACACCCCCGCCTGCCC
>DAXETY010000141.1:0-21002 GCA_051155755.1 Desulfobacterales bacterium
TGATGGTCGATGGAAAACAGCGTGCTGCCGGCATCCCGGCAGGCGGCACCTAAATACAGGGCCGACTTGCCGCAATAGCTGCCCACCTCCAGGCAGGGACCCCGGGAGGCACTCGCCAGAGCCAGTTCATAAAGCGCCCGGCCTTCTGCGGGATCCAGAAACCCTTTGGTTTGTTCGAGGATTTTGGGATCGGGCAGGCGGGATTTCGGTTTAATTGGTTTCATTGGTTAGATTGGTTCAATTGGTTACAGCAATGAAGGGTGCAGTTGTAGCTGAAACGGCGAATAGGCGAATGGGCGAAACGGCGCAAAGGCAGTTCGATTGGTCTGATTGGTTCAATTGGTTCGATTGGTTTGATTGGTTACTCGGGTCGTTCGGATAGCGGTTTGCAGGTCGCACGCCCAGGATTCTGCGGTGATTTGCAATTCAAAAAAACCATTAACAAGCAGTATTTTCAACGAGCAACGTGCAACTAACAACCAACGACTAACAACTGGCAACGGACGCCGCAAAGCGGCTATTTTAAGCACTTGCCCTTGCTTTGAGCTTTCAGCTTTGAGCTTTGCGCTCACCTTGCTTTGCGCTCACCTTGCTTTGAGCCTTGAGCTCTTGTCTTCCTATACATCCTCATAGCCTCGCACGAGAACCTCCCTCGGCTTGGATCCGTCGGCCGGTCCGACGACGACCTCGCGTTCCATCATTTCGATGATCCTTGCAGCCCGGTTGTAGCCGATGCGCAAATGCCGCTGGATCATGGAAATGGATGCCTGGCGGGTCTTGGTGATCAAAGCCACGGCTTCATCGTATTTCTCGTCGACGTCTTCGCCGTCGGGCCCGGTGAGCTCTTCCGGAGCGGCCTGGGTGACCTGCTCGACGTATTCGGGCTTCTTTTGCCTCTTCAAAAACTCGATGATGGCCGCCAGCTCCGTCTCGGAAATGTAGGCCCCGTGAATCCGCTGCAGTCGGCCGGCGCCGGGTGGGAGAAACAGCATGTCGCCGTTTCCGAGCAGGTTCTCGGCACCGTTGGTGTCGATGATCGTCCGCGAGTCGGTCTTGGAAGAGACCTGAAAGGAAAGCCGGGTCGGGAAATTGGCCTTGATGATCCCGGTGAGCACGTCCACCGAGGGGCGCTGGGTGGCCAGGATCAGGTGGATGCCGGCGGCACGCGCCATCTGGGCCAGCCGGGTCAACGCCACCTCCACGTCCCGGGAGGCGACCATCATCAGGTCGGCCAGCTCGTCGATGAGGATGACCACAAAGGGCAGCGTTTCGGGCGGCTCCTGATCCGGCACGGGTTTCTCCTGCTGGATCTTGCGGTTGTACTGGGAAATGTTGCGCGCCTTTTTCTCGGAGAGAAGTTCATAGCGCCGTTCCATTTCGCGCACCGCCCAGAACAGCGCATTGGTGGCCTTTTTCACGTCGGTGACCACCGGAGTGATCAGGTGCGGAATCCCGTCGTAATGGGAAAGCTCGATGCGCTTGGGATCCACCATGATCAGTTTGACCTCGTCCGGCATGGCCTTGTAGAGCAGGGAACAGATCATGGTGTTCAGCGCCACGCTTTTGCCGGCACCGGTGGCGCCGGCGATCAACAGGTGCGGCATGCGGTCCATCTCGGCCACCACCGGATTGCCGACGATGTCCTTTCCCAGGCAGATGGTCAGCTTGGAGCGGGCTTTTTCGAAAGCTTTGGAGACCACGATCTCTTTGAAGCGCACGGTCTCGCGCACGGCATTGGGCACTTCGATGCCGATGGCGGCTTTGCCGGGGATGGGCGCCACGATGCGTATGCTGGTGGCTCGCAGGGCCAGGGCCAGGTCGTCGGCCAGGTTTACGATTTTGTTGATCTTGATTCCGGAAGCCGGTTCGTATTCGAAGGTGGTCACCACCGGGCCGGGGGAGACGGCGTTCACCTGCCCGCGCACGCCGAAGTCCTCCAGCTTTTTTTCCAGCAGGCGCGACTGCATGCGCAGATTTTCGTCGTCGGCGGCACTGGATCGCCGTTCGGGTTCTTCCAGAAAATCCACCGAAGGCAGTTGGAATCCACCGGCCGGCCGCATGAACTCGAACACTTCCTGTTTGGGCTTCGGCTTGGGCGCGATCGGGGATTTTTCGGCCTTTTTGACCTGGATCGGCGTCTTTTTGCGATCGGACTGTTCCTTGATGATCTGCAGCCGTTTCTCGGCTTTGCTGCGGCGCTCCTTGCGCTTCAGGTGCCAGGTCTTGATGCGGTCGGCGGTGGCGCGAACCAGGGCGGTGCAGCGCTTGACAAAGGCGATCAGCGAAAAACCGGTGGCCAGGATGAAACCGATCAACCACAGCAGCACCAGAATGATGGCCGCACCGACCGTGTTGGCATAAGTCTCCAGAAACGCCATGAAGGGTGTGCCCAGCATCCCGCCCGCAGAAAAACTGCTGCCCAGCAGTGTATAATCTGGCTGTTTCAGCGCAAACAGGCTGCCGGTGGTCAACACCAGCATAAGCCCGCCGCCGGCGGTGGCGATGTGAACCGAACCGGATTGCCCGCCGAGGATGTGAATGCTGGAAAGCAGCAACAGCAAGGGGATCCAGAAAGCGCCCAGGCCGAAAAGCCCCACGAGCAAACCGGCCACCTGGGCACCGAACATGCCGAAGAAGTTTTGAACCGGGGCACCGGTACCGCTGCTGTTGATGGAGGGGTCCGCAGGGCTGTAGGACAGCAGGCTGATGAGTGTAAAAATCACCAGAAAGAACAGCAGGATGCCGATGATTTCTTTTCGCATTCGCAGGGACATGGTCAACAATCGGAGCGGTTGGATTCGATCATCGTCAAAATTGGAGAAGTGTACCCGCTTGACGCGCGGAAGTCAACGGCAGCCGGGCCCCGGGCAAAAGCCCGGGGCCCGGCTTCGGTTGTCCGTTGTTAGTTGTCAGTGGCTGGACCCCGGAAAATTCGAGGCATCGAGCGGATATCAATGCCTTGTGTCACTTCACTCCATCAGATTGTTCTGCTTGCATTTTGAATTCTGATGGAATCGTAAAAAGTCCGTTTTAACCGGGTGTCATCCCCGCGCAGGCGGGGATCTCGAGTTTAATAGACTGTAATTACATTGTTTTCTGGATTCTCGCCTTCGCGGGAATGACAGATTTTGATGAAATTGGGACTTTTTACGAACGCATCAATTTTATTCATTTCCCTTTGAGCTTTCAGCTTTGAGCTTTCGCCATGAGCTATGAACTATGAGCTATAAACTAAATGACCATGATGAACGGCAATATAACCGGCCTGCGGCCGATGGTAAAATAGAAGTACTGGCGCAGGGCGGATTGCAGCCGATGGCGAATCACATCGATGCGATTGGCAACGTCCGGTCCGACGTCCTCGATGATCTCCAGAATGACGCACTGGGCATCTTCGATCAGGTGTCCGGTTTCGGTGGCAAAGACGAACCCGCGGGACACGATTTCGGGGCCGTAGACGACGATGCCGGTCTCTTCGTCAAAGGCCAGGTTGACCACCACCAGCCCTTCTTCCGAAAGCAGGCGCCGCTCGCGCAGCACACTGCGGCCGACATCCCCGACGCCCTTGCCGTCGATCAACACCCGGCCGGTGAAGACCGCATCTCGAATCCGACCGCCTTCGTGGTCAAACTCGATCACCTGCCCGTTTTCGGCCAGCAGCACGTTTTGCGGCGGCAGGCCGATCTGCTGGGCCAGTTTGCTGTGGAGCACCAGGTGACGGTACTCACCGTGAATGGGGATGAAGTACTTGGGCCGGGTCAGGGTGAGCATCAGCTTCAACTCTTCCTGAAAGGCGTGGCCGGAAACGTGGATTTCGGAGATTTTTTCGTAAATGACGTTGGCCCCCAGCCGGTACAGCCGATTGATGATGTTGCCGATGGCCTTCTCGTTTCCGGGGATGAATTTGGATGACAGGATCACGGTGTCGTCGGTGCGGATTCGAATCTGCTTGTGGGTGCCGGCCGCCATGCGCGCCAGCGCCGACATGGGCTCGCCCTGACTGCCGGTGGTGATGATCACGATCTCCGAATCGGGGTGGTCGTCGATCTGCTCGATTTCGATTTCCATACCGGCCGGAACGTTCAGATAACCGAGACTCTTGGCAATGCGGACGGCCACTTCGATGCTGCGGCCGTTGAAAACGATCTTGCGATGGCGTTCGTGGGCGATGTTGACGATATGCTGAATGCGGGTGATGTTGGAGGCAAACAGCGCCACGATGATGCGCCCGGTGCTCTCGTCGGCGATTTTGGCCAGCGACTTGCGAATCTCTCCGGCCGAGAGGGTGTAGCCCTCCTTTTCGACGTTGGTGGAGTCCGAGAGCAGGGCCAGCACGCCTTTGTTTCCGTGCTGGGCGAAACGGGCCACGTCGGTGGTGGTGTCATCACCGAGATGGTGGTTGATTTTAAAATCGCCGGTGTGAATGATGACGCCCAGCGGCGTTTTGATCGCCAGGCCCACGCCGTCCACCACGCTGTGGCCGACGCGGATGAATTCCACTTCGAAGGGACCCAGTTTGAGGCGTTCGCCGGGCAAAATTTCGTGCAGCGCGCGGTGGGCCGTCACATCGTATTCTTCCAGCTTGTGCCGCACCATGCCCAGGGTAAAGGGCGTGCCGAACACCGGGGCATCGATTTCGCGCAGCAGGAAAGGCAAAGCGCCGATGTGATCCTCGTGGGCGTGGGTGAGCACCACTCCGGAGATGATCGTGCGGTTTTTGCGAACGTAATCCAGGTTGGGGATGACGAAATCGACCCCCAGCATGTGCTCCTCGGGGAACATCAGACCGGCGTCCACGATGAAAAGCGTGGTGCCGTATTCGAACACCATCATGTTCAGTCCGATTTCTCCCAGGCCCCCCAGGGGAATGAGTTTCAACTGCACGCCGAATATCCTTCATATTGTGCGAAATGTTCGCACATGATTGTTTTGATTCGATCCATCAGGGCTTCTTTGCTTCTGCGGTCGTATTCGGAGGTGTCCACCGGCTGCAGCACGTCCAGGGTCACCGGCCGCGGCCGAACCATTTTGCGGCCCTTGGGCATAATGTGCCAGGTGCCGTGCAGAATCAGCGGCACGATCGGTACGCCGGCGTCCACCGTCAGCACGAAACCGCCCTTCTTGAAAGGGTGGATCTTGCCGTCCGGACTGCGGGTGCCTTCCGGAAAAATCATCACCGCCGTGCCGTTTCGAACGATTTCGGCCGCCCGATGCAAACTTCGGATGGCGGAATGCAGGTTGCCGCGGTCGATGCTGATGTATCCGCAACCGCGCATGGCACGGCCGAACAGGGGAATGTCGAACAATTCGCGCTTCGCCAGCCAGCGGAACTGAACCGGCAGTCGGGCCAGCAAGATCGGGATGTCGAAATTGCTGAGGTGATTGGCCATGAAAACGAAAGAAGCGTTTCCGGAAGGAATGTTGGCCAACCCGTTCACCGTCACCGGAACCCGGCTGATCCACAAAATGGAACGGCCCCAGCAGCGGGCAATCCAATGCGCTACATTTCCATTCTTGCTGACCAGGCCCACGGCGACGGCCAAAGGCGCCAGCAGAATCGTGAGCAGTATGGTCCAGGTGTAGATGAGAATATTGTGAAGCATGCAATACAATTGGGTTTTGCGCGTTTGCCCGTTGGCCCGTTGGCCGGTTTGCCCGGCAACCGTGATTCTGTAAGCCCGGGCTTTAAGAAAACTATGATCCCGTTGCAGCCGGATGAAAAGCATCACCCGACCGAAACACGGGCCGACCGGCAAACGGGCATACCGGCCAACCGATTATGTTTTGATCCCGAGAGATTCGAACATTTGATCGATGCACTCGATAAACCAGTTGCGCTGGGCGCGGTCCGCATAGGCGATGCAGTTGCAGCGCATCCGGTTGCGGGTGCGCACCAGCAACTCGCAGTGCAATGAAGTCTCCTCCAGTTCGATGGCAAAGTAGAACGGCTGGCAGTCCGAATGCTCCGCCTGCACGGCCGAAAGGATCTCCGCCTCCAAGGGCACCCAGAAAATGTTGCCCAATTCGGGTGCGCCGTAGGTCTCCTCGAGATAGGTGCGAATTTTGTGATGCTCGTCCGGCCGGATTTCGTCAACAAGGTACTGTTTCATAACTGTAAGAAATATCACTTAATAATAGTGATTTCAAGCAATAGTTAGACCCGATCTCCAAAGATGATGCCATCATCGTGCCGCAACACGGTTTCTTTGACGATGCTGGTAATTTAAGATACAATGACCCGGGTTTCAATCCGAATATTCGAGGTGATCATGGACGGTATCGGGTGCAGGTTCGGTAAAATCCGGTTGGCGCTGGCATTGCTGATGGTCGGGTTGTGGGCTCCCCAGGCGGTGTTGGCCGCCCCCCTGGAGCTTTCCACCGGGGCGGTGGTTGATTTGAATTCGCAGCAGCTCGAGCGCCTGAAAGCCGAGCCGGGTGTCTATTTTTTCGACGACCTCCCCCAGAGCCTGAAAGCCGATCATCTGCAGCAATGGGTGTATATCCCGATACCTGCCTCGCTGGGCGGGGGGTTTTTGGTGGCCTATCAATCGAACCTGGATCGGGCGCTGGCGGCCGTGGGCGCAACGGCGGTGGAACCGCCGGCCGATGACCCCCCGACGGCCGAAAATAAAGATCCCGATCCCATGGCGGTGACATCCGGTCCCTGGATGTGGTCGCTGCGGGCCGGATACCGCCATGACGAACTGGATTGGAACATCGCCGGAAACGGCGTGAATGTGCTTTCGGAACTGACCTGGGAAGATCTGCAGTCGGTCGCCGTGGGAGGGACGCTGCAGCGCCGGTTCGGCCCGGGCTTCCGCATCCTCGGCTCGGTCGACTACGGGTTTGTGTTCGACGGCGACAACCAGGACTCCGATTATGCCGGCGACAACCGCACCCTGGAGTTCTCCCGCTCGAACAACAGCGCCGACGACGGCGACCTCTGGGATCTGTCCCTGGGGCTGGGCTATGACCTGGCGCTGCTTACAAACCGCCTGACCGTCTCTCCGTTGCTGGGGTACTCCCTGCACGTGCAGAACCTGACCATCACCGAAGGTGTGCAAACGGTTTCCGAATTCGGCTTTCCGGTCCCGCTGGGACCGTTCCCGGGCCTGGACAGCAGCTATGACACCCAATGGTACGGTCCCTGGCTCGGACTGGAGGCCGTTTACAAAAGTTACGGAACCGGAGACCCGGCCGGGGGCTTCGAGTTCTCACTGGGAGTCCAGTACCACTGGGCCGACTACGAGGCCGACGCCACCTGGAACCTCCGCGGCGATCTAAGGCAGCCCGACAGCTTCGAACACGATGCCGACGGGAACGGCGTGGTGGGGAGCGGCGCCTTCGCCTACCTGTTCAATGCCAGATGGAGCCTGACGGTGGACGCCAAGTACCAGGACTGGGAAACCGATCCGGGCATCGACCGGATATTTCTGGCAGATGGAACCGTGCTGACCACCCGCCTCAACGAAGTCAACTGGGAATCATATGCCCTCACCGTCGGAATCCGCTGCCGCTTCTAACCGCCGCCCGCAGGTCAGCCGGCCTGGATTGAAAGATTCGGGCGCCGGTTTCCCGCCTTTCACTTTATTGCCGGTGAAATGTATCCCGCCGTGGTCATTCGTCCCAAGCAATTAATAACATTGGGAATTATCATATCATTTTTTCGGATGAAAAGTTTTGATTCCGCTTGACGTGCCCATTCAATTGGTATAAGGACTGATTCTTCCATATCGTAGTGATCGCGATGATGAGAAACCCATGGCGGACGGAAATGGTCCCCTGATTTAAAAATCGTGAGAAAGGAGATTCGATCATGGCTTTTGTACCCACTGTGGACGAAGACAAATGTGCCGGTTGTGAAGAATGCGTGGATGTTTGTCCGGTGGAAGTTTTCGAGATGCAGGATGGAAAATCCGTGCCGGTGAATGCCGAAGAGTGCCTCGGCTGCGAAAGCTGCGTCGAAGTTTGTGAAGAAGACGCCATTACCGTGGAAGAGACCTAAAAAACCGTGATTCAGCCCCTCCAGGCGGGCGGCTGGGACTTTCCGGTCCAGGTCCCCGGGGGCGAAAACACCGCACGTTTCGATTGAATGATTGCACCGGGTGGGCATACTTCCCGGTTTCCCGGTAGAATCCAACTCCGGAACCTCCGGTCGAGAGGTTCCGGGGTTTTTCATACCTGCAGTCGAGCCGGCTGACAACACCCGGCTCGATCCGGCGAAATCACCGAAGTCGCCGGCTCCCTTCAAGAATACCGCGATCGTTATGGCACACTCCGCAACCAGCCCGTTTCCCCGCGTGGCCCTCGTGCGCCAGACGCTGTACCGCAATCCCCTGGAAGACATCACCGGAAGCGTCACCAAATCTCTTGCCAGGCTGCCGCTTTCCGAACACCTTCAGCCGAATCAACGGGTGGCTGTGGCCGTCGGAAGCCGGGGAATCGACCGCCTGGCCGAGGTGGTCAGCGCCTGCATTGCCCATTTGAAGGATCTGGGTCTGCAGCCCTTTGTCGTCCCTGCCATGGGCAGCCACGGCGGTGCCACCGCCGAAGGCCAGCAGGCCGTGCTGTCCAAACTCGGCATCACCCCGCAGCGCATCGGCGCTCCGGTGGAACCGGTGATGGATGTCGAATGTCTCGACCGGCTTTCCAACGGCACCCGCCTGTACTTCAGCACCAAAGCCCTGGAGGCCGACCACATCGTTCTGATCAACCGCGTGAAGCTGCACACAAAATTCCGCGCCCCGGTCGAGTCCGGTCTTTGCAAAATGCTCACCATCGGCCTGGGTAAAGCCGAAGGGGCGGCTGAATTTCACCGCCGGGCCGTTGGGCATGGTTTCGGAATCATCGAATCCGCCGCCGCCAGGTTGATCGAACGCTGCCCGGTCCGGTTCGGCCTGGCCCTGCTGGAAGACGGCTGCGGCAACCTGACCCAGATCAAGGCGGTTTTGCCGGAAGCCTTCATTGAAATGGAAAAAACGCTGCTGAAGCAGGCTTCGGCCATGATGGCGCGGATTCCGTTCGACAATCTCGACGTGCTGGTGATCGATCGCATCGGAAAGGATATCAGCGGCATCGGCATGGATTCCAACGTCACCGGGCGCCATCGGGACCTGGTCGGCAATTTTGACGCGGCCCCCCATCCCAGGCGAATTTTCGTCCGGGATTTGAGCCCCGCCTCCGACGGCAACGCCAACGGCATCGGCCTGGCCGACGCAACCACCCGCCGGCTGGTGGACGCCCTGGACCGCGAAAAAACCTACCGCAATGCGATTACGGCGATTTCCCTGGAAAAAGCTGCCATCCCCGCCTATTTCGACACCGACCGGGAAGCCCTGGAAGTGTGCGCGCGCAGCGCCGGGCTCGAATCTCTGCAGCAAGCCCGCCTGGTGCGCATTCTCGACACCAAGCACTTGGAAGTCCTTCAGGTTTCCGAATCCCTCCAGCTCGACATCGACTCCGAACCCAACCTGCAGCAGCTGACACCCTGGGAGCCGCTGGGCTTCGATGCGCACGACAACCTGCCGCCGTTCAACGAATAAAAAATACTATTTTAGATACTTATTATTCTGTAACAGTTGAGCCAATCCAGATATGGCACTTTATTCGCGGTGCGCCCCCCTTTATCTAAACAAGCCAATCAATTATAGTGCTGATCTGTATTATTATATTTTGTATGCAAAAAACTTCATCTATCATAGCTATTTGCATACAGGATATAAAAACTAAGTTGACAAATTATATTCTATTTGCAATTTGATATTAAAATTGAAACTAATTGAATATGAAAAATAATCATAAAATCAAAACCACTGGTCCCCGATTAGCTTTTCTCGTCTCCGAGTTGTATGCTCGGCAGAAAACAATCTTTTCCAATCGGGACGTGAAAACGATTATCGGCCTGAGTCCCAAAGCGGCCCGAGGGCTCACGTTCCGCCTTGTGGAAAGGGGACTGGCAACCCGACTAAAACCGGGCCTCTTCATTTTGGTGCCAGCCGAACTCGGCCACGAGCGAAACTATCTTGGAAATCCCTATGTGGTAGCTGCGGAAATCGTCAGTGGCTCCAGTTACATCATTTCTCATGCCTCGGCCATGGATATCCACCAAATGGTCACCCAGCCTCAACTGGTGGTGTATACGACGACGACTCAATCAATTCGCCCGCGATCCATCCTCGGAACTGAATTCCGCTTCGTGCGCTGCAAGCCGAAACATTTTTTCGGCACGATGGATCACTGGGCAACTAAGACGAGAAAGATCAAGGTCAGCGATCTTGAAAGAACCGTGATCGACGGGCTCAGGCAGTCGGAATACTGCGGCGGCTTCAGTGAAGTCGCAAAAGGATTCTGGATACGGCGACAGGATATGGACGTGAAAAAACTGGTGGAATACGCCTTGATGCTGGATATCGGTGCGGTTTATCGCCGTCTCGGATACATGCTCGAGTTATTCGAGACAAAAGAAGAAGACCAACTGGAATTGCTACGTAAAAAACTGACCGCCTCTTACGTTCTCCTTGACCCGTTGCTGCCAGCCGAGGGAAATTTCATCTCCCGCTGGAAACTCAGACTCAATGTAAGCCCGGAAGAGATAAAAGCGACAATAAGGACCTGATCCATGATCCCCCAGCGGAACATTTCATTACTCTCAAACCGTCTTGCCAACAAGGGCGGTCGTCGTATCCCGGAAGCCGTACTTGAGCGGGACTATTGCCTGGCCTGGTTCCTGGTCGGACTCTCCCGATCATCATTTCGAGACATTTTCGCCTTCAAGGGTGGCACGGCTTTGAAACGTTGCTACATGGGAGATTATCGTTTTTCAGATGATCTCGATTTTACTTTAGTTAGGACAACATCATTTGAAAAGATTCTTGCCGAACTGGAGATGATTTCCGCAGAGGTGCACAAGGCTTCTGGAATCGTTATTCGCTATTCCCGAGAGGATCGAAAGTCCCATCAGAACAGTTATACTTTTTATCTCGCCTATGAGGGACCATTACCTGGTATGACGGCCAAGGAAGTCAAGGTCGATATTACCAACAAGGAACAGATTGTGCTTCCATTACAGGAAAAGCCGGTTTTAAAGGGTTACGAGGAGTATGAAGACCTGCCGGATGACGCAACTATACTGGTTTATTCCTTGGAAGAAATTCTAACGGAGAAAGTGGTCGCCCTGGCTGACCGAGCCCGTAATGAACCGCGCGATCTCTATGATGTCTGGTATCTTACAGAAATGAAGAACATGGACCTGTCAACCCTGATCCCGGAGATCACGGCAAAACTAGAATTCCGAGGAAGAGGATTGGAGGGCATGGTCGAGGAATTCGGTAAGAAGGAAGCGCGTTTGAAAAAGTTGTGGCAGATGCGGCTGGCAAGTCAGATGGCCGAGTTACCTCACTTCGAAGAAGTTTTTCGTTCCGTGCAACGCACCTTTCGAGGTGCCAAATTGACAGGGACATAATTTTTGTCTGCGGCACCTTATTCTACGATGTCAAACACGGTAAGCCTGCTGCGGTTTACCGAACCATCTGGTAAAAGCCCAGGAAAAAAGGCAATTAGACGATCAGGCGCTTATCTTGTGAGATTAAGTTTTGACGGGTACAAAGACAATCACCGTACTGCGCGCCGTCGGAAACATGCCGGGCGTGTCGAAATCGAGTTCCGGCCGGTCGGCGATGCGGGCAAATGCCGCAAGCGGCCGGACCCCGGGCAGCACAAATGCCGACAGGGCCTGCTCGGGGGCCTCCGCTGCGGCTGCCGTCGCCGCTGGAATCGGCGGGCCGCTTCGGCTCAGATCGGCAAGCTGTTTCTGGATTTCGATGCGGTCTTCGACATCGGCGGGCACCTCGGAGCGCAATAATGCACAGGCGGCTTCGGGATAGGCTTCCAGCAGCGAGTCCAACACGACCCGGCCGGGCGTGACGAACACGGCCACGGCTTCCGGCTTGCGCAGGGAGGCATCGGAGGCCATCAAACGCGTCCAGGACGCCAGCCGCTCGGCAAGCATGTAGTCCGATTCTTCCCGGCGACCGGTGATCTTGCCGCTTCGGGCGGCCGAGAGCGCCGCGGCGGCTTCTTCCGGTTCGTGCATGCTTTCCATCAGCAAGACTTCCAGGTCGTCCAGCCGCGCCAGATCGTTTTCGAGCAAATCCGACTGGCGGTCGAGCTCCTGGGCGATGGCCAGAAACACCCGGGCCTGCAGAAGATCACGGTCCGCATCTTCGGCGGATTCGACTCCGGAAATCCGCCGTTTGATGTCCGCCCGAATGTGGGACGGCAGATCGGCCTCGAAAAACGGCGGGCCCCCGTCCAGGGATTTGCGGTAGGCGCTGCCGATGCCGCGACGGTCGCGCTGCAGGGCGGACCAGCGGTGGAAGTCCTCCAGGATCTTCGCCAGCGGCCGGTCCTGGCTTCGCACCGGGAACCGGAACTGCACCGCGCTGTCCTGACACCAGCGCTGCATCTCCTCCGGGACAAGGTGTTCGGAGGGCTGATAGACGCCGACGGCGTCGAACCACCGGGTCAGGGTCCGCGCCAGCGCCTGCGGCACGTAGGTGTAGGGAAACAGTATCGGTATCATGCTGGAACCTTAATCCTTGATCGATGTGATTTCAAATGAGCGGTCCGGCATCGGGACTAAAAAAGATTTCACCGCAGAGGCGCCGAGAACGCAGAGGTTTTTTCTTTTCGGATGCCGCTGAGAGGGCGGCATCCGAAAAACCTCTGAAATGCCGCAATGGCAGTTCTTTCGAATTCGCGTCATGCCTGAGTCAACAACCACCCGCAAAGCGGGTGGCTTGGATTTTCGGCCATAGGCCGAAAAGACAGAAGCACTGCTGTGCTTCGATGTTGAACTTGCACCGGGTGCATAGCACCCGGTTTAGGCAAGAATGAATCTATCTTGGATCACAGCGTCTTTCCTGAGGCATGTGTTTTGTTTTTCGCCCTCTCAGCGAAAAACAAAATAATCTTTATCCTCTGCGATCTCGGCGCCTCTGCGGTGAACTTATCTTTTAATGCATTTCCCCACCACTGCGTCCGTCTGTGGTTCATCATTTTTCATTGCCCGTTTTCGATCTTCTCGTCACGCACTTCCACGCCCCGGGCGCGCAGCTCGTCGCGCAGACGGTCGGCCAGCTCCCAGTCGCAGCGCCTGCGGGCCTCCTGCCGCTCCTGCATCAGCCGCCGGATGTCCGGATCGGTTTCCTGTCGGTCGAACACCAGCGTGTTTAGCACATGATTCAGGCTCTGCAGGGCTTCGAGAATCCGACCGGCATCGCGGACGTCGATGCGGCCCTCCAGGATCAGCCGGTTGATCCGCTTGACGCATTTGAAGAGCGCCGCCAGGGCCTCGGCGATGTTGAGATCGTCGTCCATGCGGTTCACAAAGCCGTGACGGATGTCGTAGAGCAGCTGATCGATCTCCGGGTAGGGCTGTCCGTCGTCGACTTGCTGCAGGTTCTGAACGCAGTTGTCCAGTCGCTTCAGCGACCGGCGGGCGTTTTCCAGGCGATCGTCCGAACAGGTCAGCGGCTTGCGGTAATGCGTGCTCAACAGCCAGAAGCGAATCTCCCGCACGGTGAAGCCACGGGCGACCAGGTCGTCCAGGGTCGGTGCATGCAGTTGACCGTTTTCCTTGCGTCCGTCGAACAAAACCTGTTCGCAGTCGATCCAATAGCGGGCCGGTGATTTGCCGTTCAGGGCCGCGGCGATGGCGTTGAAATTTTCGTGATGGGGAAACATCAGGTCGCGGCTGCTGGCATGAATGTCGAAACACTCGCCCAGGTATTTCAACGCGATTGCGGCGCCCTGAAGATGCCAGGACGGCCGCACGTTGCCCCAGGGGGTTTTGGTGTAGATGCCCCTTTTGAGCTCGGCCAGTTTGGAGCGCTTGAACAGGGTGAAATCCCGCGGGTTGTCTTTTTCGTATTCATCCAGGTCCACGGTGGCCCCGAGCTTGATCTTCTCCACGTCGATGCCGGAAAGCCGTCCGTATCCGTCAAAACGCGAAATGTCGAAATACAGCGAGCGCAGTTTTTCATAAGCGTAGCCACTGCGCTGCAGTGCGGCGGCTGTGCGGATCATTTCGTCGAGGTGCTCGCTGGCCAGGGGGTAATGGTCGGCCGGGTGAATGCCCAGACGGTCAAGGTCGGCGACGATCGCCTCGACCCACTGCCGGGTGAAGGCTTCCAGCTCCTGCCCGGCGGCTTCCGAGCCTTCGATGGTGCGGTCGTCGAAATCGGTGATGTTCATCACCCGGGTGACGGTGTAGCCGCGATATTCCAGATAGCGGCCGAGCAGGTCGGAGACCATGAAGCGGCGGATGACGCCCACCCGAATCCGGTCGTGGGCGGTGGGCCCGCAGGTGAACATCGACACTTTGCCGGGACGCAGCGGAACGAACGGCTCCGGTTGGCGGCTCATCACATTGAACAAATTCAGCTCGACTTTTTCCTTGACGTCAAACAGCGGTGTGCTCAGGTAGCGCTCGCCGCTGTCGGGCAAAATCACCACCAGGGTGCCTTTTTCCATGGCCGCTGCCTCTTTGAGCGCCACGGCCACGGCCGCCCCGCTGCTCATGCCCACCAGAAGGCCCTCTTCCCGTGCCAGGCGCCGGGTCATATCGAAGGCCTCTTCGTCGTCGATGTTGACCTTGCGATCCAGGCGCTGCTTCTGGAAAATCCCCGGGCAGTAGGATTCTTTCATGTTTTTCAGGCCCTGGATTTTGTGCCCCAGGTAGGGCTCCACCCCCACGATGCGGATGTCCGGAGCCAGTTCCTTCAGCCGCTGCGAAACCCCCATCAGGGTGCCGGAGGTTCCCAGCGTGGCCACCACCACCGTGACACGCCCCTCGGTCTGGGCCCAAATCTCTTCGGCCGTGCCGTGGTAATGGGCCATCCAGTTGGCCTCGTTGTTGAACTGATCGGTCATGAAATAGCGCTCGGGATTTTCCCGCGCCAGCCGGTAGACTTCCTCGATGGCTCCGTCGGTGCCCATATGGCCGGGTGTGAGCAGAATTTCCGCCCCCCGGGCTTTCAAAATTTTCTGCCGCTCCATGCTGACCGACTCCGACATGGCCAGCAGCAGGCGGTAGCCTTTGACGGCACAGACCATGGCCAGACCGATGCCGGTGTTTCCGGAAGTCGCTTCGATGACGGTCTTTTCCGGGGTCAACTCCCCGGAGCGTTCGCCGGCTTCGATCATGGCCAGCGCCGCCCGATCCTTGATCGACCCGCCCGGGTTCAGGTATTCGAGCTTGGCCAGCACCCGAACGGCCGGATTGGCGTTCAGCCGCCCCAGTTCCACCAGCGGGGTGTTGCCGATCAGATCGACTACGGTCTTTCCCACGGGATGA
Source organism: Desulfobacterales bacterium (assembly GCA_051155755.1). GTDB lineage: Bacteria > Desulfobacterota > Desulfobacteria > Desulfobacterales > SG8-13 > DAXETY01. Next base: position 15,356 of record DAXETY010000141.1, read on the forward strand.
TTTCCTCCAGCACGGCCCGAATGTCCGCTGTGACTTGTGCGACATCGCGGGCGGCATCCAGGACCCGGAACCGCTGCGGTTCCGCACGGGCCAGCTCCAGGTAACCGGCCCGCACCCGGCGGTGAAACGCCAGGGCCTCTTCCTCGAAGCGGGCTTCGGCCGGATCGCGGCCGCCGTTCTCAATCTGATTCCAGGTCCGCGCCAGCCCCACTTCGGGCGCCAGGTCCAGCAGCAGGGTCAGGTCGGGGGTCAGCCCGGCGGTCAGCACCCGGTGCAGGTGATGCAGAAAATCCAGCGCCAGCCCCCGGCCGTATCCCTGGTAGGCCACGGTTGCATCGTAGAAACGGTCGCAGACCACCACCTTGCCCCGGGCCAGGGCGGGGCGAATCTGCCGGTGCAGGTGTTCGGCCCGGTCGGCTTCGTACAGGAAAAGCTCGGCCAGAGGCGCCATGCCGCGGCTGTCGGGGTGCAGCAGGATCTTGCGAATTTGCGCGCCGATGGGCGTACCGCCCGGTTCGCGGGTGACCAGGCACTCGTAGCCCCGGCCGGTCAGATCGGCCGCGAGATGCTTGAGCTGGGTGGTTTTGCCCGACCCTTCCGGGCCTTCGAGGGTGATGAACACGTTATTTCCCCTTGTAAAAATGCCTTCCCAGCAGCCGGTGATAGGAGGTCCAGTCCGCATCGGGGTCCTCGGCGGCCATGAAATCCCGGATGCCCGTCACCTTGGCATCGATTTCATCGATGTAGTGCAGCAAAACCGCTTCGATGGTTTTGGGCGGCTCCGGAGATCCGAACTCCCGCTCGCCGTGATGGCTGATAATCATGTGCTTGAGCAGAGCCGCCAGGGTGGGCGGAAAATCCGGCAGTCCGCGCAGCTTTTCGTTCAACATTTCCACCGAGATGACGATGTGGCTCACCAGGCGCCCCTCGTCGGAGTAGTCGATGCGGGAGTCGTAAAAAAATTCGCGGGTTTTGCCGGCGTCGTGCAGAACCACCCCGGCAAGCAGCAGATCCCGGTCGATGCCTTCGTAGTGGCCGGCGATGCGGTCGGCCAGCTTGGCCATCGAAAGGGTGTGCTCCAGCAGGCCGCCGATGTAAGCGTGATGCATGCGTTTGGCTGCCGGCGCGCGCTTGAAGGCATCCACGAAGGCGGCATCCTCCCAGTACCGGTCGAAAAGCAAGCGCAGGTGCGCGTTGGTCATGGAAGCGGTGAGATTCCGGATGCGGTCGAACATCTGCTCGACATCCCGGGCGGTGGCGGGAAGAAAATCCGCCGGATTCATCAACTCCGGCGCACAGGGCAGCAGTTCGCGCAAAACAAATTGCAGGTTGCCCTTGTATTCGGAAATGCTGCCTTTGACGCGCACCAGGTCTCCGGCGGCAATGTCGCCGTCCACGCGGTCGACGCCGTCCCACATCACGCCTTTGATGCGGCCGCTGCGGTCGGCCAGGGTCACCAGCAGGTAGGGCGCTCCGTCGCGTTTGCGGGAAAGGGTTTTATCCGCCAGCACGAACAGGTCATCGACCCCGACGCCGGGTTTCAGAGATTCGATGAAGACTTTTTTCATGAGACCGACAGAGCGCTCCTTATCCGGGTTTGCGGGCAGACGGGCCGTTTCTGAACGGACACTACAATTCGAACCGCCACGACTCCATCTTGCGCAGGGTTTCGTAGTCGGTCATGTCCACCTTGACCGGGGTGATCGAAATATAGCTTCGTTTCAAGGCGGCGCCGTCCAGTGCGTCGTCCTCTTCAAATGTCTGGGTGTCACAGCCCTGCCAGTAATAGACCCGGTTGCGCGGGTCAAGCCGTCGCTCGAAGTAATCTCCGGAAAGCGGCGCTCCCTGGCGGCTGATTCGCACCCCGGCAATGCGGTCGATGGCCGCATCCGGGATGTTCACGTTCAAAAACGTGCCGTTGGGCAGGCCTTCGGCCACGATTTTCTCCACCAGGCTCCGCACGAACCCGGCGGCGGCATCGAAATGTTGGGTGTGGGTGCCGTCAACCGAAACCGCCACCGCCGCAATGCCGTAGAAAGCGGCTTCTTTGGCGGCGGCCACGGTGCCGGAGTAATTCAGGTTGATGCCCACGTTGGCGCCCGGATTGATGCCCGAGACCACCACGTCCGGTTTTTGTTCGAGCAGTTCCAGCACGCCGAGCTTGACGCAGTCGGCCGGGGTGCCGGTGACGGCATAGCCCTCGTAGCCGCCGTTTACCATGGTGCGCGAAGCCCGCAGCGGTTCGTGCAGCGTGATGGCATGCCCGACGGCGCTGCGCTCCCGGTCCGGGGCGATCACCTCCACGGAGAAGCGCTCGCGCAAACTTCGATACAGCGCCCAGAGGCCCGGATAATGGATGCCGTCGTCGTTGGTCAGCAATACGTTCATGGTTTGTTTATTGATTTGTGAATCCGTGTGACAGTAAAACAATGTGTCGAATAACCACGCGTTAGTTGTCAGTGGTCCGTTGTCCGTTGTCTTTGGGTTTTCAATTTTAAATTTGAGGCACTTATCATTTAGCCAATTTTTCCTTTGAGCTTTCAGCTTTGAGCTTTGAGCTTAGGAGCTTTCAGCTTTGAGCTCATTCTGATTCGAACATTGACCCGTATGGTTGGCCACGCCCCTTTGCCCGATGCCCTCTGCCCTTTGCCTTTTGCCCGATGCCCTCTGCCCCCGCCCCGTTTCGCCGTTTCAATTCATAGCCCTGCAAGAATCGGCAAAGGTTTGCAACGGACCACGGGCCACCGACAACCAACGCCGGCGAAGCCGGCCGCTTGACTTTTTCCAGTGAGTTGGCTTTTATACTGCAAATTTCATCCATGTTCAACCATACGGATTCCGGATGCCGATTTATTCGCCAACGCCCGCCACAACCCGTCCGTCCTCGCTCCGTCGTCCGGCGTGGTTGTCTGCTGTGGTGTTATGGCTTCTGATCGGCATCGGACTGATGGCCCCCGCGATGGCGCCGGCCCAGGATGTGGATGAACTGTTGAAATCCATCGGCGAAGACGACGCGCTGCTGCCCTGGACCATCGATGCCGACACGATGCGCTACGACGAGACGGCCGAGGAATATGTGGCCGAAGGCGATGTGCTCATTCGCAAAGGCGGCCGGACGCTGCGCGCGGATTACGTGCGTTTCAATGCCCGGACGATGTCGGTGGTTGCCCAGGGCAATGTCCGGGTTACCTCCGAAAGAGACGTTCTGACCGGCAGCCGGGTCGAGTTGAACCTGGAAAAGCGGACCGGCACGATCTACGACGGCGACCTGTTCATCAGTGAAAGCAACTTCCGCATGCAGGGCGCCGAGATCCGCAAGCTCGGTGAAACCCAGTACGAAATCCGTGACGCCAGCATAACCACCTGCGACGGCGACCCGCCGGACTGGCGGATCACCGGTCAGCACATCCGGGTGACCGTCGAAGGCTACGGCATCGTGCGCAATGCCACCTTCCGGGTCCGCCGGCTGCCGGTGGTGTTCACCCCCTTTCTGGTCTTCCCGGCCAAGGTCAAGCGCCAGAGCGGGCTGCTGTGGCCCGAATTCGGCTCATCCGACCGGTGGGGGCTGTACTGGAATCAGCCGCTGTACTGGGCCATCAACGCCAACTCCGATGCCACCTTTTTCTATAACCCAATGAAAGAGCGCGGGCACAAGTTCGCCGCCGAATATCGGTACTACCGCACCGAGACCTCTTACGGCGCCTGGATCTACGACTATCTCAAAGACCGCAAGATCGACGACGGCACCGGCGACAACAGCCAGCGCTGGGGCTTTCCGGACGACGATGCGCTGCGCACCAACGAAGACCGCTACTGGTTTCGGGGCAATCACTACGAAAACCTGCCCCTCGGCGTTCAGGGCCGCCTGGAAGTGGATCTGGTTTCCGACCAGGACTATCTCAACGAGTTCAAAAGCGGCTTCACGGGGTTTAACTACACCGACGACTTCTTCCAGGAGGCCTTCTCACGGCAGATCGAAGATTTTACCGACGCCGAGCGCCTCAGCCGCTTCAACCTCCGTAAAAACTGGACCTCCGCCAGCATCGATGTCGATTTCCGATGGATCGAAGACGCGGTGGAAAAGGCCGCCGGCGAACCCGAAGACGCCCTGCAGCGCCTGCCGCTGGTGCTCTTCGACGTGCTAAAACAACCCCTGGCCGGATCGCCCTTTTACGGCGATCTGGAATCGAGCTACAATTATTTCTACCGCCGGGACGGCGACAGCGGCCACCGCATGGACTTACGGCCGCGGGTGTACCTGCCCCTGCGCTGGCAAAACTATCTGTCGGTGGAGCCGTCGGTCGGATACCGGCAAACCCTGTGGTACCTGGATCCCGATCCGGCATTCGGCACCACCGAAGACGACGATTATTTCGACCGCGGCATCTTCGACGCCCGTCTCGATTTGACCACCGACCTGTTCCGGGTGTACGACTGGGGCGGGGAAGCGATCGATCGCATCAAGCACACCCTGCAGCCGCAAATCACCTACGAATACATAGATGAAGTCGATCAGGACGACCTGCCCGACTTCGACACCCTCGACCGCATTGACAACCGCAGCCTGATCACCTACGGCTTTACCAATTTTTTCACCTACCGCCGGGCCGTTGCCGACGACGATGCCCCCGGAGATGCAACCCCTTCTTACCGCTATCATCAGTTCTGCCGGTTGAAGTTCTCCCAGGGCTACGACATCGACGAGGCCAACCGCAGCGACCTGGCGCCCGGCGAGAAGCGGCGCCCGTTTCTGCCGGTTGTCGGCGAACTGGACGTGCGGCTGGCGCCGTTTTTGACCGTCGATGCCGATGCCGGCTGGAACGTGTACGACGACCGCTTCGATTTCGGCAACATCGCCGCCCGGATCATCGACAAACGCAACGATTCGCTGTTTGTGGAATACCGCTTTACCCGGGATGACATCGAATCGATCTACTCGGACCTGCAGATTGAACTGACCCGCGGCCTGGCCGCCGGTGTCGAATACGAGCGCAACATCTTCACCGGCGAAACGCTGTTGACGGCGGTGCGCGGCATTTTCCGCTCCCAGTGCTGGGGCGTTGAAATTCGCTTTGTGGACGAACCCAACGACGATAAAATCGAGTTCGCTGTCAGCCTGACCGGGCTGGGAGAAGTCGGCACCTCCTATTGACGCCACGGCCGGAGCCCTGTAATATCCCGCCCGATTGCTGTTTTGCGACCAGGTTTTGCCCGGGCAGGCCTGCCCCGTGAAATTCAATGGGCATTTCGCCGGGGTCGCCCGGGAAAAACGCTTTCGGGTCTGCGTCTTGTCTGCGATCGTCTGCGGTTAAAACAATGTTTCTATGGAATCGATTGCCATGGAATTTGATCCACTCATCCCCAACTGGTACGTGCTGCACACCAAAAGCCGCTTCGAAAACGTGGTTTACGACGGGCTGGTGCGCAAAAACGTGGACGTGTTCCTGCCGAAAATCAAGGTGCGCAGCCGGCGCCGGGACCGCCGCGTCATGATCAACGTGCCGCTGTTTCCCGGCTACGTGTTCGTTAAAACCGACCTCAACCCCAATCATCATCTCGACATCCTCAAAACCGCCGGAGCCGTGCGCTTGATCGGCACCAAGGGCGGCCCGGTGCCGGTGGAAGAAACCACCGTCGAATCGCTGAA
>DAXETY010000142.1:0-25626 GCA_051155755.1 Desulfobacterales bacterium
GGCTTGGCGCCCTGTGCCATCTTGATCTGCAGCTCGTCGGCGCTGGTGAGGTAGTTCGACGTGACGCCGAACCGGCCGGAGGCGACCTGTTTGATGGCGCTGTTGCGCCAGCGGCCGTCCGGATCCGGTGAAAAGCGGTCGGCGTCTTCGCCGCCCTCGCCGCTGTTGCTGCGGCCGCCGATGCGGTTCATGGCCACGGCCAGGGTTTCGTGGGCTTCGCGGCTGATGGAACCGTAGGACATGGCGCCGGTTTTAAAGCGCTTGACGATTGCAGTCCACGGCTCGACTTCGTCCAGCGGCACCGGCGCTGCGGCCGGTTTCAGCGCCAGCAGGCCGCGCAGAAGGCCTTCCTTGCGGTCCCGGTCGTGCACCCGGTGGGTGTATTCGTGCCAGGACTGCCGGTCGGCCTGAAACACCGCCTTTCGAAAAGCGGCCAGCATCAGCGGCTCGTACTGGTGGGTTTCGCCGTCGCGCCGCCATTGATACTTGCCCCCGCTGTCCAGGGTGCGGTCGGCGGCCGCCGGCCGGCGCGGGTAGGCCCGCTGCATGCGTGCGGCCATAGCAGCGGCGATCTGCTCCAGGCCGGCGCCGCGAATGCGCGAGGGCGTGCCGGTAAAGTACCGGTCGACGACCTCCGGAGCCAGGCCGACGGCTTCGAAGATCTGGGCGCCCTGGTAGCTCTGCAGGGTGGAGATGCCCATCTTGGACATCACCTTCAGGATGCCTTTTTCCACCATGCCGATGTATGCCTTTACGGCATCCGGTTCGCTCACCCCCGTCCAGCGCTGCTGCCGGATCATGTCGGCGATGACGTCCAGAGCCAGATAGGGATGAACGCCGGCTGCGCCGAAGCCGAGCAGGCAGCAGAAATGGTGGATTTCGCGCACCTCGCCGGATTCCACCACGATGCCGCATCCGCAGCGCCGTCCGGTGCGGATGAGGTGATGATGCACTCCGGCGGTTGCCAGCAGGGCGGGAATGGGCGCCTCGTCTGGACCCGCGCCGCGATCGGAGAGAATCAGGATCGTGCGGCCCGCATCCACCGCCGCGACGGCCTGGCGGCAGAGCGTCTCCACGGCGGATTGCAGCGCCGTGCCACCCTTTCTCCAGTCGTAGTGCATGGGCAGCAAGGCCGCCCGCAGCCCCTCGCGGTCCATTTGCCGGATCCGGGCAAACGCAGCCCGACTCAGCACCGGCCCGGACAGGACCAGCCGCCGGGCGTGGTGGGGGGTTTCATCCAGCAGGTTGGGCTCGGCGCCCAGCCGGGTCGTCAGCGAGGTGACCAGGGTCTCGCGCAGCGCGTCCAGGGGCGGGTTGGTGACCTGGGCGAACAGCTGCTTGAAATAGTCGTAGAGCAGGCGCGGCTTGCCGGATCGGGCCGCCGGCGGCAGGTCGTCGCCCATGGAACCCACCGGCTCTTTGCCCCGGACGGCCATGGGCTCCAGGATCAGGCGCAGGTCCTCGCGGCTGTAGCCGAAGGCATGCTGCAGTTCCAGCAGCCGTTCCGACTCCGGCTCCGGGTCGGGGTCGCCGTCATCAGCCGGCGGCCGGCTTTCGAGCGCCACGCGGTTTTCAGCCAGCCAGCTGCGATAGGGCTGCCGGCCGGCGATCTGTTCTTTGATTTCCATATCGTCGACGATGCGGCCTTCAGCCGTGTCCACCAGGAGCATACGACCCGGTTTCAAGCGGCCGTGCATCCGGATGGAGCCGGGCGCCAGGTCCAGCACACCGCTTTCGGAGGCCAGGATCACCCGGCCGTCGGCGGTGACGGTGTAGCGGCAGGGCCGCAGCCCGTTGCGGTCCAGCACCGCGCCGACATAGCGGCCGTCGCTGAAGGGCACGGCCGCCGGTCCGTCCCAGGGCTCCACCAGGCCGGCATGGTAGTCGTAAAAGGCCTTGCGGGTCTTGCTCATCCAGGGGTGTTTTTCCCAGGCCTCGGGGATCAGCATCATGATCGCATGGGGCAGGCTGCGTCCGGCCAGGTGCAGCAGTTCGACCACGTTGTCCAGGACGGCCGAGTCACTGGCACCCGGCGTGGCGATGGGCAGCAGGTCGGTGATGTCGCCGCCCAGCCGCGGCGAAGCCAGGCGGTGTTCACGTGCCCGCAGCCAGTTCAGGTTTCCCCGCAGGGTGTTGATTTCGCCGTTGTGGCACAGATAACGAAACGGCTGGGCCAGGTCCCAGGAGGGCAGGGTGTTGGTGCTGTAGCGCTGGTGCACCACCGCCAGGGCGCTGTGCAGGTCCAGGTCGATGAGGTCCGGAAAGTATTCGGGCAGCTGATCGGCCAGCAGCATGCCCTTGTACACCAGGGTGCGGCCGGACAGGCTCGGTATGTGAAATCCGGCGGCGGCTTCACCCCCCAACGCACGCACAGCCGCCTCCACCCGCTTGCGGATGCGGAACAGCCGGCATTCGAACGCGGCCGGATCGGACACTTCGGGACTGCAGCCGATCAGCACCTGATAGACCACCGGTTCGGCCTGCCGCGACAGCGGACCCAGGCAGTCGGCATTGACCGGCAAGCGACGCCAGCCGAGCATCTGCTGGCCCTCGGCTGCGACGATACCCTGCAGGGCCTGCCTGCAGTGCTCGCGCAGCTGCCGGTCGCGGGGCAGAAACACCAGTCCGGTGCCGTAATCTCCCGGATCGGGCAGGGCAATCCCTTGCTGCCGCCAGATCTTTTGTTGGAAACGATGGGGCATCTGTATTAGAATGCCGGCCCCGTCGCCGGTAGCCTGGTCGCAGCTGCAGGCACCGCGGTGGGCCAGGTTGCGCAGGATCTGCAGCCCGTCGGCAACCATATCGTGACCGGAGACTCCGTTGATGCGGCAGATGAAGCCCACGCCGCAGGCATCGTGTTCGAATTCCGGCAGGTACAATGCCGGTCGGCCTGCGGCAGGTTCAATCGGTTGGTGATGTGGACTTACTGAGTTATACATTGGGGTTTACGAACCGCTGGTTGTCGATTTTAAAAAGGGATTTAAAACGCAAAATCGGTGCCACCGGTGGACGTTGCCGGCGGCTCTTTTTTCAACTATTTGAAAACGTGAGATAATTTTTTATATGTACCCGTCATAACTGGCTTGCGTGTTACATTTTTGAAGCGATGCCGGGAAAAAACCTTCAATTTTGTGATTTATTCCATCCGGCCGGTGGTTGTCATCGCGGCATTCGGACCCATTATGTTGCATGCCGGAAGCCTTTACATTCAGGATCGGGAGTCTGGAGCCGCCATGCGACTGGAGATTTGCCATCGCACCGAATATCGATACGACCGCCCGCTGACCCTGCTGCCGCACATCGTGCGCCTGCGGCCCGGGCCCAACTGCCGTAGCTCGATTGAAACCTACGCGCTGGCGGTGCGGCCGGACAGCCGCCACCTTCACTGGCAGCAGGATCCCTTCGGCAACCTGCTGGCCCGGCTGTTCTTTCCGGAAAAAAGCCGGGAGCTGATTCTGAACGTGGATCTGACCCTGGGGATCACGGAAATCAACCCGTTTGATTTTTTTGTGGAGTCCGAGGCTGCGCGCTATCCGTTCGTCTATCCGCAGCGGGTCTGCAAGCCGCTGGCGTTGTACCTGGAACCTGGCGAGGACGGACCCAATCTGCGTCGCCACCTGGAGCCGTTTCGAGGCTTTTCCGGCGACACCCTGGAATTTCTGGTGGTGCTGAACCAACACGTCCACCGGGAAATTAAGTACATCGAGCGGTTCGAATCCGGCGTGAGGCCCTGCGAGGAAACGCTGCGCCGGGGCCGCGGGGCCTGCCGCGACAGCGCGTGGCTGTTGGTGCAGATACTGCGGCACCTGGGCATCGCTGCCCGATTCGTCTCCGGTTATCTGCTTGAAATCGCAGCAGATACCGACGATGTCGGCCACCCGCCGGCGCGCTCATCCGACCGGGTCGGGCTGCACGCCTGGACCGAAGCCTATCTGCCCGGTGCCGGGTGGGTCGGCCTGGATCCAACCACCGGACTGCTCACGGCGGAAAAACACATCCCGCTGGCGGCGGCCCCCGTGCCGGCCGACGCTGCGCCGGTGGAAGGCACCACCGAGCCCGGTCAGGTGCAAGTGCACTATGAAAGCCGCGTACGCCGGTTGGATTGACTCCGATAATATCAAGATTTGGTTGTCTGCAGACGGTTTCGGATGTAAGAGTGTCCCCCGGCACGTTCGGATCGTTGCCGGGTGCCCATCCACGCAGCGGGGATGGAATTTTTTACGACTTCATCATTATTGAGTGTCCAATATCACGCCATGGCTTGAATAATCCCGCCGTCGGCGGGATTCGGCGGGAAAAGGGCCATTTCCGGTTTGAAACTACCCAAGCCGTATGGGCGGATCAACCATTTTAACGGGCAATCATGGATTCAAACCAAGCCTCCGCATCTTCCGAGTTGATCTGCAGCTATTCCCGCGCAACAGGTCGCGATGACGAAATGTGCGGCGCCGACGGCCGCCTGCGGACCCACTGGCAGTCGATCATCGCGGGCCTCGACCGCCTGGGCGGCGAGGAGCTGCAGCATCGACGGATCGAACTGCGCCGGTTGCTGCGCGAAAACGGGGCCACCTACAACGTCCACGGCGACCCCTCAGGGCTGACGCGCGCCTGGGAACTCGATCCGCTTCCCCTGGCCATCGACCCGGAAGACTGGCACCGGCTCGAAGCGGGCCTGGCACAGCGCGCGGAACTGCTGCGCCGGATCGCCGCCGATCTTTACGGCGAGCGCCGCCTGCTGCGCGAGAACATCGTCCCGCCCGAAATCGTGTTCGACTCACCGGATTTTCAGCGCACCTGTGTCGATGTCTGGCCGCCGGCCGGCCGGGTGCCGATGTTTTTTACCGTGGATTTCGTGCGCGGCCCGCAACGGCAATTTTACATTGTCGGCGACCGCACCGCCTGGCCGGACGGGGCCGGTTACACCCTGGAAAACCGCACCGCCATGGCCCGGGTGTTTCCCGACCTGATCCGGGACTGTAACGTGCGCCGCCTGTCCGGTTTTTTCCGGACGATGCAGGACCGCCTGGTGGCAGCGCTGCCCCAGGCGCCCGCCACACCCCGCATCGGAATCCTCAGCGCCGGGGCGCAATCCGACACCTATTTCGAACAGGCTTACCTGGCCGCCTATCTCGGTTATCCGCTGGTACTGGGCGATGACCTGCTGATGCGCGACGGCGCCCTGTGGCTCAAGTCCCTGGAAGGCCTGGAACCCATCGACGGGCTGCTGCGCTGCGTGGCCGATCGTCTCAGCGACCCCCTGGAGCTGGAACACGACTCCCGGCAGGGCGTGGCCGGGCTGCTCGAAGCCCTGCGCCGAGCCAGCCTGGCGGTGTTCAATCCGCCCGGCAGCAGCCTGCTGGAAAACCCGGGGCTGCGGCCGTATCTTGCCGCCGCCGCCCGGTTTTTTCTCGACTCCGACCTGATGCTGCCCGCTCCGCGGGCATTTTGGTGCGGACGGCCCCGGGACCGCAGCTACGTGGTGGAACACCTCGGCGAACTAATGCTCTACGATCTGTACGATGTGGAAAAAACGCCCGTTTTCGGCGGCCGGTTGACTGCTGCTGCGGCCGGCCGCTGGCGGCAGCGCATACGCGGTCGGCCCCTGCGATTTGCGGCCGCGGAATGGATGGTGCCGTCGACGGCCCCGGTGTCCGAAGCCGGCCGGCTGCAGCCGCGTCCCCAGCTGCTGCGAACCTATCTGATGGACGACGGCCAAGGCTGCCGCGTCATGCCCGGCGGCCTGGCGCTCAGCACCGGTGAAGCGGACGATTTCATCGATCCGCGAACCCGCGGCACCGTCAGCAAGGATCTGTGGGTGCTGGCCAACGAACCGCAGCAACACGTCAGCCTTTGGCTGCAGCACGATCGCGTCAAAGCACCCCTGGAACGCAGCAGCGTTCTGCCCAGCCGGTCGGCACAGAACCTGTTCTGGGTCGGTCGTTATGCCGAGCGCTGCGAAGGCATTCTGCGCCTGGTGCGCACCGTGGTGCGGCGCATCAGCCGGGCCGACCGGCTGCAGGATTCCGCCGAACGGGCCTGCCTGGAGCTTTTGCTGGCAGCGCTGACCCGGATTGCCAATGCCCCCCTGAACGCCGAAACAGCGGAAGGCGGCCGCTGCCGTCTGGCGCCGGAGCAGGAGCTGCAGGCCATTTTGGGCAATCCCGATCGAGCGGGCAGCCTTGCCGACGGGCTGCAGCGCATGATTGACTCGGCCTCGGGCGTGCGCCACCTGTGGTCGGTTGATTCCTGGCGTACCATCAACCGGATCGAGGCCGTCTGGAAACGCGTGGAACATGCCTTTGGACGCATCTCCCCGATGGTCGAGATCGAATTGGACCGCCTGATCCGGGCCCTGATGGCCTTTGCCGGCCTGAACAGTGAAAATATGACCCGGGAGCAGGGGTGGCTGCTGCTGGACATCGGGCGGCGCATCGAACGGGCGGCCGTGCTGACCCGGATTTTGCGCGAAACCCTGGTCGAAAGATACCCGTTCGACGTCGAACACCTGCTGCTGGAAGCCGTGCTGACCACCACCGAAAACGTCATCACCTATCGCCAGCGCTATCGCTCCTACCTGAATCGGCACGCCGTGGTGGAACAATTGCTGCGCGACGATACCAATCCGCGCTCGGTGATCTACCAGATCAATCGGCTGCGCAAGCACATCGCCGCCCTGCCGGTGGTGCGCGGCGGCGGCCGGCCGACCGCCGCCGCAGTGCAGGATCTCGACGACTTGCTGCGGCATGCCGATTACGAGCAGCTGGCCGACAGCGAACAAAATCCGGACGGTTATCTTTTGCTGGCAGCCCTGCTGCAGCAGGTGGAAACATCGCTGAACCGGTTTTCCGACGTTCTGGCCCAGGTGTATTTCAGCCACACGCCGGTCTCCCGGCAATCGTCCGGGGGATCCACAGGGGGCAGCTGACATGCGCTATCGGATCGTCCACCGCACCGAGTACGTGTATCACGCTCCGGTCAGCCTCTGCTATAACGAGGCCCGGCTGATGCCACGTGCCACCGCCGCGCAGACTCCGGCCGAAGCTGCGCTGGTCGTGGAGCCGACCCCGCTGGACATGCGCCGGCGCACCGATTTTTTCGGCAACGCCGTGGTGTTCTTCTCGATTCAGCAGCCCCACGAAACCCTGCGGGTTACCGCAACCAGCCAGGTAACCGTCCACCCGCAAGACCCCCGGCCGGCGGCCGGCGGCGATCTGCCCTGGCGGGAGGCGCGGCGGCGACTGGCGCAGGGGCGTTCCGATCCGGACCTGGATGCACGCCAGTACACGGCACCTTCGCCGCGGATTCAAATCGGTGCCGCCGTACACGAATACGCCCGCACGGTGTTTTCCGGCGACCGGGGCCTGCTGGAATCCACCGCCGAGTTGATGCACCGGATTTATGGCGATTTCGAATACTTGCCGGGAACCACCACTATCACCACCCCGCTGGAGACCCTGGCCGCACAGCGCCGCGGGGTGTGCCAGGACTTTGCCCATTTTGCCATCGGCTGCCTGCGATCGCTGGGACTGTCGGCCCGCTATGTGAGCGGTTATATCGAAACCCTGCCGCCGGCGGGACAGGTTCAGCTCAAGGGCGCCGATGCCTCCCACGCCTGGTTTGCGGTGTACCTGCCAGGGACCGGGTGGTTCGATTTCGACCCCACCAACGAACAGCAGCCCGGAGCGCAACACGTTACGGTTGCCTGGGGACGCGACTACGCCGACGTGGTACCCTTGAAAGGCGTGATTTTCAGCAGCGGGACCCACGAAATGCGGGTGGCGGTGGATGTGGAGCGCATCGAGTCTTAAACTGACCGGCAGAGATGTCGCCCGCCGAAAAACGCTTCGGAAATCGCCGTGCCCACCTGGTTGAGACGCAGCTGAAAGCCGTCCAGGTATTCGTGCATGCCTTCGGCGATGACCTCGTCGATGTCGGCGTAGTCGAAGTCCGAGCGCAGCCGACCGAGCCGGCGCTCAGCATCGTTGCAAAAGGTGCCGGCAGGGCTGCCGGTGATGGCGTGCAGGGAGTCTTCGGCGGTGTCCAGGCAGTATCGAATGGCCCGCGGGAAAATGGGATCGAAGATCAGAAACCGGGCCACCTGCCGGGGGTCGATGCGGTGGTACTGTTTGCGGTACATCTCCAGGCCGCTGACCGACTTTAGCAGCGCGGCCCACTGGATGTTGTCGTAGGGACTGTTGACGTACTCCACCCGCGGCAGCAGGACGTAGTACTTGACGTCCAGGATGCGGGAGGTCTTGTCGGCGCGCTCCAGCAGCCGGCCGAGCCGGGCGAAATGCCAGGGCTCGCCGTGGGACATGGTCACCTCCGTCAGCCCCGTGAACAGGTGGCTGCCGAGCTTGACCTGTTCGAAAAAGCGGCTGGAAAGGTCCGCGATCTCGATTCCCCGGGACGCTTCGGCCACCATCAGGTAGAGCCGATTGACCTGTTCCCACATTTCCGAGGAGATGATTTCCCGGACCTGGCGCGCGTTTTCCCGGGCCGCGCGCAGGCAGGAGAGAATCGAATTGGGATAATCCGGATCGAAGGTTAAAAAGCGGATGACCGTTGCGGCCGTGGACTCCGAGTGGCGGCCGCGAAACACCTGCTGGTCGCCGGTGACGGTGATCAGCGGCTCCCACTGGATTTCCGGGGCCATGGGCAGGTCCAGCATCAGGTTGTGGTTCACGTCGGTAAAACGCGCCACGTTTTCCGCCCGTTCAATGTAGCGGCACATCCAGTAGATGGCATCGGCGACGCGGCTGAGCATGGTTGCGCTACTTTCTCCGAATGTGAGCGTTTCCAGTATTCAAAATTCCATTTATTGCTGGTTGCCGGCGGCCGCCGGATCGAGCACCCAGGTGTCCTTGCTGCCGCCGCCCTGGGAGGAGTTGACCACCAGGGAGCCCTTGCGCAGGGCCACCCGGGTCAGGCCGCCCGGGATCACGTACAGATCCTCGCCGTAGATAATGTAGGGCCGCAGGTCCACGTGCCGGCCTTCGAAATGATCCTCGACGATGGTGGGCACCCGCGACAGGCGGATGGTCGGCTGGGCCATGTATTCGCGCGGCCGGGCCCGGATATGCTCCGCGAATCGCCGGCGCTCTTCGGCCGAGGCGTGCGGGCCTACCAGCATGCCGTAGCCGCCGGATTCGTTGGCGGACTTGACTACCAGCGTGTCCAGGTGCTCCAGCACATACTGCAGCTGTTTCGGGTCGGAGCAGATGTAGGTGGGCACATTGGGCAGAATCGGGTCTTCGCCGGTGTAGTAGCGGATGACCTTCGGCACGTAGGCGTAGATGACCTTGTCGTCGGCGATGCCCGTGCCGGGTGCGTTGGCCAGGGCGATGCGGCCGCTGCGGTAGGCCTGCATCAGGCCCGGAACCCCCAGCAGGGAATCCGGTCGGAAGGCCCCCGGATCGAGAAAATCGTCGTCAATCCGGCGGTAGAGCACATCGATCCGTTGCGGCCCCCGGGTGGTGCACAGATAAACCCGGTCGTCTTCTACATACATGTCGCGGCCTTCGACCAACTCCACCCCCATCTGCCGGGCCAGAAAGGAATGTTCAAAATAGGCCGAGTTGTACACCCCCGGTGTCAGCACGCCCACCCGGGTCGGGTCGTTGTTGTGCGGGGCGATGTGCTCGAGCATTTCCAGCAGCCGGTTGGGGTAGTCCTCCACGGCCCGGATGGGCGTGGTGGCAAATACCTTCGGAAAGGTCCGTTTGAGCACCTGCCGGTTTTCCAGCACGTAGGAAACCCCCGACGGGCAACGCAGGTTGTCTTCCAGCACGTAGAACTGGCCGTCGGCATCGCGCACCAGGTCGGTGCCGGTGACATGACACCAGATACCGGACGGCGGCCGGAGCCCCTCGCACTGGCGGCGGTAGGTTTTTCCGCTGAAGATCAGCTCTTCGGGAATCACCCGGTCTTTAATGATTTTGCGTTCGGTGTAGATGTCGTCGATAAAACAGTTGAGTGCATATACCCGCTGTTTTAATCCGGCTTCGATGCGTTGCCACTGCGACCACGGGATGATCCGTGGAATGATGTCGAAGGGGAAGATGCGCTCGGTTCCGGCACTGTCGCCGTAGACGGTGAAAGTGATGCCCATTTGCAGCAGGGCGCTTTCGGCGGCCCGTTGCAATGCGGACAGTTCGCCGGCGGCCAGAGATTGTATCCTGGTAATCAGCGGATCCGCACCCGGGCGCGGACAGCCCCTGGCGGCGAAGAGTTCATCGTAAAAATCACCGGGATCGTAATTGGAAAAATTCATAGTGCGGGTCCGATATCGACTTTCGGCTTGGCTCGAATCCACGCAGACGGCCTTCCGAGCGAAAGTGCAGCGAAGAGAGGCTCGCGATCATACACACTCTGCAACTTTTGGGCCAGATTCGAAGACGGCTGGAAACAGTGATTCCGTGCTTGTCAGCCCGAGGGAATGCGCACGCAGACAACAAATATGTCGTATAAAAAACATTGTTTAACAAAATTGTAACGGACACGAGCTAGTAGGCTTGCACCAGCCCCCCGTCGGCCAGCATGGTCTGGCCGGTGATGTAAGTGTTGGCCCCCGAACAGAGAAATACGATCAGCCGGGCCATTTCCACCGGTTCGCCGTAGCGGCCCATGGGAATTTCCGCGGCGGCCTTTTCCAGGATGACCTCCACGCTGGTGCCGGCCTTCTCGGCCCGGCCGGCGGCCAGCTGCCGGGCACGTTCGGTATATATTTTTCCGGGGCCGACCACGTTGACCAGGATATTGCGGGCGGCCATCTCCCGGGCCAGGGTTTTGGAAAGGCCCACCACGCCCATGCGAAAGGTGTTCGACAGGATCAGGTTGTCGATGGCCTGGGGGGTGGAAGAGGAGGTGCAGTTGACGATGCGTCCGCCGCCGGCCTGTTTCATGTACGGCAGCACGGCGCTGATGCTGCGTATAAACCCCAGAAGCGTCAACTCGAAGGCCTTCTGCCAGTCGACATCATTGAAATTTTCGAACCCGCCCGCCGGCGGGCCGCCGGAGTTGTTGACCAGCGCGAACACCGAACCCATCGCATCGGCGGTCTCGACCGCAACGCGGCGGACATCTTCCGGGCGGGTGATGTCACCGACCCGGTATTGGACCGTGCCGCCGGTGGCGCCGGCGATTTCCTGCTGCGCCTGCCGCAGCCGCTCTTCGGATCGGGCAAACAGCATCACCCGGGCCCCTTCCCGGGCAAATTCGGCGGCGGCTGCCTTGCCGATGCCGCCGCTGGAGGCCATTACCAGAACGCCTTTGTCCTTCAGTCCCAGGTCCACCTGTCAGATCTCCTTTCGATTCGAATCCGTGCTGCGAAGCTTGAGATCCGCCACCGGATTTTGCAGGGGCGGAAACCCGGTGATGCGGCAGGCCACCGCGTCGCCGTCAGCAATCACCGCCGCTCCGGGCGTGCCGGTGGAAATCACGTCACCGGGCCGCAGGGTCATCACCTCCGATAGAAAGGACACCAGAAACGCGGGTGAAAACGTCATGTTGGCCACCACGTTTTCGGCGTGCGCCTTTCCATTGTGAATGGTGGTCACCTGCAGCTGCGCGACGTCGGGGATCTCGTCCGGGGTGAGCAATACCGGGCCGAAGCTGAAAAAGGTATCGAAGCTCTTGGCCACGGTCAGATAACGCGGGTTGAGCTTCAGAATGTCTTCGGCCGTCATGTCGATGACCGGAGTAAAACCGGCCACCACATCCAGCCAGTCTTCGATGGCCACGTTGCGGCAGGCCTTTCCGATCACCACGCCCAGTTCGGCTTCGGCCGTGGTCCGCCGGCTTCTTGCAGGGATGTGTATGACATCGCCCCAGCCGATCACGGTGGTATCCGGCTTCATAAAACTGCCCGGTATGCCGGTGGGGGTGGTTTCGGCCAGGTCGGCCGCATGGGCGGCGTAATTGAGGCCGATTCCCCAGATTTTGGGCGGATGCCGATACAGCGGCGCAAAGCGCACCTCGGCTGCTGCCACGGCGGCTTTGCGGAGCGTTTGCCCGATTCCGGGACTCCAGCCCGGCTGGCTTCCCCGCAGTGCTGCCAGGTGGCCCCCGGCAATCAACGCCAGGGTATCGCTGGGCCAATCGGTGCCCAGGGTGCGGTTCACCGCGGCCATCGGCACGAAGTCACCGTCCAGCTGCAGTGCGGCGGTTTCGGTTTGATCGATTTGGATTGTGGCGATTCGCATGCCGTTTCCTTCCGTGATGGCGCCCGGACACTGTCTCTCGAGCCCCGGCGATTTTCGAGATTGCCCTGTAACGCGTATGTAATCAGAATGCAACAGGCAAACCACCGGGGGCGCCGGCCCAGCCGGTATCACGGAAGCAGGTCTTCGATTGCGGCGGCAGATGCCCCGGCCCTTGCGGTTTGCCCGTCTCCGCACCGCTGTCGGCTGTCAGGAGTCGGAATCTTTTTGCCGCAGGAGCGTTTTTTCCAGCGTTCGGAGGTAGTTCAGCATCGGATGGAGCATACCGGGCTGGATGCGGTCGATGAATTTCAAGTAGCGGAAAATGTCTTTCAGCAGGTTGGGATTCGAAAAGCCGTCGACCCGCAGCACCGAATCCGGAAAGACCGGTTCCAGTGCCTCGGCGTTTTGGAGGCCTTCGGCATCGAACTCGGCAATGCCGTCCGGCGCTATGCTCAAATGTCTGCCGAGGAAAAGCATCTGTTCATAGCGACTCCCCAACGATTCGGCAATCTGGGCCCGTTTGATTTCGGGCAGGGGTTTGCGGCCGGCCAGATAATCATTGAGGTGACTGCGGGAAATGCCGACGGCGTCGGCAAGCCGGGCTTGAGCGCCTCTGCCCTGTTCACTGAGCAGACAGCTCAGAGCGATACGAAAATGCGCCGAAGGATCCATGAGAAAGCGTGATATGGATTTGGATTTGCGGATCATTCCTTTGAAAAGGAGGCCGACTTTGCCGGCTACAGCCATTGTCGGTGACAGCACGCTCCGCCATCAGCGGAGCCCATCGAAAGGGCTGTCTTAATTCCCAAATTTTTATACTATACATTTGTGTACTGCACAATTCAATTCGAAAATATGAGAACTTTTGCCCTCGGCACAACAATTCTAAATTTTTAGAATAAATTGATTGAGTTTCTAAAATCAGTGTATTCTCAGAATGATCTTTGGAATGGAAGCGAAGGGATTCTCGCTGGCGGGGTACCACGGCGGGTGATCGGATCCGATGGTTTCTTACGGGACGACCGTGTTCATGTGCTCTGGCCACGGCATTCTGCACATTTTATTGACATTTTATAGAATCAAATCGCATATCATTACAAGGTCTAAATTCATTTGTTGACAATACCGACAGATTGGCGATGGTTCACACATGACAGCTCGAATTTAAAGTAATGCGATATCACCGGGTGGATGAAAAACGTTCTGATGGATCGGAGGCAATACTGATCCGTGCGGCATTGCACCGGGGTGAGTCGGTATGCTACGAACATCGATCGTTTCAAAATTGTTGCCAATGCGGTACACGACAGGATGGCTGAGGTTCCAATGAAACCAGTACGAGTTTCCAGTGGCAGCCCTTACGAAGCCCGGATCGGCTTTTCCAGGGCGTTGCGGACCGGCAACCGGATCGTTGTTTCGGGCACGGCCCCGATCGGTCCGAACCGGGAGACGGTGGCAGTGGGGGATCCCTCGGCCCAGGCGCGCCGGTGTTTCGAGATTATTCAGTCCGCTCTTGAAGATGCCGGTGGTGCGTTGGCGGACGTGGTTCGGACCCGCATTTTTTTGAAGAACATCGATGACTGGGAGGCGGTGGCCCGGGTTCACGGTGAATTTTTTCGAGACATTCGCCCGGCCAGCACGATCCTGCAGGTTTCGGGTTTTATCGATCCGGACTGGCTGGTTGAAATTGAGGCCGATGCGATCCTGCAGAACGATAAACCTTAAAAAAGCCGAAGCGGTGTGGTGAGTGCCCGCGGAGAGAGGGATGAAAAGCAAAGCCGACTCGTCAACATCCGGTTTGGCGGATATCGGACACATCCTTGTTCGGGATGCGGAGGCAATTACCGCGACCTGGCTGGCCAAAGAACGACGGGCGCTGTCCAGCGCATCCGGTGCCCATCGCGAAGAACTGCGCAACATGATTCCGAAATATTTGAAGGCCCTGGGAGCGGAGTTGTCCAGCACCGCCGCGTCGCAAGGCGAACGAGATCGCTCAGCGCGCATTCACGGCATCCATCGCTGGCAAAACGGGTGGGCCCTCAACGAAGTCGTCGCGGATTATCAACTGCTTCAGATCACCATCCTGGATCATTTGACCGAATGCCTGCATCGACCCCTTTCGATGGAAGAGGTGAAGGCCCTCGGCGTCTATATCGACGATGCCATCCGGGAGGCGGTCACCACCTTTGCCGATCACTCGCAGGAAGAACTGCGTGCGATCAACAAAACCCTCGAAGAACGTATCCGCGAAAGAACCCGGCTGGCCGAAGACAGGGCCCAGCGTTTGAAACGGGCGGCCCGGGACCTGATCAAGGCCAAGCAGCACGAGCGGCTCGAAATGATTGACGGCAAAATGGAAGTCTGGAGCGAAGTCGGCACGGGCACCCGCATCCAAATGCGGGTGCCGAAGCAACTGGAATCATAACGAGGCGGGACATACAATGCTTCGCTGTCCGAAGCTGTTAGCGGCATCCACCGGCAGTGTTTGACATCGATCAAAACTTGCAGGCCGCACGCGATCATAAAGCACTACCGAACCGTGACTCGCGCGACTCCGAAACCGGAATGCCGGATAATGGGAACGCTCACCGGCCGGCCGATCCGGAGCCTTCGCAGAGATTGAAACCGGAAGTGTTTTCTGCCGGGAAAAAGGGTCGATCGCCAACGCAAGCGGAAAAGCTTTGTGTCGGCCTACTTTCCGGCGTCTGCTCATAGAACCACCCCGGGAGGCGAACCGTGGCCCCAAGCCGAAAAACCGCAATTTCAAACCATCTTCCAGCAGAAATCGTGCCGGCGACCACGCCCGAGCACATCGACACCATCCGCGCACTGTTTCGCAGCTACGAACAGCTTTTAAATGTGGATTTGTGTTTCCAGGGTTTCGAAGCCGAACTCGCCGGGCTTCCGGGGCGTTATGCCCCGCCGGAGGGTGCGCTGCTGATCGCGTTCCTTGGCGACGAGGCGGCCGGCTGCGTCGCCATGCGCAAGCACCAGCAAGGGGTGTGCGAAATGAAACGCCTGTTCGTCCGACCGTTTTATCGCAGGTGCGGGATCGGCCGCCGCCTGGCACAGGCAGTCATCCAAGCCGCCAGAGACGCCGGATACACCACCATGTTGCTGGACACCCTGACCTCGCTGGGCCCTGCCATGCGCCTTTACGAACGGATCGGCTTCAAACCGCGAGCGCCTTATTATGAAAATCCATTGCCGAACGTCGTTTACTGGGAATTGAGCCTGTGATTTTTGCCCAAACCAGGTGCGATGCACCCGGTGCAAGTTCAACATCGAAGCACAACAGTGCTTCTGTCTTTTCTTGCCAGCGGCAATTAACGCTGGCAAGAAAATTCAAGCCACCCGCTTCGCGGGTGGCTGTTGACTCCAGCGAAGGCGTTAATCTAAGCCATTCTGCTTTTGCGTACCGCAGTGTGCACTCTCATTGTTTCGATAAAACCTCCCCCTAAGAATCGATAAAATCTACAGGCTGTTGCCGACTCGGTGAGACCATCTTCTCACGCATGGCAATAATGGGACAAAACGGGCAAGATACGATACTGCCGTGACAGGCTTTATGACAAATACGGCCGATGAGCCCGTTTGCGGACATCCGGGGCAGAAGTGCCGACGCTTCGCCGGCCCAGCGCAACTGGTGGTCTAGAAAATGGCCAAATCCCCCAATCATTTTGTGTCAAATCCCCCAATGTTCGGATGCCCCCGGTAGCTTTAAATCAATAACCCCTCGATATTAAACAATAATCAAGAATAAAATTTTTGGCATGCGATTTGAAATGTCTGTCGTTGTCTTGCAATCATTTTCAACACAGAGGTATTTCAGATGGCCGAAAATGTCCCATCCAAAAAGAGAACCATTCTGCTCGTAGAGCCCAATGATTTTATCAAGGACGCGCTGAGAAGATCATTGGAGATCGAAGATTTTATCGTGGATACGGCCCCATCGGCGACCGAAGGACTCAGAATGATCAAGCTGGATCCCTTTGATATCATTATCGCAGATTACGAGCTGATGGATTTAAACGGATTGGATTTTTTCCTGTTAACCCAGCGGATTCAAAAAGATAGCCATAAGATACTTATGACGACCTATGGTGAATTAAAAACCCTGTCAGATATCAGAAAATACGGCATAGACGATGCGATCGAGAAACCGTTTCCATTCGATCAATTGATCCACGTGATCGAACGGAATCTGGCCCGCACAAAAAATGACAGGGTCCGGACAACCGGAAGACCAAAGAGGCAAGGCGGCGTTTCGAGTTGATCATGGAAGATGGGCGCATCGATATTTTCAGGAAGCCAAAGATTCGCAGGTGGATGTGAAACCGGAAATCTCTGTAGGGTTCGCGAGGGCAGCCGACAATGGATAATCTTCAAAGATTCATTACGATCCTGACACTACTCAAAAACGATGGTTCCACCGGTTTATCTGCGATCGCCACGAAAACCTGTAAAATCTGCAGGCAAAAGGCGGTCTATTTTACAGACGCCGCATCTGAGTTTGAATACAGCGTATCGGGTATCTGCCAGACTTGCCAGGACAAGTACTTCCGCAGCGTAAATCGATAATGCGTTTGAGTTCGAATAAAATTCGAACCTACTTTTGCCCGAATCCGAAACCAAAGGCAGCGGTGGTTTGATGGTTTCGCAACCCGGGAGAAAAAGAGACCTCGATAAATCTATTCCGGTCCGTCCGTGCTGCTAGGGTCGGCAATTCGCCTGTTTTCCTAAAATATCCTGCTTATTTTTTCAGTTCGCCGAGCTTACCGTGCCATGCACAATGATCACAGTAACTGATCGTAGCATCGGTGATCTCCGGTCGCCAGGACTCGTCCTCCTCAGATGTGAAAACAACCCGGCCGCTCTTAAAATCGAACTCGCAGATTTCGTATTCGTCATCCGGATTTTTTACATAGAAACGCTCGCATCTGCAAATGGGACATGACATCATCCACCTCTACTTTCTGCCGCTTTCTGCTTTTTAAGGGCGATTTTCATAATGAAAGAATAGAGTCTTTTTCTGTCCGGGATTCACCTCTTTTTTGATACCATATTCATTGCAAAAACCGCATCTATTTTTCGTATGATCGCTGCGGAATGATTGGAGATACGCGGTGTAAAGCGTCTTTCTAAAATCTGCGGTTCAACTCCGGATTTATGGATAGGGAATATTTACTTTAGGTTAGACTGAATAGTTGCAACAGAACAAGCTATTTTTTTCGCCCCAAAAAATAAAAAAACGTCCAGAGTCCCAAGTATGCATGTTTTACATCGCAAATGAGCGGTGTGAAGGTTTTCCTGAGAACCGGAATGAGCTGATGATCCATGCGCACGTTATTGACGCTCATCCACCGTTGAAACCAGGGAAATCGGGAGTCGTTAAAATCGACCACGGCAATGAGAGCCTGCGAGCATAGATCAGCTGCCGCATATTTGAGAACATCTTCAAAACCCGGGTTGAACATGCTGAGGGAATAAGAAAACAACAATAAATCAAATGGATTCCGGTTCGCAGATTGGGAAAGGGAAGCATCGTACATCCGGTGGGATAGCTGAATGAACCTACCGGCTGAAGCAGTTTTCTTGCGTGCGATATTGAGCATATCAAGCGATAAATCGATACCTTCGATCATTGCCCGGGGAAAAATTCTGTGCAGAACCAATAGATTTTTGCCGGTACCGCACCCGATTTCCAGAATCCGTTTTGGTGTTGCGATTTGAGCGGCTTTGCGGATGATTTGGGTTCGTCCGAAAAGAAAACTCCACCGAGTGGCATCGTAAAACCGTGCATGCAGGCGGTAATATTTCTCAAGATTGTATTTCATGGGGACAGCTTTTAGATTATTTGATGTATGCAAAATGAAGACTTCCGTAAGTTCCCACTCGGTCGGTTTTATCCAACGGTTCGGTAAGTTCCGGTTTGAATTCCAGCCTTTCCAAAACAAATTTAGGCAGGAAGTCCAGGTTCAACCCTGCGGAGCGAAATAAAACACTGCTTCCAGGTCTACTGCAAGCAAAAATCTGCTGCCATTCTTCGGCTACAGCGGCTGGATTATAATTGGCGAGCCAATCCAGATGATCAAGCAATATAAAATGGGTGTAAGGGCGACGATGATCCTTCAAAAAATCAGTGATGGTGGAGGTATAAAGGGTGATCCTGGAAAGATTGTCACGTAGGTAAATGTAATTTTCTTCTTTTAAATAATTGGGGCAGCAGTTCGCCGTATAGGCGCCTGATATGTAAACCCGCCAAAAATAATTGTCCTGTATCGGGACCTCTGTGAGTACGTATTTTAATTTTTGCGCAACATATTGGGTCAGATTGCCGGGGAAATCCCGCTCGATGAGTCTGGTCTGGGAACGTGGTACCCCCACCATGCTCATCAGAATCGGCTGGCGTACCAGCCAGCGAGAAAAACGGTTCCAGAGCCTGAATTCTATTTGGTGGTAGATCTGTTTTTGTTCTTCAAGCGATCCGGCATCGATCAATTTCAGCGCTTCTTGATAGATTTTGGGTTGGATTTTACGAATGTACCCCATAAAAATCCAGGCCACTGTCCCGGCGGTACCATGATAGTAAAAGCTGGGCCGAATTCGATTGCCGTTAAAGAAATAATGCTTTTTCTTTTTCCAGAAGTTCACCGCATCGTCTGGTAGCTCTCGATAAATGCGTTGCCACATGGACTGGGTAATATGATGTCGCCCATTCGCAAAAATGTTAAAAAAATCCTCATAATCAAGCACTTTGATCATGGCCATGCGCAAATAGAGCAGCGCATTTTGTCTGAAATTCATATCGATGCAATGAATTGAATGCGGGCCATCCAAAAGGTAATCCAGGGCATTGCAGCCGGCGGAGGTGATCATCACCACCCTGCTGTCCGGGCGCAACTGGAGCAAAGCACGATCGATGCGAGGGTCTTCCCAGCAGGTATTATAAATCAAGCCGGAAGAATGAATGCACTCGAATATTCGGTTTTGCAGCCGTTGTATGGGTCCGATCGCCTTCGGATGTGGTTTGATGTGAGACCGTGCAACGGATTCAGGTGTTTTACCAACCCAGGGATCATTTGGAGATTTCAGTGAGATAATCATGTCCTCCTACGATAATGGATGGCCTGAGATTCTTGCCGCCATTACTTGATGCCGGCGTACATGAACGACTGAACAAACTGGCGCTGAAAGAGAAGAAAGGCAACCAGAAGGGGTGCCACGGAGATCAACGTCGCGCCGGATATGATGGACCAGTTGACGCCTGATTCCGGCGCTCCGAATATCCCCAGCCCGACGGTCAACGGCCGGGTCTCCACCGCTTTGGTCACTGAATCGAATGTTGTCGCGGACATTGAGATGGGGAAACAGGGCATGGGACTGAAAGACCATGGACACACCGCGTGCCGCAGGATCCATGTGGGTTACATCTTTCCCCCCGATGAGAATGGAACCGGCGGTGATTTTCTCCAGACCGGCGATCAGGCGCAAAATCGTCGATTTCCCGCAGCCGGAAGGTCCCAGCAAGACGGTTAGGCTGCCTTCGGACACCTTCATCGATACCTTGTCAACAGCCACGACATCCCCCCATTGCTTGACCAGTTCCCGGATGTCGATGCTGCTCATGACCTTGCGTCTTTCCGACAAAGGATCAGTTGCGCCCCGGATTGGCGGATCAGGTGGTGGATGGCCGCAGGAGGTGTGCGGTCGCAAAAGATTTTCGTAGCTTCGTCAATCCTGCCGCCCCGGACATGGGCGGCCCGGCCGAACTTGCTTTGATCGAGCACGAGATAGGAACTGCGGCTGTTCTCGCGAATGATCTGCCTTGCCCGCACTTCCTCCTCGTAAAAGTCAAGCAGTGTTCCGTCTTCGTCGACCCCTGCCACACCGTAAATGCCGATATCCACTTTATAGGCGCCGAAGAGCGACTCCATACCACTGCCCATGACATCCCGATCCTCGTTGCGCAAACGACCGCCGGCAATGGTGATTTCGAAGGTCGGATTGGCACAGGCCAGAAAGGCGATGCTCAGGTTGTTGGTGAAAACCCTCAGATGAGTATGTGCCAAAAGCGCTTTGGAAACGATCTCGGGCGTGGTGCCGATGCTGAAGGCAATGGACACACCGTTGGGAACATGCCGGGCCACCTCACGGGCAATGGTTTGTTTGGCGTCGAGGTTAAGAATCTGGCGCCAGGCGTAGGCCACGTTTCCGGGCGTGTTCATGCTTTGGACGCCGCCGTGCACGCGCCGGGCAATTCCCAACTCGCAAAGCATATTCAGATCCCGCCGAATGGTCTGGGTGGTGACCTGGAAATGCTGGGCAAGATCCTCCACGCCGATGAAGTCCGTTTGACGAATCAACTCGGCAATCTGAGCCTGACGTTCGGAACGCGCCATGAGTGAGCCGGACCGCTGAATCGTTGTTGTGTCATGCGAACGTGCCAACAATTGTCTTTGCGGCAAAGGCGGCGGTCCAAAAAGTATCGAAATATTGACAGCCTGCTGATTGTCGAGGCAAGCTTAAGTCGGCCGGCATGACAAAGTTGAACCCTTTAATTCGTGGTATCCTGCGGCAGATTAGATTTCATATGAACATCTCCGTACAACCGGGATGAATGTGCCGTAAAAAATTAACTAATTGTTGTTTGTTTTATTTTCATTAAGTTTTCACTAACGTTCAATTAATATTCAAATGAAAAAACCGCCGGTGCGCCGCCATAATATCCCGAGGCCTTCTTGCGCGCGATCGCGGCGAATTTTTGCCACAGTCGGTTTTCGGGTGTAAGACGGCAGGCACATGACACTCGACAACATCCTCAACAAACGGTTCGGTCGAGATATCTCAACGCTTTGAGCGCACTGGATTTTCAGTGGCTGGATTCACTTTGAATGCGGAAGGGCATTTTAATTTGGAAGGGTAAAGGGTAGACGCCAAGACCCGAAATCTTCAACGCCTTGTAGATTTTTGATTGAATCCATAGGAATTGATGTGAATTTTTCCAATTGAATTGACAAAATGTCCGATGATTATTCCCTCTTCACAATCAGCCAATAGCCGTTATCTTTTCGCAGCGCATATATGCCCGGGGTCTTGAAATGTGCTCCGTGCTTTTCAGTTACGCGAACGATTGCATCCGTGTTGCTGATTTCGATTTCAGGATTCAAAAGCTGGACAGTACCATGATCAATCCACCATTCGGGTTGTGTACTGGCAATCTGCGCTTTGGGAACCCGAATGCCCTGATTCGAGATCGAACAGGGATATTTAATGCCGCAACCTTCGCCAAGTGTGATTTCCGTGAGACTTCGCAAAGAAAACGGAGCGATCTCAAGCCTCATGGCCGGGGGGATGGCAACCATCAACGAGGTCAGGCAGATCGATTGTTGATGTGTGTTTTGTGCTTTTCACGGATCTTGTTAATTCGACAGAAATGATGGTCAAGTTGGAAGGCCGTCAGTGGCACAACCCACTTGATTGGGTGGCGCAGGCTCGGGGCTGGTTCTCATCAACACGGAAAGTATCTGCTCAAGGGGATTCCCGGCAAGTGGCGTCTTATGCTCGCGGAATCCACGAAATGGCCACAGCAGCGAACATCTGAATGGGCAGCGGCATATCGACAGGTTCTTTCGGTGTGGTTGATCTACTAGGATTCCGTAGTTACTCTAAGAAGTGATTTTGAAATGATACATCTATCGAATTATATTGCTTTTTTAACCTCGGCAAGCTTGATGCCATGAAACCGGAAACGACCCTGCTCAGCATTTTTGAAGAGACATCCCCCAAAACGGGCGAGGAATTTTTTGCGGCGCTGGTCAAAAATCTCGCTCTGAGCATGGATGTGGCCGCAGCCTGGGTGACCGAATACGTATCGAACTTCCGTGTGTTGCGCACCCTGGCGTTTTGGTTCGACGGCAAATGGATGGATAGCATGGACGGCCTCGTTAAAGGCACCCCATGCGAGGTGGTTATCAGGAAAGGCCAGGTTCTGTTTGTCGCCGATGAAGTTTCCGAAGAATTCCCCGATGATCCGGATTTGGTAAAACTGGGCATGACCAGCTATGTGGGCATTCCTTTTAAAGACAGCGAGCAGCGTGTTTTCGGCCATTTGGCCGTGATGGACCGCAAGCCAATAAAGGACCGGCAGGGTGCTTTATCGCTGATCCGCATTTTTGCCTCACGCGCCGGTGCCGAGCTCAGACGCATCCATGCTGAAGAGCGTCTCCGCCAACGTGAAGAAAAGCTTGCCCGGTTGTTGGATACCGCGCCCGATGCCATTGTCGAGGTAGATCGATCCCTGAACATTCAAACGATTAATATGGCGGCACGCAATGCGTTTGAAATCGTCGCGGAATCAAACAGTGGCCTGCGCCTTTCCGAGTATCTCGCCGAACCCAGTACAATGCGGTTGCGCGAGCAAATCGATCGGCTGTCCCAATCCGATGCAGCCGGGCCTCCGGTTTGGGTGCCGGATGTGCTTACGGCGGTATCCGAAAACGGGAAAACCTTTCCGGCGGAAGTCACTCTTTCGAAAACCGGCGCCGGCGATGACGCAACGTTCATACTCATTCTAAGAAACATAAATGACCGGTTGCTCGCGGAAGAGAAGATACGAACGCTCAACAAAGAGGCCGAGAGACTCCGGCAAGAAATCCGCAGCCTCTCCAAGGTGGACAATATCATCGGCACCAGCGTGCCGTTGATGAAAGTGCTCAAGGACGTCGATCAGGTCGCCGCTACAGATGCCACCGTCCTTATTTCCGGTGAAACCGGCACAGGCAAGGAACTTTTCGCCAGAGCCATCCACGACAACAGTCTGCGCAGCAAGGGGCCGCTTGTCCGGGTCAACTGTGCTGCGATTCCCGCAGGTCTGATGGAGTCTGAGTTTTTCGGCCATGAAAAGGGGGCCTTTACCGGGGCCACCCGAAAGCGAGAAGGTCGGTTTGCGATGGCCGATGGGGGTACCATCTTTCTGGATGAAGTTGCCGAACTGCCCCTGGATCTCCAGGCCAAGCTGCTGCGTGTGCTGCAGGGGGGCGAGTTCGAACCAGTGGGTGGCACCTCGACCCAAAAGGTGGACGTGCGGGTGATTGCCGCCACCAACCGCGATTTAAAGGCCGAGGTTGCCGCAGGAAACTTTCGGGAAGATCTCTATTTCCGCCTGAACGTTTTTCCGTTAGCGCTCCCGGCGTTGAGAGATCGTGTGGATGATGTGGTTTTGCTGGCCGCGTATTTCACTGAAAAGGCAGCCCGGCGAATGGGGCGCGTTATCGAACCTTTGTCATCATCGGATCAGCAGCGCCTGAAAGGCTATCGTTGGCCGGGGAATGTGCGCGAACTGGAAAACGTTGTGGAGCGCGCGGTCATAACCGCCAACGGCACCCGGCTCAATCTCGATCGGGCATTGCCTGAAACCGCTGATAAGGAAAAATCGAAGGCCAGTTCGGTAAAAGATATCGACGCAACATCGATTCTAACCGCCGCCCAGCTGCAGGACTTGGAGCGCCGAAACCTGCTCAATGCACTGAGTGCAACAGGTTGGCGCGTGTCTGGAAAGTCAGGTGCCGCAAATCTTCTGGGGATACCTCCCTCTACCCTCAATTCCCGACTGAAAGTCCTGGGCCTGAAAAGACCCGGTAGCAGCTGACCTGTCAAGAATCGAACTTTAACTCCCACCAGACCATCCATATTTAGCGGAAAACAGTATAAATAGCGAAATTTCGCTAATCAAATCGGCGATTTTTCGCTGACATCCTGCCTGTAGCGGTTCCTGCCAAAATTATAACTATTTGAATTAAAACAAATAATTGAAATTCAATGCGTTTGGCACGCATTCTGCTGAAGCAAATGGCAAATGTTTGCTCGGACAAACTCTTCAACCGCTATCTTGTATCGATGGCGAATGCATTGCCAACAAAAGGAGTATCACATGAGCACGCTCATCCAAATGGAGACAAATCGGGACGAACAGCAGCGGGATGCTTTCGTGGGTAAATTGCTGGATTCGGTAAACGGCTTTTTTACCGTGCACAACATTTATTTTGGAATTCGCATGGGACTTTACCGGGCCCTCTCCGGTAAGCAGGCACTGACATCCCTGGCGTTGGCAGCACGGACCGGTACCAGCGAGCGATACGTTCGCGAATGGCTTGAAGAACAGACGGTGGCAGGCATCCTGGAGGTGGATGATGAAACGGCCTCCGCCCGGGAACGACGTTATCGTCTGCCCGCCGGTCATGCCGAGGTGCTTGCCGATCGGGAAAGTATCAATTACCTGGCTCCGCTGGCCCAGGCTGCCGTCGGCGTTGCGCAACCCCTGCAATCCATTGAAACAGCCTTTCGCACCGGAGGCGGAGTGCCGTTTGCCGATTACGGAGAAAATCTGTTTCGCGGTGTAGCGGAGTTGAATCGGCCAATGTTTCTATACCAGTTGGGCCAGGAATACCTGCCGGTTGTGACCGATATCCATCGGCGGCTGTCGGCTGATCCTCCGGCGCGTGTGGCTGACATCGGGTGCGGCACGGGATGGTCAAGCATCGGCATGGCACAGGTGTATCCCAAAATTTATGTGGACGGCTTCGATATGGATGACGCGTCCATCAAGGATGCCCGCAAAAACACCGAACAAGCCGGCTTAAACGAACGGGTGCGCTTCGAGACTCGTGACGTTTCAGATCCTTCCCTTACCGGACAATACGACCTGGTGACGGCGTTCGAATGTATTCATGATATGGCCGACCCGGTAGGCGCCTTGGTCAACATGCGCCGCCTGGCCGGGCAAAGCGGCAGTGTGATTGTCATGGACGAACGCGTCGGCGAGCACTTTACTGCAGACCGCAATCCGATCGAACACCTTCTTTATGGGTTCAGTATACTGGGCTGCCTTCCGGCAGCCATGACAGAGCGCCCTTCGGCAGCGACCGGCACGGTCATGCGACCCAAAACCATGCGTCGATACGCGCTCAAGGCCGGTTTTTGCGATGTCGAAACGCTGCCCATCGAAAACGACTTTTACCGCTTCTACCGACTGAAAACCAAATGCAACCATTAGCGGGCCGAACAATCCAGAGCTGCGGCCCGTGAACGCAAAGGAAACGAATCATGGAACTGCATGACGAGAAGGCGATCATTGAAAGATATCGAAACAGCGACATTGACGTACGGATTTTCCTGTTTTTGGATTACCGGTCCATGCGCTCTGAATTTTCAGCCATCGATTTGGCCGGTGTCAAACGGCATCGTGAAAAAACCACTGATAAGCGTACGGCATGCTTTCTTATCAGCAGGATTTGGGACCCTGTAAAAAGGCTCCTGCCGAAGATTTCCGTTAACAGAAAACCTTCGTCAACATGCCTTGAATCGTCCGGCAGTTCACAAGGGAGGATTAAACCATGAATGGCACGAATCAGTACCCCAAAAG
>DAXETY010000143.1:0-12195 GCA_051155755.1 Desulfobacterales bacterium
TCATTTCCCTTATAAGTTTGAATATAACTCAGGAAAAAATCGAACCCGTCTTGGTCTCCCATCAAGTCGACTTTGGAATCACCGACAACCGCATAGCCCAACTCGGTTGTGATGACGTCCAATTGTTCCTGGGGAGTGCCGGTCCAGGTTCCCAGCCAGTCGGCGGCTGCCAGGGTGCCTAATGTGTCGATTCCACCGGCGTTGTCGTAATTGAAGATGTCTGGCTTGCCATCTCCGAACCAGGTTCCGGAGGGATTATCCGGGTCCGCAAATAATGTATATGCGTGGGATGTGGTTGTCGAAAACAACAATAAGAAGACCATCATGAAGAGGTATTTTCGCATTTTTCCTCCAGTTCCGCTCAGCTATGATCCGTTCCGCTCTGCTCAGCCTGTCGTGTATAGATACAAAGCAAAAACCATGCAAATTTTGACTTAAAATGTCAAACTGCTAAATATAATATATGATTACAGCATATTATAAATTTTGCAATACAGCCATGTATATACAAATCCGCAACAGGCGATTCGGTATTTCCTGCCACAGTCTTATGTAATCATTTGTCTGATAAATGGATCACACTGAAACTGCAAAATCGCCGTCCGAGCAATTGCCGGACTATGATTTCTGCCTCTGTCTGCAAGAAAAACCAGTGTTGGTGCGTCTTCGAATTCAAAAGACGGCGATTGGGTAATTTGTTTCCACAATTGACTCGCCACACGGCAAGAAGTTGCTGTTTTTGGGAAAATAATTTCTTAACACGTTGAAATAACGAATATAATCTTGACAAGGTCTGCAGCGCTTTATAGAAACAAAATAAAGATCATCTAATGAAACTTTTTAATAGTCTGCCATGCAAAAAACGGCATCCAAAAATTTCCAATAACGCTTCCGGCCGCATTGGCGGATAGCCGGAAGCATCTCCACAATGAATGTCCATGTCGATTCGATCTCATCTCACAACGTGCTCCGGCGGTTTTCATTCGCCGACTCCACTGCTCTCTGTTGGCCGAATCGATTTTGAAGCATTGATATTGATCCTTGTCTAAAACCGGGTGCGATTCATCCGGTACATAGAAACACAACAGCGCTTCTGTCTTTTCTTGCCTGCACCGCGTGGTACAACAAGTTCGACATTGAAGCACGGCTGTGCTCCCGGCTTTTCACTCAAAAACCGTTCCATTCGCAAGACGGGCGGAAGCCAATGCGATCGTTGGCTGGAAATCCAAACCGCCGGCTTTGCGGCTGATTGTTGACTCAGTAAAAAAATCCTGATCCCTGCCGTTGGCAGAATCAGTTGTCGATCCGAGTCTTGGATCAGACATTGGCGAAACCGTCTTTCGCTGGTCAAGGAATCATCCGGGGAGGGAGAAATGGGGAGAATCGGGGAACGCCCGGCGCGGGCAAAACTTTGGTTGTGGATTATTCTGGCATTGGCTCTTTTCCTGAGCGCACCGACCGTAAATGCCGCCATTACGGTGGATGGGGATTCGGCCGACTGGGACGGCATCAATCCTGACGTGGTGGACAATATCGGCGACAGCCGCTGCAACGGTTTTTCAGACATCAAATACATCTACACCATCATGGATGATACCTATGTGTACGTGATGGTGGAGACCGCAGACAAGCCTATCGACCCCAACGCTGTCATCGAAATCAATTTCGACTACAAACCGGGTTCGCATTTTCGTCCGGAATGGGATGCCGATCTGCACACGAATATTTCCGGTGCGGGGTTCAGCGCCTGGACCGACGTCAATTTCGACGACGATAGGGAATCCTATCCGATCACCGGATATCAACTGGCCTGGGGCCAGGTGATGGAAATCCGGATCCCGCTGGCCCAAATCGAAAACCCGACTTATTTCCGTGCCACCGATTACGTGAACATCTGGGATTACGATTTTTCCGAACAGCGCTGCGACCAATCCTGGTTTGATTCCGGTATTGAGGCTTCGGTGAAGCATGTGCATGAACCCGATGATTCCTTTGCCACTTATATGGAAGTAGTAATCGGAAACGGATTCGGCGGCATAATGCCTGCTGGGATCGACAGCATCACGGTAGTAGGACCGTCCGGGCTGCTGCCCATCGGGAAAAATGATTTCGTCTATGAACCTCAATGGCGGGACTTTTTTGTCAAGCTGCCAGGTCCCCCTGAAGAGGGAACTTATACGTTTCGAGTCACAAGCGGTGTTGAAACGGAATTTTTTACGGACACCCAGGGTCCTGTGCATATCATGCCAAACCCGGACGAAACCAGCTTTTCTGTCCAACGAAACGAAATCGTCACTTCCAAAACCCCCATTTTTTCATGTTCCCCGATAGAGTATGAACATGGACCAGTCTTCTATCGACTTGAAATCTACGATGAGAACCTCGAGTATCGAATCTGGGCTTCAAGCCGGGTATTCGGTGTAACCCAGTTTGCGGTTCCCGCCGTGCTGGAACCCGGACGGACATATCATTACCGCTTTCGGGCCTCCGACAGCTCCGATTGGATAGCGGTCGATAATCGTTCCAACAGCGATTGGATACCCTTTCAAACCGCAGACGTGCTGACACACCCATCTGTGCCGGCCATCGACCTGGACGGCTGGGGCGTGGTCACCTGGACCACGGAGTACGGCACCGGACTGGATGTGTCGATCAAGGTAATCGACCATGACGGCATCGCATTCGGTGGTTCTTCCCACTCCGTGGAGGTCACGGTTCCGGGATCCGGAGAATCTTATCCCTTGTACTGGCAATATAACGAAAGCACCACTGCGGCTTTCTTTTCGCGCTGGATCGATCTGGATGGCAACCCGCCGACCTCGGGCGATTACGTCTTTACCGTAACCGACCCGGACGGCAACGAGGGCACTTATACGGATACGGTTGCGGCCAGTCCCCTGCTGCCCCCCGATCAGGATTCTTTCGAGCTGGATGATCAAAACAATATGTCGGAGCAAGCTACGGTTTATTTCGACAACATTACCGTAAATGGTGTCCTTTACGAAGATTTCAATTCGTACAGTACCATAAACGACCTGGATCCGGCCAAGTGGATTCCAGTGGATGATTCTGAAGTGGAATACGCTATCGAGTCCCAAAAGCTCAGGGTGCAGCTTGTCCCGGATGTCGGACATGTGGAAGAGTACCTTGGATTTGTCAATCCGATGTCGATCGAATCGGTTGGTGCCGAGATCCTCGTCGATCCGGCAACCACCGGCAACGGTGAAGGCCGCATCCAGGGGGTCTTCTTTAACAACGGCAGCGGTGATGTGTTGGCCGAACTCATCGTAACCGAAACGCAGGCGCGATACCAGGTACTGGAGATCCACTACGAAAATGGCCTGCTTTCACTGAAGCCTCTTGCCGCCGGAACTCTTGCGTCGGTGAGTTCCGGGGTTTTCATACCGGTTTCCATAAGTTGGAATTTTTCGCAGATTGAATTCTCGGCGGCGGGGGGCACTGCCCAGTATACCCCCGACCTGCCGGTCAACCCGCCCCAGATAGCCCCGGGGGTGGATTTTTTACAGCTCAACCTGGGCGCTTCGATCAACCTGATTGCCAACGATACCACGCCGACTTTCGAATGGGATCCGGTGAGCGTGGCCGGGGATCCCTCGACGGTGGCCAACCGTTACCGGGTGCGAATCTACGACACCGACGGCAATAATGTTTGGCGCGGGGATTCCAATCGCCAGCCCTTCATGGGCAATTCGCCTTCCTATACCGTTCCCCCAGGCGTTTTAAAGCCCTATTCGGTCTACAAATTCCGCATCGAAGCCCGTGACGCCCACGGATTTCTGGACATTGACAACGCCTCCGAAGCGCCGCCCTCCAATGACATGAATTTCACTTTTTTAACGGGCCCGGATGACCCGGCGCCTTTTATCGAACTATCCAACAACGGAGTCAGAACCTTTTCCGATGAGCTGCGCGATACGTACACAAGTTTCTGGATATTCGTCTACGACGCCAAAGGGATTCCGGAGAACATTGCCTCGGTAAAGGTCAAGTTTCCAGGTATCGACGGGATCGAAGTGCCGCTCTATTACAATGCAAGCCATAACATGAACCTTTTCAACCGCGGTGTCTATATTAACAATGCGTTCAGTGCTTTGTCGCCCCAAAGCGGGACCTACACCTTTACGGTGGTCAACAGGGACGACCCATCCCGGACCTTCACTGTCCAGAAACATTTGGAAGTCGATGAACTGGCCCCGCTGGACACATCCACGTTTCTGCCGGCTCCAAACACGCTGCTTGAAGGAACCGGAGTTGAGATCAGCTGGGCAGCGGTGCCCGGTACTGTAATTTACATGCTGGAGGTTTATGATGTCGATTTTAACCTGCTGTTTGAATTTTTCACCACCGGCAACAGCTACACGATACCTCCGGGGTTGCTAAAAACAGAGTCCCTATACCGTTATCGCGTTTTTGCATGGGATAATTTCTTGGAAGAAAGCCCCGACAACATCTCCATGTCTCCATGGAGCATAGGGAATGCACCGACCTTTTTGACGACCAAGCGCAACGGTTCGTCTCTTCCAGTGGTTGACCTGGAAAACAAGGGCGCCAGGGTATTGTATTGGCGGCAACCTGAATACGATACGATCCGTCACTTGCTGGAGTTCTCCATTAATGTGACCGATGCCGACGGGGTGCCGGCCAATATCAAATCGGTGCGGGTGACCTATCCGGACGGAACCACCAGCAGGGAACTTCGTCTCAATGACAGGAAGAGTTCCACTGAGGCGACCTATTATTACGTGGAAGATGTTGTCAGTTTGAGTGACATTGATGGAACATATGTGTTCGAGGTCACCGATTTCGAAAACAATACTGTCACCCGGGAGGATGAGCTCGTTGTTCAACCCATCGGTCCCGTACAGAATTGGAGCCCAGCAGCGGATGCGGTCGTCTCCGGCACAACCCCGACCATTGCGTGGAGCGCGGTGACCGGTGCCTCCCGCTACCAAGTGCGGGTGTACAACGGCTGGTCAAAGACCCTGTTCTGGAGCGACTACCTCACCGACACGCATTACATTGTCCCGGCCGGCAAGCTTGACCCCGACAGGACTTACAGCTACAAAATTTACGCATACCGTGAACAGGCACCGGAAGACGATTTCGATAATTACTCTATCCCTGTGCTGTATAGTGCTGAAAATATACATTTTACCACCACCGGCGACCTGACGCCCGACAGCGACAACGATGGGCTGAGCGACGATCTGGAAGCGATCCTGGGCACCGACCCCTATGATGCCGACAGCGACGAAGACGGCATCCTGGACGGCGACGAAGACGTCAACCGCAATGGGGTGGTGGACTTCGGCGAGACTGATCCGCGGCTTGTGGACAGCGACGGCGACGGGCTGCAGGACGGCACCGAACGGGGCTACACGGACAGTGACGTCGGGGCATTTACCGACCTGGCCATCTTCGTGGCCGATGCTGACAATTCCACCACCTCCGATCCGCTGCGGCCGGATATGGATGACGACGGACTGCTCGACGGTACCGAGGACGCCAACCGCAATGGGGCCGTGGACAGCG
Organism: Desulfobacterales bacterium; assembly: GCA_051155755.1. Classification (GTDB taxonomy): domain Bacteria; phylum Desulfobacterota; class Desulfobacteria; order Desulfobacterales; family SG8-13; genus DAXETY01. The sequence continues at coordinate 5,554 of DAXETY010000143.1, forward strand.
GCGAGACCGACCCGTTCGACTTCGACTCCGACGACGACGGCTTCAGCGACGGCGCCGAGGATGCCGCCGGCACCGATCCGCTGGATGCAGACGATTATCCCTTTAAGCGCGAGTGGGACAACCTGGGACTTTACGGCGGGCGCATCGAAGACATCGCCGTGCATCCGAGCGCACCGAGCCGGATGTTTGCCGCCAGCTATGCCGGCGACGGGCTGTTTTATACCAGTAGCGGCGGCAGTGTGTGGGAGCCGGCGCTTACCGGCGCCGAAGACACCGATTTGGAAGGCACGGCCACCTTCCGCAACACGGTGGTGCGGGCGGTGCAGTTTGCGCCGTCTGCTCCGGACACGGTCTGGGCGGTGCACGGGCTGTCGGCCGAGAAGAGCACCGACGGCGGAGTCACCTGGACTTATATCTCCAACGAACGCATGCAGGAGGACTGCAGCGGCTGTCTGCCCAACGATGCCATGCGCTACTGCCGGGCTGTGGCGATCGATCCAGGCGACGATCAGGTGGTCTACGTGGGCACCGGCGGGGCCTACGGCACTGCGACCGGTGGGGCGGTCTACAAGACCTCTGACGGTGGTGTCAGCTGGGCAAAGCTGTACGAGTTCGACTATGCGGTGATCGACTTGGCCATCGATCCCACCGATCGGTCCAATATCTGGGCCCTGACTGCGCTCGATGGCGGCAGCGGCCCCTCCTATGGATCGCTGTATATCAGCAGCAACGGCGGAAGCAACTGGTCGCAGGTGTTTACCGATTCGACCCGGGTCTACGACCTGGTTCTCTGGCCGGGCGACCCTGGTCCGGGCCCTCCGGCCGCAATGGTTGGAACCGCCTGCGGCATTTACAGCAACCTTTCCGGCAGTTGGGAGTTCATCTATCCCGCTGCGGGCGGCAGTTGCACCGTGGATGACACCGTGCAGGCCCTGGCCTTCGATTCGTTAGATGGCAACATTTTTTATGCGGCCACAAAAGGCGGCGACATGCTGCGCGGGGCGATCGACCCCGGCGCAACCCCGTCGGTGACTTTTGAGACATCGGCGATTGCGGGGCTGGAGTTGATCACCCTGGAAGCCCACCCCACCGCCGACGGCCGGCTGTACGGCGGCGATGCCAGGCAGGGCGTGTTTCGCATCGAATATCTCGTCGACAGCGGCGAATACGATCTGACCGCCCTGAACCAGGGCATCAACTCGGCCGTTGTCTATGACATCGACTCCAAAAAGGACGCCGGTTCGGAAGCGGTCTATTTGATTGCCGCCACCGACGCCGGCCCGGCGCGCAAAGCCGCCGGCGGCTCCTGGGCGTCTATCGAGGGTCCGCTGCCGACGGCGCCCAACGCGGCGGCCTACGCGGTGGCCTTCGATCCCACCGCGGCACAAGATTCCGCCTTCTGGGCGGGCGGAGCGGGTTACCTGGCCAAGACGGTCGACGGGGGGGCGTCCTGGTCGATTGTCAACACGGCCGACTTTGGCGCAGACGAGCGCGTCACCGACATCGAGGTGGCCGCCGACGGGATCACCCTGGTGGCGACCACCCGGGTGCCCGGCGGCAGCGGACGGGTGCTGCGCAGCGGCAACGGTGGCGCCACGTTAACCAGCATTACCCCGTCGGGGGCGGCTTTCGATTTCAACGCCGCGGCCATCGACCCGACCGACCCCGATCGCCTGTTTGCCGGCGGGGGCAATTTCTTCGAGGCCGATGCGCCCGGCAAGCTCTACGAAAGCCGCAACGGCGGTTCTTCCTGGAGCGAGTTGCTCAGCGGCCAGGTTTACAACGCCATATTGATCGACCCGGATGTGCCCTCCACCGTGTACGTGGGCTGCGGCAATTTCCAGGGCGCCGCGGTGCCGCTGTACCGCAGCACCGACAGCGGAGTCACCTGGCAGCCGGCCTACGACGGTGCGCCGGGACGGCCGCGGCGGCCGGCGGTCTGGGGCAGCGGGCCTTCGGATGTGTATTTCTTAGGCCACAGCGGCAGCCGCATGAAAGGCGGCTATGACGACCGCTGGATCCTGCATTACAACGGCGTGCAGTGGGCCGAGCAAGACGGCACGGTGTTCGAGCCGCTGCGGGGCATCTGGGGCAGCGGCCCTGCGGATGTGTTTGCGGTGGGAGCATCCGGGGCGATCACGCATTTTGACGGCAGCCGCTGGTCGGCCATGGAGCCGGCCGACAGCCGCACCACCCTGCGCGACCTCAACGCGGTGTGGGGCCGCAGCGCCACCGATGTGTACGCCGTCGGTGACCTGGGGGTGATCCTGCATTATGACGGCAGCACCTGGAGCCGCATGCGCACCCCCACGGTGCATCGCCTCTACGGGGTCTGGGGCACGGCCGACGGCGCCCGCATGTATGCCGTGGGGGCGGCCGGCTGCATCCTCGAATACGACGGGACGAACTGGTCGAAGATGCCAAGTCCGACCAAGGCGCAGCTGACCGGCATCTGGGGTGCGGCCGACGGCAGCACGGTCTATGCGGTGGGCAGTCTGTCGGCCGACGGTGCCGGCGGGGTGCGCCACACGATCTTGCGCTGCAGCGGCGGGATCTGGACGGCCATGGAGACGCCCGACCCGCAGCCGGGGGAAAACCGGCTGTACGGCATCTGGGGGACTGCGGCCGACAATGTAGTGGCGGTGGGCGCCCGCGGAGCGGTGTTGCACTACAACGGCAGCCTGTGGCAGCGGTTGAATGCCGGGGTGGACGAAGACCTGCTGGCGGTGTGGGGTGCGGCGGCCTCCGATGTCTACGTGGCCGGCGAGCGCGGCGTCGTTCTGTATTATCATGGCGGCAGTTGGACCCGCAAAGACCTGGATGCGGGCGACAGCCCCATCGAGCGCCTGCCGGCCGCCAACGCGGTCACCGACATCAAGTTCAAAGCCGATCCGTCCGGAAAGCGCAACATTTACATGAGCACCGACCGGCAGGGCATTTATTTTTCGCCCAACCGGGGCGATGACTGGATCAACCTGCTCTCGCCGCCGTATTCGGTCTTCGCCCTGGAGACCGGCTCGGTGTACGTGGCCAGCTACGGGGTGTACACTTTCAAAGGAACCGGCTACATCTGCGGCGAGGTCAAAGACGAGTTCACCGGCGTGGGAATCGACCAGGCGCGGGTGTCCACCGATACCGGCTTTCGGGCCGACTCCAATGACCGGGGCGTTTACGTGCTGCCGCTGGAGGCCGGAGTCTACAATCTCAGCGGCAATGCCACCGGCTACAAGCCCGAAAGCGTCTCCGGGGTACCGTCGATGCAGGACGGCAACGTGGTAAGTTTTTTCCTGCAGGATCCCGAGGTGCACATTATGATCGACGGGACCGAAGTGGCGGCCCGCAACCAGATCTTTGAAGGTGCCCACGGTGATGTCAGGCCGGCAGCCGGCGAATACCGTTTTACCGATATTGACGGCGGCTATCTGCAGGTGCCTTATCCCAACGGATGGGTGGAGCTGCGCTTCGATGCGCACGAAGGATACTGCGTCGATGCGGTGACAGCCGGCGGGAAGTCTTTCGGCAGTGTGGCAAAGCATCTTCTCAAAGAACTGGAGGATCCGGTTACCGTGCAGGTGGTGTTCGGCCGCTGCTGTTGGGGCGACTTCGACCGCGACGGCGATGTGGACGGCAGCGACCTGGCGGTGTTCGCCCGCGATTTCGGCCGCACGGATTGTCTGCAGGGCGAGTCGCTCTGTGAGGGGGACTTCGATGGCGACGGAGATGTGGACGGCAGCGACCTGGCCGATTTTGCCCGGAATTTCGGACGCACCGACTGCAAATAAGCAAAGTGCGGCTATCGGGGAATTTTTTTCGAGATGCAAGAAAAATTCTCGATGTCCCGTCAATAGGAGGTAGAGACGCTGTAACGAAAGGCTCAAAACCAAGCAAGCATGCTATGATCAGACCCCGAACACTCACGCTGCGATTTCCGGAGAGCCGTTCCATGTTGCGTAAATGTTTAATATTCGCATCCTTGGTTGTTCTTTTGTCGGCGGCTGTCATTCAGCCGCTGTGGGCGGATACGATTTTTCAGAGCGTGGGTATCGCCTCTTCGCCCAATCCGGTGGGATCCGGTGCCCGGGCCCAGGGAATGGGAAGTGCGTTTATCGCGGTGGCCGACGATGCCACCGCCGCCTCCTGGAATCCGGCCGGACTGGTGCAGCTCGAGCGCCCTGAGTTTTCCATCGTGGGAGACTATCTCTACCGGGAGGAGGCTTTTTCCTCCGCATCGCGCCCGGAGATCGACAACCGCAGCTCGGTGGATTCGATCAACCTGAATTACCTCAGCTTCTCCTATCCGTTCGCCTTGTGGAGCCGCAACATGGTCGTTTCGGCCAACTTTCAGCGTCTCTACGACTTTGAACGCGACTTCGACTATCGTCGCAGCATCTCCGGCGGAGTCATCGGCAACGAAACCGTAGCCTTCGACCAGGACGGATACCTCGGGGCGATCGGGATGGCCTATGCACTGGAAATCACGCCCCGAATTTCCCTTGGGGTCACGATGAACGTATGGACGGATGCGCTCGGGATTCGCAACGGGTGGGATGAAAACGTGGGCACGATCAGCACCATCACTGCCATCAACAACCCGCTTATTGGGCTTATTCCGGTTGACCCACCGCAGGTCCTGGACATCCAGACCCGGGACGAATACGAAGATTTTACCGGCATCAACTGGAATCTGGGAATTCTATGGGACATCAACCGCTACTTCACGGTGGGCGCCATCTTAAAAACGCCTTTCTGGGGCGATGTGGATCATCGATTCGTTCAGACCGTCCGGGATGAAACCGGCAGCCTGGTTTCCTCGACCACCATTGACGAAAGCGCCGAACTGCGGCTGCCCATGTCATACGGAGCCGGCATCAGCTGCCGGTTTAACGATCGCTTTTCCATGGCCCTGGACGCCTATCGCACGGACTGGAGCGACTACACCTTCAAAGACGGGGACGGCAACGAGTTCAGCCCCATCGACGGCCGGCCCATCGAAACCTCGGATGTCGAGGACACCACCCAGGTGCGCCTCGGCGCTGAATATCTGCTGCTGTTTCCGGAAAAATCGCTGGTGGTGCCACTGCGCGCAGGGATATTCTACGATCCGGAGCCCAAGGAAGGCAGCCCGAAGGATTTTTACGGTCTGTCGTTGGGCAGCGGCGTCGGTTACGGTAAGGTGGTGCTGGATGCCGCCTACGTGTTTCGATGGGCCAACGATGTGGACGGCGACAACCTGATCACCACTGGTGACACCGAAGTAGACGTGCGGCAGCACACATTTCTAATGTCTCTGATTGTGTACTTTTAGGGAACTTAACTTTAATTGTCATTTCTGCTAAGGCGGCATCCGGCCGGTGCGGTGACCGGCCCTACGAAGTCCCGGTGTGCTGAATTCCGTCGCAGGGCCGGGCACGTTACCCGCCTCTTGCAGGTGGAACGGTCCTTTCATTTATGGACGCCGCAAAACGGTGTGACTGGCATTTAACCATGGTGTAAGAAGCGATGAAAGATTCTCTTCGGAAAATACCAACAATGGCTGTATTGCTGCCGGCGGCGTTTTTCCTTTTACTCATCGGCCTGTCCGGATGTGCCGGCACCGACCGGCAGCCGCGCTATACCAAAGACGGCCAAACCTATGGCGTGGTGAGCGGAACCTTTCGTCACCGCTGGTGGAATTATTACGAGCGCGGTCTTTCCTATACGGAAGGCAAATACTATTCTGAAGCCGTCTCCGATTTTCAAGCGGCCATCGACAGGCGCAATGAGGATCAGCGCATGGCCCGCACCTACGGCATGCATTTTGTGGATTATTTTCCCCATCGGGAGTTGGGCATCGTATACCTGGAAACCGGAGATCTCGATAATGCGCAGCATCACCTGGAGCGTTCCATCGCTCACTGGCCGACGGCCAAAGCGCGCTTCTATCTGGATCGGGTCCGCGAGCAGATGATTCGGCGGCGTGGGGCGGAGATTCCACCCCCTGTCATTCAAATCGATGCTGTCGGAAGCGAAATCTGGACCCGGCAGGATCCGGTGGTGCTGTCGGGCAGCGTAACCGATGAAAACTACGTGGCGGCGGTTCGCGTCGGCGATCGCCGGCTGTTTCTGGAAAGCGCCCGGAAAACGCTGCAATTCTCCGAATCGCTGCAGCTTTCCCAGGGCAGTCATGTTGTTGTCCTCGCGGCCGAAAATCTGGGCGGCCGGTCTTCGAAGGTGAAACTTCGCTTGCACGTCGACCGGGAAGGACCGCTGATCACAGTGGAAGAAGCGGCTGCCGTGGAAGCTGCTTCCGGAAATCATGTTCGCATTCGCGGATCCGTGTACGATCCTGCCGGGGTCGAAACGCTGGACATTGCCGGGCACGATTTCAATTTTATTTCCAGCACGGAAGTGTTTTTCGAAGAAACGATTGCTGCAACCGATGGAGAGCTGACCCTTACCGCCCGGGATGTGCTCGGCAATCGAACCACCACGGTGCTCTCGGGGCAAATCGGCCCGGCGGCTTTTGGTGCCCGGCCGTTGCTGGCATGCACGGATTGCCCGGGGCTGTCGCTGGTCTTTTTGCGTTCAACCGACAGCCGCGGGCCGGTCATCGAACTGAAAGGTTGGCGACCGAAGCAGGCGGTCTTCGTGGAAAGGATCTAC
>DAXETY010000144.1:0-20544 GCA_051155755.1 Desulfobacterales bacterium
ACGATGGAAACCAAAGCCAATCACCTCATTGTCGGCGCTTTCACGCTGGCGGCGGTCGTCGCCGGCCTGCTGTTCGCGGTTTGGGCCTCGAAGTTCGTCTCGGACGCCAGCTGGAGTGAGTACGAAGTGGTCTTCACCGGAACGGTGACGGGGCTTTCCGAGGGCGGCTCGGTGCGGTTCAACGGCATTCCCGTGGGCACCGTGCGTCATCTGGGCATCGATCCCGACGACCCGGGCCGCGTCATCGCGCAGATCCGGGTGGAAAGGGAGACGCCGGTCAAGGCCGACACCAAGGCGCAGCTGCGCCTGAGCGGCATGACCGGGATCACGTTCATCCTGCTCAGCGGCGGAGATCCGGACAGTCCGCCGCTGACCGAAGCCGGGCCTCGCGGTCTGCCCGTGATCATGGCCGACACTTCAGCGCTCGAGGCGCTGGTATCGGCCTCCGAAGGCATCGCCGCCAAGACCAACATCGCGATCGAACGGGTCGTTGAATTGCTCAACGACGGAAACGCCCGCAACATCAGCCAAACCCTGCAGAATCTCGAAGGCTTTACGCGGAGCCTCGCCGAGCAGCGGGAATCCATGCAGCGGCTCTTCACCCAACTGGAGCAGGGCAGTGCCGACCTGGTCGAACTCCTGCAAGCGGCCAATCATCTGACGGGGCGGGCCGAACTGAGCGTGGACCGGATCGACGCGACCTTTACCGAACTGCTGCCCGAGCTCAGCGCCGACCTGAAGTACGCGGCGCGCGCCATGGGGAATTCCCTGGTGCGTGTCGACCGCATCCTGGCCGAAAACGAGGCCGCGCTGGCCGCCTTCGGCACCGAGGGCCTGAGCCAGCTGGGACCCACGCTCCAGGAACTTCGCATTCTCGTGCGTGACCTTTCGCGAATCAGCGCGCGATTCGAAAGCAACCCGGCCAATTTCCTGCTCGGCCGCGAACCGCTCAAGGAGTACCAGCCAAAATGACCCCATCGACCCCCGCACGCTGCGCACTGATCTTGCTCTCACTGCTGCTGGCAGGCTGCCTGCCCGGCCTCAGGGGCGAGACCACGCCGATCCAGGTGGTCTCGCTGAGCATCCGGATCGAGACCGATCCGGACTGGCCGCAGGTCGATCTGGCACTGAACGTCCGCCGGCCGCAGGCCGACCAGATGCTCGACGGATTCAGGCTGCTGGTTCGGCAGGATCGCCACCGGCTGCTGACCTATCCCGGCCTGGCCTGGGCCGATACGACGGCCAACCTGCTGCAGGCCGAACTGATCCAGGGCCTGCTCGATTCGCGCCGGTTCACCGGCGGAGTCGGCCGGCCCGGTGATATCCGGGCGCACGGGACGCTGATGTCGATCATCCGACACTTCGAGCTGGTCGATGACGGTCAGGGCGGCCGCCATGTCCATCTCGAGGTCAGCGCGAGGCTGACCCGCAACCGGGATTCCCGGCAGGTCGCCGGCGAAAACTTCGTGGTGATCCGGCCGGTTGCCTCGGCCGATGTGGCGGCGATGCTGGACGCCTACGAGGCCGCCACCACGGAACTGGTGGAACGAATGATCGAATGGAGCCTGAAAGAGGCGTTGCACCAGAAGGAGAAACTGGAGGCGGCCGGGATGAGCTGAGGGATCGCCTCGTCATTGAAACACAAAACGATCGCTTTCATAGCGGAGGCTCGGGGATCGGAGGAAAAACGGCTCAACCCAATCCCCGAACCAAGAATTTAGTTGGCAAAAAAATAGACGAAAATGCTGAACAACATCCGAACCAAATTCTGGAATTAGAATTAGATGGCGATCATCATCATGCCGGTTCTTCAGCTTTGCCGAGATATGCATGTTGTTGCCATCTCATTTCTTTTTATTAACCGAATTTCATTGAACAGGCGTGCCATCATGGCTTGTCTGTGTATCATTTAACTGCAGATTTAAGCTTTTACACTGGAGGGACCGATCGATAAGTTGCTGGAGGTCAAATTGGAACGCTCGCGAGCCGGCCCGATGCACAATCAATTGCTTTCTCCACTGACCCCATACCTGGCATTGTGTGGTGAAGGGGGCGGTCACCTTCAACACACAGATGGAACACAGGGAACGGCTCAATCGCCTCCAACGGATTCGCTACTATTATCAGGACTCCAAAACGAATCAGTCCGCGCACGTGGATGACCGGATGCGTGAAGCGGAGTTGGAGGAACTAGGACGGTTCGTTGGGAAACTGCTGGGAACAGACTCGGTGGCCCACATCAAGGAAATCTGCGAGGGGGGCGATGCTTTTTGAGTGGACACCTTGGTCTGCCGCACCGGGGCAACTTAGTTCAGAGTCCTCCTGTCTACGAATAAACTGAGTTCCAAAATATAAAGACTGCAGATTCGGTAATTGAGAATACTGATTGGCCCGCCATTGTTATTATCCAGCGAAGGCAAATTTAAATGGCCTTTTAACCCGGCGATTCGATTTTCAGTAAAGTTTATCATGGCAAAGATGCCATCACAGGAGCCTATTATGTCAAGCCTATCATTGGACTATAAATGAGTGCCTTTTTCTTTGGTTATAGTTCCATTTTTTTTAAAAGGTTTTGGTCCAGACATAACTCTTTCCGAAGCCGGCAGCAATGATCCGAAGAATATCCCCTTTTTCCACATCCTCCGGAATGGGTATGTCTCCAGTCCAGGTCCTGCCATTCATACCTTTCTTGACAAGAAGCTGAGGCGTCCTGTTTTCATTATCGAAAAGCGCATTCAATTTTTCCGGGGTTAAACCGGGAGGCTTGGCATGGTCCGGTTTTTTCCGCTTCACCAGATCTGCGAAAACCGAGTGGCAGGCTGTCTCAACGGAGACAGATACCTGTATCTGCGATTCTGTTTCATGATGGATTTTCACGGCCAGTTCACCGGGAAAGTACAGCCTGCCGGTGGGGTCACCTATCAGATGGTATTTCAAGACATCATTTGATAGGAATCCCGGCGATTCCAGAGAAAAGCGCTCCTGTGCGGGAACCGTTTTCATGAGCCGGACCGCCATGGGATCGTTTTTCGCCAGTATTTTAAACGGAAGGTTCCCTTTGCGAAGGTTTTTCTGCCAGAGGGAAAGGGCTAACTCACCAACGGTTTCAGGAGGGTCTTTAAGGGTCTGAATCAGGGACCGGGTCATATAATAATTGGTCAGGGGACTGGTTGACCCGGTGGAAGAAATTATGGAAGCCGGACCTCCCGGATGGTGCAGGAAGGCTTCGGCAAGGGAAAGCCCCTTTGCCGATTCAAGGTTAAAGCGGCCAGATTCACACCCGAGCATGACAAGGGTTCCACCGGGATGCCGGGAATTGAATTTATTGAGATCTGCCACATCGAGGTGAATTTCCCTGTCGTTGTACTGGACCGGTGAAACGCTTCGATACGATCCATGGGATGCCACATACGTGAAAATATGCGGCCGTGAAAACTGCTTGAGAAAGAGATAAGGCTGATCTGGGGGATAAGCGCTCAACACAGATGTCGTTTTTCCTGAAAGAATGAATGAATCAAGCCAGTCTGGCAGAAAGGCAGTCATCCCGAGCGTAAGTTGGTGCATGGCATCCGTGTATCCCTTCGCTCCGCTCCATATGACGGTCCTGTACCAGGTAGATTGGTCGACGGTGTCCCCGACCATGCCGGTTTTCCGCAGCATTTTATTCAGGTCCATTACCTTTCTGACCGGCAGTCTCCCTACGGGAATATCCGGTACCTTGTCATTGTCCAGATCACCGTAAAATAGGTCTGTATCCGGTATTTTTTCCGTCTTCACCATCGGAATGTGCCAGGGGAAACCTTGTTCCGAAGGTGAACCGCAATCCCCTACGATAAGTAGGACTACGGGTTTAATTTGATGGTTCCGTATTTCTGATAGGATTTCATCCTGTGTGGGCGATTTTTGCCAGGCAAGAAAAAAAACGTCATATCCTTCGTTTTTTTTCTGTTTCTTCCATATTCTCAGTTCTTCGAGAAAAATCTCTCGGGTGATCACCATGAGGTTGTTGTCACTGGCAGCGGACTTCTTAGTGAAAGACGTTTTCTCTGGAATCAGAAAAAGAAATACACCGATAAGAATGAAAGCACAGGCAGCAACAGCCGTTCTGTACTTCCGTTTCCTAAACCGGAGTGAAAGAAAAATGGCAAACCAGAGGAAGAATATAATCACACACACCGACTGGTAGATCCTTAGGCCAGGAATCAGTTCCGGCCCGGGGGCGTCCCCGCGGAAAAACTCTGTGAGGAACCGGTGTGACGATAGGATCATGCAGTAGACTGGTGCAAGGAAGCTCCGGTTTTCAGGTTTTTGCCAGAGCCGTTGTAGGACAGCGAAATTGATCAATTCCCCGATGAGACTGTAAATTGGCACCGGGTGAACCATTGTGTTCAATATGTCTGAGTGGACCGCCCAGAAAACAGTTGTCGGCGAGCCAAAACAGCATCCGGCAAAAAGGCAGCCAACCCGGGCGATTGCATGACCCAGGGAGAGGCCCGGCACAAGGCTTCCCATATTTGACCAGAAGGGTTTTTTACATAAGGAAAGGACGATAAGCGGCCCTATCGGCGCCGTGAAGGCGACGCCCAGCCAAGAACCAGTTTCATTCCATGAAAAAAAAGCATGGATCGGGTCTTCGAGGATCAACCAGGGATAGAACACCAGGATATAGAGAATCCGGGTGCCTAGTATACCAGTATAGAAACCGGCAGTCAGGGTGACCGCCGTCAGAGGGAAGGATAGCCCGTTGCGGATCATGTTCCGGATGCTCAGGGTGGAACCGGCGATCAAGCCTAATCCCATCCAGAACCAGTAGGACAAAAAGAAATTTATAACAGATTTTTCCATTCGATAATCCAGTCGATGCCGGAATGCACCAGGCAGGACCAGCCGATGCTCCGGGTGATGTGGGAAACAATGCCGAAAAGAATTCCGAGAAGGAATATGGAAAGAAGAAAAACTGATTTTTGCTCGAATACTCCGCCAACGTGAAGATGAAACAGCATGTAGACAATCCCCTGGAAAAGAATGCCGCCAGCAGTTCCGTACCGGGCGATTGCTGACTGCTGCAGTACGCCCCTGAAAATCGTCTCTTCTGGAAAACCGGTAAGAAAAGCCTTGGCAAGGCTGACCAGAAAGAGGGTGTAAATGGAACCGGGAATCGATGTGGGCTGAGTAAGGACTACGAAAAGCGCAATTGTCCAGATGGCTGACAGTATCAAAGGCAAGGCGATACGGATCCCGAGACTGACCGGATACTGCAGAAAATTCAAATTGAATCCAAGGGAGAGATGCTTGGGCCGAATGATGCTCCAGATGAGGAGAACCGGAGCAAGGACCGATATAGCGAAAACAACGTGACTGTAAAGTAGAAAAAAATAATGGGGAAGGTCGGCTGGTTTTGCCAGAGGCCATATGGTATAGCCGATTATCCTGAAAACCGAGAACCACCAGAAACCAAAAAGGGCGGAACAGATGACTGAATAGAGTAGCAGCTCGGTATGTTTTTTGTAACAATATGCATATACTGAAGCGGAAAATAACGGGATGATTACAACCATGGCGATCAGGATATGGAAAAGCCGAGCATGGTCATTTGTCATGAGGTGAATGGCAAGTCCAATCATGATGGTCATGAAAGCGCTTTCAGACAGCATGTATATTTTTTTCTGCAGGTCCATGGCACTATGGATGGCAAGATAAACCTGACAAATCGAGTATAAAAACAAGTTCTTTCATAACAGATAAACAACATAAAAATAGCATGGCTCTAACTTTCACATCTTGCAAAGTTCCACAAAGCCACTTTCCGACGGTTTCAAAGCCGGTATCGGATTACCACCAGTAAATTCCGGTAATGCCCTCAACCTGCAGAACTTGCAGAGACCGGCCAGCTGGAGGTGGTTGCAGAAACCGCGTTGCGGAGCGGCCCGTTTGAATCTGGAAAGGCGTTATGGCAATAGATTTTCATCCCCAAGTCACGCCATACACTGTGCTCAAAAAGGCGGGGATGGCTTTGGGGCCATCCCCCTGCTCAATTGAATACAAGGTCGTGTTTATTAAACTTAGCCTTTCATTCTTCTAATAGCACCCCAGAATACGAGTGAGATAAACATGGGTGCCAGGGGAAGGAGAATTGGAATCAGAGAGAAAGTTGAAAACTGAGATTCAGCATTTTGACGATTCGCAGGTGAAATACCGCAAAAGCCTTTGGTTTGCGGTTCATCGGTTGCTGCTGAAGCATTGTCTGAATACGCGGTTTCATTCAGGTTGACTGAATTGTCCCTGGCTTTGACTCTGTATGTATATGTTGTTCCAGCGCTCAGACCGCTGTCTGTATAGCTTGTGCTGCTCTGCCATCCACTGTCGTGACATCCGGTGGAAACACATTCAAAATAGTATTCTACTCCGCTTGGATCTGTGGCGGATGTTGCGGTCATTGAGATGGAGGATTCACCATTGGCCCTCGGTGCAGAGGCGAACGTCATGGGATTCGGAGTCGGCGGTGTGGTATCCTGGGAATTGGTCGTCGTAAAGAACTCGCTAGAATCGGCCCAGTCATCACCTGTTGAATTGATTGCATAAGAGCGATAGTAATAAGTTGTGTTTTCAAGCAGATTAATGACATCCATGCTGAAATTACCTGAAAGAAATCCCAGTGAATCACTATAATCCCAGTTTGCCTCATTGGTGCCGCCATCATTATCGCCCCAGTAGATAATCACCTCAGGCGTTTCACCACCATCATCTATAACAGTGCCATTCAATGTCGCTGCATTTGTAGTGATGTTGGTTGCAGCGCTGTTTGAGACAACCGGCGCGGTGACAACCGGTATGCCGCTTGTGATGAAAATCGGAGATGAAATAGCTTCATCGGAGTCCCATTGCCGTACTCGGCAATATAGATAATCGCCTTCAACAGTGCTGACGGTATCAGAGATCTTTGCTGTGGAATGATTCGGATACCATGTATTGATCACAGCACCGTTTTTCAGAAGTTCAACCATCTCCACGATTTCGTTATCGGCGTCATTAACTTCGATGTAGACACTGTTGCTGCCGCCGGCAATTTCAGAACCCATAACATGGCCGTCCATCTCGAAGTATAGGCCAAGGTTCTTGTCCAGGGTCGAATAAAAGCGGCGGGCCTTCATGGCGGCATAGAGATCCTCTCGGGTGAGGTTGAATGCCAGAATCGCCATTCGGTAATCCGTCCGGGTGCCCCAGTCGGTACCATGGTTGTCATCTGAACCGCTTGCGCCAATTTTCCAGCCGCGGAGCAGGGCTTCATCAAAGTGGCCCATGCCGCCGTCATTGGAGTGAAAGCCGTCATTGTAATAGTATGTATCAAAATCGTCGGTTTTATTCCAGAGTTCCATTCCTACGAATTTATCGCTTATTGTTCCGTCATAATGTTGAAACGCCTGGGATTCACGGCCCGGGTGGTTAAAGAATGCGACTGCTTCGCGGCTTGCCAGCCATGTGAGAAGTTCGCTGAAGGTATTGGTTGACAATTGAAACGCGGTACAATAGTCATTAGCGTAAGTCACTGTAACGTGCCCATGCCTTTCGCTTGACCATTCAAATCCCCAGAATGCAGTGAAAACATCGTCCTCATTGTAAGCGTTTGCGGTATTCTTAATCGTGTTGTATTCGGTTGATGATGTTGATTCTGCATGGTCGGCTGTGCTGAAGAAATCCAGACCAGCTACATTTTTTGCATAATTGTAAGCCTGGTCGGGAGAGCCGCTTCCATCTGAAACCGTAGTGTGGTTATGCAAGTGACCATAATAAATGTTCCAGTTGTTGATGGATGATTCAGCCATGGCTCCTGATGCTGTAAGAAACAGCGCTGAAAACAGCAAAGCAAACAACTTGAAATCTGATTTTGACATTTTCCTCTCCTTTGTTTGTGGTGAATTCGTTTTTCTCCCCGTGGCGCTTTCCGGCGTTTTGGGGTTGACTTTTTTTTCCGGCCTCCTCCTTTCTCCCAAATGGGAAACAATGGTTGATGTTCGCGCAACAACGCAACCATTCACTTTCAATACTGCAAGTACAGCAGTTTAAATTTCGTTAACTGGAAAACATCGGTTAACCACCCACGATAAATCGACTGTCTGATGTTATTTGGGTGGAGATTGTTTTTTTCATCTAAGGGACCGCCAAATGGGTACTGCGTTGAAATAAAAAAACCCAAACAAAGAGCTGTATGCTCCTCATTCGGGTTTTCTGGTGCCAATAAGGGGTCAGCAAAGTACCCAAACTAATTTTCAGCAGCAGTTATATATAATTTTGCATAATAATGTTAGGAAAGCATTAAATCCATGGACGCAGTCAAGCGAAATGAAATACATTTAATTCTGGATTAATGGAGGATGCCGCACGGACAACCAGAGCATTGAAGTGGTGTGCCCAATGATGATGGCCGGTGCCAGTGGATATGTTGCCGGATGGATCCTAAAAAAGCTACTTGATAAAGAGCCCACCGTGTGTTTGAATACCGCATTAAGTCTGACAGGGTGAAGTATTGCCCATTGAAACAATGGTCCCATTATCTAAGATCCACACTGATGAGCGATGGTACCCAACCAAGGAGGGAATATGTTTGCCATAAATGTGAACGGAATGAAAAGGCAGGTCGATGTGGACCCAGGGACGCCTTTGTTGTGGGTACTGCGGGACAACCTGGGAATTACCAGTGTTAAATACACCTGCGGCATTGCCGAATGCGGAATGTGTACGGTTCTCATCGATGGCGCAGCCGAGCGCTCCTGTGTCGTCAGGGTGGAAGACATCCTGCAACGTGCAATCACCACCATTGAAGGATTGCCTGTAAATCATCCGGTAAAGGTCGCCTGGATTGAAAAACAGGTGCCCCAGTGCGGATACTGCCAGCCGGGTATTATGCTTCAAACGGTTGATCTGTTATCACGGATTCCGAATCCAACCGATGCGCAGATCAACGACGAGATGGACAATGTGATTTGCCGTTGCGGGTCGCATCCAAGAATTAAAAAGGCAATCCGGTCGGCTGCCGAAATGGCTGCCAAACAGATAGGGTAAACCATGAAAACAAATCTTACGAGAAGATCCTTCTTAAAGCAAAGCAGCCTGGTCATTGCCGCAGCCGCATTTTCAAGTTCCGTAAGACTGTTTAATGCTTCTTCGGTAAAGGCCGCTTCGCAGCTCCCGTTCAAACCCCATGCTTTTCTGGAGATTGCAAGCGATGATCGCATCACCGTCTGGGTGGGCCAGACCAATCTCGGCCAAGGCACCCACACGGGTATTCCCATGATCATCGCCGATGAACTGGATGCGGCTTGGGAAAAGGTTCAGGTAAAAATGGCGCTTGCGGCAGAGCCGTTTAAAGATCCGGTGTGGCATGCCCAGGTGACCGGAGGCAGTACCAGTATCCGCCATCGATGGGATCTACTCCGCAAGACCGGGGCAGCTGCCCGGCAGATGCTGGTTGAAGCCGCAGCCGAGCAGTGGGGAATTTCCGCAAAAAAATGTGTCACAAAAGATGGCCGGGTCATGCATCCGGACGGACGCAGCATCACCTATGGGCAGCTGACGGAAGCTGCCGGGAAACGGCCGGTTCCCGAGCATCCTTCCCTGAAAGATCCAAAGGCATACCGCATCATCGGCACCCAGAGAAATCGACTGGACATTCCGGATAAAGTGATGGGCAAAACCGTTTACGGCATCGATTTCACCCTGCCCGGTATGTGCAACGCCGTTGTGGCCCGACCGCCTTATTTCGGGGCGTCGCATCAGTCCTATGATGAAAAAGCGGCCATGGCTGTTACAGGCGTAAGCAAAGTGGTGCCTCTCGGAAACAGGATTGCGGTATGCGCGGAAACGACCTATGCAGCCATGCAGGGTCGGAGAGCCCTCAGTATCAAGTGGTCCAAAGGATCCCACCCAGATCTGAATGATGACAGCCTGGATGCGTCCTTTAAAGCGCATCTGGAAAAACCGGGCGCGGTGGCCAAAAACATTGGTGATGTAGAAAAAGCCTTGGCCGAAGCCGCTCAGACCATCGAACAAGCCTACAAGCTTCCCTATCTCTCCCACGCCCCAGTGGAGCCGATCAATTGTACCGCCTATGTGGAAAAAGAGCGTTGCCGTATCTGGATCCCCACCCAGGGACAAACCTATACCCAGCTTACGGCATCCAAGTTAATCGGCCTGCCCGTTGAAAAGGTGGAAGTTATGACCCTGCCTGCCGGAGGCGGTTTCGGCCTGCGTGCAGAACAGGATGCGGTTGTGGATTCGGTTTTGCTTTCCAAAGCGCTGAACCGACCGGTCAAAGTGGTTTGGACCCGTGAAGACGATTTTTCCAACGACTATTTTCGTCCGGCAAGCCAATGCAGCATAAAAGCCGGACTGGACAAGGACGGCCGGTTGGTCGCCTGGTCGCACAAGGTGGCTGCACCATCGGTCATGTCCAGGGTGATGCCCGAATTTGTCAAGAACGACATCGATCCCGATGCGGTTTCTGGTCTCATCGATATGCCGTACTCTCTCCCAAACCAGCTTGTGAACTATGTAATGGTGAACCTTCCCATATCCGTGGGATTTTGGCGGTCGGTAGGGTACTCCGTTAACGTGTTCACCGTTGAATCCTTTATGGATGAACTGGCTCATGCCGCGGGAAAGGATCCGGTTCAATTCCGCCTCGAGCACATGGAAAAAGGATCCAGAGCCTACAACATTCTGACGCTTCTGGCTGAAAAAGGGGGCTGGAACCGCCCGGTCCCCAAAGGCAGGGCAAGAGGGGTCGCCGTAAATGCTTGTTTTGAGTCGTTTGCGGCCCACATGGCGGAGGTGTCGGTGAAGAAACATGGGGCTGTCACCGTTCACAGGATGGTCTGCGCCCTGGATTGCGGCACTGCGGTGTGCCCGGATGCGATCCGCGCCCAGGCCGAAGGCGGTGTCGTCATGGGATTGAGTACAGCATTTTATGAAAAGATCCGTTTCGAAAACGGCGGCGTGAAGACAGCCAATTATGACGACTATCCTGTTTTAACCATGTCTGATGTTCCGGAAATAGAGGTGCATATCGCCGAGAGCAGCCTTAACCCCGGTGGCGTCGGCGAACCGGTTGTGCCATCGGTCGCTCCGGCCGTGGCCAATGCAATATTTGAGGCAACAGGTGTGAGGCTGAGACAGCTGCCCTTTCAAAGAGAATTGTTGATCAAGGGGTAAAAGAAAAAGGGGCATCACTGAAAATTTTATGTTTTCACTCTTTCATTGAGCAGGCGGCGTTAAAGCATGGCGCCATCCGGATAGCAATTGAAAAACAGGGTTACTCAATCAGCGAACGGGATAATCAAATTGCATCAATCGCGATGGCAAACAAACTATTTATTGTAACGCATATTACCAAGGAGTTCATTCGTATTCCGAAACTGAGGGCTTGAAGACTGGGCTGCTGAATAAATCCCCAATAACTAATGGGGCCGTTATTGTTTAGACATAATATTCGACAATGATCCAGCCTCAGTGCATTTCATAGCAGTATATGTCCAGAGACTTATGGACTCCTTAGTATGTATGAGAACCTCAATAATTAAGTTAGATGTTTCCATAATTAGATTGCAGTATTCCATAGCGTCTTGAGCATGCCTTAGGTACCACAGGCAGCCTTAGGGGACCATCGTGTTGACCAATTGCCGGATTGCCTCCCGGGTATTGGAGTAGCGGTGCGTCGCCAACTCCGGGTACCAATCGGGCCACCGGCGGCCGCTGTCTGTGCGTTTCGCCTGCCGATTGTCTTTATCGGATTTGCGCGTTGCCATTTACAGACCGTCGTCCGGCCTTTTCCTCCCTTCGAAGCCTCGATTTTTTGTGTAAAAATATACCCAGTCCATGAGAGATTGCAAGACCGAGGGAAGGAAGACGATCGCATGAAGATTGTCCGGGCGGGTATGGTTCGCTCTGCTCTGAATTCGCTAGGCCACCGTGCGCATGCCGTCCAGCAAGGCTGCGACGCTGACGGTGGCGATACCGGAATTGATATCGGACATGGCGAAGGGGATGACCAACTCCCCGTTGTGAACGATCGCCCCGCAGGAATAAACGACATTGGGGACGTAGCCCTCGCGTTCCCTGTCATGCGGCGCAAGCAACGGCTCATCCAGGCGGGCGATGACCCTGGCGGGGTCGTCGAGATCCAGCAGGACGGCACCGATGCAATACTGGCGCATCGGCCCGACACCATGGGTGAGAACGATCCAGCCCCGGTCCGTTTCCAGGGGGGAGCCGCAGTTGCCGATCTGGATAAATTCCCACGGGTGTTCCGGCTTCTGGATGATCCGGGACGTTTGCCAGAAATGGATATTGTCCGAAAACATGATCTGGTTGTTTTCGCCGTCCTGGCGCGAAAGCATGACAAAGCGGCCGCCGATCTTGCGCGGGAAAAGCGCCATGCCCTTGTTTTTGACGGCCTTGCCGTTGAGGGTGAGCACATTGAAGGTGATGAAATCCCTGGTTTCGATCAACTGGGGCAGGATCGTCCTGCCGTTGTAGGCGGTATAGGTGGCATAGTAGGTGACTTCCTGCCGGTCGTCGAAGAATTGAACGAACCGGGCGTCTTCGATGCCGCGGCTTTCGTTTTTCGAAACCGGAAAGATCACCCGTTCGGATATGCGGTGATCGGCATGAAAACTCACCGCGTAATTGGAGTCGGCCAGCCAGCACATGACCTCGAACGTCCTGTTCTGGCGTGCTTCGGCATATTGCGGCGTCGCACGCAGCATTCTTATCTGCTCCAGTAACGCGTTATAAGCAAAATCCTCGGGCAGCCGGTCGAGAATGTGGGCGCTGATTTCATTGGCGGCCCCCATTTCGTCCAGCTTGCGCCGGAACGGACTGCGCTTGTAGACCGGGTCCAAACGCAGATCCGGTGTTTCCACGAAGTCGCTGACCGGGTCGAAAACAATGCGGTTGCGCCGGTCAAGGACGCCGCTGCGAAAGACGATGGACGAGATATGTCCTTCACCGGTGGCCCGCAGGCTCATGATAAAACGCAGGCTGCCCTTATTCAGGTGGCTCTGATCCGGATGTGCAACCATGGAAGGATTGAAAAGCGCGGCCGATTCAATCGAGTATTCTTTGGTAAAGTATGCGCCGATAAGGGATTTTTGCACTGCGCTGAGCATTGTGTCCCGCGGAAGATAATCCTTTACCGCGGACAGGTGCCGCTCAAAAATATGCCCGAGGTCTTCGTGCCGGCCGGCGAAGTCGAGCGTGATTTGCGCCATCCACTTTTCGGCCGCCGCCGCGGGCATCCGCAAAATCCGCTGAATGATCCTGGCAACGCGATGCTTTTCGTCAGGCAAATGGAGCCGGGTAATCACCCGCGAGGTGTCGCCGAAGATCTTGACCGCTTTTCTTCTAACATTCAGTTTTTGCCGCTTGGCAGCGCGCATATCAAGTTGTCCTCGTTGTCGATCAGAGTTTTCTGACTCGAAAGTCAGGGCGCATTGCGTTGCGATTATCGGGCTCGTCATCCATCCAATAAGCCCGACAAATTTCTACAACGGCGGTCGGGAATCGGTAAGGCAGCGCTCCACCAGTTCCTCGATGACGGCCGTACCGGCGCACATGACCGTGTCCGCCCCGCCCCAGTAAATCTTGACCGTGCCGTCGGCTTCGGGCACCGCACCGCAGGTAAAGACCACATTGGGCACATAGCCGTTGACTTCCCAGGGGTCCTCGGGCTGCAGGATCCATTGATCGGAAACACCGATGACGGCGGCCGGATCGTCGAGGGCGTGCAGGGCTACGCCCAGTCGATACACGCTTCCGGACATCGTCTTGAACACGCCGTGATAAATATGCAGCCAACCCTTGCCGGTTTTAAACGGCGGCGCACCGGGGCCGATTTTCATTTCGTCCCAGTGATACGCCGCCGGCTTCATGATCACGCGCGAGTCGCCCCAGTGCACCAGATCGGGAGAATAGGATATCCAGATCGACCAGGGTGAGATTTCCGAATGCGGCCGGTCCAGCCGCACATACCGGCCGCCGAAGGTTTCCGGAAAAATGACCACGTTGCGCAGGTCGGCCTGGGTGATCAGTGCAATACGTTCCACTTTTGCGAAATCCCGGGTGCGCGCCAGGGCGATCCGCACGCCGTGCCGGGAATAGGCGCTGTAAGTCAGCAGATAGCTGCCTTCAACCGGGCAGATTCGAAGATCCTCGACCCCGAATGCTTCATATTCGGCAAAAACACCGTCGGTTGCCGGTACAAGAAAGGGATCGGGATGAACCTTGAAGGAGAACCCGTCTTCGCTGTCGGCCCGGCCGATGACGGAGCGTCCGTTGCGCAGATGCGACCTGAACAGCATAATGTAACGCCCGTTATGGCGGACAACGCCCGCGTTGTGAACGGTCGCCACCGGATACGGCACGTCATGGCGCGTCAGCACCGGGTTGTTTGGATAACGCTGAACGATGCGATCGTGAAGAGTCATGTTTTTTTCCCCGCGGCCGGGTCAAGAAGCCGGCTTGGTGCAGTTCGGCGATCGTTTCGTAGACATTCAGGTAGTCATCGACCATGCGCTGGACCGTAAAGTGCCGCTCGACGTGGCGCCGGCAGGCTGCGCGGTCTAAGGATTCAATTTGCGCCACCGCGTCAACGGCCGCATGGACGGTGTCGACCCGGAACCCGTTTTTGCCGTGATCGATCAATTCGGGCATGCTGCCCCTGTCAAAAGCGATCACGGGCGTGCCGCAGGCCATGGATTCGACCACCGACAGGCCGAACGGCTCGTCAAAGGCGATGGGGTGCAACAGCGCGCGGGCCCTGCCGAGCAACCGGTTGCGCTCGACGGGGCCGACACTGCCGATGTAAGTGATCCGGTCTTTGTTCAGGTGCGGGGCGACATGGTGGTCGAAGTAATCCCGGTCTTGAACAATGCCCGCCAGGATCAATTTTTTGCCGACGGCCCTGGCGATCTCCACAGCCTCCCGAGCGCCTTTGTCCGGGTGCATGCGTCCGAAAAAAAGCAGATAATCATCCGGATCGGGCTGAAAATCGAACTGGGCAAGATCGATGCCGTGATAAACGGTTTTGACATAATCAAGTTCCGGCGCCCGGTCGGCGTCGCTGATGGCCACATAGAAGGTTTTGCCGTTGTATTTTTGATACACCGGCAAAATTCCGGGCGACGAAAAGCCGTGAATGGTGGTCACGACCGGGGTGGTGGTCAGGCCGCTGTAGGTCAGGGGCAGATAATCGAAATGGTTGTGGATAATGTCGTAGGCATCGGCACGCTCAAAAAGTTCCGAGATGTGCAGGCACTCCCAGACCTTGGGTATGAGTGCGCGGTTCTCTTCATAACCCTGGGGGCAAACGCTGCGCAGTTTAGCCCTGGTCTGCGAGTCCGCGGTTGCAAACAAGGTGACCTCATGACCGCAGGCTACCAGCCCTTCGGTTAGAAGAGAGGCCACATTTTCCCAGGGTCCGTAGTGCCGTGGCGGTGTGCGCCAGGCGATCGGCGCGAGCATGGCGATATGCATGGCGGCTCCTTTACTGCCCGGCTTTCGGGGAGGCCGGCCGGTTCACAACCTCCTCGGCATAGAGCCTTTGCAGTGTTATCATTGAGAGCAGCCAGGCCAGGGAAGATTCAGCGCCTTCGTTCTGGTTGATGCCGTCGGCCATCAAGCCGTCGCGGCAGCCGCCGGTAATGGGATCATAAAGCGGCAAGTTGAGATCGTTGTGCCCCAGAAACCAGTTGAAGCACATGACCGCGCTGTCGAACCAGGTTTTATCCCGGGTGATATTGAAAGCTTCCACGCACGCTTCGACCATGGCATTGGCCTCGATGGGCTGCTGGTCGAAACGGGCTTTAATGCCGCCTTTTTCGTACCATCCATTGCTGCCGACCGGCACAAAGTGCCGGTCTTCGGTCTGGATGGCCAACAGCCACTTAAGGGAAATGAGACCCATATCGATCATGTCGTTGCGTTGCAACTGCCGGCCGGACAACAGCAACGCATGGGGCAGTTTGCCGTTGGCATAGTTCAGTGCATTTTCAAGCCAGGGCCAATTGTCGGTCGCATGATTTTTAAACTGCGTGAAAAGCCTGTCGGCCAGCACCTTTTGGATGCGGCGCACATCGCTGTCGCCGGAAAATTTTTCCAGATAGGCATGCATGCCGACCAGGGAAAAGGCGATCGCACGCGGCGAAGCAAAATCTTCAACGGCATGGAGTGCTTTTTTAAAAAGCGTCGTGCTCATGGCCAGGTGCCCGGGATTGTCCAGCAGCGTCACCGCCTTGCCAAGGCACCAAAGGGCCCTGCCGTGGGCGTCCTCGGACCCAACCACCTCCGTCCACTGCCGCGAATATGTCATGAAGTTACGAAAACGCTCACTTTTCTCGTCGAAGGCATATTGTAAGAACCCGAGGTAATGCCCACTGAGATGATCAAGGTCCCAACCGTTGGCAGACAAGTATTTGCGCCCCATAACTGCCGCCAGCAGCGCCCTGGCATTGTCATCGGTGCAGTAACCGTGACTGCGGTCGGGGATGGTATGGTTGGCATGCTGCAAGATGCCGGTATCGTCCGTGAGGGTTTTGAGATGATCGAGCTTGATCTCCGGAAGATCGAAAGCCGTAATGGCCTTGATATGCGCCACGTAGGCGTGCCGGGGACGGGGGTTCGTGTCTCGGTTGAGCTGAACCTCATTGAACAGCTGGAGATATTGGTTGGAGACCTCCTTCCAGACCGCGTCGCGGCTGAACACATAGGCTTTCTTGCGCATGGCGTGCCGGGCGACGTCGTTGTCCAGCAGGTCGGTGATCTGCGCTGCCATGGCATCCGGATCGTTAAATGGCACGAGCCGGCCCCGGTCTTCAGCCAGCATCTCGTTCGCGTACCAGTAGGGCGTTGAAATGATGGCTTTGCCGGCGCCCATGGCATAAGCGAGGGTCCCGGAGGTGATCTGGGCTTCATTCAGATAGGGGGTGACATAGATATCGGCGATGCCCAGGAACTCCCACAACTCTTTTTGTTCGACAAACCGGTTTTGAAATTTGACATGCGCGCCCAAATCGAGTTTGTGCACGAGCTGCTGCAGCAGGATGCGGTAGGCGTCCCCGTGCGATTTTAAAATGTGCGGATGGGTCGCCCCCAAGACAATATAAATCACATCCGGGTGCTTTTCGATGACCGCCGGAAGCGCCCGCAGCACATTTTCGATGCCTTTGTTCGGAGAAAGCAAACCGAAGGTGAGCAGTACTTTTTTGCCTTCCACGTCGAACTTGTCCTTGTTGAAACTGGGATCGATAAACGGCGTGTCGACAATGCCGTGGTGTATAAAAGCAATTTTATCCTCGGGCACAGCGTAGATATCCTTGAGGAAGACGGATGCCTCATGGCTCATCACGACCAGCTTGTCGGACAGCTCGGACAGCCGGCACATGACGTCACGATAATCCGGCGCGGGATCCTTCAACACCGTATGCAGCGTGGTCACCACCGGCATATGCAGATCCCCTAGCAGTTTCAGGAGGTGGCCGCCGGCCGGGCCCCCGAAAATTCCATATTCGTGTTGAACGCACACAATATCCGTCTGGCTGATATTGAGAAATTGAGACGCCATGCCATAGTCGCTCAATCTGTTTTGACTGATCTCGAAGCGGACTTTATCGGGATAAAGGTACCCCTCGGGCCTGTCGTTCATCGCCGCGGCCCAGATGTTTACATCGGGCGCCTGTGCGGACAGGCCTTCAACCAGGTCTGTCGTGAATGTCGCGATACCGCAGCGGCGGGGCACGTAATTGCCGATGACGGCCACCGAATGGATCCCCTGATATTGTTTTCGTGCAGATGCCATCGCCCCTGCCTTTTTCGATGGGCTCATTTTTCATTCCAAGTGGAGTCGTTTTCCCGTTTTTTTTGCCTGCGTTTCTCCTTCAATGTGTGCTTGCTCTTCTTCTGGTCTTCACGCTTGCCTTTATCCTTTTTCCCCTTGTCGCCCATTTGGCTCCTTTTTGTTAGTGGGCTTTTCGAAAGGACATCATGGTTCATCCAGCCGGTATTCACAAGTTTTACTACAATCTTCGTGCCAGCTTTTTAACGTCCGCCATTATGGCTCCATTGTTCTGATTTATCAGGATTAATCGGCAAAACGAAACGCAGGGGGAACCCATCGGCAACCCTTGAAAAGGTCATATGCAACCAGTGGTCATATATGGCCTTTTTTTGCGGTTTTCTGTGCGCTGGGGGTTGTGAAGATCAACGCGGGTTGAAATTGGAATGCGGACTTACGGTTTGCGGATATTGAGTTTTCGCATGCGGGCGCGCAAGGTGCTGCGGTCCAGGCCCAGGATTTCAGCCGCGCTGTTTTTGCCGCTGACTTTCCAGCCGGTCTGTTCCAGTACTCGCTTGATATAGTCGCGTTCGACATGTTCCAGGGTTTGTATCGAACTGGGCGCATCCTGGCGCGGCCTTTGCAGTTCGTCCACCAACCGCAGCTTGGGACCCGAGGAGTTGATCACCGCCCGTTCGTGGACATTTTCCAACTCGCGGACATTGCCGGGCCAGTGGTATTGCCGCAGCGCGGCCATCACGCCCGCCGGGACCTTCTTGATGACTTTACCCAGTCTTCTTGAAATCCGGTCGATATAAAAATTGACCAGCAGCGGGATGTCGTCCAGGCGGTCGCGCAGGGGCGGCATGGTGATCGGGAAAATATTCAGCCGGTACCACAGATCCTCCCGGAAAGCGCCCTTTTGGACCTCGGCTTGCAGATCGCGATTGGTGGCGGCAATGATGCGCACATCCACTTTTCTGGTTTCCGAGCTGCCCAGGCGTTCGAACTCCCCGTCTTCGATCACCCGGAGCAGCTTGGGCTGCAGTTCCAGCGGCAGTTCGCCGATCTCGTCCAAAAACAGGGTGGCGCCGTCGGCAACTTCAAAGCGTCCCAAACGTCTGGATTGCGCGCCGGTGAAGGCGCCTTTTTCATGGCCGAAGAGTTCGCTTTCAATCAGGTTCGAAGGCAGGGTGGCGCAATTCATTTTGACCAGGGTGCGATGCTTGCGCAGGCTTGTGCCGTGAATGGCGCGAGCCACCAATTCCTTGCCGGTTCCGGTTTCTCCGAGAATCAACACGTTCGTATCGGTGCCGGCGATTTGTTCCACCTTGAAAAACACGTAATTGATGGCATCGCTCTTACCGACGATGTCCTCGTGGTTGTAGACCAGTTTGATTTCTTCCTGAAGATAGGCTCTCTCGGCCTCGAGCTGCTCCTTGAGCTTTATTATTTCCGCCGTTCGTTCTTCAACCAACTCCTCGAGGTGCTTTTTGTAATATTCACGCTCGGTCACATCCTCGATGGCCAATAGAATCAACTGGGTCTGGTTGCCTTGGTCGTAGATCCGCCGGGCATTCAGACGCATGATCTTGCGTCCAATGGTTTCAAAGTCATGTTCCACCTCAAAATCGTGAAAACTGGTATTCTGAGGAAGGATATCTTCCAGCAATTTCCTCAAGTCGGGGATGTCCCATTGCCGGTTGCCCAGATCGTATATCAGCACGCCCTCGGTCTCGGCGGGGTTGACATTGAATGTCCGGTAAAAAGAGGGATTGGCCGTTACGACTTTCAGATCCGAATCTAAAAGGATCAAGGGTTCGCGAATCGACCCCAGGATGCTGTTGTGAATTTGCAGAAAAGTTTTGACCATTTGATGATTCCATGTTTGTCGGCATGAATGATAGAGCGCTGATTTAATATCAGAAAATCCAAACGGCATCAATTGCTTTTCAAGGTCCGGTTCGGTGTCACCGCTCGCACCGGCCTTTCGCGCTGCAAGCCCTGACGTCTTGCGCCTGGTCATATGGTCGGCTTTTAGGGTCTTCTTTTATAAATTTGGAAACGGATGGAGGCGGGCGGTTTCATCCGGAGAACTCGTTAAGCGTCGGTCGGCATTATGCCGGATGAAGAGAGTCGACTGTTTTGGACCGTACCATGAGCAAGCGAATGATGTGCCTGGGTATCCGGGGTGTCAGTCCTTAAATATCAAACCCCAACAACGAAAGCATGGAGCCCAGTTGCTTCAATCCAAATGGCTTGAAAAGCCACCCGTCCACCCACCGTGAGGCCATCATTTCCAGGCAATCGTCCTTATGACGACCGGTCATGATGATCACTTTGGTCTCATGTGTGTTCTTTTTGATCGTTTGGGTCAGATGGTAACCATTCATATCCGGCATCTCCAAATCCGTGATCAATAATTCGTAGGGGCCGGTGATGAGTTTATTCGTCACTTCAGGTTGCCTTTGGGCGGTTTCCACCTCTTGGAATCCGAGCATCGCAAGCATGTGGACCACGTATTTTAGAATTGTCTGGTCATCATCAACCACTAAACAGCGGATTGGATGGGCGCTTGGCATATTTTGCTTCAAATGATGCGTCCGTTTGCCATCCATAGCCAAAGACGCGCTTCCTGCAACTGGATTTGTGACGCATGTCATTGAATCGATCCTTTTCAACCTGACGGTTTTCTCTTTCTGAAGCATCAATTCATCTTC
>DAXETY010000145.1:0-14416 GCA_051155755.1 Desulfobacterales bacterium
CTTTGGCCCGTGAGGACGTGCCGGATGCCGTCATTCGGGCATACGGCGGGTCTTGGCCGCTGACCAGCCCTTGCGGCGCCGCAAACGGTAAAGGTGATCGGCAAATTCGTCGAAATGTCCGCTTTCCGGCGGATTAACGATTTCGATGTCGTCCAGCGGGACCCCGCAATCGGCGGCCACGGAACGGATCTGTTCGGAATCGCCCAGCAAAACCGGGCGGGCGATTTTTTCGCGCTGGACCTGGTTCGCGGCGCGCAGCATGACGGGATGCGCTCCGTCCGGCAATACGATCCGCTTCAGGTCCTGCTTGGCGCAAAACACAATGCGCCGCATGATCTCGCGATCGGGCCCCAGAATGGTTTCCAGCCGCTGCAGATAGCGGGTTCGATCCGGAAGTTCCACGCCGGCTACGCCACTGTGCACGGCCGCCTCGGCCACGGCCGGCACCACGGTTAACAGAGCCCTGGAGTCCAGGGGCTTGGGAATAATGTATTCCGGCCCGAAACGTGTGGGGCGGCCGCCGTATGCCCGAATGACGGCATCCGGCACGTCCTCACGGGCCAAAGCGGCCAGCGCGTTGACCGCGGCCAGCTTCATGGCTTCATTGATCTGCCGCGCCCGAACATCCAGCGCCCCGCGAAAGATGAACGGAAACCCGAGCACGTTGTTGACCTGATTGGGGTAATCCGATCGACCCGTTGCGACGATGGCGTCGGGCCGAATTTGCTTGGCGGTTTCGTAATCGACTTCCGGATCCGGATTGGCCAGGGCAAAGATGATGGGATTGGCGGCCAAACGCCGCAGGATCGCTGCGCTGAAGGCGCCTTTGACCGAAAGGCCGACAAGGGCATCGATGCCTTCGACGGCTTCGGCCAGGGTACGCCGTTCGGTTTTCGAGGCAAACGCCGCCTTGTAGTCGTTCATCCCCTCCCTGCGTCCCTGGTAGATCACGCCGCGAGAGTCCACGAGAACCAGATTCTCCGGTCGAACCCCGAGTTGCAGATACATCTTGCCGCATGCCAGCGCCGCAGCCCCGGCACCGTTGATGACCACCTGCAGATCGGCCGGTTTCCGTCCGGTAAGCTCGCAGGCATTGATCAAGGCCGCCCCGGAAATAATGGCGGTCCCGTGCTGGTCATCGTGAAATACCGGGATCGACATGCGCTTTTTCAGGGTCTCTTCAATGTAAAAACAGTCCGGAGCCCGGATATCCTCCAGGTTGATCCCGCCAAAAGTCGGTTCCAGACAAGCGACCGTCTCGATGAAAGTGTCCGGATCGTCGGCATCGATCTCCAGGTCGAAAACATCCAGATCGGCGAACCGCTTAAACAACACGGCCTTGCCTTCCATCACCGGTTTTCCGGCCAGGGGACCGATATTGCCCAGACCGAGCACGGCGCTGCCGTTGGTGACCACCGCCACCAGGTTTCCCCGGGCGGTGTATTCGAAAGAGCGGAAGGGTTCTGTGTGGATTTTCAGACAGGGCAGCGCCACACCCGGGGTGTAGGCCAGGCTGAGATCGTGCTGGGTCAGGGTGGGTTTGAGGGGAACGACTTCGATTTTGCCCGGCCGGGGGGCACGGTGATATTCCAGTATTTCGTCTTCCAGTGGTGGCATCGGCAGATCCTTCATTTGTGGGCCTGAAAGGCCCCATATTTCAAACGCGCAGAAAGGAGTCTGCCGGATTGTTACTGAAATAGCAATCCCGGGTCTAAAATGAGCATTTCAGGCGATATTCATGCCCAATCGAGTTGCCCGGATGGGTTTACTTCGGAAGGTCGGAATGCCGGAACACAAGATCCGGGTAAATCAGGCCCTGATAACATGCACTGCAGATATAACGATCATCTTCCAGTCGAATCCGTTCGGCGGCGGAACGGAATTTTTCACCGCAACGATCACAGGCAATGGTGCCGAAATGTCGCATCATTCCTGCTTTAGGGATGCTGCATTTACTGGAATCGGATGCTGGCATGTTCAAGTACCCCCTTTGTTGGCTGAAATGAAATTATGAAGTTATTGAATTGGCAGCCGTCGCCTCGGGTTTTTCCCAAGCGCTGGTAACCGAAGGGTTGTATCGTTTTTGATCTATGCTACATGACATGCAAAAACCGCGCCCCGGCGCCCATGGTTATTTATATTAGTATGATTTCAATCGATTATAAAAAAATCAACCTGGATGCGGGTGGAGTGAAATCAGTAAAAATGACATTTTTGAAAAGTAAAACCCGGTCTTTTTACAATTTTGTCATAACCTGGGTGGAAATCTGACGCCCTGAGAAAAGGACCGCTTCGATGGACACCAAGTAGTAATGCGCAATCCAAAATGAGTATTTCTACGGCTTGCCAAATGCACAAAGATCGACTACATAAATCGGCAGCATTCGATTCACCGCCCTTGAGGGGCCTGTGCAGCGCATCGTACGGAAACATTCGAGTTTCCCGACAAACCGAACGATCAACGACGGCTTATGATCTTGAGGATGTATACGACGTTCTACGATTCCGCGGCGAGTCGGCAGTTTCCGCTTTTTGAGATTCGGGACGGAAAACTCTTTACCACCGAATACCACCCGATGGGATACACCGGCCTTCCCTGGTATGAGATTCGCGGCAATTGGATTTATACCACCGAATACCACCCTGACGGCGCCCAGAATTCGCCCTGGTATGAAATCCGGAATGAGCAGGTCTTCACTACGGCATCCCATCCCAAGGGTGCTCTCAAACATCCCTTTTATGAAATCCGCGCGGAAACCGAGCACTACGGTGCGCAATAACCCTCCTCCCCGCCGGGACGCGCTTCCGGGATCCTAAAGCGTTTCAAATATTTCAAAACGGCTTCTTTTCTTGTATCTGAGGCAACCTCGACAATCGCTCAATTTAGAAGGAGATTCAAATACCGGCCGTTTTTCCTTTGCGATCGAACCGACCATCCTCTATACTGTTCCGAAAGTGGAGCGTTTCGAAATTTGGCCGTATTATGAACTATCTCGCACATGCCTATCTGGCCGACATCGATGATGATTTCATGCTCGGCAGTTTCATCGGCGACTTCGTCAAAGGAAACCTCAGCGACCGATTCTCCCGAGACATCAAAGCCGGCATCGCTTTTCATCGCAAAATCGACGGTTTTGCCGATGCCCATGAAAGAAGCCGGTTCAGCCGGAATATATTCCTCGAACATCGCCGACGATATGCCGGCATCATCCTGGACGTCTGCTACGACCACTTTCTCTCCAAACACTGGCGTCAATACGCGGATTGTCCATTGCCGGATTTCATTGACCGCATATACCGGGTGCTCGATGTCCGCGAGGCCGTTCTTCCCTTGCGTCTGAGAGCGGTCATTCCCCGCATGCGCCGGGAAAACTGGCTGGCCTGCTATGACACTCTGGACGGAGTCCAACTGACGCTGAAGCGGATCTCCAGGCGCCTGCGCAACAAGGAGGCCCTGGATGGCGCCATGGAAGACATTCTGCGGGATTATGGGGAATTGGAAAAAAATTTTTTCGTTTTTTTCCAGGACCTGACCGTTTACGCCGAGGCTTGCATCCCGCGCAGGATGCGCCGGCCGTCAGCCTGAAGCGAGTTTCCCTTTTAAAGCAGCCGCAATGATTGATGGGAAGCAGTGAACTGAGCGCGGAATCGGATCGGATCGAACGAAGACAATGCGAACGCTGACCTCTGTTTTCTTTCTCAGCCTGCTGCTTTGCAGCCCCGCGGAAGGGCTGATGCAATATGAAGGAGCCGGTTTCTTTCTCTACTATCCGGAAGAAGAGGCCGTCGTCGCCGAGCGGCTCCAAAAAGCCTATCCGCAAATCAGGGCGTTTCTGAATTCCAAGGGCCTGAAAGTTCCGCAACCCCTTCACGTGATTCTGGATGCCTCCCGCGATTCGCCCGATGTGCGGGTTCACCTGATCCCCCACCTGGAAATCCGGATCCCGTTGCGGCCTCCCGGCGTATTGGAAGAAGGATATCTGGCGGCCGATCCCTGGCGTTATTTTCTGTTTAAAGGACTTTGCCTGCATGGCATCTACAACTTGCGGGCCGGATCGATCGAGTACCTGCATACCGCATTCGGTAAGATCATCTCACCGAACGCGATCCTGCCGCCCTGGGTGGAAGAGGGCATCTGTGGTCTGCTGTATGCCAACTTCTCCGGCAGTCCCCTTCAGGACCCCATCGAAAAAGCCGTATTGCGGGCCTCTCCGCCGCCCGATCTGGAGATCATCAGCAACCACCCGGAGATTTGGCCCGGTCCTTATGCCGGACGAATCTACGGCAAACCATTTCTGGCCTGGCTCGAAACCAATTACGGCTGGCAGGCCATTCTAACGTTCCTGAAACTCCACGGCGGCAGCCTGATCCCCATCGAGATCACAACCAAAGCCCGGGAGGCATTCGGCAAGTCCGGCGCAGCACTCTGGCAGGATTTCCAGCGTCGATTTCAACACCCGATCGAAGACCGTCCGGGCAAATTGATGGTGGGACACTGGGCGGAACCGCCGGTTTACTGGAACCGATTTGGTGTCTTTCCGGGAAAACAAAGATTGGCACACCGCGGTCGTTATGGCTTTGTGGAGTCGGACGGCACCACCTGGGTCTCCGAATACGAACCGGAAACCGGCAAGGTGGATCTTTACCGCTACGAGTTCGGCGTTTCACTGGCGCAGGATTCCAGCCATATCTGGGACCCGGGACCCGGCCGGGTGGCGGTAACCCGTAGGGGGCGAATGCCCCTGCTGGTGGTTTTCGATGAAGACGGCCAGGGCGGATTCCGCCGGAACGAGCAAAATCAGCGGCAGATCGAAGTCCCTGCCGGTGTCGTTCAGTGCTCCGGTCCGGTGCGGGATCCGAACGGACGGATCGCCGTGGCGGCAAACATTGACGGGAACTGGGATATCTGGGTGTTTGACGGCAAGTGGTTCCGGATCACCGACTTGCCGTCCATTGAAATGGATCCGTGGTGGCAGGGTGACGCCCTGGTGTTTTCATCCAATCGCTCGGGTACGTTTCAGATTTACGATTCCAACTGGACCGCACTTACCGAAGAGCCGCACGGTGCGGTACTGCCGCGGCAAAAGCAGTTTCTTGCGCTGAATGCCAGCGGCTGGCAGCGCGCCGTTTATGCAGCTGATAACGCAAGTCCTGAGGAGATCTCTTCCCGGCCGTCGGAAACACCGGCGACGATCTCCGAAATGCCGAATATCCCGGGATCGGTCGACTACAATCCGTTACAGAGCCTGTGGCCAAACTACATTCGACCGGATGTGTTTGCCGCGGTTTCGGATTTTCAGATCGGATTGGCCACCAGCAGCCGGGATGTCAGCGGTAATCACCAGCTCAATGCCGCCCTGCGGTACACTTTTGACGACGATTTTTTCGCCCTCCGCCTCGGATACCAGTATCGCTCCATCGGTACCCGCTTTCTGCGATATCCGCTTTCTTACACTACCGAAATCGATCAGGAGGTCGACGAAGAGCGCAATGAAATTCATCTCTTCTGGCAGCCGAACCAGATCGACGGGCTGGTCGTTACAATGATCGGCCGGACCTTCGAACCGCTGGAAGGCGAAGGACCCCGGGAAGATGAACTGGTCGGCGATATCACGTATGGCAAATCGTTGGGTCCCATCCGTGCCGTCGCGGTGCTGGAAGTGTTCTCGGAAGACCGCCAGGCGCTTTCCGGCTCGCTGGAAGCCCTTTTCGGCGATCGAATCATTACCGCGGCGCGGCTGATGGCAGGACGCACCTGGGGCGATCCCGTGCTGGGTCACAACACCTTTCGCATTGGGGGCAGCGTCTATGAGGGATATTTTACCGAACGGCCCAGTCACCTCTTCCCGGTGCGAGGATTTCCCTCGAATCTGATCGAGGCCGAAAAGGCGGCCGCAGCCGGACTGGAAGTCCTTTTTCCGTTGGCGAATCTTCAATACGGCTACCAGTCGCTGCCCCTGTTTCTCCATCGCTTGCGACTGGGGCCCTTTGTCGATGCCGGTTTTGCCGGCGACAGGTTTCGATCCGACGAGCTGGTGGTGGGCGCCGGTATTGGATTGGTCACGTCTCTGGAGATCGCCTGGGGAAATCTCTCGGCCTTTCGCATCGGTGTGGCCTGGCCGCTGAAGCAACCCGATTTTCTGGACGAAGACGGACCGGTTTTCGTGTTTCAACTCGGACGCCCGCTGTAGTCAACAGAAGCACTTTTGTGCTTCCATGTTGAACTTGCAGTAGCACCCGGTTTGGGCTAAGAATCGAGCCCGTTTCACCGTCGCCCCAGGTCGTTTTGCCAATAGAAAACCGGATCCCGCATTGCGAAATCCGGTTGATGAGAAAACGGCACCGGTCCCACCCATCCAGCGGCACCACGGCTTCCGGCAGCCGTACAGCGCCGGCGGGCCCCTTATTCCCGCCAAGGTGAAAACGGCGGATGGACGGTCAGATCAGGTAATTCTTTAATTTTTCCAGGTCCGCTTCGTCGGGTTCATTGAGAACCGCACCGACCTGGATTTCACCGTCCACTTCCACCATACGGCGTGCATCGCACTCGAACGCAAGTTCCTCTCCGGTCTGCGGCAGCCGGAAAGAGAGGTGAAACCGGTCCAGGTCGCGCATAAACGCTTCCTTGATCCGGGAGCCTTTGGGGTAGGTGACAAACACACCACCCATGGCGATGTCCGTGACCACACAGGGGAAGGACTCGGTGTGGCCGTTGGTTTGGATACTGCTGGTGGCCGGCAACGTGATCTTGCTGCGCTGATGATTGCGGCGATCGGATCCGGTCTCGTGCGGCAGCAGATAACGCTGTTCTTCAAGATAATCGAGGATAATCTTGTCCAGCAGCGATGCAACCGTGCGGCGTTCTTTCTTGGCGGCCCGCTTTAGTGCTTCACGCACTAAAATACTCATCCGAATGCTGTATACGATGTCCTTTTTCATAATGTACTATTGTATTTAATTAGTATTACAAAGTCAAATTATTTCTGCAATACATGCCGGCAACCCCGATAAATATTTCCCAAACCGGCCGATACTCGACGGGTTGATGGATGCCGACCCAATCGGGCATGCCGGGGACCGATTCAAAGTGTTGACCTGCAAACCGCATTGTGATTGGCTACTACCCTGTACTTCGGCTCCGTATCATCGAAGCAGCGAACCGGCAAGGAAGATTCATGCGAACCATCCGCTTTGCGATGGGTTTCGCCAAACAATCTAACCGTGCAACCCTTGGCAATTCCCACCGGAAAGGAGGTTTCCGTGAACCAATCGGCATTTAAAGCGATGATCGTAAATGAGACGCCCGAGGGGCAATTCGACCGGAAAATTACCACCAAATCGTTCGATGACCTGCCGGACGGCGAAGTACTGATCCGGGTGCATTATTCGTCGCTCAACTACAAGGACGCCCTTTCGGCCACCGGCAACAAGGGTGTGACGCGCAACTATCCGCACACCCCCGGCATCGATGCCGCCGGAGTCGTCGAAAGATGTCAAAGTGACGACTTTGAGAAGGGCGAATCCGTTCTGATCACCGGTTATGATCTCGGAATGAACACCAGCGGTGGATTTGCCGAATACATCCGGGTACCGGCCGGGTGGGTCGTGCGCCTGCCGCAAAACCTGAGCTTGCGGGAAAGCATGATCTACGGCACCGCCGGATTCACCGCGGCGTTGTCGGCTCATAAATTGATCGAAAGCGGTGTCACTCCGAAAGACGGTGAAGTTCTGGTAACCGGAGCCAGCGGCGGTGTCGGCAGCCTCGCCGTTGCACTTCTGGCGAAAATCGGCTTCCCGGTCGTGGCCGTCAGCGGCAAACCGGATGCAGCCGACTTTCTGAAGGAACTCGGCGCCACGGAAATCATCAGTCGCGAGCAGGCGGCGGATTCGTCCGGCAAGCCGCTGCTGAAGGGCAGATGGGCCGGTGTGGTGGATACGGTCGGCGGAGACATACTGGCCACGGCAATCAAATCCACCGCCTACGGCGGCGCGGTCACTTGTTGCGGACTGGTTGCGTCTCCAAAGCTGTCGACAACCGTATTTCCCTTCATATTGCGCAGCGTAAGCCTGCTGGGCATCGAATCGGTGGATTGTCCGATGAGCTTGCGCCGGCAGATATGGGACAAACTGGCCGGTGATTGGAAAATTGCGAACCTGCAGCAACTGGCCCGCGAAATCTCACTGGCGGATTTGGACGCCAAAATCGACGAAATCCTGCAGGGAAAATCAAAGGGACGCTACGTGGTCAAGGTGGCGGAATCCTGAAAAAGTCTACGCTTTCAAGGTCCATGCAACGTCGCCGTGATTGACCTCGGCGGCAGGTTAGACGCTCCAATGCGCCGCATGATTCGCCTTTTCAGGGTCGCACCGCACGGACGGACCCGCATTCACCGGGATCTTTCTGGATGCGCGTAAAACCGGGCTCCGGTGTCGAGGTGACCACCAGTGCTTTCTTGTGATAGCCCTTCACCAGGACTTCCGAAGACCAGTACCAGGGCGCGCTGCCGCCGGTTAAAAACGGCTCCGTTTTGTAGAGCGCGGCGAGTTCGCTGACGAAAGGCATCCGCCAGTCCTTGTATCCGCCGGTCTCCAGCTGATTTACGTATCGTTTGGCGGCTTCGAAATCCAGGCAGCCGTTCAGGGCGGCGGTCGAATCGAGCAGTACCCAGCGTTTGCCGCTGTTGCGATCGGTAAACGTGCCGTCGTTGTTCTGGATAAAACGCGAGCCGGCCGCGGCAATGGAAGCCCTCATCTGCGCCTCCTGCGACTCCAGGCGCTGCTGTTCGCGGGTCCGGGCTTGCTGCTGTCGGCGGCGTTCCTCTTCGATGCGGCTCTGGTAAAGCATCCGATTTTCCTGTTGCAGCCCGATCAGCATTTCCCCAGCCTGGTCGGTAAACCGGCCGTTCGGATTCTGTCGAATGTAATTGCTCAACTGGCTGATTCGGTCCGTCAACGAATAATCGCTGTTCTGGACGTATCCCAGAACGGCTTCCCATTCACGATTCTGCCGAATATTCTCATTCAGCATGGCAATTTTTTCCTGGATCCGTTCAATCTGGCTATTGTAGGGATTGGCTTCCAGGTATTCGACCAGAACCTGTTTGGCCCGCTCATATCGATTGCCGAATTTGTGCACCTGATCCATGAGCGTGGCGACCTCCTTTTTGTCAAGCATGACATTGCGGAGGTTTTCAACTTCATCGGTTCGGTGATCGCCTTCAAAATAATTCAAAAAGTTTTTGGCCAGCAGGATGCAGGTGTCCCAATTCTGCAATTCATCGCAGCGGGAAATTTCTTTCACCAGGTGGGCGTAATACTCCTGGCTCATATCGGCGATCCGGGATTCCACCTCGGATTTGTGCCGCCCGTAAGGATGTTTCATCAGGTAATTCAGATAGGCTTCGATGCGATTTTCGTAGTCGAGCTGGCTGGCGGTGTTGAGCCGGGCAAAGTCCACATCGTCGATGACGTCCGGAATCTCGTTCAGCTTTAATTGGATATCCCCGTAAAACCGGGTGCCCGGATGGGCATCCAGAAATTCGTTATACAGACGGGTGGCTTCGGTCTCGTAATTTTCATCGATGGGTAGATTCGAAACGGCCTCCAGTGTTTCCTCATAGTGCCGTTTGGTCTTCATCACCTGTACCTGTTCCAGATTTTCGCGGGCGAGCGCCCGAAATTCATAATTTTCCGGATACGAATCGATGAAATACTGCAGCAGAAGCTCTTTTTCATAAGGACTTTCCAGGGCTTCGACCTGCTCGAGGACCCGATAATATTCGGCCTCGACCTGCCCGGACTTCAGCCAGCCCAGACTCAAAAAGGCACCGATGGTCACAATCAATACCGCCAGCACGCTGACGCCGATGATCAGCGTCCAGGGCCGGTCGGCTTTGGCCGGCTTTCCGTTTCGGAAGAGACGCGTTCGGTCAGCCGAAACCATCGAAGCCCCGTTCGCACTGGACGCTCTCGATGGGGGTCGACTGCCCTGGGTCTTACGTCTGCGCAGGGCCTCGGAAAGAATGTCGACCAGCGGCATGTCGATTTCTTTGGTTTTGCGCAGCGCCGCGTCGCGGATTTCGATGCTCGGATTGTCCCAGCTGATGATTTCGTAGGCGGCTTCGCTCTTTGCCAACTCTCCGGTCTCGGCGGCAAACATTTTGCCGTCTCTCAAATACAGGTTGCCCAACGCACCGTCCTTGCGAACCTCGAGCGTGCAGGTGATTTTCTCCAGCAGTGCCATGTGCAGGAAAGACGGCAGGCTGATTCCCTGTATGTTTCCCGCTCCGCTGGACAGTTCTTCAAACACTTTTTTGTTCAGCACCCTGGATTTGGCCAGCTTCTCGAAATTAACCACTTCCTTGGAGGACATTTTATTGCCGACATAACCGAGATGAACGGTAATTCGATCTTGGGATTTTTGCCAGGGCCATAGCGCCCCGTAGAAGAAGCCATTT
This sequence comes from Desulfobacterales bacterium, assembly GCA_051155755.1. GTDB lineage: Bacteria > Desulfobacterota > Desulfobacteria > Desulfobacterales > SG8-13 > DAXETY01. The sequence goes on from DAXETY010000145.1 coordinate 10,458, forward strand.
CGGGTTTTGCGCATAAACAGGGTCTGCTCCTTGCGAACCCCGTTCAAATATTTGATGACCGGATGAAGTTTCAACTTCAACGGCAGGGATTTGCCGGCCATTTTTTGGGGTGCACCGAAAAAGCCTTCCAGCTGCCGGCAGAGAGCGGCGACATCCCGTCCGCTGGATACAGCCTGGTAGATGCTGCGTGTCACCTCATAGGGAGTCCGTTGCATGTTGGGCAGCGTCTCTAATAACTCTACCAGGGTCAAAAAATCCCGCATGATGTTGAGATTGATGCGCAGTTCGATCAGTTCTTTGCTTTCAGATTTGTTTCCGGCAAATGCGGCTTGTACGACCATAATTCACACCTGTAAATGCTTTTGATATATAATGTATTACAATCTGTGTAAAAAAAGATCCGTTTTTCAGGATTGAAAACCGGACTTCGCAAGGATACGATGCGGACTTACATTCGCGCAACAGGGGCAGGTTCGTCCCTGCCACCGATAACAATCTTTATTATTTTAGCCGAATTTGCCCCAAGATTCAAGCTTGCTGATAGAGCGACGGTTGGAAACGACCATTCATTTTCCAATGATCGTTGGCCACGACTGAAAGACCGTCTCGATCACCGCTACGGAGGACATTCCCATGAATGTAACTTTTTATGGTGCAGCCCGCGAGGTGACCGGATCGATGCACTTGTTGAACACCTCCCGGGACCGCATTTTGTTCGATTGCGGCATGTTTCAGGGCAAGCGCAAAGAAAGTGAAGCCAAAAACCGGGTGCTTCCGTTCGACCCTCGAATTTTGAGCAACATGGTGCTATCGCATGCCCACATCGATCACTCCGGCAGAATCCCGCTGCTGGTCAAGGAAGGATTTCAAGGCCGGATCTGTTGTACCCGGGCGACGGCGGCTGCCAGCGAATACCTGCTGCTCGATTCGGCGAATATTCAACAATCCGATGCCGCGTATCTAAACTACAAGAGTCTTCGGGGAACCCTGTCTAAGATCAAACCTTCGGCTCGCAAAAAACTGGGCACGGCCGGTTCCATGAAGGAGATCAAGAAAATTCTGAAAAAAAACCGGCATGAATTGGACACCGCCGTAATCGACGCCCTGATGGATCAGTTGCATATGCACCGGGTTCAGCCGCTTTACACCGTTGCGGATGCCCGCGCCGCACTTGAGCAATTCGACGGCTATCCCTATCGATTTCCGGTGCAAATCGGCAAAGAAACCGAATGCACACTTTACGACGCCGGCCACATTCTGGGCTCCTCCATGGTTGTGATCCGTGCCGGTGATAACAACCGCACCCGCACGCTTTTCTTCTCCGGGGATCTGGGGCGATTCGACAAGCCGATCATCCGCGACCCGACGTTGCAATTCGATCCGAGCCATCGCGAAGTGGACTTGATGATCATGGAAAGCACCTACGGAGATCGCTTGCACGAGCCGGTCGGGGAACTCAAGCCCCAGCTTCAGAAAGTGTTGACCGAAACCCATGCCCGGGGTGGAAGTGTTCTGATCCCGGCCTTTGCCTTCGGTCGTACACAGGAATTGTTGTATGTGCTCCACGAACTCTACGCATCCCGCGAAGTGCCGCGGATGCCCGTCTTTGTCGACAGCCCGCTGGCCGTAAATCTTACGCGGGTGTTCGGCGAACACCCGGAACTTTATGACCGCAATGCCCACGAAGATTTTCTGCAAAACGGCAAGAACCCGTTTTATTTCGACCAAATTCACTTCATCTCATCGGTACAGGAATCCATGGCGCTGAACCGTTCCAGGAAACCGCACGTGGTGTTGGCAGCCTCCGGAATGTGTGAAGGTGGACGCATTCTGCATCACCTGCGCTACAAAATACATAATGAAAAAAATACCATTCTGATCGTCGGCTTCATGGCCAGAAACACCCTGGGACGCAGGATTCTGGAAGAAGGGACCGCCTATGAACAAAGCGGACGCAGCGGCCCCGCCCCGAAACTCCGCTTTCTGAACAAGGAATATCCCTTGAGAGCCCGTGTGACCAGTATCGGCGGATTCAGCGCCCACGGTGATCAGAAAGAGTTGCTGCGTTTCTTGCGGGAATCGAATTTGAATATAAAAAAAATTGCCGTTGTTCACGGTGAGGAAGATCAATGTACCGCCTTTGCACGCCGTCTGCAGGCGGAAGGCTATCGGACGGTGGTCCCCAAGCAGGGGGAAAGCCTCTCTTTGTAAAAAATGAATATTTTTGCACAAATTGAACCGCTCGGTGCGGGGAACAGGTCGAGCGCGGAGGAAACCCATGAGTCGATATCTCCTGATGGACATCGGAGCCGGCACGATGGATCTGCTCTATTTCGATACAAACCTTGGTCAGCCCTACAAGGCCGTTGTTCGTTCTCCGGTGCGTACCGTAGCCGAAAAAGCCGAAGCGCTGGCCGGCGACCTCGTTGTGACCGGTGGTGAAATGGGCGGCGGACCCATCACCGACGTACTGCGTCGGCGCAGCCGGCAATTCAAGGTCACCATGTCCGCCTCGGCGGCGGCCACGCTCCATCATGATGTGGAACGGGTGCAAAGCTGGGGAATCCAGATTGTCGACTGCGAAACGGCCGAAGCGCTGGCCCGCAATTCCAAAACGGCCCACCTGCATCTGCAAGACCTGGAATTGGCGCGCATTCGATCCATTGTCGAAACCTTCGGGGTGCCGTTCGATTTCGACATCGTGGCCGCCTGTGCCCAGGACCACGGTGTCCCGCCCACCGGTGTTTCCCACCTGGAATACCGCCATCTTCTGCAGTGTCGCATCCTCGATCAAACGCCCTACCCGCATGCCATGCTTTACGACGGCAGCAAGGTACCGCCGGCCTTCAATCGACTCGCCAGCCTGGCCCACAGCGCCGCCGCCCTGCCCACCCGGGAGGTCTATGTGATGGACAGCGGAATGGCCGCGATTCTGGGCGCTTCAATGGATGCTTCGGTTCAACCGGGCACAAAGACACTGGTGTTGGATGTGGCCACCTCCCATACGGTCGGTGCCGCTCTGGAAGGCCAAGAAATCGCGGGCTTTTTCGAATACCACACCCGCGATATCACCCTGGAGCGGCTGGAAGCGCTGCTGAAAGATCTGGCCGAGGGAAAACTGGAACACAAGCGGATTCTGGCTGAAGGCGGTCATGGGGCCTACATGCGAAAACCCATCCATCTCGATGCAGTTTCTTCGATCGTGGCAACCGGGCCGAAAAGAGCTTTATTGAAACCGTCCCGCTTGCCGATCCGGGCCGGCGCCCCCTGGGGAGACAACATGATGACCGGAACCGTCGGGCTGCTGGAGGCCGTACGCAGGTACAAAAAACTTCCGCAACTGGATTATGATTGAAATCGCCACTCGCCCGTTACACCGATGGGTTTTCCCGGATCCCTGCCATACAATTGCCCGCCATCGGAACCGGTCTGGCAACCTGCAGCGGCTTCCGGCATTTGTGCCGTTGCCGAAGACGATCCGGTCTTGACGCGAAAACACGCTTGACATAGGCTGGCAGCCTGGATCAACGATCACCCAAACCGGTCGGCGCCGGGAATCCCGACCCCGATTCCAGGCAACGGTAACTCCTGAAATACGCACGGGTCGATTCAAAAGCACCGTTGTGACACCTAAGTCGAGCGTTTCAAATTTTCAAAATGAAAATCGGGCCCGGCCATGTTTTCATACCGGGCCCGCTGTCTCGCAATGGATGGATTGCCGCGGCACCCGGCCTTACCGGTCAGTCCGTTCAAGCCATCGGGGAATATGGAGGCATCCATTGAAGCTGTCCACCCGCAGCCGCTACGGAACCCGCTTGATGCTGGACATGGCTCTGCGATATGGCCAGGGGCCGATTCAACTTCGCGAGATTTCCAAACGGCAGAAAATCTCGATCAAGTACCTGGAACAAATTGTCCGACCCCTCAAAAAGGCCGGCTATGTCGTCAGTGCCCGGGGA
>DAXETY010000146.1:0-18469 GCA_051155755.1 Desulfobacterales bacterium
CTGAATAATGCCCTTGCCCGCAGCCGCGTCGTTTTACTGGTTGGACCTCGCCAAAGCGGTAAAACCGCATGTAGAAGTGGCGCTGCGACATTTCCAGCTTCCCGGATTTGACCAATTTGTACGCGTTGGGACCAAGTACCTCACGGGCAAAGGCCATTCCTGCCGGGTTGCCGATCGAAAACCCGGAGCTGACCATGGGAACCGCTCAAACCGATCGGTTGGCCTCATAGGATCGATATCTTCAAAGGCGATCCGGCAAATAATGCCTCAAGGCCAATTTAAACCCATTTTTCTGAGGCCAGTTCCGCGAAGCGGTTTGCGGTAATTTCGACAAACTCCTGGTTGATAGGGATAAACTCCTTCAATATCTTAGATACCGATTGGGTATCATTTTCTGCCAGCGCAATGTCCAGTTCTCCCGTTCCTCTTTTGTTCTTTTTTGCTCTCCATAGAGAAGCAATTTCTTCAATGCGCTGGCCTTTCTCCTGGGAAAAATAGACGCCAATCGGCTCATTCGTGGTCATTCCGCGGGATTCCCAGTCCTTTTCGATGCGCTTTATGGCGTTTTGTATGCGCAACAAATCGTCTTCGGCTAACTGTCGCCCTCCATATCTCGCCAGGATTTCCCATCTGAATCGATATGCGAGACGAAGAAGAGTGGTCAATACGGCAACGTGCCGCGGAATTGCCGTATCGTCGATGTGGCTCACCTCTTCGGCAAAAGTCAGGTGGTAAGTTTCGATCGGGCCGTTCTCAGATTTTCGGTCCACCGCACAGAGCACGGGGCGGTACATCTTACCGTCTTTCTTTCTTTGGAAGACGCCTTGTATTGGGAAAAATTCTCTTCCCTGGGCGCTTTTCCGGATGACATGGAACAGCTCGTTGAGCCAACGACCGTCACTGGGGCCCTGATCGGTCAACCCGAATCGGAGGTCTCCGAAGGTTCGGGGGGGCACGACAAAACCGAACAAACTCAGCGCTCTTTTGTTCGCAGATAACAGCACCGCCTCGTCGAGGTCTTCCATATTTTTCATAACCGCTGCGTCTGGGTGGCGCAGTTCGATCCATGGCTCAAAGATATCCCGAAAGAGAGGTCTGCATGGGGGAACGATGGCATCGACGATTTTCTTTGCTATCTTGGGCACTTTTTTGCGCAGTTTCGGGTTGATGGCCTCCATGCCCGGGATCGGATTGTCCTCTACAAAAACCCTGCACAGAAACTTTTCAACATCGTTGGGAGTGGCAGGAACGTGTTGATAGTCATCTATGGGACCGGGCAGTTCAATATCGGGGTGGTGCAAACAGATCAAACGATCTGCGGAGGTATGCTGCGCCTCGAAAAGCCCGGTTTCGAAAAGGCACCAATCCCAATCTTCGCTCGGATCGGGCAGCAGCAGAATAAACCAGTTTGCTTCTTTTACTTTTTCAATAATGTACTGCCGCCATTTCTCGCCTGTAATATCTGTCTTAAAATCGCCCATGTACGTGATTTGCAGGGTTCTGCCTGCATATTCTCGCAGCAACTCTACAATGGTGCGGGCCGTTTTGATGTCTTTTTGTTTGTAGCTGAAAAAAATGCGGATCTCTTTTTTGGAAAGCGCCGGAAACAGTTTTTTAATGGCTTGAATGGCATCTGTTTTGCCCTCTAATTCTTTGGCTGCCCTTTGAATCTCGTCCGATGTTCCCTGATGGCTGTTTAAAAATTCGACGACATCGGGATCACTCAGAATCTCATTCCTGGCTGGCATCGCTGTGTCCTCCTTTCGTAGAGCTGGAGTGATCGAAGATAACCGTATTATAAATGTGCCGGCAAAGAAAAAAACAACCGTAGATTTACGCGAAATATCGAAGCCAACCATCAGAAAAAACGGTTTTGAAAATTCCTGAACTTTTCCGGACCTCACGATCGTTCTTCCATGAGTGGATCGCAGGCACATATGCGCCTTCAGGCAACCGCACGAAAGGCACTCGTTGGTACGCAAGCTTTGAACGCCAGCCCGGACAGGTAACGCAGTTTTTCCGCCGAATGGTATCCGGCCTGCAGTCATTGTGGAAGTGGATTATCCGTGCGAATTATTTGAAAGCGCGGCAGTGCGAGACAATCGGAGTCAACTGTTTTAGAAAACAGGCCTTGGTGAGATCGGAAATGGGAATCAGATAGCGTTGAAATCAAAGCCGCTGCTTAATTTGTCTCTACAGCGTCAATTTCCTGTTGTCAATGTTATTTACAATGCATGACCTAACCAAGGAAAGAGGGGACGTCCATGAATTTATGCGTTGCTTAACCGGCAGCGGTATGCTATCACGCAGCGCATGCCCAGAAAATCGCGCATAGACGCCCCCGGTGCCGTACATCACATCATTTGCCGCGGCATCGATCGCCAGGCCATATTTGCGGACGATCATGATCGGGACAATTTTGTCGAGCGCCTGGGTAAGATCCTCATCACGACCCAAACGCTCTGCCTGGCCTGGGCCCTGCTGCCCAATCATTTCCACCTGCTGCTGAAAACCGGCGGCGAACCGGTTGCCACCGTAATGCGGCGCCTGCTGACCGGTTATGCCGTCAACCATAACCGGCGCCATAACCGCAGCGGCCATTTATTCCAAAACCGCTACAAATCCATCCTGTGCCAGGAAGACACCTATCTGCTGGAACTGGTCCGTTATATCCATTTGAATCCCTTGAGGGCCAAGATCGTGAACTCTCTTGAGGCGCTGGACGAATACCGCTATTGCGGCCACAGCCGGCTGATGGGCCGGATCCACGATCAATGGCAGGCCTCCGACAAAGTGCTCTCTCTTTTCGGCAAACGCCTGGACGCCTGCCGCCGCCGCTACCGGGAATTCGTGGAACAGGGTATCGGTGAAGGCAACCGCCCGGAGCTGACCGGCGGGGGGATGGTCCGAAGCGTGGGCGGGTGGCAGAAAATCAAGTCACTGCGTCAAAGCGGCTGGCATTTGAAGAGCGACGAACGGATTTTGGGCGACAGCAACTTTGTAGAAACCGTCCTGGCACATCAGCAGGAAAAACTGGACCGGCGCTACCGCTTACAGGCGGCCGGTTATGACCTTGACAAGCTCATCGAACGGGTTTGCTAGCGGTTTGAACTGGCGCCGGAAGATATTTTGGAACCGGGCAAAAAACCAATGCAGGTGCAGGCAAAAAGCCTGGTTTGTTACCTGGCAGTCAGAAAACTGGGGCTCAAGGGCACGGAGGTGGGACAACGGCTGAGGTTGACCCAGTCGGCGGTGAGTCGGGCCGTTCAGCGGGGTAAAGGGATTGCAACTGAACTGGATTTTTCGTTGTAGCGCCAACAACGTGCGCAAGCGCATTCATTTGAGGCATCTGTATGCTGCAAGCCATTCATGTCACCAAAAAATTCGGCCAACTGGTTGCCGTCGACAACCTGAGTTTCAAGGTTGAAAAAGGGCAGGTCTTTGGCATTGCCGGGCCGAACGGGGCGGGCAAATCCACCCTGTACAACCTGATCACCGGATTTTTCAAGTACGAAGGCAAAATTGAGTTCGACGGCCGCAACATTTCGGGCCTGCCGCCCCATCGCATCGCCAAAGCCGGCATTGCACGCACCTTTCAGATTCCGCAGACCTTCCCCAGCCTCAGCGTGCAGAGAAGCATTTCGGTGGGCAGCCGCTTCGGCGCCCGCAGCGGTCTGGATCCGGCTCACGTGGATGAGGTGATCCGCTTTGTGGGCCTGGAAAAGGAGCGGTTTCGCAAAACGGGCAACATCAATCTGCTCAGTAAAAAGAAACTGATGATCGGAGCGGCCCTGGCCACCAAGCCGAAAATTTTGATGCTGGATGAACCCATGGCCGGGTGCAACGCCACCGAGATCCGGCATCTGATGGATCTGGTGGTCAACATCAACCAAACTCTGGGCATCACCATTATTATCATCGAGCACTTCATGAAAGTGCTCACCGAGTTGACCGAAACCCTGATGATCATTGAATCCGGCCGCATGATCGCACAGGGCGAGCCGGAAAAGGTGGTCAATGATCCCAAGGTGATCGAATGCTATCTGGGGGATACGGATGCTCAAAGTAAATAATCTGAACACCTACTACGGCGAATCGCACGTTCTGCTGGATGTTTCCATTACCGTCGAGTCGGGGGAAGTCGTGGTCATGCTGGGCCCCAACGGCCACGGCAAAAGCACGCTGTTAAAGACCGTCTGCGGACTGGTGCACGGCGCTTCGGGAACGATCACCTACCGGGGCCAGAACATCAATGGTTTGCCCACGGATAAAATCGTCAACATGGGCCTGATTTACATTGCCGAAAACCGGGAGCTGTTCCCGTACATGAGCGTCATCGACAACCTGAAGATGGGCGCCTATTCCAAAAATGCCCGCTCCCATGAAAAAGAAAACCTGGAGCGGGTACTTACGCTGTTTCCGCGGTTGAAGGAGCGCACCAAACAGATGGCCTCGACCTTGAGCGGCGGCGAAGCCAAGATGCTGGCAGTGGCCAGAGGCCTGATGTCCAATGCGGATTTTCTGTGCATCGATGAACCCTCCCTGGGTCTGCAGCCCAGCCTGCGGCACGAGATCTTTGCCAACATCAAACAGATCAACCAACAGGGCAAAACCGTGCTGCTGGTAGAGCAAAATATTCCTCAAATCGCGGAGCTGGCCGACCGGATTTATGTCATGGAAGAAGGTAAAATTTCTTTTGAAGGCAACAAAGACGAAGCCTTCGGCAACGAGCACCTCAGGGAGATATTTCTGGGTATGTAAAACCTGAAATTCAGGTTACGCGGCGGCCTGCCACCCGGGGGCCAGTCAACGGCGTGATTCAACAACGGAGCGACACGCAATGAACCTCAGCGAAGACACCATTTTGTTGCTGTATGAAATGACCGACGTGATTATCGCCGGTCTGTCCATCGGCTCCGTGTATGCATTGATGGCCGTGGGCATGACCCTGGTCTACGGTGTAACCAAGGTGTTCAATTTTGCCTATGGCGATTTTTTCAACATGGGCGGATATTTCGCCTGGATACTGATGTTTGCCGTCGGCCTTCAGTTCGGCGGGTACCTGGCCGTGCTGGTCATCGTGATGCCGCTGATGTTCGCAGTGGGCTACGGTTTGGAAAAACTGCTGATCGCCCCGCTGCGGAAACGCGCGGACTGGGAAAACAAGGCCATGATGCTGACCCTGGGTCTGGCGCTGTTTTTAACCAACCTTTACATGGTGGTGTTCGGCGCCCGCATGAAGTCCCTGCCGCCCATCTGGGAAGGTACGCTCGAAGTCGGTCAGCTGATATTCGCCTACCAGGACATCATGATCTTCAGCATGTCGATCGGCGGCATCCTGCTTTTCGGCTGGATGCTCAACAACACCCGCATCGGCATGGCCGTCAAGGCCGTGGCCCAGAACCCCGAAGGGGCCAAAATCGTCGGCATCCCCCAGGGCCGCATTTTCGCCTCCGCCTTTGCCATTTCAACGGTCATGGTCGGCTTCGGCGGCATCCTGTTGAGCCAGAAATGGTTCATCAACCCCGCCTCGGGCGGCACCATCATGGTCAAAGCCTGGGTGGTGACCGCCTTCGGCGGCATGGGCTCGATTCGAGGGGGCCTGTATGCGGCCTTTATCATCGGCATGCTGGAAGCCTTCGTGGGCTGGATATTCGGCATGAGCTACGGCATTATCGCGCTGTTTATTCTGTTGCTGGCAACCCTGGCGCTGCGGCCCCAGGGCCTGATGGGAAAAGGGGATTGAACAATGACGCTAAAACAGATGGCGATCATCATCGGCGTTGCCTACGGCATCATGGCGATTTTGCCCATTTTTGTGGGCGATATTCCCTTTGTCATGAACATTATGGTCATGTGTCTGATCTGGGCCGTGGTGGCTTCCTGCTGGGATGTGATGATGGGGTTTGCCGGCATCTTTTCGTTCGGACAGGTGGCTTTTTTCGTCATGGGGGCCTATTGCTCGGGCATCCTGGCCATTGAGCATCAGGTAACCCCGGTGCTGGCCATTTTTCTGGCCGGCCTGTTTACCGCCGCAATGGGCGTTCTGGTAGGCCTGCCCTGCCTCAAGCTGGCCGGCCCGTATGTGGCCCTGGTGACCTTTTGCGTCCACATGGCCCTGCAGCCGACCCTGCGGGGCGAAATCGGCATCGCCCTGGGCTCGGGCGGATCGGTCGGTCTTTTGACCATCCCGCCCATCAGCCTGTTCGGCTACAGCTTCAGTTCGGCCAACCTGGTTCCCACGTTTTATCTGACCCTGCTGGTGTCCCTGGCCTGCGCGTTGACCATCATGTTCGTGATCAAATCTTACTGGGGCGTGGCGTTCCTGGCGCTGAAGGATTCCCAGGATTTTGCCATGAGCCTGGGGATCAGCGCCTATAAATACAAGTTGATGGTTTTTGCCCTGACCTCCTTTTTAACCGGCATCATCGGGGCTTTCTACGGTCATTTCTACGGCGTGCTCTCCTTTCGCATGCTGGAGCTGGATCTGTTCAGCATATTGATGGTGATGATGCTGGTGGGCGGTCTGGGGCATTATCCCGGCGCGATCCTGGGTGCCTTTCTGGTAGTGACCGGCAGTGAACTGATGGCTCCGTTGGGCGCCTACCGGGCGGTGGCGATGGGCGCGCTGGTGGTCATCCTGGTGCTGGCCCTGCCCAACGGGGTGATGGGCCTGTTTTTAAAGCGACCGTCAAAGGCCCGGCGCCCGCAGGCGGAAGGCCAGGCAGCCTGAATCCGCCTTCGAGCAGTCCGAGGTCCCCCGCCGGTCGCACCCGCGGTGCGCAAACCCGGACGGCGGACCCGGACATTGGCGGCAAGTGCATATTTCACAATTGAAGTGTGATCCGAAGCGAATCACATCCATGCTAATCCACACGGAAAGGGAAAAGACATGAGGAAACGAATCAATCTGTTTGCATTGATTGTGACGATCAGTCTGATGCTGGCGCCGGCCGCGATGGCGGCCGATACGATTCCGGTCGGCGTGCCGATACCGATGACCGGCTGGGCGGCCGGCTCCGGATCGGACTATTTCAAGGGCATCCAAATGGCAATCGACGAGATCAACGAATCCGGCGGCCTGCTGGGCAAGCAGCTGGAGATCCTCCGCTTCGATTCCAAGGGATTCGAGCCCGAGGTGGTCATGCAGGCCGCCGATTATCTGTGCGGGCAGAAAAACGTGGCCTCCGTGCACGCCGGCTGGGCCGGTTGGGGCCAGGATGTGCGGGCCTACGGCAAATACGATGCTCCGTTTTTCGCCGACGACGGCTCCCAGGCCGCGGTGGACGTGTTCCGAGAAGACCCGGCCCAATATTACAACATCTATCAGACCACCGATGTCGGCATCGAGCAGGCCAAAAGCATGTTCCGAGCGCTGATGGCCCTGCCCTACGAGTATCCCAACAAAAAGGTGGTGATCATCAACACCGACGATTCCTGGGGCCTTGAAGTCGGCGACACCCTGGAGAAAAATTTCACAGAGTCCGGCTGGAAAGTGGCCAAACGCGAAACCGTGCCCTACGGCACCAACGAGTGGGGCATTATCCTGTCCCAGATCCGACGGATCCAACCGGCGCTGATCCACATCGAGATCCCCAGCGGCCAGGAAAACATCACCTTTATGCAGCAGTTTCTCAAAAAGCCGAGCAACTCCATTATCAGCCTGGGCTGGGGCATCACCCCCCGAGAAGTGGTAGACGCCCTCGGGACCGATGCCGACGGCATTGTCGGCGAGATGCCCAGCGGACTGCCCGGGCCCAAAGCACCCAATCCCGCCGCCCAGGCCTGGGTGGACAAATTCGTAAAGACGAACAAACATCAGGTTCCGGCCGGCGCCTGGATCGCCTACACTGCAGTCAAGGCCTGGGCCCACGCGGTGGAGCAGGTGGGCGACGCCTATGATTTCAAGGCGGTCAATGCCTATATTCAAGAGCACGGATACGAGGGCGAACTGGGCCGGATCAAGTGGGACAAGGACAACGTCCTGCGCGCCCAGGCCGGCGCACCGATCGTTCACTACCAGGTACAAGGGGGTGAGCTGCAGCCGATCTTCACCGATCCGCCCCTGACGCCCTATCCGCACAACACGTTCAAGGTACCGCGCTGGATCGAACAATAGGTCCGTAAAAATGCGGCCAACCGACGGCTGTAGAAGTGATTGGCAATGCCGACCCAATGTTACATTAAGACAAACTTTGACCTGTGCACGGGATGTAGCCTCTGTCAGCTGGCGTGCTCGGCGCGTCTGCTGGGAGGCTACAATCCCCACCGGGCCCTGCTGAAGATCGAACACCGGTCCGAAAACCTGTATCACTTCCCGGTGGTGTGCAACCAGTGCACCAATGCGTACTGTGCCAGGGTGTGCCCGGTCGAAGCGATCCGCCGCTCAGCGGACACCGGCGCCATGGTGGTCGACCACGACAAGTGCGTGGGCTGCAACCTGTGTCACCGCTATTGCCCGATCCATGTGGTGGGGGTGGACGATAAATTCAAAAAATCGGTCAAATGCGATCTTTGCGGCGGCGACCCGCAGTGCGTGCAGGTTTGCCCCACCGGCGCACTGCAGCTGGCATTCGCAACCTGCGAACCAAACGGCCCCCGAAACGGCGGTGACCAATGAGCAACGGCTACATGGGACAATTTCTGGTGGCCGACCTGAGCCGACGGCAGGCCTGGCCGGTACCCCTGCCCGACTGGTTGAAAAACGACTATGTGGGCGGCAAGGGATTCGGGGCCAAACTGCTCGGCGACCTGACCCCCGCGGGGGCCGACCCCCTGGGGCCGGAAAACGTGATCCTGTTTATGACCGGGCCGCTTACCGCCACCGCCGCCCCCAGCATGCGCGCCTGCGTGGTCACCAAGTCCCCGCTGACCGGCATTTACCTGGATTCGTTTTTCGGCGGCCGGTTCGGTCCTGAAATCAAGTACGCCGGCTACGACGGTTTGATTGTCATGGGCCGGGCTTCGACCCCGACCTACCTGTGGGTCAAAGACAGTGCGGTGGAATTTCGCCCCGCCGACCGAATCTGGGGCACCGATGCGCTGACGGCCAACCAGTGGATCAAGGAAGACCTGAAGGCCCCCGGTGCCCAGGTGGTGACCATCGGCCAGGCCGGCGAAAACCGGGTCAAATTCGCCCTGATCAGCTGCGAGTACAACCGCCAGGCCGGGCGCGGCGGCGCCGGCGCGGTCATGGGCGCCAAAAACCTGAAAGGCATTGCTGTCGAAGGGCGCCAACCGGTCGAAGTTTCCGACCTGAAGGCGTTTCAGGCGGCCTGCCGCCGGGCCACCGCCGACATCGAAGCCAGTGCCGAGTGCGCAGCGCTGACCGACAGCGGCACCAGCAATGCCGTGCCGTGGTCCAACGCCGTGGGCACGCTGCCCTATCGCAATTTTTTTGACCAGGTCGATCCCAAAGCCGATCGCCTGGGAGATGCCGGCCAGCAAAAACATCTTTTTCTCGGCCGGGCCGCCTGTTTCGGCTGCCCCATCCGCTGCAGCCAGATGGGGGCCGTGCGCACCGGCAAATATGCCCACCAGATCACCGACATCGTGGAATACGAATCGGCGGCGCTGATCGGCAGCAACCTGGACATTCACGACATCCGGGCGGTCGCCCACCTGGTCAAGCTCTGCGACAGCTTCGGGCTCGACAGCATCTCGGCCGGTAACGTGATCGGCTTTGCCTTTGAAGCCTGTGAAAAGGGCGTGCTCACCGCCCCGGAAGGGGTCTCGCTTTCCTTTGGCAGCGTGGCCGGAGCCGAATACCTGATCCGTACCATCGCCCTGCAGGAAGACGACCTGGGCCGCCTGCTGGGTCAGGGGGTCCGGCGGGCCGCCGAACAGCTCGGACAAAATACCGATGCCTATGCCCTGCACGTCAAAGGGCTGGAGGTGCCGGGCTGGGCGCCGCGCGGCACGCCCGGAATGGGACTGGCCTACATGACGGCCGACCGGGGCGCCTGCCATCAGCGCGGTTTTATGGTGGCCTACGAGGTGGGCGGCAAACCGTATCGCGGCCGGCCGGTGGAGGCCCACCGCATTTCGGGCAAAGCCGAGATCCTGATCGGAGAGCAGAATTATTCGGCCGGCACCGACACCCTGGTCAAATGCGACTTCGGGGCATTCGGCATTACGCCCGGCCACTACGGCGAACTGCTGCAAGCGGCCGCCGGCCGCAAGATCGATGCCGGTTTTTTCGAGCGGGTCGGAGAGCGCATATGGAATCGGATTCGATTGTACAACCTGCGCGAAGGGCTCACGGCCGAGCAGGATCGGCTGCCCGCCAGAATCGTGGAGGAACCGCTGCCCGGCGGGCCCCAGAAGGGCAGCCGGATCCGCCGGCCGGATATGCAGCGCATGCGGGCCGAATACTATGCGCTGCGCGGCTGGGATGACCGGGGAGAGCCCGGGCGACAGAAATTGCAGGAACTGAAGCTGGACAACGAGCCGCGTTTTGATTGCCGTCCCGGGTGATTCTTGCCCATACCGGGTGCAACTGCAAGTTCGAGCCACCCGCTTTGCGGGTGGTTGTCGACGCACGACCGGGGGCCGGCATCGGTTCGGAAGCATTGCTGTGCCCGGCATCAAACGTTACTTACCTGGATGAGGATTGAAAATGACGCAAAATCAATACGATTTCATCATCGTGGGCGGCGGATCGGCCGGCTGTGCGCTGGCCAATCGCCTGAGTGCCGACCCGGCCAACCGCGTGCTGGTGCTCGAAGCCGGGCGGCCGGATTACATCTGGGACATTTTTATTCACATGCCGGCCGCCCTCACGACTCCGCTGGGCAACAAACTCTATGACTGGTGTTACGAGAGCGAACCCGAGCCGCAGATGCACAACCGGCGCATCTACCACGGCCGCGGCAAAGTGCTGGGCGGCTCGAGCAGTATCAACGGCATGATCTACATCCGCGGCAACGCCCTGGATTACCAGCGCTGGGCCGCCGACGAAGGCATGCAGAACTGGGACTATGCCCACAACCTGCCTTATTTCAAACGGGCCGAAACCCGCCTTCTGGGCGCCGACGACTACCACGGCGGCGAGGGGCCCTTGAAGCTGGAAACCGGCCCCTGCACCAATCCCCTGTTCGGCGCGTTTTTCGAGGCGGTCCAACAGGCCGGCTATCCCCTTACCGAAGATGTCAACGGTTACCGCCAGGAAGGTTTCGCACCCTTTGACCGCAATGTCTATCGCGGCCGCCGGCTGAGCGCCGCCCGCGCCTACCTGCATCCGGTCATCCACCGGCCCAACCTGAAAGTAGTGTGCCGGGCGTTTACCAGCCGGATTCTGTTCGATGGCAAGCGCGCCGTAGGCGTCGAGTATGTCCGGGGCAAAGGAGCCGCACAAAATGTTTACGGCGGCCAGGTCATCTGCTGCGGCGGTTCCATCAACTCCCCCCAGCTGCTGCAGCTGTCCGGAGTGGGCAACGCGGCCGAACTGGAGCGTCTGGGCATCCAGGTGATGCAGGATCTGCCCGGGGTGGGCCAAAACCTGCAGGATCACCTGGAAGTGTACGTGCAGCACAGCTGCAAACAACCGGTCTCCGAGTTCCCGGCCATGCTGTGGTACAACAAGCCCAAGGTGGGCTTTCAGTGGCTGTTCCAGCGCAAGGGGGCCGCGGCCACCAACCATTTCGAAGCCGGGGGCTTCATCCGCAGCAACGACGAAGTGGACTATCCCAACATCATGTTTCATTTCCTGCCCGTGGCCGTGCGCTACGACGGATCTTCGCCGGCCGGCGGACACGGCTACCAGGTCCACGTGGGACCCATGTATTCGGATGCCCGGGGGTCGGTGAAGATCAAATCGACCGACCCCAGGCAGTATCCGGCCCTGCGGTTCAACTACCTGTCCACCGGTCAGGACCGCCGCGAATGGGTGGAAGCCATCCGCTGCGCCCGCAGAATCTTGCGTCAGCCTGCGTTTGACGCCTTCAACGGCGGAGAGATCTCCCCCGGCCCGGCGGTGGACACCGATGAGCAGATCCTGGACTGGGTGGCCAAAGACGGAGAGACCGCCCTGCACCCGGCCGGCACCTGCAAGATGGGCAAGGGGTCCATGGCGGTGGTCGACCCGGAAAGTATGAAAGTATACGGACTGGAGAATCTGCGGGTGGTGGACGCCTCGGTGATGCCGTACATCACCAACGGCAACATCTACTCCCCGGTGATGATGGTCGCCGAAAAGGCGGCCGACATGATCCTGGGAAACACGCTGCTGCCGCCCTCAAAGGCGCCTTTCTACCGGCATGGGAAATAGTCAACAACCACCCGCAAAGCGGGTGGCAAGAATTAAATCGATCACTGCCGGAGTGCAGGCCTATCCGGAGGCCCTGCTCCTGCCGGTGGCATTGCGCATGACATCCGCATAGACAGACAAGGTGAGATCGAAGACCCGCGACCAGGTATATTCGATTGCGATTTTTTCGGCCTGGGGATCGTCTACATCGGGGGACCTGCCGGCGATGGCAATCATTTCAACCAGATTTTGGCAGAGGGCATCCACCAGCCGAGGCTCGTCTTTTGGATACGGCCGGTCAATGGTTTCCAGCGGAGGCAATGGAATCAGGCGAACCGTGTCGTAGCTGGCCGCGCCAAAAATTTCACGGAAACCGGACAACTCGGTGGTGATGACCCGGCATCCCGAGGCCAACCCTTCGAACAGCACCAGGGGCAGCCCTTCGAAAAAGGACGGCAGCACTTGGATATGGGCTCGCTGCATGAGTTTGGCCAATCGGCGGTGGTTGACATAACCGTGCAGGGTCACCCTGTCGCCCAGTTGCCGGGCCAGGTCGATGCATTGGTCGTATTCCGGTCCGTTGCCGCCTCCCGCCACATGCAGATGCCAGTCCCGGTCCATGATTCTCGAAAGAGATTGCAGCAGCCAGGGGACGCCTTTGCTGCGATTCAGCTTGCCGGCATAGAGCAGCTCCACCTTACCGGCGGAACGTCGCGGGCCGCGGGTGAAAATGGTGTTGTCGTATCCGCCGCCGATTACTGTAATGTTTTCCGCAGAGATGCCATATGTCCGTTGAATGGCCTTTTTCTGGTCGACACTCAACGCGATAATCTTGTCCACGCGCCGGCAATACCGCCGAACGAAGCTCCTCAGATGGGGACAAAGCTCGTATTGCCGCAAATCGGTGCCATGGCAGGTGGTAACCATGGGCAAATCCGGAAAGCGTTTTCTGACCAGTGCCGACAGAAGGAAGAGGTGATTGGCGTGGATGATATCCGGTTTGAAGCGATTGACTGCTTCGTCCAGCACGCGGGAGAATTCGTTCATGTAGGCCGCCAGCCGTTGGCCCTTTAATTCTCTGAACAGCGAACTGCGATAGGGCATGACATCGGACATGCCGACAACCGGGAAATCGAGCGTTTTCGATTCAAAGAGAACGTAATGTCCGTTTGCGGAATGTTGGGCCGCCGGGCGGGGTTGGCTGTCCGCCGGTACACCGGCAATCCGGAAGCAGGTGATCCCGCATTTTCGGGATTCCCGGATCAGCGCTTCGAGATATATCCCGCTGCCGGTCATCTCCGGACGTTGACCGAGTATATGCAAAATGCGAAGATCGGTCATGGAATTACCCGGCCTCCCTGATTTCGATTCGCTTCTCCGTGACAAGATCAAACCGGTTTGCCTGCCTGAGCCCGGATGCCAGCGTAGGCCTGAAGCCAGGTTTTGGATTGCCGGCTTTTTCGTGTCGGCCACTGGAAGCCGAAATGACCGCACAGCGGGCAAAAGGCAGCCATCTGATCGCTAAAATCATCGGATGGATACGGCAGAAAAGGCCGGCTCAGGTGATAGCCGAAAATCCGATCGATGCCGCCGGCGATGGCACACATGTAAAAACCGGAAGGCGTCAATCCCAAACCACAATCTTCGATGATGCGGCAGCCGCACGTGTAATCTGAAAACCGGTTGATCGGGATATCCGCCGGCGCCACGTTAAACGGCCGGAAGAGGTTCGCGCGCGATTTTTTGAGTGTGCTTTTGACGGTCACGGAATGGGGCAGTTTTTCCAACACCCGGCGAACCCGACGACCATGAAAGTTGGAGCACACCACCAGGCGAACGGAAGGGTTATAAAGCCGTCGATAGTCTATCAGCCGGTCGATGATGTCGAAAAAACGGCTGTGAAGGGTGGGCTCACCACCCAAAATGCGGATTCGCCGCCAAGCAATTTTTCGGGCGACGCTCTGCGCGATGAAACCCTCAATCGCATCGACAGGCATTTCCAGTTCGCTGGGTGCCTGGGTACACGAGCGGTTGCAGTTGATGCACTTCAAATTGCATTTGTAGGTGATGTCGATTTCAATGTAACTCCGGCTGGGGCGGAAGGGTTTGCCGAAGCGGCAAGTGATCCAAGACTGGCAGCGGATGAACTGTAACGCATCCAGCAGCAGTCGCCTTACGGTGATGTTGCGATGCCCACGAGGCGTTCTCAACGGCAGTCCTTCTTATCGTGACGGACTCGACAGGTCAGACGACATTGGACGGCGTAATGCCGTTCGGCGTATTGAACCAACCCGATTGTTCGGTTTTGCATACCATAAAACCCTTTGGCCCAAAATCCTTAGCGGTGTCGATCCGCAGGAATGAAATATACAACGTACCAGGGGGCCGTGCCGGCGGGTTCAGATGAATCCACGCTATCATACCGATCCAATTTTCCCAACTGATTTGATATGGATCATCGTGGAATATCTGATTTTCAGTTAAGGCTTATCGCGGCCTGGAACCGAAACTACATCGAAATACTACTGCCGCACTGATGTGCGTGATCCGGTGCGCATCAGTGCTTTGGGTTCTCTGCCGCGGCTACTTCCACTTGACGCCGGGATTGTGGTATATGACGGGGAGCATGCGGCCGGCTTCGGCGAAAAATTGTATGTCATACCAATCCGGGCACTTTGGGAAACGATGTGATCGTTTCATCAGCGAACCATAGAATTACAAGAGAGGTTTCGATTGAGAACAAAAAAAATTGCGATGAAACCCTATCTAACCAAAATCGCGGCATATTGTGACACGCTGACCAATGCGCAACTAAAGGAAGTTATTTTTAGCTTGGCCAAAGACATCCCTACCTCGCAGAGGGTTGATTTTCTGAATAAGATCAAAACCTCTCTTCCGGACACCGCTTCAATCAAAGTGCGAAAAATCGCTCCAGTTGAACAAATACTCGAAGATATCGAGTCCTTAAATGAGAATATCAAAGAACGCATCGAAGCCATTGAAAACGGCACTTACTGGGATGACCCGGAGGCATGGGAGAATGACTATTATGATGACGAAGGCCCCGATTTGATCAGTGAGGGCCAGGTCGAAGAGTTAACCTCCTTTTTTGACGAGGCTGACAACCTGTTTTTAGGTAACCGACTTGAGGACGCCCGGAAAGTATATCAAGCGTTGTTTGATTTGATTGAGACATTCAGAGAGTCGGCCGACTTATCCCTCAGGAATTCGGTCGATATTGGGGAAGCTCGGGCAAGGTACTGCCGCTGTATCTATGAAACTGCAAAAGAGAGTGAAAAACTCCATATGTTTATCCATGCCATGGACATTGATTGGGCCAGTTCTTATGAGATAAACCAAATCGAGCACGACGAAGACCATCCCCTAATGCAGGATGTTATCGACGCAAGCTTCGGTGAGATGAAAAATTTGGACGTCTTTTTGTCGGCATGGCGCAAAACGTTAGAGAATAAATGGTCAAAGGTCAGGCCCGCTGTTTTGCTTTTGGAGGCGGTTCATCATCTCGAGGGACTTGACGGCGTTTCGAGACTTGCGAAAAAGTGGAAAGGCAAACAGCCTGCGGGTTATCTGTATTGGTTGGACATTCTAAAAAAGCAGGCCGAATTTGAAAATATCATCGAAGTGAGCGTCGAAGGGCTAAAAGTCCTCCAACACGGTCGCGCAAGGGCGAGGGTTGCACGGTTTTTGATCGATGCTGCCGCCGAGGTTGGTGATCCAACGAAGTTGTTGGAAGGAAAGCGTGAATGCTTTTTTTCAAGTCCGAATGATCAGAACCTCCTTGAATGGCTGTCTGAGGCGGGCCGGCAGAACCGGCGGGCAGGTGAACTGAATAAAGCCATCAGTTTTTTAAAATCGAAAAAAGATGGAGACCCGGATGAACAAAGCCTTTACATCAAGTGCCTCCTGATGGCCGGTCGGTTGAAAGATGCATTCGCGAAGACCAAGGGTGAAAAGAGTGTCGGCTGGTCCTATGGCAGCAATGCCGGAATCGTTTTCGGGGCCATTCTTTCCGCGTTGACCGATCATAACGAAACAGCGACCACCATTCAGGGGCTCTTCCGTGGTTATGCAGATCAAAGATCTGTTTATTCCGATATGTTTACAGGTGATGATCGGATGGACATTTGCTTTCACGAAAAAATCATTACGGGACTAAAGCTGGTAAAGCTAACAACGGTAAAAAGAGATGAATATCTTGCGTGGGCGGAAAAAATCGGAAAGAGAAGAATCGATCATATCGTGTCCAATAAATATCGAAACGCTTATGCCAGAGCCGCCCAGGTGCTCGGTTCACTTGCCGAAACTTACAAGGTGATGGACCGAGATAATAAGGCCAAACGGTTGCTGTGTCATTATAATGAAAAATACAGTCGCTTCAGCGCATTCAGAAGAGAGGTAAAAAGGGTAAGGGTTTCTTCAGGTTTGCTGAAAAACCTGAATTTCTGAGTCGATGCTGTTCCGCTTCAGGCACTCTCAAACGGCGAGTTTTTATTGGGAAGAAATTAAATCCATTACCGCGGTGGGCCAGGTACCCGCAAACCCACGCCTGTCGTGCTTGGACGCCTTTTCGACTCCCGCCGCCTCCACCAGTCTTCGCGCAAGAGCCCATGAAGAAAGAAGTCTGTCACGGTTGCGCCACATCACCAATCTCCAGACAGTTCGCGCAGATTTGTCACTTCAACTGGTGTGGTCAGGAGAATATTTTAGAACTTTGCATTTTCTGGCTGCCTTCTGTAGGGATATGTCCCGTGTGGCAAGGGGAAGTTCGAACCTCATGGATAGATCCAGGTAGGAAGCGTCATAGGTTGAAAGCCCGTGTTCCCGCGCGAGCGAAACGATCTCCTTTAACATCCGCTCGGGAGTTTCCTGTTCCACTGTGATCGGCAAACCGCTCAAAAGTTCGAGAAAACGGACGACCGAAGCCCGGCTGAGACGCTTTTTCCTTTCCGCGACAAGCAAGACATTGCCCACCTCCAGAGGCCAGATGGCGGGCACAACGGCTTCCGCCGATTCAAAGCTTTCGAGTACGGATTCCGCGTAGCGGTTTCCCTCGTCCTCGAAGCACCACGACATGACGACCGAATTGTCGATGACGAACCTTGAGGCCATCAGCGCCTGCCTTCATCGATCATTTCACGAATGGAAATCCCTTCAAGGCGATGGCCGCTTCGAAACTGTTTCAACGCATTGATGACGTCGCATACGGGAATCCTTTTCGCGGAATCGGCGGGTTGCAGGGTCGCCACGGGCACTCCGTGCTTGGTGATCATAATTTTTTCACCCTTTGCAACCCGCTCAAGGAGTCGCGCCAAGTGCGTTTTCGCATCATAGGCCCCGACCGTTTCCATCATACACCTCCATTTAGACCAGTTTGAGACCAGTTTGAGACCAGTTTAATTCACATGATATGAAAAAGCAAGGCGAATATGCGCTAGGAAGACCGACATGTTCGTACAAATCGTTATTAGAATTATGCGATCTTTATCAACATCGGTTTTTCATCTGAGACCGACCGTGTCTTACGGGAGAAAGCTAATCCGGGGACTAATCCCGGGTACACCTTACTCAATTGCTGCTTTTATGAAGCCCCATGATTTAGCTGCTTCATGGCACGCATGGCAAGAGCAGTGGCACCCGAATATCCACATCACGTTACGCAACGTGGAAACAGGCGCCAGCAAACCTTTTTCAATGACGAAGATTATCAGGCCTATCTGGGACTGATGTCACACTGGAGTGATGTGCATGGTGTCCAGATCTGGGCGTATTGTTTGATGCCCAATCATGTTCATTTGATTGCAGGGCCAAAGCGCAAAAATGGACTGAATCGGGCCATTGGTGAAGTTCACAGGCGCTATACCCGGCGTGTCAATTTTCGGGAAGGCTGGCGGGGCCATTTATGGCAAGGCCGGTTTTCATATTTTATCATGCAGCAATCCTATTTACTTGCGCGCACAAAATACATTGAATTGAACCCGATTCGGGCGGACTTGGTTCAAAAACCGCAAAAGTGGCCATGGAGCAACGCAGGCCCTCACCTAAAAGGCCGGGATGAAGTATTGGTAACGGTCAAACCGCTTTTAGAAATGGTGTCCACCTCCTGGAAGCGGTTTTTGTCCACTAATGCCGAAGATCATAAAATAGAGTTGCTAAAGAACCATGAACGAGCCGGTCGCCCGCCGGGTGAAGATGTTTTTGTAG
>DAXETY010000147.1:0-27342 GCA_051155755.1 Desulfobacterales bacterium
GCCCGGGCCTCCTTGAAGTCTGCGGTTTTCAGCAGGGCCAGGTTCTGTTGCGCGGCCAGTCGCAGCCCTTCGGCGGTGGTGTGATCGCGGCTGAAGTTCAGCACTTCTTTGGTGGCCTTGACGGCCAGGGGCGGGGTGGCGGCCATCCGGCGGGCCAGGTTCATTGTCTTGCCCTGCCGGTGCTGGCGGCGGTGCACGGGCACTGCCTTGGCGGCGGGCTGGACCTGGTCTGCGCCTGCGACGTGCGCCTGGCCGAGAAATCTGCCGTGTTCGGGCTGCGCGAGGTCTGCATGGGCATCGTGGCCGACCTGGGCGTGCTGCAGCGGCTGCCGCCGATGGTCGGCGAAGCCCGCGCGCGGGAACTGGCGCTGACCGGCCGGGATTTCACCGCCGGTGAAGCCCTGCAGATGGGGCTGGTCAGCCGGCTCTGCGACGACGTCCAGCACCTGCAGGGCGAGACCATGAAACTGGCCCGCCGGATCGCCGCCAACCCGCCTTTGGCCGTCAAGGCCACCAAAACGGTGCTGAACTTCAGTCGCGATCGCACCACGGCCGAAGGGCTGCGGCTGGCGGCACGACAGAACCTGACCCTGCTGAAAACCGAAGACTTCAAGGAGGCCCTGGCGGCCTTTCGGGAAAAACG
This sequence comes from Desulfobacterales bacterium, assembly GCA_051155755.1. GTDB lineage: Bacteria > Desulfobacterota > Desulfobacteria > Desulfobacterales > SG8-13 > DAXETY01. Next base: position 644 of record DAXETY010000147.1, read on the forward strand.
TCCGCCGCAGTTTCGCGGGCGCTGAAAAGCGCCTAAACCCGATACGGCGGCGGGCGTTCATCGCTCGCCCCGGTGCCCGATGCGCTGCCGGCAAGGACACAAGCCGATCATGCAAGAGCCAGTTTCCAGGAATCCGGACGCAGGCGCCCTGGCGGGCATCCTCGTGCTCGATCTCTCGCGGCTGCTGCCGGGCCCATACTGCTCCATGATGCTCGCCGATCACGGGGCGCGGGTGATCGCCGTGGAAGACCGCCGTTTCCAGCAGGACGATTTTTTTGCCGACACGGTGTATCGCAACAAAGAGCACATGACCCTCAACCTCAAGCACCGCGAAGGCCGGCGGATTTTTCATCGCCTGGCCCGCAATGCCGATGTGGTCCTGGAAGGCTTTCGTCCCGGTGTGACCCGGCGGCTGGCAGTCGACTATGCGACCCTGGCCCGCCTCAACCCGCGGCTGATCTACTGTTCGATCACCGGCTACGGGCAAACCGGCCCGCTGCGCGACCGGGCCGGCCACGATGTCAACTACCTGGCCGTCGCCGGCGTGCTCGACCTGATCGGTGAGGCCGGCCGTCCGCCGGTCATCCCGGGGGTGCAGGTGGCCGACATTGCCGGCGGGTTGAACGCAGCGGTGGGCATCCTGCTGGCCCTGGTCCAACGAACGAAAACCGGCACCGGCCAGTACATCGACATTTCCATGGCCGACGGTGCCCTGAGCCGGCTGGCCCTGCCGCTGTACTTACAGCAGCTCACCGGCCACGCGCCGCGCCGCGGCGACAACCGCTTGTCCCATCGCTACGCCTGCTATAATGTATACGAAACCGCCGACGGGCGCTGCCTGGCCGTGGGGGCGGTTGAGCATCGCTTCTGGAAGGCCCTGTGCGAAGCCCTCGAGCTTTTCGAATACGTGGATTTCCAGTACGACGACGATCGCCGGCAGGAAATCATCGCGGCCCTGCGGACCGAGTTCCGGCAAAAGAGCGCGGCGCACTGGTTGAACGTGCTCTCTGCGGCCGATACCTGCATTTCGATGGTCAACACCATGGAAGAGGCGTTGGCCGATCCGTTGTTCGCCGCGCGCGGAATGGTGGCGGCACCGGGAGAAAACCGGCCGTCGATCGACACCCCGATCCGCCTGAGCGCCGGCACCGCGGCCGCCGGCCGCCGGCCGCCGGCATTCGGCGAGCACACCGGAGCCATCCTGGCCGAACTGGGCTACAGCGCCGAGGAAATCCGCCGCCTGGCCGACGAACAGGTGGTGTGAATGCCGTTCCGCTTGCCGGAAGGCGCCGACGACACGGGACCGCCGCATGGAAATGAAGCGTTTACGATGAACGACTACCAGCTTGATCGCCGGCGGGTGATGAGCCTGCGCACGCGGCTGCCCGAACTGATCCAACGGCTCCGGCTCGAAAGGCGGCTGCCGGCCGACGCCTGGCAGAATCCGGACGCCCGCCTGCTGCCGCTGCTCGATCCCGACCTGCCCCTGATGGTGGCCATCTGCGGCGGGGCCAATTCGGGCAAATCGACCCTGTTCAACTCCCTGCTGCAGTCCAATCTGTCGGCCATCCGCGGGGATGCCGGCAGCACCCGCCGGGTGCTGGCGGCCGGTCACCCGGAGCTGTTCGATCAGCCCTCGCTGGTATCCGCATTGTTCGAACCCTTCGACCGTCCGCCCGAGCCGATGAAAGACCCGGCCGCGCTGCTGGAAACCGGACCGCCGCTGTACATCGTCAATCCGGGCGTACCCCAGCGTCAGGTGCTCATGGACACCCCCGATTTCGACACCGGTTCGGCGGATCGCTACATCAATCGCGACATCGCCCGCCGGGTGCTGGAGGCGGCCAATATCCTGATTTACGTGGTCACCAACGCCACCTACAACAACCTGGAAAACACCCGTTTCATGCGGCAGATGCTCACCGAGGCCGGGATGCGGCGCTGCATCCTGGTCTATCGTTGTTCGCGCAGCTTTTCCGAAGACCAGGTGCAGACGCACCTGCGCACCACGGCGGTCAACCTTTACGGCAGCCGCTGGCAGGCGCAGGTCATCGGCTGGTACCGCACCGACGAAAGCGACGCGGTGGCCGAAGGCAAGGCGCTGATGCAGCTGCGGGCCGTGGGACCGCAACCCGAAGACATCCTGGCGCTGCTGCGCAGCCAGGACCCCCGTGAAACCCGCCGGGTGCAGATCCAGTCCACTCTGGCGGCATATTTCGACCATGCCCGCCGGGTGGTTTCCGAAGGGCGGATCGCCGCCGCCGAGCTGGGGCTTTACGCCGGCGCACTGCGGCTGGCCCTGAGCCATGCCGTCAGCCGGGCCCTGGTTTCGGTGCCCATCGAACGCATCCTGCAGCGCATGAACACGATCTGGATGGAAACCAGCCCGGGCTATCTGAAATTTTTCCGCGGGGTCGGCAGCGCCGTGGGGGGCCCGGCCCGGATGGTGGTGTCCCTGGTAAAGGCGATCCGTGGTGAAAAACAGACCCCCGACGCCGACCGCTCCGAACGCAATCTGCGCGAAGAGCTGCGCGCCAACCTGATTCAGGGCGCGGCCCAGTTGCGCGAAGCGCTCCTGGAGGCGGAGGTCACCGCCGAGACCACCGCCGACGACCGCGACGGTGCCGCGCTGATCCGGGCACTCGAAAACATTCGCAGGCAACGCGGCCTGGAGGACCTGGAGCTGCCCTTTCTCAAATCCAGCGCCGCAACCGGTGTGGTGACCCTGCACGTGGCCGCACCGCCGGCCACCGACCCGCCGCGCCGCCGGATCCAGGATCGTCCCTGGGCGGAAACGGCCGCAGCAGTGGGCGCCGCGGCCGAAACGGTGCTCAACGTGGCCGACGACGTCGAATTGAACGCCGAATTGACCGAACTGGTTCACGATTTCCGCAGCCGGATGAGCTTTTCCCAGAAATCGCGCGAATCGCTGTTTGCATCCCTGAACATTTTACCGGCCACCCTCGGCATCGCCTACATACTGACCACCGGCGATCCGGTGGGCGCCGGAGGCATCTATGCCAAACTGCACGGTCTGTTCGGGATGCACGACCTCTGGGCCCTGGTTTCGATTCCGGCCTCGGCCCGCATGGACGAAACCGCCCGCCGCAACCTTTCCGATATGCTGGCCCCGGTGCTCGACCGCTGGCTCGAAAACCGGGCCCGCATCATCCGGGATGTATTCGAGGTGCAGATCGCCGGTGCGGTGATCGACGCCGTGGAACAAACCGCTGCCGATGCCGAAGCGCGCATCGCCGCGGTGCAGCAGGCCCTGGAAGCGCCGTAAGCGCCGGCCGGTTTTTCAGGCTCGCAACCCAAAATTCTTAACCCCCCTTTTTTTGCGGAAAACGATTCGTTCGTTGCGTTCCAACCCGAACCGAGGGAGGATTGCCACCGATGCCCAGCATGGATGAATACCGCGTCAAAGCCCGGGGCCGCCTGGCCTATTACAGTGAGCTGGTGGCCGGCTGCCTGCGCACCGCCGAACAGGCGCCGCACTGGCTGCCGGGCCTGTCGCTGCAATCCGAGTGCCGCAGCGCGCTGGAACTGATCGAGGGCATGGAAGAGCGCCTGGACCGCAAGCTGCTGGTGACCCTGATCGGTCCCACCGGCGCCGGCAAGTCCACCCTGCTCAATGCCCTGGCCGGCGGCCGTCCGCTTTCGCCAACCGGCATCGACCGGCCCACCACCCGTTCCCTGGTGGCCTATTGCCGTTCGGCCGCCGATCTGGATGCGCTGGCCGGCCGTCTGGATCCGGCCGCAATCGCCGTGCACACCGATGCGGGCGCTGCCGGCCTGGAAAATGTGATCCTGCTCGACACCCCCGACATGGACAGCACCGAGAGCGCGGCGCACCGCCCGCTGCTGGATCAGGCCATCGGCCTGTCCGACGTGCTGGTCTGCGTGCTCAATGCCGAAAACCCCAAGCGCAAGGACACCCTGGATTTCCTGCACGGCTTCGTGAACCTGTTTCCGGGAAGCGGGCTCATTGTGGTGCTCAACCGCTGCGACCGCATTCGCAAAGACGAACTGCAGCAGACCGTCCTGCCGGATTTGCACGCCCACCTGGAATCGGCCTGGAACAAGAAGCCCGAACAGGTTTTCTGCACCAGCGCCCGCAGTCACCTGCGCGATCCGGCCTGGCCGGAGGGCGAGCGCCCCCTGCACGACTTCGACGAGTTCGACCGTCTGCGCGAAGCGCTTTTCGGAGCGCTCAACCAGTCCCGGCGTTTTGTGGACGCCAGGGTGGAGCGGGCCCGGCACCTGGCCGAGATGATCGGCAAGTCGGCCCGCTTCAGCGTGGCCGGCATCGGTCCGCAGCTGACAAAGGTGCGCGGGCAGCTGCTGCAGCTGGAGCAAAACGCGGCCCTGCAGGCGGTGGAGGTGCTGCGCGGCGGGATCGCCGAGGCGGCCACCGGCCTGCAGGCGGTGTTTTACCAGAAGCTGGCCGGGCGCTGGTGGGGACCGCTGGGCTGGCTGCTGGCCCTCTGGGCGCGGCTGCTGATGACCGGCGCCGGGCTGGTGGCGGCCATGCGGCCCGGCCGGCCGGCCATGCAGCTCTGGGGCGCGGTGTCGGCGGTGACCCGCTACCGCAAAACCCGCGGGGAAGTGGAACAAACCCTGCAGGGCGGCGACCTGGCGCCGGTGATGCTGCGCTACCGGTTGATCCTGCAGCAGGGCTGGCCGGATCTGGCCCAGAAACTGGTGTCGGTGGGATTTAAAGGCTCGGTGCGGGATACGGCCCCGCTGATGCCCGAAGAGAAACGCCTGCGCCAACAGCTGGCCGATCTGTGGCGCGACTGCCTGGAGACCAGCGTGGAGACCTCGGCCCGCCGGGTCTCCGGATTTTTGCTGCAGCTGTTGGCCAACCTGCCCACCCTGGCCCTGATGGGGATGTTTGCCTATCAGACCGTGCGCACCTTCGTGCTCGGCGACAGCCTGCCGTCCTCTTATTTTCTGCACGCCCTGATGAGCATCGCGCTGGTGTGGCTGCTTTCTTTCATCCTGCTGCAGATGCTCGTGCGACTGGTCAGTGGCAACCGCCTGCTGAAGCGTGCCTTCGAGCGCATGCTCCAGCGCCTGCCGGAGAATACCGGCGGCGTGTCGGGCCGGGCGCTGATCACCGAAATCGACGCCGTCCTGCGCCTGGGCGAAGAATAGAGTGGAACGGCGACCGAGGGGGATTTTGAAAAGTACCGCAGAAAGGTAAGTACCCAGCGCAACCCATCACCATCCGGCATCCAGACTTCGCCGGCCCTACCGTATTTCGAACGTATAGCCGCCTTCGCTCAGGGCCTGCTCGACTTCCTTGACATGGCGCGGCCCGCGGGTTTCCAGCTCCAGCTGGACGTGGGTGACGTACAGCGGGGTGCCGGCCACGTGCCGGTCGTGGAAGATGTGCAGCACGTTGGCCTTGGTTTCGGCCACCCGCCGCAGCAGGTGCGCCAGCGAGCCGGGCACGTCGGCCATGCGCACCTGCACGCGCATCACCCGGCCGCTTTTGATCAGTCCCTGGTCGATGATGCGCCCCAGCAGCGGGCTGTCCACGTTGCCGCCGCTGATCACCAGCACGGTGTTGCCTTCCCGGGGCAGCTTGACCGCACCGGTGAGCACCGCCGCCAGGGGCGCGGCTCCGGAGCCCTCGGCCAGGATCTTCTTGCGTTCCAGCAGCATGAGTACGGCCGCGGCGATCTGCTCGTCTTCCACCAGCGCCATGTCGTCCACACAGCGGCGGATGATCTCGAAGGTGCGCTCGCCCACCTGCTTGACGCTGATGCCGTCGGCAATCGAGGATTTGCCTTCCACCGTCTTGACGGCGCCTGTGAGAAAAGACTCGTAGGCGCCGGGACACTCGGCGGTCTGCACACCGATCACCTGGGTGTCGGGGTTCAACTGGCGGGCGGCCGAGGCGATGCCGGAAATCAACCCCCCGCCGCCCACCGGCACTACGATCAGATCGGGGTCTGCGAGCTGCTCGAAGATTTCCAGGCCGATGGTGCCCTGGCCGGTGATCACGTCCGGGTCGTCGAAGGGGTGGATGAAGGTGCGGTCCTCCCGGGTCAGTTCCCGGGCCTTTTCCAGGCTCTCGCCCACGCTCTGGCCGTGAATGATCACCCGGCCCTGGTAGGCGCGGGTGGCCTCCTGTTTGCCGATGGACACCCACTCGGGCATGACGATGGTGGCCTCGACGCCGAGCTGCTTGGCCGCCAGCGCCACGCCCTGGGCGTGGTTGCCGGCCGAGGCCGCCACCACGCCGCCGGCACCGATGCGGTCCCGGCAGCGCAGCAGCTTGTAGGTGGCCCCGCGGATTTTAAACGACCCGGTTTTCTGCAGGTTTTCCAGCTTCAGGTAGACCCGGCCGCCGAACATGCGGCTCAATGTCGGTGCGTGCAGCAGCGGGGTCTTGATCACCATGTTTTCCATGGCGCGGGCGGCCTGCCGGATGTCTTCGATGGGAATCATGGGCGCGTTCTCCTGGGGTAAATGGCCACTGTCCGATTCTGATCCCGGCAGCGGGGCCTTGTCAAGGCCAACCGCGACCGGGCGGTCCCGGGCGGTCCCGGAGCACAAACGGCCATTGGCCTGGAGACCCCCTCTACAGTGGTTTTCGGCCTTTTCTTCGCGGCCGTTTTCGTTTACATTCGAAATTCAACTCCAACCCTGCAGCCAAGGGAGGTCTGCCATGGCATTTACCCTGCCGCCGTTTCTCGAACCGGATTTCAGCGCCCCGGAGTTCCAAAACGTCCCTCCGGTGACTTTCGAGCCGGTGGAAAAACCGGGTGTGGCCCCGCAAAATTACCACGCCACCACCATCTACCCGGAGTATTTTCAGCTGCGTCCGGGACAGTGGCGCATCCTGGAGCAGTCCCGCATGGACTGTGTGGTGGTGCACACCGAGGATGACCGGCTGGAAGTCACCGAGTTCCGCAACCTGAAGGTCGGAGACCGGGTGGCCTGCGGCCGCCGCGAAAACGGCGAAGACGGAATCTTCGTGCACACCGGGGCCTTCGATTTTCCGGGCCACAGCCTGGAGAAATTCGCCTTTCGCTCGCACCTGACCCGTGAGTCGGCCTTTTCCATCGACTACGACCAGCTCTACGATCTGCTGCAGTACGAAAAAGAGGCGGGCTTCATTCTCTGGGTGCTCGGCCCGGCGGTGGTCTTCGACCACGACTCGCGCAGCGCCTTCGCCGAGCTGGTCGACCGCGGCTACGTCCACGGCCTGCTGGCCGGCAACGCCATGGCCACCCACGACCTGGAAGGCGCCCTGTTTCGCACGGCCCTGGGTCAGGAGCTCTACGGCAAACGGCCGGCCGCCCTGGGTCACTACCACCATCTGGACGCCCTCAACCGCATCCGCGGCATCGGCTCCATCGCCCGGGCCGTCGAAGCGGCGGTGGTCGGCGACGGGGTCATGCACGCCCTGATCCGGAAGAAGGTCCCCTTCGTGCTGGCCGGCTCGATCCGCGACGACGGGCCCATGCCGGAGGTGATCGCAGACGTCTACCGGGCCCAGGACGAGATGCGCAACCAGGTGCGCCGCGCCACCACCATCCTGTGCCTGGCCACCCAGCTGCACACCATCGCCACCGGCAACATGGCACCTTCCTACCAGGTTCTCGGCCCGGGCCGGGTGCGGCCGGTGTATTTTTACACCGTGGACATGTCCGAATTCGCCGTGAGCAAGCTGGCCGACCGCGGATCGCTGACGGCCCGCTCGATTTTGACCAACGTGCAGGATTTCGTGGTGACCGTGGAGCGCGGTCTGCGCAAGCGCGCCGAGTCGCCTCCTGAAAAAGGATGACCCGTCGCCGTTAGGGGAGCCGGCCGATGGAAGGCGGGAACGAATCTTACCCCTGAACCGGGTGTTTTAAATTTGGATGCATTCGTAGAAAGTCAAAATTCATTAAAACTTGTAATTCCCGCGCAGGCGGAAATCCAGAAATCATCTTGATTACAGTATTTTGAACCTGGTTACCGCTATCGAATCTGCGTACCGGCACGGCCGTCCACGGCCGCGGCGATGTCCCCCAGCGCGCAGATCACCGCCTGCCGCCCGCAGGTTTCAACAAACTGCAGCGCGGCGGCAACCTTGGGACCCATGGAGCCGGCCGGAAACTGACCTGCCGCCCAGTGTGCCCGCAGCGTTTGGGCCTCGATCTCGCCGAGCATTTTCTGCTCGGCGGTGCCGTAGTCCACGGCCGCGCCGGCCTCGTCGGTGGCGATCAGGAAAACGTCCACTCCGACTTCCTCGGCCAGCCGGGCGCTGGCCAGGTCCTTGTCGATGACCGCGTCCACCCCGCAGAAGGTGCGCCCCTCACGGATGACCGGGATTCCGCCTCCGCCGCAGCAGATCACCACAAACCCCAGCTGGATCAGGTCCCTGATCTCCTGTTTTTCCACGATGGTCACCGGCTGCGGGGACACCACCACCCGCCGCCAGCCCCTGGCGGTTTTGCGCACCGGGTAGGGCAGGGCCCGGGCCTGGGCCTCGGTGTAGACCGGCCCGATCGGCTTTGTGGGATCTGCAAAGGCCGGGTCGGACTCGTCCACCACCACGTAGCTGAGCAGGCTGACCAGGCGCTGATCGTGGATGCCGATGGCCATCAGCTGGTTGTCCAGGGTGGATTCGATCATGTAGCCGATCTGCCCCTGGGTTTGGGCCACCAGGATTTCCAGGGGCAGACGCGGCACCTCGTGGCAGCATTCCTGCTGCAGCATCAGGTTGCCGACCTGGGGGCCGTTGCCGTGGGTGATGATGATGCGGTAATCGCGGCTGAGGGCGGCGATCTGCGCCATGGGCACCTGCAGGTTCTCGAACTGCTCTTCAACGGTGCCCGCCTGGCCCTTTTTGATCAGGGCGTTGCCGCCCAGGGCGACCATCAGGACCGGTTTGTGGCCTGTGCCGGTCAAGATGGATCCGCCTGTTGCAGTTTTTCCAGCAGCACCGCCTCCAGGGTCGGGCCGGCGTGGTCGTGGTATTCGTAGCGCACGCGCAGGGTGGGCTTGTCGATGTTCAGGATTCGCGGCAGGTGGATCGGGGTGGCGAACAGCACCAGGTCGCACTCGGCCCGGGCGATGGTCTGCTCCAAGTCCCGGACCTGGCGGTCGCCGTAGCCCATGGCCGGCAGCACCCGGTCGATGTGAGGATAGCGCGCGTAGGTGGCCACGATCGAGCCGACCGCATAGGGCCGCGGATCGACGATCTCCGCCGCCCGGTGCTGACCGGCGGCGATGAAGCCGGCCCCGAAGGGCATCTCTCCGTGGGTCAGGGTCGGGCCGTCTTCGACCACCAGCACCCGCTTGCCGGTGATCTGCTCGGGCCGGCTGACCAGCACCGAGGATTCGGCCAGCACTACCGTCGCCCCCGGGGCGTGCTTGGCGATGTTCTGCCGCACCTGTTCGATCTTTTCCGGCTGGGCGGTGTCGACCTTGTTGATCACGGCGATGTCGGCCATCAGCATGTTGGTCTCGCCGGGAAAATAGCTCAGCTCATGGCCGGCACGGTGGGGGTCGAACAACACGATGTGCACGCTGGGAAAATAAAAGGGCGTGTCGTTGTTGCCCCCGTCCCAGACCACCACGTCGGCTTCGGCCTCGGCGGCCTGCAGGATCTTGCCGTAGTCGATGCCGGCATAGACCACGATGCCCTGCTCGACCAGCGGCTCATATTCCTCGCGCTCTTCGATGGTGCACTGCTGCCGGTCGAAGTCCTCGTAAGCGGCAAAGCGCTGCACTTCCTGCCGGCGCAGGTCGCCGTAGGGCATGGGGTGGCGCACCACAACCACCTGCCGGCCCCGGGACTTGAGGATTTCACAGACCTTGCGCGTGGTCTGGGACTTGCCGCAGCCGGTGCGCACCGCGCAGACTGCCACCACCGGCTTTTTGGCGCGCAGCATGGTGTAGGTGGCCCCGATCAGAATGAAATCAGCCCCCCCGGCCATGGCCGTCGAGGCCTTGTGCATCACCTCCACGTGGGGCACGTCGCTGTAGGAGAAGGCCACCAGGTCGGCCTTGTGCGTCCGGATCAGCTCAGCCAGCCGTTCTTCGGGGTAGATGCCGATTCCCTCCGGATACATGTCCCCGGCCAGCTCGGCCGGGTACCGGCGGCCTTCGATGTCCGGGATCTGGGCGGCGGTAAAGGCCACCACCTCGTAGCGCGGATTGTCCTTGAAATAGACGTTGAAGTTGTGAAAATCGCGGCCGGCCGCTCCCATGATGATGACTTTTTCCACCATGTCCGTAGCTCCCTGTTAACGGTGATCGAAGGCGGATCAATCCTACTTGGATTTGGCCGCCGCATCAAGTCCAACTTGCCGGTTCCGGCTCCAACGCCGCCGTGGCGTCTAAAATTTGCGCATACCTGCCAACTCCGGTATAATAATACCTTTCGTTTGCGTTTCCGACACAATTCCGACTGCAGGCTGTAAAATCGTCCATACGCCGACCCGATCGGCGGCGCTGGAGTGCCCTCATGCAGCCAACGTAATCTCCGGATGTCCCCAATCTTGCGCTCGACTATCTTTCTGAAAATCACAAGCACTCGCCTTCGGTTCGCTGCCCTTGGCGGGCCTGTTTTTCGGCGGCCTGGCCTGGCTGCTGGTTCTGTTCTTTGCGCCGACAGCGTTCTGGAAGGGGAAAAAGGCATCACGTCCGGCAAATGGGTCGCCGGCATCCGGGTGCTGGGCACCGACCTGAGGCCCTGCGGCGTCGGTCGGGCGCTGGTGTGCAATCTGCTGAAAATGGTCGACGGCTTTTTCAACTTCATGGTCGGCATCATGGTGGCGGCCTTGAGCGAAAACTGGCAGCGGGTGGGCGACATGGCCGCCCGCACGGTGGTGATCGACGTGCGCAGCCGCGGGCAATCGGTAACCGGGGCGTCGGCTCCGGCGCCCAACGTTCCAGGACAGCTATGATGATCCGCCTGATATCCGGATCTGGCGGTCTTTATTCTGTGTGCTTCTGCCGCTGGTGCGAACCGGAGCGATCCAGGGGACTGACGACGGCCCGGCCGCCCTTGTTGAGTACGTGGGTGTAGATCATGGTGGTGCTCAAGTCCTTGTGGCCCAGCAGATCCTGGACGGTGCGAATGTCATAGCCGTCACTGAGCAGATGGGTGGCAAAGCTGTGGCGCAGACTGTGGCAGTTGACCGGTTTGTGGATGCCGACCAGGTGAGCGGCCTTTCGGACCGCCTTGCGCAGCGTTGTAGGGTCGAGGTGGTGCCGCCTGGTTTTGCCGGAGCGGGGATCGGCGGACAGCGATTTGGAGGGAAATGCATACTGCCAGCCCCATTGACGACCGGCGCTGCGGTATTTGCGCGCCAGCGCGTAGGGCAGGTAAACTTCACCATGGCCTCTGGCCAGGTCATCTTGATGAAGGACTTTTACATGTTTCAGATGCTGTTGAATTTCGGTTTGAAGCTGTTCCGGAAAGACCGTGATGCGATCCTTGGCGCCTTTGCCGTTGCGAACCAGGATCTGATTGAGCGAAAAATCCAGGTCCTTTACGCGAAGGCGGACCGTTTCCATGCTCCGCAAGCCGCTGCCGTACATCAGGCGGCAGGCAAGCTGCGGCACGCCGGTCATGGCATCGAGAAGTGAAAACACCTCGGTGCGCGACATCACCGTCGGCAGACGCTGCGGCTTCTTCGAACGGACCGCGTCGATCATCCCGGAAAGCTCGATACCAAGAACCTCGCGATATAAAAAAAGGATCGCATTGAAGGCCTGGTTCTGGGTGGAGGCTGCCACCTGATTTTTGACGGCCAGATGGGTCAGGAATGTTTCGACTTCCTTTTCCCCCATGGTTTCCGGGTGCCGCTTGTCGTGAAACAGAATGAACCGGCGAATCCAGGAGACATAGGAAAGCTCAGTGCTGTAAGAATAATGCTTCAACCGCAGTTTGTTTCGCACCAGGTCGAGCAATTTAGGCTTTTTGTAGTACATCGTTTTACCGTTACGTTGCCGTTATCGTTAAATTACGGTAAAATATCTACTGCAGAATTTGATACCGATGAGCACACAAGCAGACAACCCTAAAAAACTACCAAGATTCTGCGTAGACTTTCTGAGTGTATATTGGAAACCACCGACCCCGACGACGAGGCAAGATGGGTCAGCAGACATGATTTTTAATATGATTTTATAAACTTGTAATGATCCAGGAATGCCTGGGAAGAAAGATAGAGTGCTGTGGAAAAACGCTTATAAAACGGAAATTAGTTATTATAATCAAACGGTTGAAAAATTTGACAATAGTTTTTCCAATATACAAGAATTAATTCTCGAATAATGATACACGGGAATTAATTCCTAATAATCATTGTTCTACAACATAAAATGACTGAAATAATCGTGACTCGATCAAAAATAATTAAAATTCTTAAGGCTTGGGAAAACAACAAAGCCACGGTCCAAGAAGTATGGAAATGGGCAAATGAACATTATTTTCCAGGTGAGACAGACTTTGATGACTGGGAGGGCGATAATTCAGCGGCTAATGAGGTCCTATGTGAACTTGACAGCCTTGATATGAATCTGGTCACACAAGAAGATATTCCAATTCATATTGAATTTCTAGAGACTCCGAAAGGTAAATTTGAGATTGGGTTTCAAAGATGGCAAAAGAAAATAAAATCAATTGATTTTAAAGAAAGATGCAAGAAGCTTAGGTCTCATCGAATCTATGGACCCTTTTGTAAGTGAATTGATGTAGAACCATTCGCTGGAGCAGACAGGGACAACTTGCGCAGTTTTTCGTAAGGGCCTGACGGTCAGCGTCAGTCGGTCCGTCTGCTGCTCAGCTCAAACGTTATGCATAAAAAAGGGCTGACTCATGTTCCCTGAACTTCCGAAATTCCCCTATCACCGAGATCCTATCGCATCTGATTCTGTATATGAGTCCGATGCTGTATGTGAGTGCTGCGGAAAAGCACGCGGGGTTTTGTATAAAGGCGTCACGTATGCCCGTAATAGCCCTGAGAATCTATGTCCATGGTGCATTGCAGACGGTAGCGCAGCAGAAAAGTATGACGCTACATTCTTTGATGCAGATTTTGTAGATGACGATTTTAACTATGTATCAATGCCTACAGAACTACACTTGGAGGTATTTGGGAAAACCATCGGATTTTCAACATTTAATCCAATCGGATGGTGGGTGCATTGTGGAGTACCGGCTGAGTACATTAAAAGAAATGAACCCTATGAAATGGTGTTTGAGTGTCGCAAGTGCCATAAGCAGCATATTATCGAGGACCTTGATTAATATGCATAACAAGTCGCTCGTTCGGACGCAAACTACGCTGCGCTTCATTTGCGCCGCACAGCTCAGACGTTATGTGGAAGACGTTCAATGACAAAAAAGTATTTTGAAGGATATGCCCCTGAAGTCCCTAAGAAAAACATTGGATTCATTGCACCGGTGAGGGTTGATGGCAATTTGGTATTTCAATCGATAAAAAGCAAAAAAGATGTCAGTCAGTTTGTACTCGTATATACCGGAGTTGACCTAACGTCAGAAATCGTTTTTCAGAAGATGGTTGATGGGGGTTTTGTATTCGAATCAGTGAAAAAAACACTCGACGACATTGATACACTACTGAAAATAGCAAAAGCTTCGAAAATTGGCCATGTTTACAAACAAAATTCTCATACAGAATTCGATTTTGAATGTTTGGGAAGATTGAGGCGCACATAACCACTCGCTGGAGCAGACAGGGACAATTTGTGCGGGTTATCGTAAGAGCCTGATGGTCAGCGATAGGCGGGTCGCCTGCTGCTCAGCTCAACCGTTAGCCGTAAGAGGGCTTAATAATGGCAATCCCAACAAAACTAGTAGGTGCTGCTGGCGAGCATTATGTGGCATATAAACTGTCTTCCTTTGGAATGTCAGTGGCATTGACTCGCGATGGTTCCGACGTAATAGATTTAATGGCTGGAGATATTCTTCATGGAACTGCAATCGCAATTCAGGTCAAAACTGCAAGGAACGCTCGAAAAAGTAAATATTGGGAATGGTCAGTTGGTAGAAAACCGCTTGGCTTGAAAGATAGCAATCTGGTTTACGTCTTTATTGATCTTCTGGAAGGATCAAAAGAAAAGTCTCCTCCAACTGTTTTTGTTGTACCTGTAATCGATGTTGCTCAACAAGCCATTAATGCAGGGTTTGTGGAAAACCCGGATTGGAAAACGTTTTATTTCAAAATTTACGACGAACAGTCCGATGCCTATTTGGAAAAATGGTCTTTAATAACCGAAAATTCCAATGGCTAACCAGTCAGTCCACCGGACGGCAAAAAGCCGCCGCCGGTGACCGACGTCGTTATGCGAACTAAAGCGACCTACGAGATCGATGGCCGTGACTTCTCAACCCTTGAGGAGTTCTACGCTGTCGTCAGCCGAGTGCTCATAACTGAGGCATCTTGGGGCCACAACCTAGACGCGTTCAACGACATCCTGCGCGGCGGGTTCGGGACGCCAGATGGGGGCTTCGTGCTTCGCTGGAAGAACTCAGCGCTCTCTCGTGAGTGCCTCGGCTATCAAGAGACCGTCAAGCAGCTAGAAATCCGACTGGCTCGATGCCAACCCTCCAACAGAGACTCGGTTGCTGCAGACTTGGGGGCCGCCCAGCGTGGAGTAGGTCCGACAGTATTCGAATTGGTTGTTGGAGATCATCCGCGTTCATGGTCCGGGGGGAGATGAGGCCAAGGACGCTGTCATACTTGAACTCGTGTAGCATGGCGCATAACAACAGCATGCAGCGGACGGCGCTGCACGCCGCCGCTGATGCTGAGCGTTATGCCCTGAGATGAAATATTAATGGAAGAAACAGTATTTCCAAAATGGTTGGGACAGCGCCTCCTTGAAGATGACTTTCCATGGGAGAAAGCATGGGAATTGGAACCAGAGGCGTTTATCAAGAAAATTACACTTCATGATTCTATTTGGATCAGGGTTGTTTTAGATTCTGCGTGGGAAAATACGGTAACCCTAGTTATTCAATGGGATACATATTGGAACAAGGATCTTGTCCATTATCCTGGGGACAAGGTCAGCATTTGGCCTATTCTATTGATCCAAGTTCCAAAAGTAACAAATATTGAATGTGTTGATTACGATGATATCGGTGACGTCCAAAGAACAATTTCTGATTTAGAAACTCAAAAGGTTCAAGATAATTTCGTGAGTGAAATTATGGATGTATATGGTGGGAAAATTATTCTTTCCCATAAAGGCGGTTTTAAAGTCCTCTGTTACGATGTTGAGGGTCAACAGATAGAATTAAAAGGAAAAATGGCATAACCATGCTTTTGCAGCGGAGCGCAAAAAGCGTGCGCCCGCTGAAAAGCGGCGTTATAGGTCGTAGGAATGCTAAAATTTTTGAAGAAAAAACCCAAATTCATGGATGAAGCCTATTCTGACCTTGCAATCATGCTCACACAGGATGAAGAAAAACCAGTTTATAAGCGAGAAATAATAGATCCAGACAAATTGGATTATTCACTTGATAGCCTGAGACATATTGATGATTGTCTCGAGATTATTCGAAGTGACCCACCTGAAGGAAACGATTTCTTGAGACTTGTGCTACGTTATGGAGCTTATGTTGGCGAAGTGATTAAAAGGAATTCGAAAAAAGAACATCATTGGGTTGAGCACAAAGAAGCCGCAAAATTTTCAAGTATGGTTAAAGGCTTCGAAGATTCGATATCAACAACAGGTATCTTATGGCGAGACTATGAGATCATGTGTTTCCCTTTAGGCAAGATATGTAAATATTTAGAAAACGGTAGTGAAGATAGCGTTCATTTTTTTTCAAAAGTAATACTTAATAGAGAACAGGAATAAACCTATAACATGCCAGTCCACAGGACGCAGACAAGCTGCTCCTGTGACCGGCGGCGTTATGATGCCATATATGGAAAAGCAGATAATTATTAAAAAATGAGAGTACTTATCTACATAATAATTTTTTGCATACACGTAAATGTGCTAATCTGCATCCTTATGCTTGGATTTGACTGGATCTTAAGTGATATCGACAGTATCACTGGAAGGAAGTTAATAGGTTCTTTATTTACCGTCGGTATAGTATTTTTCTCGCATAGAATTTCAAAAAATTTCGCGTTCATAAAACTCAGTTATCAGAACTCGATTAAAAGAGCGTTCTTTATAAATTTTAGCGAATCATAACAATTCGCTGGAGCAGACAGGGACAACTTGCGCAGGTTACGCGTTAAGGCCCTATATGACTCGGAATATTTACCGCCTGCTGCTCAGCTCAAACGTTATGCTGCATCCCTGATATCGATGATTAACTCTTTTCCAAGGCATTTTAGAGCGGAGGCCAATTGAGAAAGAGTTGTATTGTGATCCAGATCGAGTATGCGTCTTACTTGGCGTCCGTCTACACCCATACACTCTCCGAGAGAAGCTTGGGTCATTCTCTGGTCTCGCATCGACTGATAAATAGCTATTTTCATTGCAATCTGCGGAGGTAAATGAACTAATTTTTGCCCTTCCTTTGCTTTTGATGGAGGCGGGATATCCCGACGATCTTCTATGTAGCCGGTCAATGCAACAATAAGTGCATCTTGGGCCCAAACGATGGCATTATTTTCATCGGAACCGACAGTCATAGCCTCGGGTATATCGGGGAACTCAGCGATCAAGGAGCCGTTATCGTCGGTTGTAAAATTAACAGGGTAACTTTGTAGCATGCTTCCTCCTGCTAGAGGATATCCTCTGGGTCGATACCCAGTTGTTTACATAATTTTTTGATAAATACCGGTCCTATGTCGGCATCGCCATGGATCGGTACTGTTGCCTGTTTTCCTTTAAATTTTGCCAATTGATGACCGCCTTTACCGCGGTTTTTTGTGAACTCAACGCCAAGCTTCTTAAGTTTGCGGATGAGTTGCTTCGTTTTCATAGCACATGGTTAGGACATTATTGTCCTGGTGTCAAGGGGTTTTTGAAATTTTGGCATAACCAGCGGCTGGAGTCGGACGCGCGTTCCGCGCGCCGCTCAGCCGCAACGTTAGCCATATATCAGGAGATTACATGGAAATAGATATATCTTCCTTTTTTAAGGTTCTTGACGCCCAACTTGCAGTTGATGCCACTGTGCAAGCGTCCATGGAAGTTATTCTTGAAAATTGCGCATCTTTCAAGCCAGAAGAGTGGATACCATATCGCAATATTGATTACAATCGCGATATGTCAGCTTTAATGGAAGCTCTTAACAAGATTGCCGAGACAAAGGATGTTGCTGGTGTATATATTGGTATTTTTAATCCAGTTGTAGGAGGCAAAACCACAAGCGATATGTATGCCGTTGGATGTTCTGAATACGATTCCGACGATGAAGGGTGTGAGTGGGCTTTTTCTCACAAGGAACCAGAAAAGCATGCCGTCTATTTTGGTTCTGAAGTCCATGGAGACATATATGGACTTGCATATCAAGATAAAGGACTGGGAAACAACGCCGAATACCCTCTTTGTCTTGCGTATACAGCATTGGCTGCGAACAGAGCTGCCAGAGAAATGAATTATTTGAAACCTATATCCGCTGGTTTTGATTCCGGTGACATTATTTTGGTTTACACACCATAGAAAATTGGATACAGGGGCTAACAAAAGCATTGAGCCGGACTCTCGTACCTCGAGCCGCTCATGCTTGTCGTTAGCAGCCTTCAGTGAAACATGGACGTTTTAGATATATTACAAGAAAAGCTCATCGGTAATTTTTACTCACGATTTAGTGTTGGGGATACTTGGGATTTCTGTTTTCATGATTTTTGGTTAATTTCACATAATGTAATATCTTCTCACGAAGCTAAGCTTAATGCTGTGCTTCAAAACAGTTTTAAGCCTGCGATAGAGGCAGTTGATAAAGAGGACGTTGCTAAGAGCATTATAGTCTGCAGCACTCAACGAAAACAGATCATCGATATCAGTTTAAAAAAAGATTCAACTTTATCTTTAATATTTGAAAATGAAGTCGAGCTCATTTTTCCAACTGACACAAATATTGTTGATTGGCATTGGGCCATTAATAAAGATGGTGGTGATCCATATTTGGGTTTTATTGTTGGGTGCTTCAATCCAGGCAAGGTGGAGGTCGACTGCTAACAAATCATTTGTGTGGGACCGGGAAGGGCTGCGGCTTTTTTGAAATACTGTCAGTTAAGTCGGTAATGTTGCCTTTTTGCAAGTCCTCGGCTTTCGCTTCCCGGCCCCACAATTCAACCGTTAGACGAAGGAGAAAGATATCATGCAGGTAACATGTTTTTGTTTTGACTGGAATGATGTTCTAAAACGGCATGACGCTCAAGCCATTGTTGATGAAATGATTCTCACTGATGATATTGACTTATACGCAAAAGATATTCCTGAGTGGGTATGGTTTTCAGATAGCCACAATCAATATTTTTCAGTGGCAGAGGCACTCTCTGAATTAATCCCAGTTGCATCAGCTGATATCCGACCGGCCTTGGAGTCAATTACTCAAATAATCTCAATCGGCGAAACAATTGACGAACTTGGTATCCAACCGCTAACCGAAGGTTGTTATTTCATTTCAATGTCGCCCAATCGTGTCTCGGAAATGCACCAAGCGTTTAACTCTATAGACTTTACGACGCTTGGAGACTTGTTTACAAAGAACAGATCTAATTCTTCAGCAAAATCATTACCGAACGTGGATTCTGATTTTTTGGCATATCTTAAACAATGGCATGAAGCCCTAAAATTTGCTCATGACAACAGCTTTGGATTCATCGGCCACGTCGGCTGATCACGAACTCTCGTCTAACCAAACGCTGGAGCAGACAGGGACAACTTGCGCGGTTTTTCGTTAAGGATCGAAGGTCAGCGATATATTTATCGCCTGCTGCTCAGCTTAAACGTAATTTTTCAATTGGCATGGAAGAACATGGAAGAACCTAAACATGGCTGTGTGGCTGGTGATTGCGAGAATGGAAAAGGCATATATATTTACTCGGATGGCTCTACATACAAAGGTGGATGGAAAGATGGTACAGAGCACGGTTTTGGGGTTTTAAAATTTTCGAATGGTGCCAGATACGCAGGTTTCTTTAAGCGTGGAGCAATGCACGGTGAAGGAACCTCGATAGATGCACATGGGAATCGATACAATGGGCAATGGAGGCAAGGAAAACGATGTGGTTATGGTGTAACTGTTTTTGATGATGGGATGCGGCATGAGGGTGAATACGTAGATGATGAATCAAATGGAATAGGCAAGATATTATATCCAGATGGTGCTAAGTATGAAGGAAATTTCAAAAACGGCGACATCCATGGGTACGGAAAATTCATATATGAGAATGGCGTAATTTATGAAGGTGAATTTTTATCCGGAAATAGGGATGGAAAAGGAATAGCGATCTACCCCAATGGATTCAAATATGAAGGTCAATGGGAAAATAATGTTGAACACGGTGAAGGTGTGGTTTCGCGGCCAGATGGCTCAATAGAAAAAAAGGTGATTTGGAATAAAGGCGAGTTTATCGACAAATAACAATGTGCTGGACACCGACTGGGGTTTCGCTGGCGCTTCACCCCAGCCGGTCAGCACCACGTTGGGCCTCAACAATACCTTTCGATAAATCCTCCTTGACAGAGTGTAGCCCGAAGGCTACAATAACAAAATGATCGAGATCCGTAAAACCCACAATTTTGCCAAATGGATTGATGGGTTACAGGATATTCGGGCACGTGCCCGCATTCTCGTCCGGATCGAACGGCTGGCTGCTGGAAATCCCGGCGATGTAAAGCCAGTTGGAGAGGGAGTTTCAGAGATGCGGATTGATTACGGCCCTGGATATCGTGTGTACTTTAAACAGACAGGACAAATGTTGATCATTTTGCTGGCTGGGGGCGACAAGAAATCCCAGGCAAAGGATATTCAAACCGCTCTGCGCCTTGCAAGAAACTTATAGGAGTTGAACCATGGAAAAAACCATTACGACTCGTTACGATGTTTCCGAACATCTTCGTACCCCGGAGGAAATGGCTGCCTATCTCGAAGCCTCTATTGAAGAAGCAAACGGGGATGCCGCCTTCATTGCCAAAGCACTTGGAGACATCGCCCGTGCCAAGGGTATGACCCAAGTGGCACGTGATGCGGGGCTTTCTCGGGAAAGCCTTTACAAAGCACTTTCCGGTGAGAGGAGCCCGGGCTTCGACACCATACTCAAGGTAATCGGTGCACTTGGACTGAAACTTCACGCAGAAGCCGATTATAATAAAATTCAAAAGGCCCAACAAAACGCTTAAGTCGGACCGGGCATCCAATGGCATTGTGAAAAGCTGTGCATTCACCAAAGCTATTCACCTCGCGGGAAGTTGTGCCAAATTGGCCCGGCCGCTTAGCTCAAACGTTGGCCATGACTCATGATACGTGACAATCCATGACACCCAAAGCATCACAGGGCGCTAGACTCGACCGGCTATGGCTGGCATTCCTGGTGGTCGCAGGAGGTGTCCTGAGCGCGTTCCTTGCCGCGAGCATTTTCGACGCAACTGTCTCCCTTTCCGGGATTCTGTGTGTTGGTCTGATCGCGATTGGACGCCGCGAGGGCTACCTTATAGGCCTCTACAACAGCCTCTCCTACTCGATTCTGGCCTACGGCAACGGACTCTTTGGAGAAGTCTATCTCAACCTTCTGTTCTTCGTCCCAACGGGCATCATCGGTTATGTGATGTGGTCTCGCCACACGAGGCAGGACAGGACGGTGGAGATGAGGCAACTCAGCTGGCTGCAACGGTTCACGGTGGCATCCATCTGCATCGCGTGCACAGTCGGGCTTGGGCTCCTTCTGGGGCTGAATCCTCGCCAGAATACGCCTTTCGTTGACGCCACCACCAACGTGCTGTCCGTCGTGGCTACATTTCTAATGATGTGGCGGTACAAGGAGCAGTGGCTGCTGTACATCCTGCTCAACATTGTCACCATTGGCATGTGGTTTTTGCGCTTCAGAGCCGGGGGAGAAGCAGGAGACTTGATGATCCTGATGTGGGCGCTGTTTCTCTTGAACGCCCTTTTTGGGTATTGGCGATGGCACGTGGGCACGAAGGTCGCGCGGGTATCGAACCCCTGTGTGAACGCTGAGTTGGGAACATGCGACGTGGCCTGACGCTGGGCAAGTTCGCCCCTTTCCATCGCGGGCACCAAATGCTCGTAGAGACCGCTTTGGCCGAGGTGGACGAACTGGTCATCATGGTTTACGCTACGGACGTGATAGACGTGCCTCTCCAGGTTCGCGCGGGATGGATACGAGATCTGTACCCGACGGTCCGGATCATCGAGGCATGGGACGGTCCAGACGGCTACGGTGACACCCCGGAGATCTGTCGCGAGCAGGAGAAGTACATTCTCAAGAAGCTCAACGGGGTGCGCATTACACATTTCTACTCCAGCGAGTTCTATGGAGGCCACGTGAGTCGGGCTCTTGGTGCAGTCGATCGCAGGATCGACGAGGCACGTGTGGCTGTGCCAATCAGCGGGACGGCTCTCCGCGAGGACTACTTTGCGAACCGGAAACACCTCGCCCCCGTGGTGTATGCCGACCTGATCACGAAAGTGTGTTTCATGGGCGCACCCTCGACAGGCAAGACAACCCTCGCCCAAACGATGGCTGAACGGCATAATACCGTGTGGATGCCGGAGTATGGCGCAGAGTACTGGCTTGAACACCATGTTGACCGAAGAATCACACTGAATCAGTTTGAGGAGATCGCGCCAGAACACAACAGCAGGGAGGATGCACTGACTCTACAGGCCCGGAAGTACCTCTTTTGCGACACAAACCCAATCACAACGTATGTCTTTGCGAAGGACTACCACGGCATCGCTGGCCCGGTTCTGACCCGACTGGCGATGGAAGCGGAGAAACGGTACGACTTGTTCTTTCTCTGCGACACTGATATTCCCTATGCAGACACATGGGATCGCAGCGGGGATCAGAAGAGGAAGTGGTTTCAGGACCAGATCGTCAGCGACCTTGCTGAAAGACGGGTACCGTTTTTCATAGTCAGCGGGACATTAGATGAACGAGTGTCCCAGGTAGACGAAGTGCTTCGACAGTACCGGAAATTCGACAACTGTGACAAATGTCGCAATACGCCATAGTCGTTGATGAACCCGCGGACATGATTAGACTCATCAAGTCCCTGCGGGGCATTGTTGACACCCCGGTCGGCGAACTCAAGAACCGTATCGCCAACCACGCGATTGTGGCTGTCCTTGACTCACTTGACTTTCCGCCAGACGGTGATGAGAGAACTCAGCAGCAGGTGATTCTCCAGCACGTCGATGCGCTTCTATCGGACGGTCACGGTCTCTCCTTTCGGTATCGTCCGAGCGCGGATGATCCCTGGGAAGATGTTGACCGGACCATGATGACGAATCTGATGAGGCTCGATATAGAAATCGCCGAGCAGGAAAACGACTGAGGGAATCCCCAACAACGGCTTCCAGAGGACGCCGGGGGACCGGCGCCTCTGAAGCCGAGCGTTCGCCAAGTAAAACTTGACATGTACATACAAATGTACATATAATAGGGTGCCATGTTTGAATGGGATAAATCGAAGGCCAAAGCGAATAAGTCCAAACACGGAATCCCGTTCGCTGATACATTCGCGGTCTTCGAAGATCCAAACGCCGTGACGCTTGAGGATCTCCGGAAAGGTGAGCAACGCTATGCCACCATTGGAATGGACGCGTTTGGCCGGATACTGGTAGTGGTCTATACATGGCGAGAGGACAACATTCGAATCATTTCAGCACGTAAGGCTGTGCGCTACGAGGTGAGACAATATGAAGGCGAAATATGACTTTAGCAAAGGTAAGCGGGGTGCCGTACTTCCTTCTTCCGGAAAGAAAGTCCGAATCACCATTCGACTTGATCGTGACATTATCGACTGGTTCCGGACCAAGGTGGAGGAACAAGGCGGAGGTAACTATCAGACGATGCTCAATGATGCCCTCCGAACATATATGGAACATCAGGAGAAACCCATCGAAGATGTCCTTCGCCGTGTCGTCCGAGAGGAACTGCAAGCTGCCAAATAGTGGAAATGGCGAACCAATCATTTGAGAGGGACTGGTTTTTCGCTGGCCGCTTCAAACCAGCCCCTCAATTCTATGTTATACCTTGAGGACTGCTACTCATGAAGCAGAGAGATTAGCTTGAAATAGCCTGCAAATTGTTTGGGATTTATTGTTTGCTTGTCGCTACAAACTACGGTTTCAAGGTATTCCCTGATTTCTTTTTAGACCGTGGACTAAGCAATAGTGACTATTACCATATTATCGTGATTTCGAGTATTTCTGAAGTTCTCAAATTTTTAATTTATGTCGGATTAGGCCTATACCTGCTTAGAGATGGCGGAATCATTCTACGGTTTGCACAAAAGGATACATCCAGTAACGAGACAAACGATTTCTCATCTATCTATGCCTTGTCACTCAAATTATTAGGTTTTTTCCTCATAATTAAAATGTTGCCCTATTTGTTAGAGATCGGTGCCAATTATATATATTACACTAATGCACCTCAATTTATCGACACTTCTGAATATAAACATTACGTAAATATCAGAACTGTGCCCACGTTCATTACCTTTTTTCTCGGTTTTTATCTACTTAAAAACGATACCTGGTTTTACCGCTTTGGAGCATCGGTGGGTAATAAACCTTTAATTACCAAAGATTAATGTAGGGTATAACCAGCGGCTTGAGTCGGACGCTCGCAAGCTCGCGCCGCTCAGCCGCAACGTTAGGCAGTCGAGAGATTCTACGAGCCCTTTTTCAAGCGGTATGGCGATAGTGTCCGTAGGCGCCCAATTGGAGAAGCACGGTAGAAAATGCGAGGATGAGCTAATGGAGACCTTTCAGATCGCGTTAATTATTGCGACCTTACTATGCACTCTGGTGGCCGGGTTTGTATTTGCTTTCGCCGTGGTTGTGATGCCGGGTTTACGGAGCCTCGGTGACGGCGAGTTTCTAAGAGCGTTCCAGGTAATGGACCGCGTGATCCAGAAAAGCCAGCCGGTTTTTATGCTGGTCTGGATTGGTTCGGTTGTCGCACTTTTTGCTTCGGCTGCTCTTGGCTTCGGACAATTGGATGGAGTCGGGCGGTCTCTCGTCATCGCAGCGGTACTCGTGTACCTGCTCGGCGTTCAGCTACCGACGGCCATCATCAACATTCCGTTGAATAATATGATTCAGACTCTCGCGATTTCCGACATGGATGAGAGGGCCCAGAACGCGGCTCGCCGAGAGTTCGAATCGCGTTGGAACCGTTCGAATGTGACCAGGATGGTCTTGGCGAGCTTGGTGTCCATATTGCTCCTGATACTGTTACTCAGACTTTAGAGGGTAGAGGCAGGGGATGGCGTCACGTATGATCCAAATTGAACCGCAGCCGCACAGACCCCATAAACCTTGGCACTGGCGGATGGATCCAGTAGGAGGAAATCGTGTCTCAAACTATCGAAGATACTATGCTTCGGTTCGTTTCCGAGGTGATTAACCAAGGCAACTTCGACGTGGTCGACGAGATCGCTGATCCGAACTACGTCTATCGGAGCCCGGACGAAGAACTGCACGGCACGGAAGCGCTCAAGGGTTTCCTTGCCAGCTACCGTACCGCCTTCCCAGATTTGCGAATGGCCATCGACGAGTTGGTCGTAGCGAACGACACGGCGGTGATTTTCTTCACTCTCACCGGCACGCACGAAGGCCCACTAATGGGAATTGCGCCGACCGGCAAGGAAATGCGAGCCCACGGAGTGGTTCGCAGCCGTTTCGAGGACGGTAGAATCGTGGAAGAGTGGGAAGTTCTTGATCAGCTGGCCGTACTCACCCAGTTGGGCGTTGTTTCACTTCCCTCGTGAGGCGAGCTCCATTGGTCGAGAGCGCTTGCCTAACAAGAGCATACAGTCGGACGCGGCAATGCCACGCCGCTGATGCGGGACGTTAGATCCAAAAGGAGATTCTGGATAAATTGGGCAAGTTTTCAGAAGGATTATTAAACGATGAAAAAATACTTGCAAATTTGGACATTTGCGCCGGTCTTACAATTCTCGATGCCGGCTGCGGAAACGGCTATATGGCGAAAAAATTATCTGAACTGGTGGGAAAGACTGGAAAGATATATGCTCTTGACCCGAATAAGCAATCGATCGCAAATTTAAAAATAGAAGTTGAAATGACCAATATAGAAGCCTTCGTTGGCGATATTACAAAACCAACAAGGTTGAAAGCCGCTTCAATTGACTTGATCTACCTCTCAACGGTCTTTCACATTTTTTCAGAATCTCAAATTGAAGGATTTGTAACAGAAATAAAACGAATTTTAAAACCAAATGCTCGACTGGCTATTGTGAATATAAAAAAGGAAGATACTCCCTTCGGCCCACCGGTCGAAATGCGCTCTTCTCCTGAGGAATTGAGACGAAAGGTCCCGTTAATTCCCAAGATACTCGTTGAAGTTAGTGAGCATTTTTACATGCAAGTATTTGAAAATGCGTAAATATATCGGATCTAACAAGGCGCTTCCAGCCGACGCAAAAAAGCTGCGCGGCTGAAGCGCAGCGTTAGGTTTCATCAGTAAGCTATGAGTCGTATGGTTGAAGCTTTGTTACAAGCAGCTGCTCGTATGACACTGTTCTTTAGAAGGAGGATTTTTCTTGGAGGCTAAAATGAACACAAAAAAAGACACGCCGCTGAATAGAAGATCCTTTCTCAAGAGGAGCGCCTTAACCGGAGTTCTGGCACTTTTCTCTAATTGGTTTCATTCGCCATTCGCCACTGCCCAAGAGACCTCGAAGAAGCTCTTCCGCCGCGTGCGTCCGGGGGACGCCGAATGGCCGAATCAGCAGGCTTGGGACGATCTGGCGCGAAAGGTTGCTGGGAGGCTGGTTTCAGCGGAGCTGCCCTATCAGGTCTGTATCGACCAACCCCAGTCATCGGCCTGCGCGAGTCGCCTGGAGGAGTTGAAGAATCCATTCTTCATTCAAGAACAACCGGGCGGGACGCAGTCCACCGGCTGGCTCAACGGCTGGGAGGCCCGGCCGAGCGTCCAAGCGGTCGCCGCCACGACACCCCGGGACGTTGCGGAGGCCGTAAAGTTTGCCAACAAGCATCGTCTACGCCTCGTGATCAAGGGGGGAGCCCACGAGTACCTGGGTCGCTCCAACAGCGCGGATTCCCTCATGGTGTGGACTCGCGGCATGGACGGGTTGGAACTCCACGACGGTTTTGTGCCCGCCGGTGCCCCGGCAGGAACGAAGCCCTTGCCGGCGATCACCGTCGAAGCCGGCGCCATCTGGTTGCAGGCCTACGACAAGGTGACCACCCAGGCGGGGCGCGTCGTTCTGGGCGGCGGCTGCACCACGGTCGGCGTTGCAGGGCACGTGCAGCAAGGGGGCTACGGGAGCTTTTCGAAGCGGTGGGGGACGAGTGCCCAAAACCTACTGCAGGCCGAGGTCGTCACGGCTGGTTTCGATAACCTAAAATTGACCCCTTAGAGGCCCAAACGACAACCTAAAATTGACCCCCCCTGGAGCAGATTCTCTGGTAAAGGAGATTGTTCCCATACAACCCCAATGCCGGAGGGAAGAGGAGATGCTCAAGGTGGATCAGTATGAATACATCCGGACCGCAC
>DAXETY010000148.1:0-5813 GCA_051155755.1 Desulfobacterales bacterium
AGCACCAGGCCGGAAATCAGCCCCAGCACCAGGATCGCTTCTCCGGTGTGTTGCTTTTTCCCATAGCGGGGCGGGACCGCATAGCGTTCCGGCTGAAAAAACGCGCGCCGCAGAATCAATATGACCGCCACCACCAGCACCCAGGTGGTGGTCAGGTCCTTGAGCACGCTGTAGACGTGTCCGGCCGATCCCCCCAGACCCGGCATCACGAAACCGTCGACAAACCCCATGAACACCAGCGTCAGGGAGCGCAGCGAAAGAATCAGGAACCCGGCAAACAGCAAAATGTGCATGATACCGGCGAAACGGTAGCGCGGATGCCGCACCTGGCCCAGCCAGTATTTCACCACGCCGCCGATCCGCTCGCCGCCGCGGTCGAAGCGGGGATCGGCCGCCGCCAGCCGCAGGGGGACGAAGCGGCGGTAAATGATATAGGCAAAAATACCGATACCCAGCAGTGGAATCAGAACGAACAGAACGGTTCCGGGCAGACCGAAGAATGTCGCATTTGCCGGTGAAATCAACGCCGAGTCCATTTAGAGCACTTCTCTCCTTAGATGTATGTTAAAAATTCACCTGTAAATGAATGAATACTCATTCATAGCTTAGGGGCCGCTTTCCTGTCAAGGGAAAATCCGGGGAAATAACGGGGTTCGGCAAGACCAGTTATCCGCAAAGCGGCGGCGCCGAAAAGGGAAATTGTTGCAATGAAGGCAATTTCAGTATACATACAAATCGACTCGTGATGGAATCCGAACATAGCACGGTCGCAACCGGATCACAAGCAAAAGGAGGCTCCTGTGACGGAAGAATCCCCCGGTCGGGAAAAACCCTGGTTGGCCAGTTACGAGGAGGGCGTTCCGGAAAAGATCGACTATGAAGAAGTCTGCCTGCCGGATTTTCTGCAGCGTTCGGCATCGAAGTTTCCGGATCGAATGTCGTTGAATTTTCAGGGCTACACCATTTCTTTCGGTCAGCTGCAGGAGATGGTCGACCGGTTTGCCACGGTCCTGGATGACTTCGGGGTGCGCAAAGGCGACCGGGTCGCCCTGCTGCTGCCGAACCTGATTCCCTGCGTGGCGGCCTATTACGGTGCCATGAAAATCGGCGCCGTGGTGGTGATGAACAATCCGCTGTATTCCGATCGCGAACTCGAACACCAGTTCAACGACTCCGGATCACGCCTGCTGGTCACCCTGGACCTGCTCGGCAATCGCATGATCGATTTGCGTTCGAAAACCGGGATCAAGGAAATCATTTACACTTCCATCGGCGACTACCTGCCGTTTCCCAAAAACCTGCTCTTTCCATTGGTGGCCAAACGCAAGAAACTGGCCGCCGACGTCAAAGCGGCCGATTCGGTTTACCGCTGGAAGGATTTGCTGGGACAGCACAGCCCCAGTCCTCCCCGGGTCGATCTGAAATTCGAGGATCCGGCCATGTATCAGTACACCGGCGGCACGACCGGTGTCTCCAAGGGCGTCATTCTGACCCATCGCAATCTGAGCGTGAACGTGCAGCAGGTGCGCGCCTGGTTTCCCACGTTTCGCATGGGTGAAGAAATCATGCTCGGTGCGTTGCCGTTCTTCCACGTGTTCGGCCTGACGACCGCGATGAACTTCGCCATTTACATGGGCTGGGGCGACATTTTGATCCCCAAGCCCCAGCCGGAAGCGTTGCTGGAGGCCATCGGCAAATTCAAACCGACCTTTGCCCCGCTGGTGCCCACCATGTACATCGGCATGCTCCATCATAAAGACATCGACAAGACACCGATGAACTCGCTCAAGGGGTGTTTTTCCGGCAGTGCTCCCCTGCCGGTGGAAGTCATCCGGGAATTCGAGCGCCGCACCGGCGCGGTCATCGTCGAAGGCTACGGCCTGACGGAATCCTCTCCGGTGACCCACATCAATCCCTTTGCCGGCGGCAAGCGCAAGGTCGGCAGCATCGGCATCCCGATCCCGGACACCGAGTGCCGCGTCATCGACCTGGATGACGGTGCCACCGAACTGCCACCGGGCAAAAGCGGGGAGCTCTGGATCCGCGGCCCCCAGGTCATGAAGGGATACTGGAACCAGCCGGAGGCCACCGCCGACACGCTGACCGACGGTTGGCTGCACACCGGCGACATTGCCGAGATGGACGAAGAAGGCTATTTTTACATCGTGGATCGCAAAAAGGATATGATCATCTCGGGCGGCTACAACGTGTACCCCCGGGATATCGAAGAAGTGTTTTACGAGCATCCCCAGGTGCAGGAGGCCTCGGTGATCGGCATTCCCCACGAACGCCGCGGGGAGGCCGCCAAGGTTTTCGTGGTGCTCAAGGAAGGTGAAAGCCTCACGGCCGATGAACTGCTCGACTACTGCAAGGAGAAGCTGGCCAAGTACAAATGGCCCACGGAAATCGAATTTCGCAAGGAACTGCCCAAAACCAACGTGGGCAAGGTGCTGAAAAAGGAACTGCGCAAAGAAGAAATGGACAAAAGAACCGGTTCCTGATCACCAAGTTGAAATAAAAAAGAAAAGGGCGCCATCTGCACAGACAGCCCCTTTTTTATTTCTGCCGCATTTGCCTTAAACACAAAAGTGATGAAATCGTAAAAAGTCCAAATTTGAAACGCTCGATATCGATTTAGCCGCCGAAGCTGGCCTCCTCAATCTCCACCGCCGCCGGGTGGGCTTCCTGGATGGCGTTCATCTTGCCCACCGCCGCCGGCAGAATGGTGCGAATGAAGAAATCGGCGCTCTTGCACTGCCCCTGGTAAAAAGCGGCATCTTTTTTGCGGGCGCCTTTTTCCAGCGCCCTGGAAGCGACCACCGCGCGCCACAGCAGCATCCAACCGATCATCACCTCGCCGCAGACATCCAGAAACGGATGCGCGAAAGCAAAGGCCTGCATGACCTTCGGCGAAGCCGCCAGTCCGCCCAGATGCATCGCCACCTCGCCCAGCTTGTTCAGGGCGGCTTCCAGCCGCTTGGCGTTCTCCTGCAGTGATTCGATCTCCCGGGCCTGGGCCAGCGTCTGCTGGATTTCGCCCAGCAGGTCCATGATCGGCTTGCCCTGGTTCTGGCCCAGCTTGCGGCCGAGCAGATCCATGGCCTGAATACCGTTGGTGCCTTCATAAATCTGGGTAATGCGGCAATCGCGCAGCAGCTGCTCCATCGGATATTCCTTGATGTAACCGTAGCCGCCGTAAACCTGAAGCCCCTGGCTGCAGACTTCAAAGGCCCGATCGGTCACATAGCCTTTGGCGATGGGAATCAGCAGGTCGACCAGCCCCTGCAGGCGTGCTTTTTCTTCCGGGTCGTCGGAAATGGTCTTGCGATCGGCACAATGCTCGACGAAGTAGAGCAGGCTGCGGATGCCGTCCACATAGCTTTTCATCAGCATCAACTGGCGGCGCACATCCGGATGTTGAATGATCGGTACCGCCGGGGCCGTTTTGTCGGCAAAGCGGGTGAGGTGTTTGCCCTGAACCCGCTGACGCGCGTAATCGAGGGCATACAGGTAGGAAGCGCTGGCACAGCAGAAACCCTGCAGTCCCACCAGCAGGCGGGCTTCGTTCATCATCAGGAACATGGCGCGCATGCCCTTGTTTTCTTCCCCGAGCAGCGTGCCCCGGCAACCGCCCTTGCTGCCCAGGGCCATGGAGCAGGTGGCATTGCCGTGGATGCCCATCTTCTCTTCGATGCCGGTGCAAACCACGTCGTTGGGCTCTCCGAGGCTGCCGTCGTCGTTGACCCAGATCTTGGGCACCAGAAACAAAGATATGCCCTCGGTGCCCTCCGGGGCGCCTTCGATGCGGGCCAAAACCGGGTGAATGATGTTCTCGGCCAGATCGTGCTCTCCGCCGGAAATAAAGATTTTGTTGCCGGTGATCGAATAGGTCCCGTCGTCGTTTTTGACCGCTGTGGTGGACAGAGCGCCCACATCCGACCCGGCTTCCGGTTCGGTCAGCAGCATGGTGCCGGTCCATTCCCCGGAGTAAAGCTTTTTGAGAACGAGCTCTTTTTGTTTCCGGGTGCCGAAGGTCTCGATCAGCTTGCCGGCACCGTGGGTGAGACCCGGATAGATGGAAAACGCCAGGTTGGCCCCCACAAAATATTCACCGGCCGCCATGGCAAGGGTGCGCGGCATCCCCTGCCCGCCCCATTCCGGATCTTCGGTCAGCGCCACCCATTCGCCTTCGCGGATCAGTTCAAAGACCTTGTGGAATTCTTCGGGAACCGTCACTTGGCCTCCCTCGAAGCGCACGCCTTCCCGATCGCCGATAACCTGGGTGGGCAGGATTTCTTTGATCGCCAGGGTGCGGGCTTCGTTGACAATCAAATCCATGGCCTTGCGGTTGAACTCGGCGAACGTCTCGTGGAGGCTGAGCGCTTCCACGTTGAACATTTCATGCAGCACGAAATCGATGTCCCTGCGGTCTGCGATTTGCTGTGACATAATCGGATATCTCCCTCGCTTTCTGAAGTTGTCTACCGCCGGATCCTGTTCAGGAGGGCAGGCTCCGGGTATATTCCTGGGTGCCGATGCCACGGATGAAAAGCTCCAGCAGTGGATCGGTCATGGAAACCAGGTCGTACTGGCTGCCGGAATGCAGCCAAGTGTTGATGACTTCGTCAATGCCGCCGATGATGAAACGCTTTACCAGCCCCAGATACAAATCCCTGCGGATGCTGCCTTCCTGCTGACCGTACTCGATGATTTCCGCGATGATGTCCGTGTACATTTTGGACATCTCCCGGATTTGCGCATCGGTCTGTCGGTAAATTTTGTGCGTTTCGGTCTGGTATACGATGGCCATGTTGCGGTCCCGCTGAAACTCTTCCAGGTGGCGCCGAATCAGGTTGCGCATCTTATCGACGGCGCTGTCGGCTTTTTCGACCTCCTCCTGGAAGCACTGAAAGACCTGTTTGGTCTTGTAGCTGAAAAACTGCACCAGGATGTCGCCCTTGTTCTTGAAATAAAGGTAAATGGTTCCATCGGCAACGCCGGCTTCCCGGGCGATCTCGGAAATGGTGGACTGATGAAACCCGTTGCGGGCGAAAACCTTTACGGCGGCTTCCAGAATGCGGTGATACTTGTCGTTTTTTCCCCGGCCGTTAATCGCAAACCTCCTGCAAAAAAATGGCAATGAATGAATACTCATTCATTTAACACGTGATTCGAAACGCTGTCAAGAAAAATTGACGACGGGACAGATGCTCTCAACTTTGCGCGTTGCTCGTTAAGGTTACACGTTGCCGGAGGCGGAACTGAAACGGCGAAGGGGAGAGCCGGCGAATCGGCGAAAAATCAACCCTGGAGTCCTGGCCCGTCCACCGGGCATGCAGCTGTTCGAGCTTTAACAACGGACCTGATTTTTTGCTATGAGCTATGAGCCATGAGCTATCAGCTATGGTTCAATTGGTTTGATTGGTTTCATTGGCTCGATTGGTTACACAATTAGCGTGCGGAGGCGAGACTGAAACGGCGAGAAGGCGATACGGCGAATCGGCGAATAATCCAACCTGGAATCCCGACCCATCCCCCGGTCTTGCAACTATTCGGGCTTTAACAACGGACAATGGACAACTGACAACGGATCTGGTTTTTATTTTGCTATGAGCGGTCAGCTATGGTTCAATTGGTTGCCAAAGATAAAATGGACAGAGCGTGGTTATTGAATGGAGTCTGAACCAATGAAACCAATTGAACCAATCAAACCAATGAAACAATCATGCCCTACCCCTTTTTCTTCATCCGCAACCGCACTGCGTTGGCGTGGGCCGAAAGCCCCTCGATCTCGGCCAGGGTCATGATATCGG
>DAXETY010000149.1:0-6029 GCA_051155755.1 Desulfobacterales bacterium
TACAGGCGCTGTCCGACCGCAAAAACATGGGCCTGGCCCCCGAGCAGATCGAAATCGTCTCCTACTATCCGGCAAGAGTGCCGGTGATCATGCTGGTAACCGATAAAGCCAACGATTCAGCCAGGCGAAACGAGCCGCATGATGATTGGCTGCGTGACGCCCACCGCCATGTGGTTTGGAGTTTTCTCCTGACCCGGCACTTCGGGCCGGATTTCGCTGCGCTGGTAACCGATGCCCAGGAGATGCGGCCGGGCAATACGCCGAACGAAAGGGCCATGGACTTTCACAACAATGCCATGGGACGCAGGCTCTTCGCCGAGGGCGCAGGGCTGGAGACACTGGCTCGGCAGGTGCGAAAGCACCCGGACATTATCCGGCATCCCGATGAGGTGGACGCCTTCGGAGAAGAAAGACTTTTGCGATGACCCCTTACGGGTCGGTTGAAGACCTGTAAAATCTGAAAGGAAGATTTTTCGACAGCCTGCAATCAGTCAAAGAACCCCGGTGCAGGTTGTTTCCGGATTACAGCCACGGAACCTACGCGTCTTCGATTACCGCAGCCCAGTCTTCAGCCAGCGATTCGGCCACTTCCATCAGGATGATGCCGCCGACAGCGGATTTCACGCTCCGGATCACCGTCTGGGTCACGATGGAGGCATTTTGCTCTGACATCCGGAACTGTCTGGAAATTTCGGTTACGCACTCGGCGTGGGAGACCGACGTCGAAGCTGTCTCCGTATCCCTCAGGATTTCGATGGTAAGTGGATCGGGCAGGTAGCGGACCAGCTTTCGGGCATTTTTCTCGCTCGCGGCACAGGACAGAAATTTGAGCACGGCGTGGGCGTATGCATCGGCGGCGGACTCATCTGCGACAAATTCCAGGCTTCTCAAAGGGCGAATAAAAAATCGATAATATTTCTGATGTCTGGTAAAAATCAACGACTCGCCCCCCTCAATATTTGTGCCGGCTTCGGTGGTTGCGTCTCGTTTTCCCGGCCGCATGATGGTATCCCTCCCTTTTGAGATGACCGCTTCTATTTTAACATACGGCTAAACGGCAAGGTTGCAAGACCGGCAATTTCAAGCCGACATGAAAAGCCTTTTTCGCCGCTAAATGGAACCTTCAAATTTTCAAAAGCATCATTTTGTATTTGTCGACCGGTAAAAACTCTCTCGATCCTGCTGGTCACCGCTTTTTCATGCTGCGCTGCCGGCCTCATCGGCCGAACATGTCCGGCGGCCCTTGGAGGTCCGGAACAGATATCCGGCGCGGATGGGCAATGGGCTTCCAATTCGCTAAAACCGTTCTTATGGTTTGACTCAAGATATATGATGTTGGCGAACGGCACCGTAACGGATCGGCAATCACCAGAACCGGAATCGGTTGCGGCGCGAGGGATAACGAACGCTTATGGTGAAAGGAAACCAGGCCATGGGTCTAAAAGAAAATATCGAGGCGGGCAATCAGGCCATTGCCTATGTTGCCGGGCTGAACATCACCTCCAGCAACAAGGTCGCCCACCGGCTTGCGGCCGCCGGCGGTGTGGATGCCTGCATCGGATCGGATATGGGAATGCGGACCGGAGACCTGGGCCCGGCCGGCGCCGGACTCGCGGCCATTCGCCGGGCGGCACCGGCGAACATTGATTCGCTCACGCAAGCCGCGATTCGGGCCGGATACGGCAACTGCGGCGAGCTCGCCCTAATCGCAGCGGTACATCTGCGGGAGCAGGGCGTGCGCCCCGTAGATGTTCTTTACTTCGGCACCCAGGGTTACGACCATATGTGGACCATGATCGGACTGGATGCCGGGTGGCAGGCCGACAACCTTCGCTCCTGGGGCGCCGATGCGGTCTGGGTCGACCCCTGGCAAGGCGACAAGGGCATGTGCTTTTCCATCAAGGACTTTGTGGCCGGCAAGGTCCGAAACCTCAACGCACAATACAATTGCAACACGCTGGAGCGCGTCGAGGCCGGGCGGGCGAAATTGTGGGGCCACATCGCCTAGCAGATGCGATCATCCCGGAATTTTTAAAGGGTGGTGCCGGCCGCAGGCGGCGTTGCCGTTCGGCGGGCCGACCTGCTTGCGGAACCGGCACGGCCGGCCGACACCTTCACCGACGAGGAAATCATGCGGGTGTACTCCAGGCAGGCCCTGTCGCTGCGCACCGCACAAGCCCGGCTCCCTAAGCGGACAAGGGACGAGTTCCCGGGGCTGCCGGCCCATGCGATCCAGACGCAGGGAGCCGAAACCGAGCGCATCGAATGTTTGCAATAAAGTCTTCTTCATCCCACGGGTAGAACTTCGCTCGATTTTTCCGGTTGAAAATTTGAAATTCCGTTTTAGTATTGAAAATATTTCAGCCGTAAAAGCCTTGTCCTGTGTGGTGATTCTTTCAACCGCGCCCGGGAAGTTAAGTAAAGTCTGCATTTCCGGGACAATCAAAACGCATGAACGCTGATTTTCAGCGGATCCCATTCGCCGGATCGATTACAGTCTGACCGTGCTGTAGACCATCCGACTCTGAAAACGAGGTCCTGGTCGGTTTCGGGGCCGGGTCCATCGCTGCCGCGCGGCATCAAGCGGCGGCGACAAGCAGGGATGCTTGCATCGTCCTTCCGACTGCATGTTGCCCGGTAACCTTTACAACTCATGCCGAATTTCAACCGCGTCTTTATTCTATCGGTGATCATCTGCGGGGCCATCGGCCTGTGGGGTGTGATCTCCCCGGATGGCTTGGCCGGTGCCGCCAACGCGCTGACCGGCTTTACGCTCACCACCCTCGACTGGTTCTTCCTGGTGCTCTGCACCAGCTTCGTGATACTAGGCGCAGTCATCGCCATCAGTCCCTACGGGGCGATCAAGCTCGGCAGGGACGACGATACCCCCGAGTTCTCAACCGCTTCGTGGATCGCGATGCTGTTCGCCGGCGGGATGGGCGCGGGCTTGTTGTTCTGGGGACCGGCCGAACCGATGTACCACTTCGCCGCCCCGCCGGGACTGGAAGGCGGCACCCCCGAGGCCGCCCGGCTGGCGATGATCCTGACCAACCTGCACTGGGGACTGCACGCCTGGTCGATTTACGCGGTGTGCGCGCTGGTCATCGCCTATTTCGTATTCCGGCGCAACAAGCCGGCCCTGATCTCCACACCCATCCGCTATGCCTTTCGCGGCCGCCTGATCGGGCCGCTGGCCACCGCCGCCGACATCCTGGGTGTGGTGGCCGTGATCCTCGGCCTGGCCGGCTCGCTGGCACTGGGCACGCTGCAGGTCCGCGCCGGCCTGGGTGAGGTCGTCGGCCTGCCGGCAACGAACTGGGTCAGCCTTACCATTGTCATTGTTCTGGGTATCTGCTTTTTCACCTCGGCCAGCACCGGCCTCGGACAGGGGATCAAAATCCTGTCCAACATCAACATGGCCATCGCCATTTTTATAATGCTTTTCGTGCTGTTCTTCGGCCCGACGCAGTTTATTTTCGCCACCTTCACCACCACCCTGGGCGATTATATAAACAACCTGCCGGCGATCTCCTTCCGCCTGTTTCCGTACGAGGGCCTGACCGACTGGACGGCCAGTTGGACATTGACCTACCTGATCTGGTGGCTGGCGTGGGGGCCCTTTGTCGGGGTGTTCATCGCCCGGATCAGCCGCGGGCGAACCATTCGGCAGTTCGTACTGGGCGTGGTCCTGATCCCGTCGCTGTTTTCGATGTTGTGGTTTGCGACCTTCGGCGGCGCCGGCTTCTACGCCGAGCTCTACGGCCCGGGCGGGCTGGCCGACCTGGTCTTCGACGATGTCGCCAAAGCGCTGTTCGCACTGTTCGATTACTTCCCGCTGTCGGCGGTGGTCAGCTCGGCGGCGCTGCTGCTGATCTTCATCTTCCTGGTGACCAGCGCCGACAGCGGCACGTTCGTCGTCAGCATGATGACCAGCAACGGCGACCTGAACCCGTCCACCCCGCACAAACTGATCTGGGCGCTGATCATCCTGGCGATCACGATCGGCACGCTGTTTACCGGCAGCGTCGATGTGGCCAAGACCATGGCCGTCACCGGTGCCATCCCGTTTTCGCTGGTGCTGCTTCTGCAGATCGTGGCCTTTCTTCGGACCCTGCGGGAAGAGAAACTGCCGGCTTCCGCGAAGGCGGCGGCAACCCAAACGGAAAAGTAATCCCGATGGCAAACCGATCCTCACTTGCTGTGCTTGCACTTTTTTCGATCGTCATCCTCGGCGGCTGCAGCGACATCAAGCGCCCGCTGGTCATCGGCGCCAAGGACTTCGCCGAACAGCGGATTATCGCCCACATCGTGGCCCAGACTCTGCGGGCTCAGGATATCCCGGCCGAGGTGGACGAGATCCCGCGGGACAGCCTGGACGCGATCGGGGCGTTGTGGGCCGGCGACATCGACCTTTACGTCGAATACACCGGCTCGGCGCTCGCGCTGGTCGGCCACCCGCCGATCCACGACGTGGCCGAATCCCTGAAAACCGCCGGGGAACAGCTCGCCCCCTTCGGCCTGGTCTGGGGACCGCTGCTCGGTTTCCGCAACGACTATGCGGTTCTGGCGCGGCCGGGCTCGGCATTCGCCGTCAAGCCGGCCCGGATCAGCAGACTTGCGAAATTGAACCGTACCCTGCGGATCGGCATGACCACCGACTTTCGCAGGCGTCCCATCGACGGCTATGAAGCCTTGGCCCGCCATTACGGGCTGCGCGCCAAGGCCGCGTTGGTGGTGCCGAGTTCTCCCGCCGGCAAGGACCAGCTCTATGCGGCCCTGCTCGACGGTGAAATCGACATTGCCGTCGGGTTTCTCACCGATCCGGAAATACTCGATTTCGATCTTGTGGTGCTGGCCGACGACCGCGGCTTTTTCCCGGCCTACGCACCCGCCCCGCTGACCCGGGCCACGCTCCTGGAACGTCGACCGGAGCTCATCGAGGCGCTCGACAGCCTCGAAGACATCGTATCGACGGATGAAATGCGCAAAATGGTGTTCCAGGTGGCCAACCGCGGGTCCGATCCGTTCGCCGTGGCAGCGGCGTTCCTGGATCCCACGCTGGAGAACAAGCTCGCCGGCGCCGAGGGACGGCCCCTGGGAATCGCGATCGGCCATTTGGATGCGCCCGCCGGCCAGGCGGCCGAGATCCTCCTGGCATTGCGAAAGACGTTTCCGAGGCGCCAGATCATGGTCGAACGTCTTTCCGATCCATTGGCACCGGTGTTGGAAGGCAATGTGCGCTACGCGCTGGTCAGCGGACCTGAATTCTTCGCCCTGGACGAAACCGGTCGCAAGGAATTGCGCGGATACGCAGACGCCGTGGTACCGGTGGGGTTCGACGTGATGCACCTGCTGGTGCGATCCGGTGAAGCCCCGGACCAATGGCGCATCCTGGCGCGGCTGGGTGTCGGCGCCGCCGACGGCGTTTCCGCGCGCACGACCGCATTCTTTCAGGCCGGCATCGGCGAAACCGAGATGACCCTCGTGACGAGCGACCAGGAGGGCACGGCGGCCTTCCGCGCCCAAGCCGAGCAGCTCCGTGCCGGCGACCTCGACGGCCTGCTGGTGATGATCGAACCCGGCCACCCCTTGATTGGAGAGCTGTTGGACGGTGGTCTGGAACTTGCGCCCATCCAGATCTGGAAGGCGCGCGGCAACCGCGTGGCATTTCCCTTCCTGCAGCCCGTGACGATTCCGGCAGCGACGTACACGGGGCAGAGCAAGCCGGTTGCCAGCTTCGGCAGCCAGGTGGTTCTGGCCGCCGCCCGTCCGGATCCCACCGACGCGGTGGGGGTGGTCGGACCCGGATCGGCCGCGATCGGCAAGACCCTGCCGGTCGGCGCCGGCACGGTCGCCCGCATCCGCGAGGCACTGGAGGCCGAGGTTCGTCTGGATCCCAGCCTGCCGCTCGCCAGAGCCGCCCGCCGGCCCCCGCCCGAACGCCCGCCCAGCATCACCCAGTCGCCGCTCGGCTCCTTTATCAATTTAGCGGCCATCGTGGTGTTGGTGTTGATCATTCGGCTCTACAT
>DAXETY010000150.1:0-9571 GCA_051155755.1 Desulfobacterales bacterium
CTGATGGCGGGATTCCGTTTTCGGAAACCGCGGCGGCCGGGCGGATCTTCATCGAAAACGGGCGTTGGTTGGCTTCGATTGGGGCCGGCGATGGCTGCATCGTCCATTGCAACACCAGCAGGATCAACAGGATTAGGCTGAAACAGGTCAGTCCGAAGCCGCTGCGCAGCTTCCGGATCAGGTTCAATCCACGCGGCCCGAAACGTCCCAGGCGTTTTTCCAATAGCCCGCGGGCCTCGGTGTTGATTTGCCCGGGCAGCCCTCCACTACTGCGGTGGAGTTTGCGCGCGTCGTTGCGGCTGAAAAGCGCCGGCCCTGAATATCCGGCCACCGTAAGACGGTGCCGCAAATATTCCTCGGATTCTTCGGCTGCCAGGCGCGGCATGTAGATGCGATTGACGGCCTTGTCCCCGTCGATGGCCCGCACGGTTGCCACAATGGTTTTCTCGATTTTGGGCTCTCCAAACAGAACCAGCCGCATTTTGCCGTCGGGGCCGCCGGAGAGGGCTTCTTGAATCAAAATTTGCAGGCCGCGGCGGCCAAGCCGGTGGGCATCGTCGATCATCCTCAACATGGCCGGCTTTCGCAACAGATAGGCCGGATGAACCTCCGGCTTCGATTGGCGCGCATCGCCGGGCATGCGCAGGCGATAGGTTTTCCAGTGTCCATCCGTGGAAGTCAGGTACCGCTGCAGCAGCGTCGTTTTGCCGCTGCCGGGATCTCCGATGACCAGCGTGAGCGACTCCCCGCTCTGCAGCAGCCGCCGCAGGGTCTCAAACCGCTGCTCGAACGCTTCGTAAGTGAAGTAAAAATACAAATCGGGTTCACTTCGAAACGGTTCGCGGTAAAGCTGCACGGATTTCGACAACAAGTTGCGGATCTCCACTGATATGAATTCAATCCAGGTTTTAAATTCGTCAAGCGCAATGTAATTATACACAATTTAAGGGGCTGCCTTCAAGCCAAGGTTTCAAAGTCCAAAGGCGCTTCGTCCAGGCTTTGCGGAAGCACGATTTCCATTTAGGGGTTGCCTAATACCGAAATATGGATACAATACCGCAGACTTGCTGATTAAAAAAAACGGGGGTTCCTATGTGGGAACCCCCGGATATGTTGGAGCCGACGGGCGGATTCGAACCGCCCACCTGCTGATTACGAATCAGCTGCTCTACCGAATGAGCTACGTCGGCCGGTGTCGGCAAACGACCCCTGAAATGAGCGTTTCGATTCGCTCGATTTAGGTTGTTGAAAACCCTTTATATACTGGTATCATGGCGGAAAATCAACCCAAAATATCCCTGTCGCAACTGATCGGAATCCTGGCCGAATCACGCCGTTCGGTGACCTGTACCGGAGCTACCGGGGCCGCTGTGGCTTACCTGGCCTCGCAGCTCTCCGCCGGCCTGGGTCGGCCCCTGCTGCTGGTGGTCGATTCCCATAAAACCGCCGAACGGTTTCTCGATGACCTCGGCCTGTTTTTCGGGGCGGCTTCGGCGGCAGAGGTGTTTCCGGCCTACAATGTTTCACCGTTCAAGTTTGCTTCCTATCACAACCAAACCGCCGCACAGCGCATCGCCGGTTTGTACCGGCTTTCGTCCGGTGAAGCACCGCCGGTCACCATTGCCCCCATCGGTGCACTGCTGCAGCGCGTGATTCCGCGAAATGTGCTGACCGATTTTGCCGAGCTGGTGATGGAAGGGGAGACCTGCGACCGCGATCGCCTGATCGAATCACTGTCTGCCGGCGGATATGTACACGCGGCGTTGGTGGAAGAACCCGGCGATTTTTGTGTGAGGGGTGGTATCGTAGACGTCTTTCCACCGCTGTTCAACGAACCGCTGCGGATCGAATTTTTCGGGGACATGGTGGAAACCATCCGGGTTTTTTCCGCCGCCACCCAGCGAAAAATTCGATCCATCGGCGAAGCGGTCATTCTGCCGGCCAGAGAGGCCGTTTTACCGGAAGACGCCCGGCTGGAAATCATCCGCCGGGTGCGGGCCCACGCCGCGGCCATCGACCTGCCGGTCAGCCGCCTGCGCTCCATCGTGGAAGGCATTAAACATCAAGGGGTTTTTCCGGGCGCCGAAGGCCTGCTGCCGCTGATTTACGACCGGCTCGATACGGTGTTCGACTACCTTCCGTCATCGACTCAGATCGTGGTCGCCGGTACCGAGTCGGTTCTGAAATTCGCCCAGGACTTCATGCAAAGGGCCGGCGAAAGTTATCGGGAAGCCACGGCCGTCGGCCGGCTCTGTGTGTCTCCGGACCAGATTTATTTGAGTGCGGAGCAGGCCTTCGAGCGCCTGGAAACGCTGCGGCCGCTGTGGCTGAAATCGCTGGCGGTGATCGGCTCCGGGCAGTCGGTGGCTGCGAGCCGGGACATATATGCGCTGACCCCGCAGGACAACAGCCGACTGCGGGATGCCTTGCGGGATCCGAATATCAAGGAGCATCATCTGCAGCCGCTGGTGGACTGGATGACGACCCACCAGCGGTCCGGGGTTGCGGTCCTTGTGGCGTGCCGTTCCCGACAGCGATTTGAGCGACTTCGGGAGTTGCTGACACCCTACGGTATCTCGCTGGCGTTCCAAGATTCGATGCCGGCCGGGGGTGACGGCCTGGTGCGGGTTGCACCCGGACGTCTTTCGGAAGGGTTTTCCTGGCCCGAAGAGAAGATCGCCGTGATTGCAGAAGAGGAGATCTTCGGCGCCCGCCCCCGGCGTCGATCCCGCCCGGTGCGATCTTCGGTAACGGAGCTGATCGCCGTTGCGGATTTGAAATCCGGTGATTTTGTGGTTCATGTCGACCATGGCATCGGTCGCTACGACGGACTGGTCAAACTGCGTCTCAACGGCAGCACCAACGATTTTCTACAGATCGAATACCGCGGCGGTGACCGCCTCTATCTGCCGGTCGACCGCATGAACACGGTGCAGAAATATCTCGGTATTGAAGGGATGGCACCGGCCCTGGACAAGATGGGCGGCCGCTCCTGGTCGGCGGTCAAAGCCCGCGTGAAGCGCTCTGCCGAACGAATTGCCGGTGAGTTGCTCAAGCTCTACGCCGCCCGCAAGGTGGGCGAGGGATCCGCATTTGATGTCGTTGATAAAGAACTGCAGGATTTCGAAACCGGTTTTGCATACGAGGAAACCGCCGACCAGCTCAAGGCGATCCAGGATGTGCTGCATGATATGAGTCAGCCGCATCCAATGGATCGGCTGATTTGCGGCGATGTGGGATACGGCAAGACCGAAGTGGCGCTGCGGGCCGCCTTCGTTGCGGCTTACAACGGCCGGCAGGTGGCGATGCTGGTGCCCACCACCGTGCTGGCCGAACAGCACTACGGCACCTTTTCCGAACGTTTCGAGCGAAACCCGGTGCGCATTGCCTGCCTGAGCCGCTTCCGCAGTCCGGCGCAGCAGCGTCGGATCCTTGGCGAGCTTCAGGAAGGCAAGATCGACATTGTCATCGGTACGCACCGGCTGCTGTCTCAGGACGTCGTTTTCAAGGACCTGGGGCTGCTGATTCTCGACGAGGAACAGCGCTTCGGCGTCAAGCACAAGGAAAAACTCAAAAAGCTGCGTCGCAATGTGGACGTGTTGACGCTGACGGCCACCCCCATTCCCCGAACCCTTCACATGTCGCTGACCGGCATTCGGGATATCAGTGTGATTTCCACGCCCCCCGAGTATCGGCAATCCATCATCACGTATGTTTCCGAATTCGACGATGCCATCGTGGCGGAAGCCATCCGCAGCGAACTGCGCCGCAACGGTCAGATATTTTTCATTCACAACAGCATCGACAGCATCGAACCCATCGCCGGCCGACTGCAGCGACTCGTTCCGGAAGTCCGGCTCGAAACCGCTCACGGAAGAATGAGCGAAGAGGCCTTGGAAAAGGTGATGATGAGATTTTTTGCCCGGGATATCGACATGCTGGTGTGCACCACCATCGTGGAATCCGGTCTGGACATTCCGGCGGCCAATACCATTCTGGTCAATCGGGCCGACCGGTTCGGATTGGCGCAGATGTATCAGCTGCGCGGACGGGTGGGGCGCAGTGACGAACAGGCGTACGCCTACCTGTTTATACCGCATGAATCGCTGCTCACCGCCGATGCACAGAAACGATTGAAAGTGCTCATGGAGCACAGCGATCTGGGTTCGGGTTTTCAAATCGCCATGAGTGACCTGCGCATTCGCGGCGGCGGCACCATCCTGGGTGCCTCGCAGTCCGGTCATATTGCCGCTGTGGGCTACGAAATGTTTCTGGAGCTCATGGAGCAGGCCGTGGCCGAACTCAAAGGAAAGCCGCAGGCCGAACCCCTGGTTCCGGAGATCAACATGGAGCTGTCGGCCCTGATTCCCGAATCCTACGTTCCCGACATCGACCAGCGTCTGTCGGCCTATCGCCGCCTTTCCAGAATGACGGCGGCGTCCGAAATCACGGATTTGAAAATCGAGCTAGCCGATCGTTACGGTCCGCCCCCGGGCGAGGTCGAGCATCTGCTGACAAAAATTCGATTGAAAATTCAAGCCGTCGAAGCCGGGGTTCGGAAACTGGACTTAACCGGAAAATCCCTGTTCATCACCTTTTCCGAAGCGCACCTGCGCAATCCCCAGGGTCTGGTCGATTTGATCAAGTCTTATCCGGAGCAATACAGCTTCAGCCCGGAAAACATCCTGCGATCCCGCCTTTCGGGCTACGACCTGTCCGCACGCATCCGGGAAACCAAAAATATCTTGAAACAAATCGCAACTTATGTTAACAATTGAATATTTTATTAAGCATTTTCAGCTAATTGGTGCTCATGCCGGCCCAATGAGCAAGCCTGAATCGAGGCTTTTGCCTTTTCAACCCAAGCAAGAGGACGTAACGATGGTGTTTGCAGGAAAACTCACTGCGCTGCTTCGGCTGATGCTCGTCGCGGTCTTGGTGTTCGCCTGTTCGCCTTCGAAACCGGGATCGGGAGAATCGGTTCTCATCCGGGTGGCGGATCGAACCGTGACGGTCGCCGAATTTCAGCGCGCGTTCGAAGTTGCCAAGGCAGCTTATCCACACAACATCATTCAGAATCCCGAGGATTATCGTGAGGCCCAGCTGCGTCTGCTGAACCAGATGACCGAAGAGCTGATCCTGCTGGAACGGGCCGAAGAGCTGAACGTCACGGTCGAAGAAAGCGAAGTGGAAGAAACCATCGCCGAGATCAAGTCGGATTATCCCGACGAGGTTTTTGAAGAGATGCTATTGGAATA
This sequence comes from Desulfobacterales bacterium, assembly GCA_051155755.1. Classification (GTDB taxonomy): domain Bacteria; phylum Desulfobacterota; class Desulfobacteria; order Desulfobacterales; family SG8-13; genus DAXETY01. Next base: position 5,259 of record DAXETY010000150.1, read on the forward strand.
TGCCGTCTCCTACAAAGCCTGGAAAGAAAGCCTGCGAACCCGCTTGTTGATGGAAAAGCTGGTCGAGCAGGAGCTCGATCAGCACGTCACCATTACACCCGAAGAGATCGCAAAATATTACCGCGAACACTACGGCGAGGATTCCGTGGCTCCCGGAGACGCGATGACGGAACACTCCCGCGAAATCGACGAAATTATCGTTAAACAACTGCGCCGACAAAAAATTGAACAAGCCTATAAAGATTGGATCGAGGAGATCCAGAAACAATACTCGATTGAGATCGACCAGGATCATTGGGAACAGATTCTGTCTTCCTGAGCGACAGCGCTGCCAAAGACGGAAGAATCCGTCGGCATCGTTGAAGCTGGGGACCATCCGGCCGGCAACGGCTTTGATGGCCTTTCTGTTACTGGGCCTTCTATCCGCTGTGCCGGCTGCTGGCGCCGAGTTGGTGGATCGTATCGTCGCGGTGGTCAATGACGAGGTGATTTCGCTGTACGAACTCGACCAGTTCGCCGGGCCTTACATCGAACAGGTCCAAAATTCCCAGTATCCGAGCGATGTGGAACGGCGATTGGTTTTCGAGGTGCGCCAAAAGGTGCTCAACCAGCTCATCGATCAGGCACTCACCGATCAGGAGCTGGAACGGCAGGGGATCGACGTCGGTGAACCGGAGATCGACGCCGCCATCGAACGCGTCAAAGAAAGCCGGTACCTGACCGACGAGCAGTTGCGGCGGTCGCTGGAGGAGCAGGGAATCACCTACGAAGCCTATCGCGAACAGATTAAAAAACAGATCCTGCGGGCCCGCCTCGTAAACCGGGAGATCAAATCCAAGATTGTCATCACCGACGAGGACGTTCGTCGATATTACGAAGAAAACAAGGAATACTATGCCGGCCAGACCGAATATCATCTTCGCAATCTGTATGTCCGGCTTCCTTCCTTCGTCACCGAGTCGGATCGCCGGCGGGCCCGGGAAACACTGGAAACCATTCGGCAGGAACTGACAGGCGGTGCCGCGTTCGAATCGGTCGTCAACCGCTACGCGGTCGGCGAGGAAGGGATTGAATCCAGCGATCTGGGTTATTTTAAACTGGAAGACCTTTCCCGGGAACTGCGGGAACTTCTTGGTGACATGCGGGCCGGTGAGTCGACGCCCGTGCTGGAAACCGGTTTCGGCTATCAGATTGTCTATGTTCAGGAGATTGCGAATAGCGAAGGCAAATCGCTGGAGGAAGCCTCCGCAGAAATCGAAAACAAACTCTACAATGAAGTCGTGGATGAAAAATATCAAAGCTGGCTGCAGTCCTTGAGGGAGCGCTCGTATATACGAATCATCAACTAGTGCCATCCAATGTAGATGGATCATCAACTAGCTTGTTCTAAAATTGAAAGGTCCGCGCATGACCGAAGATGAGCGTATCGACAAGGCGTCCCTGTCCTTTGGCCGCTATTTACAGCAGATTCGCCTGGAAAAGGGTATCGGCCTTGAAGCGATATCGAAAGAGACTCGAATCCGGCCGGACATTCTGTACGCGATCGAAGAAGAAAATCATGAAAAGCTGCCCGACGAAGTTTTTGTCAGGGGATTTCTAAGATCCTATGCCAAGGCCATCGGCGCCGAAGGCGACGAGGCGGTGCGGCGTTACAACGCCCGACTGGGAATGATTCGCCGGATCGACAAATCCGATTCGGACATCACGCGAACCTCCCGGTCTTTCTGGCCGCGCCTGTTGCTGGCCCTGGCGGCAATGGTTGCGTTGATTGGTGCCACGCTTTTTGGTGTGTCGTATTTTCGCGGTCAGGGCGACGCACCGCCGCCATCGTCGGAAACGGTGGTCGAAAACGAACCCGCTGCGCAAGAACCCGCGCCGCCGGCGGCAACACAACCGAGCACTTCCAATGCGGTTCCGGCCCCGGAGACGCCCCCGGTACCGGAAGCCGCCCCCCCTGTGGCGTTGGCGCCCCCGGCAGCGGGTCCCACATCGCAGTCTCCACCGCCGGCCGACAAACTGTCGCTGAAAATCGAAGCGTTGGAAGAAACCTGGATGAAGATTATTATCGACGGCCAGGAAGCCAACGAATTCAATCTCTATCCGGGGGACCGCATCGAATTGGAAGCCGAATCCGGGTATAATTTACTGATCGGCAATGCCGGAGGTATTCGGATGTTTCTCAACGACGAGCCGGTTGAGATTCCCGGAGATTCGGGTGATGTGGTAAACCTCGAGCTTCCCAGGTAGTGCGTTTTCATTTATTGTCGCTGATTTTAGGTTAAAATCGCTTCGGCAAGAATCGAGGGGTCATGTTGACCGAACATCGATACCGCCTCCTGGTGGACAGCATCAAACGGTTGGTCCGCAGAGGCGCCATTTCGCATCTGCGCAACATTGTCAACAAAACCCACGCAGCCGATCTTTCGGCTGTATTCCGTTCGCTGTCGTTCCCCGACCGTTGCAAATTGTTCGGAATGATCGAGGACAAACAGAAACAGGGGGAGTTGTTCAGCGAACTGGAGGAAGATGTCTTTTTAGAGCTCGCCGAAGAGATGAAGTCCGAAGAACTCGCCGCGATCTTCGACACGATGCCCACCGACGACGTGGCCGACCTGTTGGAACGGCTCCCCGACCAGAGAGCCATTTCCATTCTTCAGAAAATGAAGAAGGAAGGTTCCGACCAGCTGCACGGTCTGCTCAGCTATGAGAACGACAGCGCCGGCGGTATCATGGTACCGGATTTCGTCGCGCTGACACAGGACACCACCGCCCGTGAAGCGATCGAATCCATGCAGAAAGAATACATCGACGTCGAAATGCCGTTTTATCTGTACGTAGTCGACGAATTCGGCAAGCTTGTCGGGGTCGTGTCCCTGCGCCAACTGGTCGTGGTTCCGCCGGAAACACCGCTGAAGGATTTTATGACACCCGACGTGGTTTCGGTTCGCACCGACATGGACCAGGAAGAAGTTGCCAAAACCGTGGCCCGCTATGACATCCTGGCCGTCCCGGTGGTGGACGAAACCAACCGGCTGGTGGGAATTGTGACCGTTGACGACGTTATCGACATTTTCCGGCGGGAGGCTACCGAAGACATTTTGAAAATGGCCGGTGCCGGCGAAGAATTCGTGGAAACCAAATCCGTGCTGAAAAGCACCCGGATCCGTCTGCCGTGGCTGTTTGCCAGTTGCATCGGCGGGATCATTGCATTTTTTATCATCAACCGCTTCGAAGCCAGTTTGAACCGCTATGTTTATCTGGCGGCGTTCATTCCGGTAATCATGGGCATGGGCGGCAACATCGGAACCCAGTCCTCTACCATTGTCGTTCGGGGGCTTGCCACCGGGCGGATCAGTGTCGGCGAAATCTGGAGCGTTGTCGCCAAAGAACTGATGATCGGCTTTATTCTCGGCGCGGTGTATGGAATTTTGATCGGCGCCGTTGCCCAGTATCGTTACAGCATGCACCTGCTGGCTTTATCCGTCGGCAGCGCCGTCATTTGCTCCATGGCGGTGGCGGCACTGGTAGGATCGTTGGTTCCCATGGCCTTTGCCAGAGTGCACATCGATCCGGCCGTGGCCACCGGGCCGTTCGTAACCACGGCCATGGATATCATCAGCGTGTTTTTCTATTTTTCCATTGCCACCACCTTGCTGGAAATGTAGCCGCCGGTATGATCTTTTCTTCCACCGGATTCATTCTTCGCCGGGTCGACTATGGTGATTACGACCTGATCTTGACGTTTTTCAGCCGTGATCACGGCAAAATTTCGGCCATCGCCAAATCCGCCAAGAAAAGCACAAAACGATTTGCTGGTGTGCTCGAGCTGTTTTCCCATGTTCGGATCGTTTGCCGGCGGCCCCGCCGCGGGAATCTGCCGGTGCTACAGGAAGCGGCGGTGTTGAATCCCTTCGGCGAAATACGATCCAGTGTTCGCAAGACCGTTTACGCCAGTTATTGGTCTGAGCTTGTCACGTCCTGGTTCGAAGAAAATCAACCCCAAACCGAAATCTACCAATTGCTGGACTACAGTTTGGGAGGTTTGGACACCGGCGGAATTTCCGAAGGCGTGCTCAGTGTGCTGTTTCAAATGCGCTTTCTTTCGCTTTCCGGGCACCGGCCCAACCTGTTGCACTGCAGCCGATGCGATCGCGACCTGGACGACTTTGCGGAAAGCCGCGTTGTTTTCGACCTGCCGCGGGGCGGACTGATCTGCGATCGCTGTGCCTCCGGTTCCAACGGGAAAATTCGCCTGCAGCGAGGTACGTTAAAACAGCTCCGTTGGCTGGAAACCACCGCGCTGTCCAAGGTGG
>DAXETY010000151.1:0-12947 GCA_051155755.1 Desulfobacterales bacterium
GTGCGAGGTGTCCCGGTCAACAAAAAAACCGAATTCGAGCGTTTCAAATTTTGAAAATTGGGAGCGATGCTGTTTTTTGAAAAAAAATTGGATGAATTCCAGCTACAATTCCAAAAGAAAACCGCATGGAAGTGTAAACCGAATGGGAGATGTTGAGGTTCGACATCGTGTCCATCCATGGATGGGATCCATCACATATTCGTGGATGGGCACTGATATGTCCCGGTCGACAAAAAAACCGAATTTGAGCGTTTCAAATTTTGAAAATAAAATCGACAGGATTCATTCAAACATTGATATTTTCAAAATTTGAAACGCTCAATTTCGGTTAGAAGTCGTAGTGGTACAGCCTGGCTTTGAGCCGCCGGCCAAAGCCGCCGTTGACGCCGCGCGCGAGCTTTTCCCGCAGCCCCTTTGATTTGCTGTGGATCAGGGTGCAGCCGAAATGAAGATTTTTCTCCAGCAGGCTAGAGCAGTTTTGAAGACCGCACCGGATCTTGGAACTGTTTGACGTGACCTTGCGGATCAGGTCGATTTCTTTGCCGATCACTTTCACACGGCGCATGCGAACCGCTTCCAGAAACGTCACGCGATCGGGGGGGCAGTCGGCATACGAAACCACCGCACCCATGTGATTGACGCGGTGGCCGTCACTGCCGCCTGTAATCGCTTTGTTCAAATTGAATCCGAGCAGTGCGCACTTGAGGTTCTGTTTCTTCAAATTGCCCGAATTGATGACCTCCACGCCGTCTGCGCGGGCAAAAAGCTGTTGCTGGCGGTCTTCTGAAAAATATGGATTGCAGATACCGGTGTAGACGGCGCAGTTTGGATGGGGAAAAATGACCAGGCACCGATAACCACGGGCCCGCTCGACGATCTCCTCCATGGCCAACAAAGTGGCGCTCATTACATTGGGCCCCATGAAGGGCTGGATATCCTGTTCGTAAAATCGCTGCAAGCTATCGATATCGTAAAAATAAACTAGCACATGCGCGCCTTCCCGGGAAGTGATTTCGATACCCGGTATGCTCAAAATTTCCCTGTAACGGTCGAGTTCCAGTGCCCCGGCGATCTCGTTGTGATCGGTAACCGCAATGCCGATGTTGAGTTGACCGGCGCGTTCGGCGATCTCGTCAATCGAATTGGTGCCGTCCGAATGGCAACTGTGAAAATGCAAATCCACAACCGTAAAATCCTGGGTCATGGCGGCGAGATCGGGTTTTTCGAATCGAATTCTCTGGATGTCCTGCGAATTGGTGTGCGTTGTCAAGACGTGTCCTTTCCATTCAGGTCAACATACAGAATTCATTAGAAATCAGCTCAACTGGAAACGAAAAGACCGGCGATTATTTTATCGTACCTTGCCTCAAAAGTCAATTTTGAGTCGTCGGTCCAATTCCTCCCAGCAGCGGCACGAAGCCGGGAGATTCAACCCTGATGCTCATATCGCATGAAATTGTTTGCAAATTGTTTGTCAAACGTTATTTTCCCGGATGTAGCCAAGTCATTTTCTTGACGGGGAACGCGATTCTTGTTAATAGTAACGATTATCAACAGAAATCTGATCAAACGATCCCAGAGATGAACCGCGAAATTGGAAAAAACACGACCTACCGAATGACACGGCAGCGGGAAGTGATTCTCGAAGAGATTCGTCGTGCGAAAGTTCATCCAAGTGCAGACGAAGTTTACGAAATGGTCCGCAAGCGTTTGCCCCGTATCAGCCTCGGCACGGTCTATCGCAATCTCGAAGTGTTGTCGGAAGCCGGGGAAATTCAAAAGCTGGAACTTGGTGGCGATATCAAACGCTTCGACTGGGACCCTGCCAAACACTACCATATTCGCTGCTTGAATTGCGGGCGGGTGGACGACGCTCCGGTCGCTCCGCTCAATCGCATCGAAGACGAACTTTACGGCGCGACGGTTTACACCATCTTCGGTCACCGCCTGGTATTCGAAGGCCTCTGCCCGCAATGCACCCGCAAGGCCGAAGAAAAAGGAGAATTCCCTCAATTTTGACGCGCTTGCGGTCGTCAGGACCGAAGTCTTCTTCGCGAAGCCTCCACAGTCTCGATCAGTTGTGACATTTTGCGCGGCGCCTTGGGCTGGAGCAGTCGCTCGAATATCTCCGGATCCAGGGTGTCCCGCAGGTAGCTCACCACATCGAAAGTTTCCCACCAGCAGTCGAGAATCTTCCAACAAATGCCGCCTGCCGGGTCTGCATCCCGACAGTACCGAAAAGACACCTCTCCACCGAGTCGGGGGCATCGTCTGCGCAGGCAGTTTTCGGCCTGTATCAATCGGGCTTTCTGATTTAACGGCATTTCAAATGTTCCGGTTTCGGATAGCTCTCCAGCAATTGGGTGAACTGAGCCATCTCTTCGTCACTGAGTTCGTAATCCTGCAGCGCTCCGGCGAAATATTTATCGTAGGATCCGAGATCGATCAGTCCGTGTCCGCTCCAGTTGAACAGAATGACTTTTTCCCGGCCTTCCTCTCTGGCTTTGTGCGCCTCTTCCACAACCAGAGCCAGAGCATGATTGGTCTCCGGAGCTGCAATGATTCCCTCGGTTTTGGCGAAAAGAACGCCGGCCTCGAAAGCCGCAAGCTGATTGACGGATTTGGCCTCCAGGATCCCCTCGTCGACCAACTGGCTTACCGACGGGGCCATGCCGTGATATCGGAGCCCTCCGGCATGAATCGGGGCCGGAACGAAGGTGTGGCCCAGGCTGTGCATCGGCATCAGGGGTGTGTATCCGGCGTTGTCGCCATGATCGTAAACAAAGGGGGCCCGCGTCAAAGTCGGACAGGCGGCGGGCTCCACCGGGTAAATCTCGATCTGTTTCCCGTGAATTTTGTCATAGACGAAGGGAAATGCAATTCCGGCAAAATTGCTGCCGCCGCCGGCGCAACCGATCACCACATCCGGGTAGTCATCGATTTTCTCCAGCTGTTTTTTGGCCTCGAGACCGATGATGGTCTGGTGCAGCATCACGTGGTTGAGCACACTGCCCAGTGAGTAGCGGGTCTTGCCGGAAGTGTCGCTGACAGCGGCTTCCACGGCTTCGCTGATGGCGATGCCCAGGCTGCCGGGTGTGTCCGGGTTCTTTTCCAGCACATCCCGTCCGGCCTTGGTTTCGGTGCTGGGACTGGCCACACAGTCGGCGCCCCAGGCCGCCATCATGGACTTGCGATACGGTTTCTGGTCGAAACTGACCCGGACCATGTACACCCTGCACTGCAAGCCGAACTGAGCACAGGCAAACGCCAGGGCACTGCCCCATTGACCGGCGCCGGTTTCGGTGGTCAGCCGTTCGATCCCGAAAATTTTATTGTAATATACCTGAGGGACGGCGGTATTGGGCTTATGACTGCCGGGCGGGCTGACGCCTTCGTATTTAAAATATATCCGGGCGGGGGTGTTGAGTGCTTTTTCCACAGATCGGGCGCGGACCAGTGGCGAAGGCCGCCAGATTCGATACACGTCCAGCACCGCCTCGGGAATGTCGATCCAACGCTCGCTGCTGACCTCCTGCTCGATGAGATTCATCGGAAACACCGGTGCCAGCTGTTCCGGTGCCACCGGATTGCCGTCCGGTCCAAGGGGCGGATTCATTTTTATGTCCGCCAGCACGTTGTACCACTGGCGCGGCATTTCCTCTTCGGTCAAAAACACCTTTTTGCTCTCCATGGGACCTCCTCAGAAATAGCAATGATCAGCTGCTCGGCAAACCTTGTTCAATTCCTTGAAAACAGGTCATCTTTTAGAGCGTCGGTTCCGCTTTTAGGCTGTATGGCACCGGGAGTCAAGGACAATTTAGGACGCCCGGGGCAGTCTCAGAGATTCTTCAATACGCGACTGTCCTGTTCCCTGTCCATGTCATCCAGGGCGAAGTTCAGGGCCGCTTCCACCAGGGCCGACTTGTTTTCGATGGAAACGCCGTTCAATTTTAACTGGTAAAATTTTCGGTTAAACCGCTCCAGCAGCGCTTTTGACAGGTAAAAACCGGCTTTTTTCTTATCCTTCCCGACCGTGTTGCTTTTTTTGCGCTCGGGCCCGGTGGCGCTGGTTACGGGATCGAATGAGACTTCCTCAAAAAAATCCATTTCTTGCTTCGATTTTTCAGCCATCTTGATCCACCTTGGAAACCAGTTTGTGGTAATCGATTGTCCCGGTGGCACTGCCTCGATATTCGAATATGGTCTTTCCCCGGGCCGGTGCTTCGGAGAGTCGGACATTATAACGGATCGGATCACAGATCTGTTTGCGAAACAGCCGGCGCAGCTGGCTGAGAATATCCAGACTGTGGCGTGTGCGCATGTCGAACATGGTCGGCAGGATATACCGCAACTGCAATTCAAGGTTGAGCCGCTGCGCTGACATCAAATATCCGAAAAAAGTTTTCAACCCTTCCAGGGCCGGGCCCTGCAGCGCCACCGGGCAAAGAATTTCGTTGACCGCCATGAGTATGTTCACGCTCAGCACATCCCAGCCCGGGGCGCAGTCGAAAATCAGATAATCGAGCCTGCCGTCCCGCGGAACCAGCAATTTGGACAGGACAGTCTGCCGGATCTCCCGCGGCTGTTCCCCGAGCCAGTGCTTGAGTTCGACCAGTTTGATACCGCCGGCCAGCAGCCAGAGATTATCCCGGCAGGGATATAGAATGTCCTTTTTGGCCACCGGGCGACCCTTTTCATCCCGGCCGGTAACAAATTCGTACAATCCCAAAGTGGGCTTGACGCCCAAAAATTTGGCCGCCTGGCCCTGGGTATCGCCGTCGACCAGCAGCACTCGATGCCCCCTGCGGGCCAAGCCGTAGGCCAGGTTCACTGCCGTCGTGGTTTTGCCGACACCGCCTTTTGCCATCGCCACCGCGATTTTGCGCATCGCTATTCCCCGCCTGGATTGAACTGATTATTCTATAGAAGTATTCTTCTGTTATAGTATAGAAATATACTTATTTACTTCTATTATTCTATTCTACTGCTATTTGCAAGTCTAAAATACATCGGTTCGATTGGTTCCATTGGTTTGATTGGTTCGTTTGGTTCGCAGCTTTATGGATTTGCTTTTCAACAAATGGAACCATTGGAACCAAATTCCGGCTGGCAGAAGGCATTGCATCCACTCTTGACAATTGATCGCCGACGACACATGATAATTGAAATTCCAATTGGTTATGACCTGATTCGAGCGTTGTTCGAAGTTGTCGATTCCTGGTTCCCGATGATCAGAGGATGCGGCAGGACAAATCAAAACGGCGCCATGCCATGCGCAAATTCGCCGATCAGTTATTCCAACAGCGGCGGCCGGAAAGGAAACAGCCAATGATGAACCTGGAAGAATTGAAACAAGATCGCGACGTGATCGACCAGATCAACTGGGAAATGACGCCGGAAGAGGCCGTGCGGCTGTACCTGGAATGGGGCAACAACTGGGCGCGCGGGGACGGATATGTGATCCGCTCCGTCGGTGACTACTGCCATTATTTTGTGGTAAACTGCTGGTCGCGTCCGTTTTATATCTACCTGATCCGGCGTAATTCGGAAGAGGCCGTCGAGCTGGCCAAATTCGAATTGCCCCAGCAATTCGAAAAACCGGTTTGCGAATTGAAGGGGGTGTACCCGCTGGAGGGCGAGTTGAAAGACTGGCTGAAGAAAGAACTGAATGCCGGTTAGGTTGCATTCCCGAGAGTGCCGGGATAACGGCGTCGCTTTTCGAACCAGACCCGCGGAATATTCAGCGTCGCTGATCGCCGAAGGTCAATGCCCGCATCGGCAGCCCCTGGCGCTCGATCATCTATACATGGTTCGTTGAGGTCCCTTGTCCAATGAACGCGGGGCAAGTGTTGGGGTATAATGAATCAGGTCAAACGCAACGTATTGACTTTCGGTGGCGGCAGCGGCCAGTATGCGCTGCTGTCCGGTTTAAGGGATCTGGAGAAGATCGACATCACCGCCGTTGTTTCCATGGTTGACAGCGGCGGCAGCACCGGCCGATTGCGCGATGAACTGGGAACCCTGCCGCCGGGCGATATATTGAAATGCGTTCTGGCACTTTCTCCTCACCGTGACATCGCCCGCACCCTCCTGCTCAAACGCTTTACCGGGGATCGACGTCTCAAGGGCCACAATGCCGGAAACATGCTGCTGACCATGCTGTCGCGCTACACCGGCAGCTTCCCTTCCGGGGTCCAGGCCCTGGCGGAAATCCTGGATGTTCGCGGCCGCATACTCCCGGTCACCATCGACCGTGCCACGCTGGTGGCCGAACTCACCGACGGCACGCGAATCTATGGTGAAACCGCCATCGACATGCCCCGCGGGACACAGCGTGAAAAAATTCGAGACGTTTTTCTGGTTCCGCATCACAGCGATAAGATTACGGTATATCCGCCCGTCATCGAAGCCATTCGATCGGCCGACACCATCCTGATCGGCCCCGGGGATCTGTTTACCAGTATCCTGCCCGGGCTCATCGTCCCCGGCGTAAAGGAGGAGTTGCAGCGAACATCCGCCCGGCTGCTTTACATTATCAACATTATGACCAAGTTCGGAGAGACCCATCAGTTCAGCGGCCGGGATTTCGTGCATACCCTTGAAAACGCCATCGGCAGACAGGTCACTGGAATTATTTATAATAACCAGCGCCCCGACAACCAGCTCGAACGGCTGTATCGGAATCAGAAAGCGGAATTCGTCGAGATTGACGGCCGCAACGGTTGGTGGGAAAACCGTCAGTACCATGGCGCCGACTTGCTCGACACCGCCGGGGGCATCGTGCGTCATGACGGCCGCAAGCTGGCGGCCTTGATTCAAAAAATCATCTTCGAGAGCACCGTCCCTGCCGCCTGACCCCCCGCAAGACCGCCCACCGCCGGTTCCGCCCCGGCCAACCCAGAACCGATTCTCCGCGTTCCCGGCGTGGGAGCTGCTTTTCACAGCGCTATCGATATAAGTCCATCACCCGTTTGAAACCCGGCATGGCATCGATGATGGTTTGGTCTTCCACGCAAAAGGAAATCCGGAAGTGGCCCGGCCCGTAAAATCCGCTTCCGGGCACGGTCAGAATCAGCTCTTCCTGCAGCGCCTTTACGAATTGCACGTCATCGGAGATCGGGCAGCGTGGAAACAGGTAGAAGGTTCCCGGTGATTTCACAAAATCGTAGCCGGCATCGGAGAGGCCGTCGCAGAGCAAATCCCGTTTGCGCTTGTACTCGGAGATGTCGACGGTAACGCCCTGCAGTCCGGCCACCACCCTTTGCATCAGCGCCGGGGCGTTGACAAATCCGAGAATGCGGTTGGTCAGCGCCAGGGCATCCAGCAAGGATTGCTTCGACTGCAACGCCGGACTGACGGCCGCAAAGCCGATTCGTTCTCCGGCCAGAGAGAGCTCCTTTGAATAAGAAGTGGCGATCATGCTGTTTTCGTAACTCTTGAAAATGCTGGGTACGGCGGCACCGTCGAAAACGATCTTGCGGTACGGCTCATCGGAAACCAGATAGATCGTTCGGTTCAATTCACTGCTTTTTTGACGCAGCAGCGCACCCAGCGCGGCCAGGGAATCTTCGGCATAAATTTGGCCGGTGGGGTTATTGGGCGAGTTGATCAGCAAAACCTTCGTGCGGGGCCCGATGGCCGCGTCGATCGCGTCCAGATCCAGGGTAAAATCCGCGCGGGTGGGAACGGTTTTCAATGTCCCGCCGTGGTTGTCGGCGTAGAATCCATACTCAACGAAACACGGCACCGGGGTCAGGACCTCGTCGCCGGGGTCGAGTACGGCCTTGAAAATTACGTTCAGCGCCCCGGCCGCTCCGACGGTCATGACCACCTCGGAAGCGCTCATCGACACCCCCTGCTCTTCGGAAAGATATTCGGCGACCGATTGGCGGACCTCGGGATAGCCGGTATTGGGCATGTAGCCGTGAGGACGCGATTCAAAGGCGGCGGCCGCCTCCTGCAGTGCTTCGTTAAAACGGCTCGGCGGCGGAATGTTCGGATTCCCGAGGCTGAAATCGAAAACTTTGTCGGCACCATGGAGCGCCTTCAGCCGCGCGCCCTCTTCGAACATCTTGCGAATCCACGAAGATTTCTCGATAAACGTCTCGATTTTCCTGGCGATGGTCATGGTTTGGTTCCTCACAATTCAAAAGTTCGCTTATAGCTTGTAGCTCATGGCTCATAGCAAATGAGCTCAAAGATCATAGCTCATAGCTCATAGTTGATAGCTCATAGTTGATAGCTCATAGCTGATAGCTGATAGTTCATGGCTCATAGCTGATAGTTCATGGCTCATAGCTCATAGCTCATAGCTCATAGCTCATGGCAAATGTGCTCAAAGCTGAAGGCTCAAAGCTGAAAGCAATGGCAAATGCCTAAAATTGGAAATGCCTAAAATGCCTAAAATTCAAAAACGGTGTCAGTTGTTAGTCGTTGGTTGTTAGTGGCCGATAATCCCTCGTGTAGAAACTGCAGCGTCTAAACCGGTTTTGCGCCGTTTCGCCGATTCGCCTTCTCGCCGTTTCAGCACGCTACCCGCAACGCGCAACCCGCAACCCGAGTGACCAATCGAACGGGGGTTTTGCGCCGTCTCGCCCTCTCGCCCTCTCGCCGTTTCAATGACTCAGGTTCTCATCCATTGGTATCCGACCGACAACGGACCACGGACAACGGGCAACCAATGCCGGCGAAGCCGGCAACCCGTAACCCGACTACGGCTCCATCCCGAAGCGCAGCCATTTGAAACGCTTCTGATCGGCTTCGCTGACCTGTCGTCCCACCCGGCCCATAAAGATATTTTCGGGTTTCAGGCAAATATTGGGCTCGTTGGTCTGGTATTCGACGAAATCAAATCGTTCAAACAGGCGAATCAGCATCTGCCGGTATTGCTGCGCTGTCCGGGAGGTGCCGTCCAGATCCCAGGTCCAGGAATATCCGACCATGTAAATAATCTTCTCTTCCAGTTCCGGATGCCGCAGCAGCATTTCCAAAATTTCGGCGCTCAGATGGATCCGGCGCCAGTCCCGGGCCACCTCGATGGCTTTGACTTCCATCAACAACGAATCAAGTCCCGCCCAGCGTTCTTCCGGGTCCGGATCGCCCAGCACCGCGAACCCGACGATCGCATTGTCGTCGTTCAGTGCCAGCGTCACATTGGCTCCGGACTTTTGCGCATATTTTTCCAGGCTCTCGCGGTGGGTGTAAAGGGAACGGTAGTGCGCGTGGGTGCCGAACTGCGGGTTGAACTGGAAACGTCGGATTTCTTCGGGGGTGCAGAAATTGCGGATACACACCGGACCCCGATCCGTCGACAAACACTTTTCTTCCTGAGAAAATCCGAACATCGATTCGTTCCCAGAAAATTGGCCCACAGATTCTTGCCTGAACCGAGCGTTCCAAATTCTTCAATGTAGCGGCAAGCCTAAAAATCGCTCCAGTGACGGTGCAGCCGTTTTACCATGATCTGAAGATCGTAGCGGCGACCCTGGGGATCTTTGACATATTCCGGCAGGATTGCGACTTTGAAGAAATCGAGCTTGTGGGCGGCATCGATGGCAGCGTCTTCGATACCCACCACAAAATCCGCGCGCAAATCATCCAACCCTTTGTCCATTGCCAGTTGGATCAAATCCAGCAGCATCCAGGTGCCGAGACGTTTGGATCGAAAGGGCGGCAGCACCAGGATCCGAAGCCGCCCGACGTGCTGAGTGGACCCAAAGCCCCGCATCAGTAAACTGGCATGGGCAACAATCCGGTCTTCGACAATGGCAACCGTTGAAAACACGTTGCCTTTGCCGATGGCCTGGATCATTCGAGACACAACCCGGTCATCGGCAACATTGTGGCGCAGATACCAGCGATCCTGATCGGGGGTCCGACGGTAAAATTCCCGCAGCTGGGCCTCGTCACCGGTTTCCAACGGCCGTATAACCGCCTCGGTGCAGTCCTTTAGTACGATTTCTTTGGGGTATCGCAAGGTGCCATTCTCCTTTGCTGTCCGGTGGCCTTGCCCGGGGTGGAGCCGTCGATTTCCTGTATCAGTCCGGAGGGGGGCCGTCAAGCCGTCGCGGTTTGTGTGTGCGCCCTTGAAATATCGCCGACTCGGTGGATTTTTTTCTTGACTTCGTCGGGTCGTAGCTAATATATAGCTATTTAAAATTGAAATTTAACAACTGAACTTCATTTAGTGGCGGGCGCCCAATCGCCAGTCGAAAAAGGAGGGACATCATGGCCGATTTGAGCTGGTTGCCGAAAGAATCCGGTTCCAAAGACCACTTCCTCTGGGGTGATGAGTACTTCTCAAAAGAACCACCCGGTATCATTTTCGAAAAGAAACCGATTCAGGACCCCCAAGGCAATCCAGTGGAAGGCCTCTACTCGGCCTGGATTATACTCAACAATCCCGGCCAGTTCAACTCTTACACCACCGATATGGTCAAAGGCGTCATTGCCGGATTCCAGCGCGCTTCGGCGGATTCTTCCGTAGTTGCCGCCGTGTTTACCGCCGCCGGGGACAAGGCCTTCTGCACCGGAGGCAACACCAAGGAATATGCCGAATATTATGCCGGTCGGCCGAATGAATACGCAATCTACATGGACCTGTTCATCGGCATGGTGGACGCCATCCTGAACTGTAAAAAACCCACCATTTGCCGGGTAAACGGAATGCGCGTGGCCGGTGGTCAGGAAATCGGCATGGCCTGTGACACCACCATTGCCAGCGACCTGGCGATTTTCGGCCAGGCCGGTCCCCGTCACGGTTCCGCCCCGGATGGCGGCAGTTCGGATTTTCTGCCCTGGATGCTGCCGATGGAACTGGCCATGTGGAACTGCATTTCCTGCGAGATGTGGAGTGCCTACAAAATGCAGCGGCTGGGGTTGATTTCCAAATGCGTGCCGGTGATCAAAGACGGAGACAGCTGGTTGCGCAACCCGGCCGTCATCGTGGATCAGTATGTCGATGACGGGGAAATCGTCTACGGCGAATTTAAAAAAGGCGACGCGGCCAAGAAGGCCCGGGACATCGTCAAAAATGCCCGAACCGATTTCGACCGGCTCGACGCCGAACTGAATCAGATCCTGTGGACTTACACCAACCTGTTTCCGGGCTGCCTGATCAAAAGCGTCGACGGCATCCGCCTGAAGAAAAAATTCTTCTGGGACCAGGCTAAAGTCATCAACCGCCACTGGCTCGGGACCAACATGAACTGCGAAGCCTATCTGGGCTTTAACGCCTTCAACACGCGCAAAATTACCGGCCAGAGCACCATCGATTTTCTCGAGTACCGTCGGCGTCAGGCCCGCGGCGATGCATTCGACCTGGAATTTATGGCCGCGGTGCTCGGAAAGCCGCAAACGTAAACGGCGGTGGTGGCGCCGCTTGCGCAGCCGCCGGCAATCGCCGTAACGAACACCGGTTCCCCTTCGGATCTTCTGCGGGAAGGTTTCGGAAACACCGGTACCCAGACAAAAACCCTTCGACCAAGGATGAATTCATGCTGCTGGAAGGAAAACATGCCGTTGTGACAGGAGGCTCCCAGGGTATCGGCGCCGCCATCGCCCTGGAACTGGCGCGGGAAGGCGCCGACGTTTGTCTTACCTATCGCAAGCACCAGGAAGAAGCGCAGCGATTTGCCGAAGAAATTCGTTCCCTGGGACGCCAGTCCCTGGCGATGCAGTGCGACATTGCCGCCTTTTCCCAGGCCGAAAACGTCATCCGCACCGCCCGGGAAACGTTCGGCAGTATCGAAATTCTGGTCAACAACGCCGGTATGAACTGGGACGGCGTCTCGTGGAAAATGACCGAAGAACAGTGGGACCGGGTCCTGGAGGTGAACCTCAAGGGGTATTTCAACTTCTGCCGTCACGCCGCGCCCCTGTTCAAAGAACAGAAATACGGCAAAATCGTGAACATCACCTCCATCAACGGTCTGCGGGGCAAGTTCGGCCAGACCAATTATTCGGCCTCCAAAGCCGGCATCATCGGACTGACCAAAGCACTGGCCAAGGAATTGGGCGCCTTCGGGGTCAACGTCAACGCCGTGGCCCCGGGTTTGATCGAAACCGACATGCTGCGGCAATCCGAGGCCCGCGACAAAATCATCGACATGGCCATGGCCGAAATCGTGTTGAAACGGGTCGGCCAGGCCGAAGACCTGGCCTATGTGGTGGCGTTCCTGGCCTCCGACAAGGCCCGCCACATCACCGGAGAAGTAATTAAGGTGGACGGGGGACAATACATTTAGTGGTACTGCGTAGCCAATTGTAATTTTCAAAGGAGATTCTATGAAACGTGCGGCCATTACCGGGGTGGGCCAGAGCCGTTTCGTCCGCCAGTACCCGGGATCGATCCGGGAATTGGTGTTCGAAGCCTTCCAGGAAGCCGTCTCCGACGCCGGCCTCGTACCGTCCGGCATCGACGCCACGGTGGTTTGCTCGGCGCCGGAGTACGACAAGCAGCGGTCGCCGGCCGGCGTGTTCGCCGAGTACCTGGGCCTGAACCCCCAACCAACCTTTTACGTAGAGACGCTCTGCTCTTCGGGCAGCACCGGCCTCCGGCTGGCTTACGCTCTGGTGCAATCCGGCCTGCACGACACCGTGGCGGTCATCGGGTTTCAGAAAATGTCGGAGATCAGCTCCTCGGAATCCCAGGAGCGAATGGGCCGCGGTGCCGACATTCAATGGGAAAGCCCGTTCGGCACCATGATGCCGGCCTACTATGCCATGTATGCGCGGGCTTACATGGAGGCGACCGGGGCAACGCAGGATGACCTGGCACAAATTCGGGTCAAAGCCGCCACCTACGGCCAGCTCAACGACCGCGCCGTGTACCGCAAACCGGTTACAGCGGAGATGTTTGCTGACCCGGGCCACCGGATGTGCGCCCCGGTCGCATCGCCCCTGCGCGTGGGCGACTGCTGCGCCAATGCCGACGGAAGCTCCTGCAT
>DAXETY010000152.1:0-10714 GCA_051155755.1 Desulfobacterales bacterium
GTACGGGATGAACGCCCATTTGAATCAGGCGGGCATACAGAATTTCCGCCAGCGGCAGGGCGGGACGATGGTAGCGCAGGGCCACCACGTCGTTTTTGTGAATTTTCCCTGCCCGGGCGGTTTCCAGCGCCCACAAGAGAACGTCGGCATAGCGTTGCAGTTGTCGGTCGGTAAACATGCGATGCTCCATTACTCGTGATCTTCGTCCTTGAGAAACAGGCGATGGTAGTCGGCTTCCGACAGATGCCGTTTTAGCAGTCGGCTGATCAGCTCGAAGATTTCCGACAGCTCCGCGTCTTTCATCTTCGGTACGATCTGCCGCATCAATTCATCGTCGGAAAATTTTTGCAGGTAATAAATGATCGTGTTTTCGTCGGTTTCACGGTTCAAGCCGAATCCGACCAGACCGTCATAGGTGTCCACAAAATGATGGGAATGTCGGGTCATTGCTTTTTCCACCCCGTGACTGAATTCAATTTCGGTTATCGACGAAAATGAATATCCTGATCTTGCAGCCAGTGCTGCAGGCGGCCTTTCAGGAAATGTTTGAAGATGCGCCGGGTTTCGGGAATCAGAAGCAGCAGGCCGCAGGCATCCGTGACGAATCCCGGTGTCAGCAGCACAATGCCGGCGGTGAGGATCAGCAGCGCGTCAAGGAGTTCTTCCGTGGGCATGCGGCCCTGATCGAGGCTGGCCCGGACCCGATTCAGGGTCTGCAGTCCCTGCACTCGCGCCAGGTATGCGCCGGCAAAACCGGTGCCGATCACAAGCAACACGGTCCGGAAAGCACCGATGTGGCCGCCGACCTCGATCAGAAGGTAGATTTCCAGGACGGGAATCAGGGTAAAGGCCAGAAAAAGTTTGAAGAGCATGGGGTTGCGCTGGGTTGCAGGGTGGATGTTGCGATCGAATGGTCGAATTCCGCTGAATCATCCATAAATTCTATTTTTGTAAAATTTGAAACCCTTGGTTTCGGTTAGTCTTTGTCGAAATCGAGAGAAAACCCTTCCTTCAACTCCTGCTGGTTGAGAAAATCACAGTATTCTTCGGCGCGCCGCTGTGCAAGGCTTTTCTCTCCGGTCCGTGTCCGGGAGCCTTTGTGAAAGGAGGCGATCAGTTCTTCCGCTTCGCCTTCTTTCTGAAACACCTGATAGCCATCTTCGAAGTGTTTGATGATGTATTCCACGACGTTTCTCCGACGAAACTGAGCGGTTCAATTTGTTAGCATTCCTTCACAAAAGGATAAACCAAAGCGCATGATCTCGTCAAGCCGGCCGGTGCAGATGCGACTGACCTGATATCATCGATCAACTGCGATGGGAATCGATCTCCTGCAGCAGCGCTTCAATGCGCCCGGTGGTTTTCATTTCCGAAAGCCACCGCTTCGGGATGGCGTCCCGGCCGAGATGGGCTCCCAGTACCATACCGACCGCCATTCCGCGAGCGGCCGAATCGCCGCCGGCCATGACATTTTCGATGAGGGCCGGTTCCAGATCATTTTCGTATCTGGCAATCAGGTGAACCACTGCCGGCAGGGCCGCCGGGGTTTCGCACATCTGTCCGAACTCGCCGATTGCCTCACGGGTGTCTGTGGCCGCCCTTTCCAAGCCTTTTTGAATGTATCCCGCCAGCGCCTCCTGGGATTCGGCCTGCTCCCGGATTGCAGCAACGGGGGGTTTTCCACCCAGGACGGCCAGGGTGGCACGGGCGAGAAACCCGGCTGCGGCGATGACCTCCGGGTGGTTGTGCGTCATGGCGGTCTGGGCTCTGGCGGCCTCGATCAAGCCCGATTCATCGTTGCGGTAACGATACACAAGGGGAGCGATTCGGGCCGCGCCCGCCAGGTCGCTTGATCCCGAGCCGGCCTGGGCCGGCGGTTTTCCGTCTGCGAAACGCCGCAAGGTCTCTTTGGTGGCTTTGTCGAAATAGCCGTCGTAATCATCGAACATCTCACGCCATTTTCTGGAGAAATGCATCAGATCGAAACCTTTGGAATTTGCCACGGATTGCAATAGAGCCAGGCCCTGGTCGCCATAGTGGGTGTGCTCGCCTTTGGCCTTTCCGGCATGAAACGAATTCGGCAGGGGGGCCGACATCCGATCCACTCGACCGAATTCATTATCGATCTTTTTCGTGTCGTAAATCCAGTGGGCTCCCAGTGCCAGTGAATCGGCGACAAAGGAAGCCAGCACGACCGCCTCGGCATTCTTGCTCATAATCCCTCCTGCAGTTTCAATCTAAACGGAGCGTTTCAAATTTTATAAAAATAATTTTTTGTATTTATTCAAATAATTTATATCCATTTCAGATTTGAAAATTTGAAACGCTCAGGTTAGATGTTCGAGCGTTTCAAAATTTCAAAATCCGTTATTTCGAATCGTCTTCCGCCAGCAGCATGTTTTAGGGTCCGGTGCTTTTCAGACTGGCGGCGTCGGTACCTTCGAAATCAACCGTTATGACCGATTCGCAGATCGATCTGATCAATTCCAGCACTTTTTGATGTTCCGGATGCTTCTGGTATTGTCGCAGCGATTCGCTGTTGGCGAACAACGAAGCAATGCCGAAATCGTAGGAACGTTCCGAGCGAATGACATCCCGGCCGAATTCGTACATGTGAATCTGGGGGATGGTATTGGGCAGATCATCGAGTTTTTTTTCGAGCGTTTCGATGTCTGAGTTGCTGACATCGCTTTTAAATTTCATCAACACGAGATGATTGAGCATGGGGGGAGGCTCCTTTGAAAATGTTGAGATACAGGATCCGTAACTGAGCGTTTCAAATTTTTAAAATACTTAATTTTCGGAGAATATATGCCCGCGAACAATGATTTGCTTTGACAGTAAGTATTTCTCCCCAAGATTCAATCCCGGTTCGGCCGCATACCGAAAAGACTCAGTTAAGGTTTGATTTTTGACGGGGAATATACTATTTATTTGCGGATCGCTTGCAATCGCAATGGGCTCGAGAACCATCCAGCGATGATTTCCGGAATCGAGGTGGCCTTTAGGGAGGGATTCGTTGACCCACCGGTACCCCCGAACCATGACCCAGTGTGTAGTCCTGAACGCTGATTACTCTTTTCTCAATGTTGTGGACTGGAAACGGGCCATCTGCCTTCTGGTGAAAAATAAGGTCAAGGTACTGCGATACTCGAACATTCGGGTACGAACCGGCGAAGGCGTGACGGTCCCTGTTCCGGCGGTGCTGCAGTTGGTTTGTTTCATCCGCACCGTTTATCGCATGCGGGTGCCCTTCAGCCGCAGAAACGTTCTGATCCGGGATGCCTACCGTTGCGCTTACTGCAATCAATCGACAACGCGGCTGACCATCGATCACCTGATCCCCAGATCGCGGGGGGGATCCACGATATTTGAGAATTGCGTGGCGGCCTGTCCCGAATGCAACCACCGCAAAGGCAACCGGACCCCCTCCGAAGCCCGCATGACCCCCCGTGTCCGACCCCACCATCCCACCTTGTCGGAATTCCTGCGAATCAAGATGCACCTCCTGGGGTTTGAGGAGGTTGTGCAGGAGTTCCAGCTTTTCAATTAGCTAACCGGACCACGGACAACGGACGACTGATGCGGCGAAGCCGCCCAGGCGCGTTCGGTTCTTGACATTTGCAGTATTTGTGAGTAGTCATGACAGTTTATGTGAAAAACCCGTTGCCGGAGGATCCATGGATTACAAGAAAACGCTCAACCTGCCGCAGACCCGATTTCCCATGAAGGCCAATCTGGCCGAACGCGAACCCCAGCAATTACAGAAATGGGAACAGGTGCACCTGCATGCGATGATTCGCGATCAGTCCAGGGGGCGGCCCCGATTCATCCTGCACGACGGACCTCCCTATGCCAACGGGCACATTCACATCGGGACAGCGCTCAATAAAATTCTGAAGGACGTCATCGTGCGATCCCGGCAGATGGCCGGCTATGACGCGGTGTACGTACCCGGCTGGGATTGTCACGGACTGCCGATCGAACACAATGTCGATAAAGAACTCGGACCCCGGAAAAAGGAGTTGTCGCTGGCGGAAGTCCGTCGCCGTTGTCGAGCGTACGCGGAAAAATACATCGATATCCAACGGCAGGAGTTCAAGCGACTCGGCGTCATGGGGTTATGGGAAGATCCCTACCTTACGATGAATTATCGCTACGAAGCAACGATTGCCCGGGAATGCGGCAAATTCGCCCGGGACGGGAGCCTTTTTCGAAGCAAGAAACCGATTTACTGGTGCAATACCTGCAGAACCGCCCTGGCGGAAGCAGAGATCGAATACGAAAATGCGCCGTCGCCTTCCATATTTGTCAAATTTCCGCTGGTTGACGACCTGTCATCCGAAATCCCGGAGCTGGCCGGCAAATCGGTCGCAATCGTTATCTGGACCACCACCCCCTGGACCATTCCGGCCAACCTGGCGGTGGCGCTGCACCCGGAATTCGTCTATGCCGCCGTGGATATC
The DNA here is from genome assembly GCA_051155755.1 of Desulfobacterales bacterium. GTDB lineage: Bacteria > Desulfobacterota > Desulfobacteria > Desulfobacterales > SG8-13 > DAXETY01. The sequence continues at coordinate 4,467 of DAXETY010000152.1, forward strand.
GGCAACGACCAGGTGCTTGTCGTAGCCCGTGAGCTGGTGGCCGATTGCATGCTGGCCTTCGGGATCGATGATTATGAAGTGCTGACCGAGATCGATGCCGGCCGGCTGGAGAGAAAGCGCTGCCGGCATCCGCTTTACGAACGGGATTCTCTGGTGATTTTAGGCGATCACGTTACACTGGAGGCCGGCACCGGATGCGTGCACACGGCTCCCGGCCACGGTCGGGAAGACTATGAAATCGGTCTTCAGTACGGCCTGGATGTTTATTCCCCTGTGGATGACAACGGCCGATTTACCGATGATGTGGCGCATTTTGCCGGCAAGTTCGTTTTTGAAGCCAACCCGGTTATTAACGCCCGGCTGCGGGAGTCCGGCGCACTGCTGGCGGAGGATACCGTAGCGCACGCATACCCCCACTGCTGGCGATGCAAACAGCCGGTCATATTTCGTGCCACTCCCCAGTGGTTTATTTCCATGGAGAAAAATGGCCTGCGGCAGGCGGCCCTGCGGGAAATCGACCGCGTGAGCTGGATTCCGCGCTGGGGCCGGGAGCGCATCTACGGGATGATCGAGAACCGGCCGGACTGGTGTGTTTCCCGCCAGCGCGCCTGGGGGGTGCCCATTGCCGTTTTTTACTGCAAAGCCTGTGATTCCCTGGTGCTCGACGAGACCGTCATGGACAAGGTCTACCGTCATTTCGAAGAGCACGGGGCCGACATCTGGTTTGAAAAACCGTCCGACTATTTCCTGCCCGAAGGCTTCACCTGTGCCAATTGCGGCAGCCATTCCCTGGAAAAAGAAGAAGACATCCTGGATGTCTGGTTCGACTCCGGCGTGAGTCATGCGGCGGTGTTGGAACAGCGCGACTATCTTACGTGGCCGGCCGATCTTTATCTGGAAGGCAGCGATCAGCATCGCGGTTGGTTTCACAGCTCCCTGCTGACGGCTGTGGGTACGCGGAATCAGGCCCCGTATCGCGCTGTGCTCACCCATGGTTTCGTAGTGGACGCCGAGGGTCGGAAAATGTCCAAATCGCTCGGCAACGTCGTCGCTCCCAGCGAGGTCATCGACCGCTTCGGTGCAGAGATTTTAAGGCTCTGGGTGACGGCCTCCGATTATCGGGAAGACATTCGGATTTCGCCCGGTATCCTCAAACAACTCAGCGACGCTTACCGGCGCATCCGCAACACCAGCCGATTCGTTCTGGGCAATCTGTACGACTTCGACCCGCAGACAGATGCGGTGGCTTACGAGACCATGCTGGAAATCGACCGTTTTACCCTGCACCGCCTGCAGGAGTTGGTCGAACGGCTGCTGCGTGCCTACGACAATTACGATTTTCACATCATCTACCACCGCCTGTATAATTTTTGCACCATCGACCTGTCTTCGTTTTACCTGGATGTTTTAAAAGATCGTCTTTACACGGCTCCTTCGACTTCCCATGCGCGCAGGAGTGCCCAGACCGCGATGTTCCACGTGCTGGAAACCCTGACCCGGCTGATGGCGCCCATCCTGGTTTTCACGGCCGAAGAAATCTGGCAGCACTTGCCCGGCGAACGCGAAAACGGCGAAAGTGTTCACCAGGCGCATCTGCCGAGTGCGCGCTCGGAATGGAAAGACGAGGCGCTCAACGAACGCTGGCAGAAAATCCTCGCGGTTCGCGCAGAAGTCACCAGGGCCCTGGAAAAAGCCCGGGCGGAAAAACAGATCGGACATCCCCTGGATGCGGCCGTGATCCTGGCGTCTCCGCCCGAGTTCCACGAGGTTCTTTCCCGCTACGAGGAAGAGCTGAGCCGGATTTTTATCGTGTCCAAGGTCGAACTGGTGACCGACGGACTTCCGGAGAACACCATCGCCGGCGAGGAAATCAACGGGTTGCGAATCGCCATCGAACGGGCTCCCGGAGAAAAATGTCAGCGTTGCTGGGTTTACGAAACCACGGTGGGATCTTTCTCGGATCATCCGGAAATTTGTCACCGCTGTCATCAGGCACTGGAGCAGATCGGTGCCCATCCATAACGTATCGGGATTTTTGGACTGATACAATCTTTCCGGGACGATGCATGATGCCTTCGAAACTCTGGATGCTGCTGCTGGTGTCCGGCAGCGTCGTTTTACTGGATCAGGTTTCCAAAGCCATTGTCCAGAGCACGCTGCCGCTGCACCACTCCGTTTCGGTGATCCCCGGTTTTTTCGACATCACCCATGTCCATAATCCCGGCGGCGCTTTTGGATTTCTGGCCCGGGCCAGCGACACCGTCCGCACGATCATGTTTCTCGTGGTTTCACTGCTGGCTGTGGGGCTGATTCTTTGGTTTTTCATAAAGACACCCGCAACGCACCGATGGCTCGCCGGCGGTTTCGCATTAATCCTGGGCGGCGCGGCCGGCAATCTGATCGATCGCATCCGTTTCGGGAAAGTGATCGATTTTCTGGATGTATACGTCGGCAACCTGCACTGGCCGGCGTTCAATATTGCAGACAGCGCGATTACGATCGGAATCGGCATCTTCATTGCCCACCTTCTGCTAAAGAAGCTACCCGAATAACCGATTGCCATGGACAGTGCCCCGCGATTGCTGCCCTACCTGATATTTGGCGGATTTCTGTCGGCGGCGCTTTACTGCGGCATCCAGCTGATTCGCCTCGACGCCCAACGGATGCACCGTCCTGCCGGGCCATACATGGATCTGTGCGTCCGCATGCTGATCGCCTCCATCATCGGCGGCCGCCTGGTCGAAATGCTTACAAACGGATCATTTGATATCGTGCGGTTCTTCTATTTCTGGCAGGGCGGGTCTTTTTTTCTGGGGGGATTGCCGGCCGGCATCGGCATCGGGGTGATTTCAATTTACAAGGCACGGATTTCAATCTGGGAAACGGCGGATATTTTCGCGCCGGCATTGGCCGTCGGATATTTCTTCGTGCGGGCGGGTTGTTTTTATTCCGGTTTTTGCCGTCCCTTCCCGATGCAGGCGTCATCGCTGGAAGTGTTTTCCGGAACCCTGCCCGTGCTCGATGCCACCGAACTGTTTCTGGCCTTCGGCAGCTTGCTGGTGTTTTTTGCGTTGTTGAAGCTGCGGTCGCACCGGCAATTTCAGGGACAATCATTCTGGACGGCGGTTTTTTTCGGCGGACTGCTGCATGCCACGGCCCGGGGAATGTACAACGGCCTTCAATCGTCGGTCCGGGCCGACGGCGAACTGTTGTTTGCACTGCTGGCCATGGTAGGCGCCGCCGGTATACTGGCGTGGCTCGGAAGCCACAATCAAGGGTCGGCGACCGATCCGGATCGGGGACGAGATTATCGTGACGGAAATCGACTATAAATCCGTTGACGCCTACATAAAAAACCTGCAGCCGGACGCCGCGGCCGGGGATCATGAGGCCCCGGCCGCGGTGTATCTGGTTTTCGGCGAGACGCTGCTGCGCGACCGGGTTCTTCAAAAACTGCTCGAAGTGCTGCTGCCCTCGAGCTGGAACTACGAGCCGTTGGATGGTTCCGAGGCCGAAGTGCATGCGGCGATCGAAAAGGTCAACACCTTTTCCCTGCTGGCCGGACGCAAGATCGTGGTGCTGAACGACGTTCGCCTGTTCGATACCGGGGCGGACGTGCCCGCTCTGGTTCAAAAGGCCCATAAAGCCTACGAGAACCAGAAACTTCCCCAGGCCTGCGGTCTTCTGCTGCGGATACTGGCCCTGCTGCAGCTGAAGCTGGAAGACACGCAGGAAGCGGACTGGAAATCGAAGCTGCCGTCGAGCGGCGAGGACGCCGCCTGGCTTGACGAAGTCGCCGCCTTCGGCCGCCGGCATAAAAAATCCGTTCCCGAAATGGATGATGCCGACACAGCACTCTGCAGAGCGGTCGAGAAAGGATTTCCCGCCGGAAATCTGCTGGTGATCACTTCGGAATCCGTCGATCGTCGTCGCAAACTCTACAAAACCATCCGGGACCGGGGCGTGATTATCGACTGCTCCGTGCCAAAGGGCGAACGCAAAGCCGAAAAACAGGCCCAGGCGGCGGTCATCCGCGATATGCTGGAGCACACCCTGGCCAAAACCGGCAAGCAACTCGAACCGGGGGCCTTCGAGGTCCTGTACGGCATGACCGGGTTCGATCTGCACACCTTTGTCGGCAACCTTGAAAAATTGATCGATTATGTCGGCGAGCGAAATCTCATTACCTGCAAGGATATCAATACCGCGCTCAAGCGCACCCGCAAGGACCCGGTTTTTGCCTTGAGCAATGCGGTTGGGGAACGCAATCTGAGCGATGCCCTTTTCTACACCCGTTCCCTGATGTCGGATTCCGAAAATCCGTTGCAGCCGGAGCAGATCCTGGCCGCCATCGTAAACCAGGTTCGAAAACTGCTGCGTATCAAGGATTTTCTGGCCGGACCCCAAGGCGGTCTATGGCATCCGGGCTGCCCCTACGGTCAGTTCAGGTCTGTAGTGATGCCGGCCGCCGTTGAATTTGACCGCAGTCTGGAGCAGCATCTGCAGCAATGGGACAACGCGGATCAAACACCGCAGGGCGGAAAATCCGCGCGCCGGGTGAAAACCGACCTGTTTATCGTCAAGAATCCCAAAAATCCCTATCCGGTTTACCAGCAATTTCTGGCTTCGGATCGATACACCTTCAACGCATTGATGGAAGCCATGGAACATCTGGCCGACGCCGATCTTCGCATCAAATCCGCCACTGAAGACAAGCGGAAGGTGCTCGAAGCGGTGTTGATTCGGATCTGTCTTTAGGAGGGCGCATGGGTTTTTTCCGGCAGCAGGAAGTGAAGATGGCGCAACGGCTGCTGACCTGGCAGTATGAACGCATCCAGCGACAGCCGCCACCCGAACCCGAACTGGCCCGGCAGGCCGCTCAACTGGTGGACGATGCCCACCGGATTGCCCGCGAGCGGGGGCGCAACGTCATCGCCATCATGAAGGAGATGGTTGCAGGTATAAAGAAAAAATAAGTGTCCATCCAGAAATGGCCCTTTTTCCGCTTCAGGGTTCATCCCGCCCGGCGATGTTTGTCAGAAATCGGGATAATTCCCGGTTGAAGCGCTCGCCGGCTTCCGCGGGAAGCGTATGGCCGCAATCGTCGAATTTCAGATATTCGGCGCGGCACAAATCCGCCAGTTTGCGGGCCGAGCCGGACGGGACCAGAAGGTCCTGACTTCCGGAGATGACCAGGACCGGCAATCGAAGGGTCGCGGCCGGCTCCCGCGGCGGCGGATAAGCGAGCATGGCTTCGAGATGCGCCGCCAGGGATTCGGTGCGATTGCGCACAGCGATGGCCGCCGCCATTTTCGCGAGTATTCTTTTTTTCCCCGCAAGAAATCCTTCTCCCAGAATCATGGGCAGCACCGCCCAGGCCAGGCATTGCACGCCGCCGCTTTTCACCACCTCCAGCCAGGACCGTATCACGGCCTCGGCCCGGGCCGTCGGCTCGGCTCCAAGACCGCAGAGCACGATGCCGTTGACCCGTTGCGGATGCCGGGCGGCCAGCTCCAGTGCCACGTGGGCGCCGTGGCTGAGGCCGATCAGGTTCGCGCGTTGCAGGCCGAGGTGGTCCATCAATGCCGACAAATCGGCGCCATGCCGTTCGAGCGAGAGCGCTGCCGATCCCAATTCGCTTCTGCCCTGAGCGCGCCCGTCGTAAAGCAGGATTCTGAATTCACCCCGAAATCGCAGCAATTGGGGACGCCAGTGAACGGTCGTCTGAGTGGTGCCGTTCAGAAAAACGATCACCGGGCGGTGGCTTTCGAACCCGTGGGTTTCATAGTAAAGGCGGCAATTGTCGGCGGTGGTGAAGTAGCTCATAGCAGATAGCTCATAGTTCATAGCTCATAGCTGATAGCTCATAGCTGATAGCTCATAGTTCATAGTTCATAGCTGATAGCTCATGGCTCATGGCAGATAGCTCATGGCTGATAGCATAGAGCAAAATGAGAAATTCAAAAATCAAGATTGATAAAAATCTCTTTTCCACTTGCATTTGATGTATCGGCGGGCAGCCGATCGAAAACGAACCATTCATCTCAATCGGTTCATTTCTCTCCCCAGCTGCTTACGTGCAACCGTCGTATTCTATGAGCTATGAGCCATGAGCTATGAGCTAAAGGTACCAAAAGATATGAGGCGGTCGTGCATTTCGGTTTTCCGATTAGACTCCCGACAGTCAAGTTTTCGCTGCCTCAAACAGCTCCCTTGCATGGTAGGAGCTGCGCACGAAAGGTCCGCTG
>DAXETY010000153.1:0-32034 GCA_051155755.1 Desulfobacterales bacterium
CCCGCTTTGCGGGTGGTTGTTGACTTGGCTAGAACGCTGTGCTAACAACCCGTTTTTAATTCGCCCCGGTCCCGAAACCGGCGGATTCACCACTCCGATAACCATTCACCTGTAACATAATCGTATGTGCGGCAGCGTAAAGGAGGTGTCGATGAAAAAATCTATCCTATCCGTCGCAGTTGTCGTTTCCTTGATTCTGGGTCTGGTGATGTTCGCCTGCGGCCCGGAGGCACCCAAGACCATCAAAGTCGGCATCAACGCCCCCATCACCGGAGACATCCCCAAGGTGGGCGAGGGGACCAAGTACGCGGCCCAGATGTGGCTGGAGGACGTCAATGCCGCCGGCGGGCTCGATGTGGGCGGCACCAAGTACCAGGTCGAACTGGTCATTGAAGACAACGAAGCCAAAGCCGAATCGGCGGTGAAGGTCAACACCAAGATGATCACCGAAGACGAGGTGCTGGTGATCGTCGGTCCGCAGTCTTCCAAGCAGGCCGTCCCGGCCGGTGACGTCGCCAACAACTACAAAACGCCGATGATCAGCCCCTGGTCCACCAACCCGGCCACCACGGAAGACCGGCCCTATGTGTTCCGCGCCTGCTTTCTGGATCCCTTCCAGGGCCCGGTCGTCGCCAATTTTGTCAAGGATGAATTCGGTTTCACCAAGGCTGCCGTGCTCTACGATGTGGCCAGCGACTATCCCAAAGGTCTGGCCGAATTCTTCAAGCAAGCCTGGGAAGACCTCAACGGACCGGGATCGGTGGTCGCCTTCGAGAGCTTTACCACCAAGGATGCCGATTTCAGCTCCCAGCTCACCAACATCATCAACTCCGGGGCCGAGTTCATTTTCACGCCGCAGTATTACAACGAGGTGGCCCTGATTGTACAACAGGCCCATCAGCTCGGCTGGGACAAACCGATCGTCGGCAGCGACAGCTGGGGATCGGCTGAAACCGTCGAGCTTTGCGGCTCGGACTGCTACGGATTGTTCTTCAGCACGCACTATGCCGCGGCCGGTGCGACCGGAGCCACCAAAGAATTCATCGACCGTTACGAGAGCGAATACGGCTACATCCCCGACGACGTCGGTGCGTTGACCTGGGATGCCATTCGGCTGGTCGAGCGGGCCATCACCGATTGCGGCACCATCACCGGCGACCTGAAGCAAGACCGCCAGTGCGTGCGCGATGCACTGGCCAACATCAAGGAATTCGACGGCATCACCGGAAAGATGACCTTCAACGAAAGCGGCGATCCGGTGAAATGTGCCGTCATCGTTCGGATCAGCGACGAAGGCAAGTACGAATTCTACAAGTCGGTGTGTCCGTAAACGACTTTCCTTGGGGCGGCCGGCCGGAAAAAGCTTTTTCGGCGGCCCAGCCCCGGCATTCCACTGACAAGATCCCTATCGAGCGGAAACTTTGCCGCGATCCGGGGCGGGCCAGGATTTTTCCTGCGCCCGCCTTTTTGAGAATTTTTTGGGAGCGAATGCTATGGCGTTCCTGCTTCAAAATATTATCAACGCCTTGCAATGGGGCAGTTTTTACGCCCTGATCGCCCTGGGTTACTCCATGGTTTACAGCATTCTGATGCTGTTCAATTTCGCCCATGGAGACATTTTTATGGTCGGCGCCTACATCGGTTTCGGAGTGGCCACGGTGTTGGTGAGCCTGGCCTCCTTTGGCGCGCTGGCGTTGCCGAACTGGCTCATCCTGGTGCTGACCATCATCATTTCCATGTTCCTGACTTCTTTTATCGGAATGATGGTGGAACGCATCGGCTACCGACCGCTGCGGGAAGCCCCGCGGGCTTCGGCCGCCATTACCGGACTGATGATCGGTATCATCCTGGAGACCGGCAACCTGGCGCTGCTGGGCGCCCGCCGCATCAGCTTCCCCCAGTTGATCGACACGGTCACCTACGATCTCGGCGGCGTGTTCGTCACCAACAAGAAAATCATGATCGTGGTGGTTTCACTCTTGTTCATGCTGGCGCTGCACCAGTTCATCAAACGCACACGCTGGGGCATGGCCATGCGGGCCATGGCTTTCGATTACGTGGTGGTGCCGCTGATGGGCGTGCCGCTCAACCGGCTGGCCTCGATGACCTTTGCCATCGGATCGGCCCTGGCAGCGGTCGCGGGCATTCTTTTTGGCCTGGCCTACCCCGTGCTGGACCCCTACATGGGGATTCTTTTCGGCTGGAAGGCATTCGTCGCCGCCATTCTGGGCGGCCGGGGCTCGATTATGGGCGCCACCCTGGCGGGGTTTCTGCTGGGGTTCATCGAAATTTTCGTTGCCATGATCTTTCCCTCGACGTTGCGGGATCTGATCGCCTATTCGGTCGTATTGCTGATCCTGGTGTTCCGACCGCACGGTTTCTTCGGCGAACCATACAGTGCCAAGCTGCGGCTGTAGGCACACCACGGATCGGGAATCGCCGGTATGCTTCGGCAATTTGAATGTCACGGTAACTGAGCGTTTCAAACTTCGAAAAATTACAATCCGGTTATGGAAGCTGTCGGGAGCGAAAGCGCCGTGCAAACACAAGAGACAAAAGGGAGGCTGGCCCGCCTGATCTTTCAGGTCCCGGTGGTGGGTTGGTTGATGGGGGCGCTGTTTGCGGTGATGCTGGAACGGATCGTCGGATATCCACTGGCCATCGCTTTGGGACTGCCCAAAATCCCGGTGCTCTTCGGGGCGGTGATCGTTCTAAAAGAGCCGCTGCGTTTCCCCAGTGCCATGCTCTATGTGCTGCTCATCTACCTGCTGCCCATCTCGGTGATCGCCCGGCTGACACTGCAGCCGGCCAATCGCCTGGCCGGCTGGCTGGTGGACTTCTCCATGGCCGGTGCGGTATTCATCCACCTGGTGCTGCTGTACGTGATTCTGCACATCTGGTCGGATGTCAGCGACTATCGCATCCTGACGTTGAAGCTGACCCTGATCGCCATCATGCTGACGCTCAGTTTGAACGTGATCAACGGATACATGGGCGAATTCTCCTGCTCTCATCCCGGCTTCATGGCGCTGGGCGCCTACACGGCCTCGGCCTTGACCGTCTGGCTGTTCACCAATGACAAACTGTTCGGCGAGGCGCTGCTGCCGTCGGTGTTGGGACCGTTTCTGTTTCCGGTGGCCCTGGTGCTGGGCGGGCTGGTGGCGGCCGTCGGCGCCCTGGTGGTGGCGATACCTTCGTTTCGCACCCGGGGAGATTATCTGGCGATCATCTCGCTGGCCTTTCTGTTCATCGTCAAAAGCCTGATCGAGAATCTCGAGTTTGTCGGCGGCCCCCGGGGGCTGAGCGGCCAGCCGAACTGGGCCGGACTGCCGACGGTGTTCGTCTGGACGGTGGCCTGCATCTGGATCATCAACAATTTCGTGCGCTCCACCCTGGGACGCGCCCTCAATGCCGTACGCGACGAGGAGACCGCCGCCAACGCCATGACCGTCAACACCCGGCGCACCAAGATGGTGGCTTTCATGTTCGGTGCCTTCTGGGCCGGGGTGGCGGGAGGTTTGTTCGCCCACGTGCTGCGCTACGTGAACCCGTCCACCTTCGGGATCCAGAAGCTGGCCGAAGTGCTGGCCATGGTCTATTTCGGCGGGTTGAACTCGGTATACGGCTCCATTGTCGGAGCGGTGAGTCTGAGCCTGCTCGGCGAGGCCCTGCGCCCGCTGGAACTTTTCAAGTGGATCGCCATCCCGCTGCTGCTGATCCTGGTGATGATTTTCCGGCCCACCGGATTGATCGCATTTACGGAGTTTAACGTGAAAAAGGTCATTCAGCCGCGAATCCGTCCGCATCGAGACGAGGTGTAGCCATGGCATTGCTGGCGGTGCAGAGTATGACCCATTATTTCGGCGGACTGCGGGCCGTACACGATTACAATCTGCAAATCGAAGCCGGACACATTCAAGGTCTCATCGGGCCCAACGGAGCGGGTAAAACCACGATCTTCAACCTGATTACCGGCATTCACCGGCCCACAGAGGGCACCGTCCTTCTGGAAGGGGAAAACATCGTAGGCATGCAGCCCCATCAGATCGCTTCCCGCGGACTGGGCCGCACGTTTCAGAATCTGCTGTTGTGGCGTCACATGACCGTGCTCGAGCATGTGAAGATGGCACGGTACTCCCGGCTGACCTACGGTTTGTTCGGCGCTTTTTTCGGCACCCCCAAGCGGCACCGGGAAGAAGAAGAATCCGAAACGATTGCCCGCGAACTTTTGCAGCTGGTGGGCATTGCGCATCTGGCCGATCAGAATGTTTTGAACCTGCCCTACGGGGATCAACGCCGGGTGGAAATGGCCCGGGCGCTGGCCATGCGGCCGAAGGTGTTGTTTCTCGACGAGCCCACTGCCGGGATGAACCCCGAAGAGCTCTTGTCCATGATGAAGATCATTCGCCGGGTCCACCGCGAACTCGACCTGGCCATCTTTCTCATCGAGCATCGTCTGCGGATGGTCATGGAACTGTGTGAGACCATTCAAACCCTGGTGTTCGGCGAGGTGATTGCCGAGGGCACGCCGGAAGAAATTCAGAGCAATCCACAAGTGATCGACGCCTACCTGGGCAAGGAGGTCATCGAGTAATGCTGAAAGTGGAAAACCTTCAAGTTTCTTACGGCCGGATCAAAGCCCTGCACGGCATCGACTTCCAGATCGAAGACGGAGAGATCGTCACCATCATCGGAGCCAACGGCGCCGGCAAAAGTACCACCCTGCGGGCGATTTCACGGATGGTGCCGGTTTCCAGAGATACGCGCATGACTTACGGAGACAAGGACCTGCTGAGTTATCCCCCCGAAAAAGTGGTCAGCGAGTTGGGCATTTCCCACGTGCCCGAAGGACGGCGCCTGTTCGGGAACCTGACCGTCCTGGAAAACCTGCAGCTGGCCACCTTTGCGCGCAAGGACCGCGACCGGATTCCGGTCGACATCGAGCAGGTGTTTTCGATATTTCCGAGGCTGGAAGAACGCAAAATTCAGAAAGCCGGCACCCTGAGCGGCGGCGAACAGCAAATGCTGGCAATCGGTCGGGCGTTCATGAGCGGGCGCCGCATCATGCTGCTCGACGAACCCTCCATGGGGCTCGCCCCGCTGTTGATGGTCAGCGTGTTCGAGGCGCTCAAAGAGATCAACCAGGAAGGCACCACGATTTTGCTGGTGGAGCAAAATGCCCGCATGGCCCTGAAGTTCGCTCGGCGCGGATACGTGCTGGAAAGCGGCAACCTGGTGCTGGAAGGTCCATCCAGCGAACTGCTGGAAAACGAGGAAGTCAAGAAGGCCTACCTGGGGGGGTGAGCCTCGTTTTGCCCGTTATCCCTTTTGCCGGTTCGCCGGCCTCCCGTTGGTACACCCCGCAACCGCGTGTTTTGCTCCGAAAGGTCTTAATCCGATTGGTCATTTCCGCACAGCCTGCTGCGGTTTCAATCGCTGATGGTCTTGTGGATGTGCGGCATGGTTTCGGGCTTGCCGCGCTGCATGTAGCGGCTTTCGCTGCCGCGGCGGGTGACATTTTCGTAAACGCCGTCGTCGCGCCGGACCAGCTTGGTAAAGCCCATGTCGCGCAGTTCGGAATTGCATTTGGGGGTGCTGACGAAATTGAGCGACAGGATTTTTTTCACCGGCCCCCCGCATTCGGGGCAGGCGGTCAGAGCGGCTTCTTCCAGGGTTTGGCGCACCTCGAAAACCGCCCCCCGGCTGCAGGATTTCTCCAGGTGCTCATATTCGTAAACCGGCATTCAAAAAATTCCTCTCGATAAAATACCCGCACTACATTTCGGATGTAAAGATCCAAGCCACCGAATCCAATCTTTTATTATACCTCAATTTCACTGGCTCTTCAAACCTTTGATGGATGCTTAAAAAAAACGATCCCGCGGGAAATCCCCGCGGGACCGAAATGCAGCGAAAAAGGCCCATTTGTGAACGAAGATTAATACATGTCCTCGTCCATATCCGGCATCGCCGGGGCGCCTTTCTTCTTTTCCGGTTTTTCGGTGATCATCGCCTCGGTGGTGATCATCAAGCCGGCCACCGATGCGGCGTTCTGCAGCGCAAAACGAACGACCTTGGTCGGGTCGATGACCCCGGCGGCCACCAGGCCTTCGAATTCGCCGCTGGCGGCGTTGAAACCGAAATCCGCTTTGCCGTCCAGCACTTTGTTGATGACAACCGAGCCGTCGAAGCCGGCATTGTGCGCGATCTGCCGCAGCGGCTCCTGCAGCGCCCGCCGCAGAATTTTCAGCCCGAGTTTTTCGTCCCCGCTGACCTTGACGGCTTCCAGGGCCGAAATGCAGCGAACCAGAGCGACGCCGCCGCCGGGCACGACGCCTTCCTCCACGGCGGCCCGGGTGGCGTTGAGCGCATCTTCCACGCGGGCTTTCTTTTCTTTCATTTCGGTTTCGGTGGCGGCACCGATGTTGAGCACGGCCACTCCGCCCACCAGTTTTGCCAGCCGTTCCTGCAGCTTTTCACGGTCATAATCCGAGGTGGTTTCTTCAATCTGGGCGCGGATTTGTTTCATGCGACCTTCGATGGACTCACGGCTGCCGGCCCCGTCGACGATGGTGGTGTTGTCTTTGTCGATTTTGACGGTTTTGGCCTTGCCGAGATCCGCGGTGGTGACATTCTCCAGTTTGATACCCATTTCCTCGGAGACCACCTGACCGCCGGTGAGAACGGCAATATCGCCGAGCATGGCCTTGCGGCGGTCACCGAATCCAGGAGCTTTGACGGCTGCGACCTGAAGCGTGCCCCGCAGCTTGTTCACGATCAGCGTGGCCAGGGCTTCGCCTTCCACGTCTTCGGCGATGATCAGCAGCGGTTTGCCCTGGCGCGCCACACTTTCGAGCAGCGGCAGCAGGTCTTTCATGCTGCTGATCTTTTTTTCATGGATCAGGATGTAGGGGTCGTTAAGGGTCACCGTCATTTTTTCGGCCTGGGTGACGAAATAGGGTGAAACATAGCCGCGGTCGAACTGCATGCCTTCGACTACGTCCAGGGTGGTTTCCATGCCCTTGGCCTCTTCCACCGTGATAACGCCTTCTTTGCCCACCTTTTCCATGGCTTCGGAAATCAGCTGACCGATCATCAAATCGTTATTGGCGGAAACCGCACCGACCTGGGTGATTTCGTTTTTGTCCTTGGTGGGATTGGATTGTTTCTTCAGCGCTTCGACGACGGCCGCAACCCCCTTTTCGAGACCGCGTTTCAAGGCCATCGGGCCGGCACCGGCCGCCACCAGTTTCTGGCCTTCGTTGTAAATGCACTGGGCCAGGACCGTGGCCGTGGTGGTGCCGTCACCGGCGACATCACTGGTTTTGCTGGCGACCTGCTTCACCATTTGAGCGCCCATGTTCTCGAATTTGTCCGACAACTCAATCTCTTTGGCCACCGTAACACCGTCTTTGGTTACGGTCGGTGATCCAAAGGATTTTTCCAGGACGACATTGCGACCTTTCGGGCCCAAGGTCACTTTGACGGCGTTGGCCAGGTGATTTACCCCCCGGAGCATACGCTCCCTGGCCGATGTCCCGAATGAAATCATTTTCGCAGGCATTATTTTTACCTCCGTTTGATTGGACACCGTTACGTGTCCATTTGCGAATGGTTTGATCCGACCAAACGGCCGATGCGCACATGACCATGATCGCTTCGAGACTCACCGAACCGGGTTGAGCGGCACGGTCGACACGGCACCGGCAGCTGCGGCAAACAACTCCGCAGCCGAATCAATGCCGGCGGCGTCGGTCTCTTCCGCAAACTTGTCATTGTGGAGCGGACGCTAATTCAGGATCCCGAGTATGTCGCTTTCCTTCATGAATACATGTTCGACACCGTCGATTTTGATTTCCGTACCGGCATACTTGGAAAACAGCACCCGGTCCCCCGTCTTGATGTCCATCGGGATCCGCTTGCCGTCTTCGCCCATTTTACCGGGACCGGTTGCGATGACGGTGCCCTCCTGGGGTTTTTCTTTGGCGGTGTCGGGAATAATAATACCGCCGGCGGTTTTCTTTTCCTCTTCGATTCTTGAAATCAGAATTCGGTCGTTGAGGGGTCGAATTTTCATTGCTTCAGAAACCTCCTTCCTTGAGTGGATTCTCGCAGCAGGCGTGCACAGGCCTGCCGGGGTTTGAAAACATCTGTTGCTTGAAATTTAGTAGCGTCGGTACGGCAACGAGTCGGTCTCGTTATGATTGCATTCCAAGCGTGTTCCGCAGAACGGAATCGATCCCCTTATTGAGGAAAAGGATGGTCGGGCCGAAAAGGACAGCCGTTCGAGGGATGAGGCTTGATGCCTGTCCGAAATCCGGCAGATGGCTCACAGGCGAGTACTGGGACGGGATCGGCTTCAATGTGGACCGCATCGTTGAAACGGATTGGCATACCGACAAAAGGACGATGATGTTTGCGCATCCGAATTCTCCAACATCACTGACAGCCGATTTACAGGGTGGCATCGGGTTTTCGAAACCGAAAATCCAAAAACGAGAACCAGCCTGCTGTCAAGAAATACAGCGATGATTGCAATCCAATGTATTATTAATGGGTTATATACCGTCTTTGCGATTAATTCTAATCACCTTTTCGAACCTGTCAAGCCGGCAGCGTTGCTTATCTTGAAATTGCCCGGCAACTCTGTTAAAGGCATGATAACCCGCCGTTTATGGGTCTGCTGCCCGGATCGGATTTGAGCGTTTGTCGCGGTTGCTGCATTTTGAAAATTTGAAACGCTCAGTTTCGGTAAAAGGATGATTGCGGAAAGGAAGCGGTATGACGAACGTCGCCGTGGTGGGAGCCACCGGTTATGCCGGGGTCGAACTGGTACGGATCCTGGCCGGCCATCCCAACGTGAAATTGAGCTGTGTTACTTCGCGCAACTACGCCGGCAGCGACCTGGCATCCATTTATCCGGCGCTGGGCAGCGTGATCGATCTGAAATGCGAACGATTCGACCCGGAACGGATCGGTCAAAAGGCCGAGGTGGTCTTCACCGCCTTGCCGCACAAGCTGCCGATGGAAATCGTGCCGGAACTGCTGAATCGCGGTTGCCGGGTCGTCGATCTTTCGGCCGATTTCCGTTTTCAGGATGCCACGCGTTACGAGGCCCATTATCAACCGCATACCGCTCGCGAACTGCTGTCCCGATCGGTGTATGGACTCAGCGAGATCTATCGCAGTGACATTGCCGCCGCCGACCTGATCGGCAATCCCGGCTGCTATCCAACCAGCGTGCTGTTGCCGCTGGTGCCTCTGGTTCGCAATCAGCTGGTGGATACCGGGTCCTTGATTGCCGATGCCAAATCCGGGGTGAGCGGTGCCGGCCGGTCGCCCGCCCTGGCGACGCTTTACTGCGAAGTGACCGAGTCCTTCAAAGCTTACAAGGTCACCGAACACCGCCACAATCCGGAAATGGAAGAAGTCTTGAGCCGGGAGGCGGGTGCTTCGGTTCATTTGACCTTTGTGCCCCATCTGGTGCCGATGTCACGCGGCATGTTGACCACCGTTTACGCGACTTTGAGAGACGGGGCTTCTGCCGCTGATATCCGGCGTTGCCTGGAGGATGCTTACGAGGGGTGTGCGTTTATCCGTCTGCGAGGGCAGGGCGTTTTGCCGGAAACCCGACATGTCCGTGGTACCAATTACTGTGACATCGGTTTTCGGATCGATGAAGCTGCACGCCGACTGGTGCTGATCGCAGCCATCGACAACCTGGTCAAAGGCGCAGCCGGACAGGCCGTGCAGAACATGAACTTGATGTGCGGGTTCGAAGAAACAGCCGGATTATCTGCGGTGCCGTATCCGCTTTAGAGACTGGATTGTTGACAATACGGACTGGATTGATTTAGGAGTACCGCAGTTTTGTTTTTGCTGTAGAGAATTAAAACCATCAATTTAAGGAGGTGGAGGATGTCGGCAAAGCTCATTAAAGGTACGGAAATTCGGGAAGAAATTCTGGAGGAAATTACCAAAGAAGTCGCCGAGATCAAGGAAAAACACGGTATGGTACCCGGTCTGGTCACCATTCTGGTGGGTGAGAACCCGGCTTCGATTTCCTACGTTACCCTGAAAATCAAGACCGCCCACAGGGTCGGCTTCAAGGAAGTGCAGGACAGCCAATCGGTGGACATCTCCGAGGAAGACCTTTTGGCTTTGATCGACAAGTACAACAAAGACGATTCCATCCACGGCATACTTGTTCAATTGCCTTTGCCCAAGCACGTCGACGAGAAGAAGGTGCTCAATGCCATCGACCCGGACAAGGATGTGGACGGCTTCCATCCGGTCAATGTCGGCCGATTGATGATCGGCGGCAGCGAAGTCAAATTTCCGCCCTGCACGCCGGCCGGCATCCAGGAGATGATCGTGCGCGCCGGTGTGGAAACCAGCGGCGCCGAAGTCGTGGTGGTCGGCCGCTCCAACATCGTGGGGAAACCGATTGCCAACATGATGCTGCAAAAAGGACCGGGTGCCAACTCCACCGTGACGGTGGTCCACACCCGCACCAAAGACCTGGCGGCTCACTGTAAACGTGCCGACATCCTGATTGTGGCTGCGGGCGTGCCCGATCTGGTCAAACCGGAGTGGATCAAGCCCGGTGCCTGTGTCATCGATGTCGGGGTGAACCGCGTCGGTGAAAAAATCAGTGAGAAAACCGGAAAGAAAATCGCGATACTCAAAGGCGATGTCGACTTCGAAAAAGCCAAAGAGATCGCCGGCTATATTACACCGGTACCGGGCGGGGTCGGGCCGATGACCATCACCATGCTCATGAAAAACACGCTCAAATCCCTTAAGTTCCGCCTGGGCATCGCGTAACCGATCCATCCGGTCCCAGCCGGATGCACCTCCGGAGGCGGTGGTTCAAATACCGCTTGCCTCCGGAGCCGGTGTGGGCGTTTGAGTGCGCTGCCGCAGGCATTTCCCGTAGCTGATCGTTGCGACTCCGCATCCCAAATGGAAGCAAACGGACCCCATTTTGGGAAACCAATTGACAATTGCGGCGGGATCGGTTATGATTGTAACAAAATATGTAACCACGGAAAGGGCAAAGTCTCCGAAAGGCGACGACGCAAAACCATGGGTCTACAGCCGCAAGGCCATGACTGCCAGGTTGCCGAAGTCATTAAATCGTCGCCTTCGGAGTTCGTCTCCGAAGGTTTTTGTTTAAAGGAGGTTGCAGAGAAGCTCGAGGATTCGGAGATCACGTTACATCGGTTATGTGTCCCGGTTTGATGCGCCTGTGGCTGCGGTCAAGTTCGCAGGGGCAAGCCCGAAAGCCCGGGGACGTAAGGTTTGTCAATTCAATGATTGGGATGTTTCTGTGATGCGAAAAAAAATATCTTTGGTAATCCTTAGCAACTCCGGCTCATCCGCCAAACATCTGACGATTTCCGCCGCATTTTTACGTTTTTTCATGGTGGCCTGTTTGGTTTCGGCCGGCCTGATGGCCTACGACTATTACCAGTTGAAAGTCGAGGCCGTTCACTCTTCCAAAAACGCATCGACGCTGGTGAGTCAGACTGACGAAATCATGCGCCAGCGCCAGCAGATCCAGGATTTTGCCGAAGAAATCGCCGAGTTGAAGGCCCATCTTGTCGATCTGAACAATTTCGAAAAAAAGATTCGCATCATCGCCAACCTTGAAAGTCCCGACGATCAGGGCAACCTGTTCGGTGTGGGCGGGTCGATCCCCGAAGACCTCGATACACAAATACCGCTGAACCAGAAGCACAACAGCCTTCTGCGTGAAATGCACGAGCAGGTCGAACAGCTGCAGATTGCTTCCGTCAACCAGGGGCGCGGTTTCCAGGCTCTGTTCAACCACCTCAAAGAACAGCAGAATCTTCTGGCATCCACCCCGGCAATTCGCCCGTGCCAGGGCTGGACAACTTCGCGCTTCGGCTACCGGATTTCTCCCTTCACCGGTCGACGAGAATTCCACAAGGGATTCGACATCGCCAACCGCAAGGGCTCTCCGATCGTGGCCACTGCCGACGGCGTGGTCTCCCATGCCGGTTCCAAGGGGTTGTTCGGCAATTTTATTTCCATCGACCATGGTCATGGCATGGTGACCCGATACGGCCATCTCGACAAAATTCTCGTCAAGCGCGGAACGGCAATCAAACGCGGCGAGACCATTGCGCTGATGGGAAATACCGGCCGCAGTACCGGACCGCATTTACACTACGAAGTTCACTTGAACGGAATTCCGGTTAACCCAGAGAAGTACATCCTCAACTGATTTTCATCCAGGAATGACCCTTTGCCCGCTGAGTTCCGCCGATGCGGCGGGATTCTTGACGCCATGGCTCGATTTGCGGCTGCGATGTACTCCGTGCACGCCCTCGCAGGTGCGGCCGTGCTCAGCAAGCATCAAAGCCTGCCCGCGAAGCGGGCGGAGTTGATTTTCGGCATCGCCGAAAAAACAAAAATAGCTTGTGCGCTGCGTGATGTTCCCGGGTATCTGGTTATCCGGAACATCGGTGTTGCAACGACCCTCCCGGACGACTCGCACTTCCGGTTGTCTCGGAAATAACCGCTTGAAATCAATCTTGAATGTGTTATAATACGAACGTTTTGCGGTTCGGACCGCACTGGCGCATCGCACCGGTGAAAGTGCCCCCGATCCTCATTTCTCTGATGGAAATTCCCGAATCGTGATTACCGTTTGGCTGCGTTTGGTTGTCGATGCGCCCAGAAAATCGGTAACGATTTTGTCCGGCGGTGGTTCCAGAGGGCTGCCGTCATCTCCGTGTATGTAAACAAAAGGTCATATCAATTCCATGATTGCCAGTTTTCTGACGAAAGTGTTCGGCAGCAAGAACGAGCGGGAGCTCAAACGGCTGCAACCGCTGGTAGAGCAGATCAATGCGCTGGAACCCGAGATGCAGGGTCGGGACGACGCCGGGCTGCGGGCCCTGACCGCGGATTTCCGCCGGCGCTTCGACAACGGCGAGCCGCTGGAAGATCTGCTGCCCGAAGCTTTTGCCGCCGTGCGGGAAGCTTCGGTGCGCGCACTGAAAATGCGTCATTTCGATGTGCAGCTGATCGGCGGTATCGTATTGCACCAGGGCAAAATCGCGGAGATGAAAACCGGTGAAGGTAAGACCCTGGTGGCGACCCTGCCGGCCTATTTGAATGCGCTCACCGGCAATGGCGTTCACATCGTTACGGTAAACGACTACCTGGCCCGGCGCGATACCGAGTGGATGGGGAAAATCTTTGAATTCATGGGCATGACCACCGGAACGATTCTTCACGGCCTCAGCGACGCCGAGCGAAAGCAGGCCTATGAGGCCGACATTATTTACGGAACCAACAACGAGTTCGGTTTCGATTATCTGCGCGACAACATGAAATTCGACCGCAGCACCCTGGTGCAGCGCGATCTGCATTATGCCATCGTGGACGAAGTCGACAGCATCCTGATCGACGAGGCCCGCACGCCGTTGATTATTTCCGGTCCGGCCGAGCGTTCCACCGATCTTTACTATCAGGTCAACCACATCATACCGAATCTGAAAAAAGAAACCGACTACACCATCGATGAAAAGGCCCGTGCTGCGACATTGACCGAGGAGGGCGTCGCCCGGGCTGAAAAAATGCTGCAGACCGACAACATTTATGACCCGAAGAACATCGAGCTGCTGCATCACGTCAACCAGGCCTTGAAGGCCCACACGCTTTTCAAACGCGATGTGGATTACATCGTAAAGAACGGCGAGGTGATCATCGTCGATGAGTTCACCGGCCGGCTGATGCCGGGACGGCGCTACAGCGAAGGCCTGCACCAGGCGTTGGAGGCCAAAGAAGGCGTCAAAATTGAAAATGAAAATCAGACCCTGGCCACCATTACCTTTCAGAACTACTTCCGGATGTACGACAAGCTGGCCGGCATGACCGGTACCGCCGATACCGAGGCCCCGGAGTTCAAGAAAATCTATGACCTGGAAGTCATGGTGGTGCCCACGCACAAACCGATGATCCGGACGGATTTTTCCGACGTCATTTACAAAACCCGCAAAGAAAAATACGATGCCGCCCTGGAGGAGATCATCGAGCTGCATCAGCGCGGCCAGCCGGTGCTGGTGGGCACCGTGTCCATCGATGTTTCCGAGCAGTTCAGCAAGGTTCTTAAAAAACGGGGCATCCAGCACGAGGTGTTGAATGCCAAAAACCATGAAAAAGAGGCCGAAATCATCGCCATGGCCGGTCAAAAGGGCGCGGTGACCATTTCCACCAACATGGCCGGTCGCGGTACCGACATCGTTCTCGGCGAGGGGGTCACCGATCTGGGCGGCCTGCACATTCTGGGCACCGAACGCCACGAAAGCCGCCGCATCGACAACCAGCTGCGGGGGCGCTCCGGCCGCCAGGGAGATCCGGGGTCTTCCCGTTTCTATCTGTCTCTGGAAGACGACCTGCTGCGCATCTTCGGCGGTGAGCGCATCACCTCGATCATGAACAAGCTCGGCATGCAGGAGGGCGAGCCCATCGAACACGGGTTGATCTCCAAGGCCATCGAAAACGCCCAGACGCGGGTGGAGGCCCACAACTTTGAAATTCGCAAGCAGCTGCTCGAATACGACGATGTGATGAACCAGCAGCGGGAGGTGATTTACCGGCAGCGGCGGGAGGCCTTGTTCGGCAAAGATCTCAGCGAATCGGTCATGGAGATGGTCGAAGAAAAATCAGACGAAATCGCCGTTTCTTTCGCCGAAGAGCGCCTGCCGGCCGAAGAATGGGATTGGAAGGCGCTGAGCGATGCGGTTTTCAAGCAGTTCAATTTCCGGCTGCCCGATCCTGATGAACAAACCCTGGACGGCCTGAGTCCGGAAGGTTTGGGACAGTGGATCGCCGACGAGGCCGTCGCAAAGTATCGCGAACGGGAGCAGAGCATCGGCACCGAGGAGATGCGCCAGCTCGAGCGCATCGTCATGCTGCAGACCGTGGACAACCTTTGGAAAGACCACCTGCTTTCCATGGATCATCTCAAAGAGGGCATCGGTCTGCGGGGCTATGCCCAGCAGAATCCGCTGATCGTATACAAAAAAGAAGGCTTTGAGATGTTCCAGGACATGATTGCCCGGGTCAAGGAAGAGACCCTGGCGATTTTATACCGCATCCAACTGGCCGAACCGCAAACCATGCGGGAGATGAACAAACCGCGTGAGCAAAACCTCAGCTATTCCGGCGGCGGCGGTGAGGCACCCAAGAAAAAGCCGGTCAAGCGCGCTCAGAAAAAGGTCGGCCGCAATGCCCCCTGTCCATGCGGGAGCGGTAAGAAATACAAAAAATGCTGCGGACGCTAAATTCGATCCCTACAGCGGGTCCGCCGGCCTTTTCCGGTCGAAACGGAACGGTTCCGACTGCCGGCGGCAGGCAGGAAAATAACGGGATCAAATCCTCCGGTCCCCGACGTCGCCCGGCGCTCGAGATACCGCGAGAAGCCGGCGCATCGGTGTCTTCGGGAGCGGCGCGTTTTGGAAACGATAGACGCACCTTCCGGATCATGGTATCATAAATCGCGGGTGCGGAGGCAAAGAGCCGGTCCCGCCCTTTACAATCTTCCATGCCGGTGATTATATTCAAAGTCGCAAGGCGAGGATCAATCCCGACGAATTCGCTTGGAAATCCCATCGATGACGGAATACAACCCCGAATACGAAGGCGATACGGAATCGCAAACCGAAGATCAGGTGACCGAACCGCCGATGTACCGGGTGTTGCTGATAAACGATGATTACACGACCATGGAATTCGTCGTCGAGGTCTTGAGAACGGTCTTTAAAAAGTCCACCGGAGAGGCGACCCGGATCATGTTGAACGTTCACAATGCCGGTGTCGGACTTTGCGGGGTATATGCTTACGAAATTGCCGAAACCAAAGTGGATGCCGTGCACGCTCTCGCCAGAGAAAACGGGTTTCCGCTTAGATGCACCATGGAGAAAGATTGAGTCATGATCAGTAAAGAACTCAGCGTCACACTCGGCCTGGCAGTCAGAGAGGCAAAAAAACGGCGTCACGAATACGTGTGCATCGAACATATTTTGTTCGCCATCCTGTACGACAGCGCCGGTATCGAGATCATCGAAAACTGCGGCGGTAGTATTGAAAACATGACCAAGGCCCTGGAGGAATTCTTCAACGCCAAGCTGGAACGGGTGCCCGAAGGCAACGAGTACGTGCTGCAGCAGACCATCGCCTTTCAGCGGGTGATCCAGCGCGCGGTCAACCATGTGCGATCGGCTGAAAAGCAGGAGGTCGAAGTCAGCGACATCCTGGCCTCTATTTTTCTGGAAAAAGATTCCCATGCGGCCTACATTCTGCAGCAGGAGGGCATCAGCCGGCTGGATGTGCTCAACTACATCTCCCACGAAATGTCCAAACCGGCATCTTTCGAGGAAGGCGCCGGAGGCTTTGCCCGCACCGACCGCCGCCAACAGCAGAAAAAGAAAAAGGGCGATCCGCTCGAACTTTACACGGTTGATCTGGTCGAGATGGCTGCCGAAGGGCGTCTCGATCCGTTGATCGGCCGCGAGCTCGAGATGGAACGCACCATGCAGGTGCTGTGCCGGCGCCGGAAAAACAACCCGGTTTTCGTAGGCGACCCCGGCGTGGGAAAAACCGCGATGGCCGAGGGTTTGGCCCAGCAAATCCAGGAGGGCAAGGTGCCGGATTTGCTGGAAGGCGTACGGATTTATTCGCTGGATCTGGGCGGAATGCTGGCGGGCACCAAATTCCGCGGAGACTTCGAGCAGCGCCTCAAGGGGGTGATTCAGGCCCTGCAGCGCATTCCCAAGGCGATTTTGTTCATCGACGAGATCCACACCATCGTCGGCGCCGGTGCCACCAGCAGCGGCTCCATGGACGCATCCAACATTCTCAAACCCGTGCTGGCCACCGGAGAGATCCGGTGTATCGGTTCCACGACTTACGAAGAGTATAAAAACCACTTCGAAAAAGACCGGGCCCTGACACGTCGTTTCGAAAAAATCGAGATTTCCGAGCCGCCGGTTCGGGAGACCATTCAGATTCTAAAGGGACTCAAGTCGCGTTACGAAGAGCACCACGGCATCGAGTACACCGATGCTTCGCTGAAATCGGCTACCGAGCTGAGCGCCAAATTTCTAAACGATCGCTATCTGCCCGACAAAGCCATCGACGTGATCGACGAAGCCGGCGCCTACGTGCGCCTGACCGGTTCGCCGCGCCGCAAACGGATCAATCCGACCGACATCGAAAAGATCATTGCTAAAATGGCCCGGATTCCCACCCGCAGCGTTTCCTCCTCGGATCGCATCAAGCTGGAAAATCTCGAGAGGGAGTTGCTCAGTGTGGTGTTCGGCCAGGATGAGGCCATCCAATCGCTGGTGACGGCCATCAAGCGGTCCCGGGCCGGACTGGGGTCACCCGGCAAACCGGTGGGATCGTTTCTGTTCACCGGGCCCACCGGCGTGGGCAAGACCGAGGTCTCCCAGCAGCTGGCCCGCATCCTGGGTGTGGAATTCATGCGCTTCGACATGAGCGAATACATGGAGAAGCACACCGTGGCGCGGTTGATCGGAGCGCCGCCGGGTTATATCGGCTTTGACCAGGGCGGGCTGCTTACCGACGGCATCCGCAAGCATCCTTACTGCGTGCTGCTGTTGGACGAAATCGAAAAAGCCCACCAGGATCTTTACAACATCCTGCTTCAGGTCATGGACCATGCCACCCTGACAGACAACAACGGCCGCAAGGCCGATTTTCGAAACGTCATCGTGATTATGACCTCCAATGCGGGATCCCGGGAGATGAGCTCGCGGTCGATTGGATTCGGCGAGGGCCTCAAGGACGCCGAATCCAAGGGGCAGCGTGCTGTGGAAAAATTCTTCAGCCCGGAATTCCGCAACCGACTGGACGGCATCATCACATTCCACGCCTTGAGCCTGGAAATCATGGAATTGATTGTTGACAAGTTCATCCGCGAGTTGAACGAGCAGCTGGCCACCCGCCGCGTGAGCCTCACGATTACCCCGGAGGTACGACGCCACCTGGCCAAGAAAGGCTACGACGCAACCTACGGTGCCCGTCCGTTGGGCCGCCTGATTCAATCCGAGATCAAGGACAAGCTCTCCGACGAGATCCTGTTCGGCCGCCTGAACAAAGGCGGCGCGATCACCGTCGATCTGAAAGACGGCGAGCTGGTGTTTCAATAAAACCCGGTTGAAAAACCAATCAGATGCGGGGCCGGGCCGGTTTTTGCGACCCGGTCCCGCTGCATCGTAATGCCGGTTTTCCTCCTTTCCGAAAAAATTGCGTTTCCGCCGCCACACTATGCCACCCGCGAAGGCCTGCTGGCCGTTGGCGGAGATTTGAGCCGGGAACGGCTGCTGCTGGCCTATCGCATGGGCATTTTCCCATGGTACGCTGAAGATGAGCCGATTCTGTGGTGGTCCCCCGATCCGAGACTGGTTCTGTATCCCACCGAACTGCACGTATCGAAAACCTTGAGAAAGATTTTGAAGCAGGACCGCTTCGCGGTAACCATGGACGCCGCCTTTGAACAGGTCATTCGAGCCTGTGCACGGACCCGGCAGGAGCAGGGGGAGGGGACCTGGATCGTGGACGAGATGATCACGGCTTTCGTGAAATTGCACCGTGCCGGCTACGCCCATTCGGTGGAAACATGGCAGGAAGAACGCCTGGTCGGCGGCTTGTACGGGGTGTCGCTGGGCAAAGCCTTCTTCGGCGAATCGATGTTCAGCATCTCCAGCAACGCATCCAGCGTGGCGCTGGTGACGCTGGTTCGCTTCCTGCAGGCCCTGAAATTTGATTTTGTGGACTGCCAGGTAACCACTGCCCACCTGATGCGGTTCGGCGCCCGTCAGGTGCCGCGGGCCCGCTTCCTGAAACAACTGCGCAAAGCTCTGACGACGCCCACCTTGAAAGGCCGCTGGGATCTTCGCTTTACCCGCGGAGATCGTACTTCGCCGCCGGTTGACATTGCCGCCGACGAACTTTAGGATGTCTAATTGATCCTGGCATCGATCCCGTTCGTAACGCAATCCGCCGAAGGAGCCGAACATGGCCGAGCAAAACAAGTGTGTTTTCTGCAATATCGTCAACGGAAAGACCGATACGGAATTTCTGCACCAGGACGACGTCGTGGTTGTATTCAAGGACATCAATCCCCACTATCCCGTGCACGATCTCATTGTGCCCCGCCGACACATACGCAGTGTCAACGATCTGACCGATTCGGATGCCGATGTCGTGGCACACATGATCTTCGTCGGCCGCCAAATGGCCGAAAAACGCGGCGTGGCGCAATCCGGTTATAAACTGCTGTTCAATGTCGAATACGGCGGGGGACAGCGAATTTTTCACCTGCACATGCACCTTCTGGGCGGCTTCGACCGGAAATAGCCCGTGACCGGCGACGCATTACCCGCGCGGGCGGGACAGGCCAGAACGAACGGTATCGGCCTTTATATTCACGTGCCTTTCTGCGTGCGCAAATGCCGCTACTGCGACTTTTATTCGATTTGCGACCTCTCGCTGGTGCCGCGTTTTACGGCGGCCCTGCAGCGCGAAATCTCCGCTCAAAGCCAACAGTGTCATACAATTGTTGACACGGTTTATTTCGGTGGCGGCACCCCCTCACTGCTAACGCCCAGAACCATCGAAGCACTGCTGAACAAAATCCACAGCTGCTTTCATTTGACACCCGATGCGGAAATCACCCTGGAGGTCAATCCCGGGACCGTCGACGCCGCGCAGTTGGACGCCTATCGCCGGATCGGCCTCAATCGTCTGAGCGTCGGAGTGCAGTCTTTTCATCCGGATGAACTCAAGCTTCTCGGCCGGCTGCACACCGCGAACCAATCCCGGCAGCTGCTGCACCGGGCCCGCAGCGCCGGTTTCGAGAACATCGGCATCGACTTGATCTATGCCATTCCCGGACAGACGCCGGCGCGATGGAAAGCCACGCTGGCAGCAGCGCTGGATTTCTCGCCGGAGCACCTTTCCTGCTACGGGCTCACCTTCGAAGCGGGCACGCCGCTGGCAGCGGACCGCGACAGGGGCCGCATCGTCCCGGTGGCCGACCCGGTCACGGCGGCATTGTATCGGACTCTGATCGCGGAACTGCGCAGCGCCGGTTACCACCAGTACGAAGTCTCCAATTTCTGCCGACAGCCGCAGCTGGCATCCCGCCACAATCTGAAGTACTGGAATTTTAAACCCTACCTGGGGTTGGGACCCGCCGCCCATTCTTTTGTGCCGCCGGAGCGGTGCTGGAACCCCTCCGACATCGCAGCCTACCTGCAGGCCCTGGAAAGCGGGGCGGCTCCGGTTGCAGGCTGTGAAACGCTTTCCCGGGACCAGGCTATGGTCGAAGCCGTCTATCTGGGTCTGCGGCAGACCCCGGGCATCGATCCGGAACACTTCCGGCAGCGTTTCCAAGCCGATTTCGATCATCTGTTCGGGGCATTGACACGGCGGTTTCGCTCCCGGGGATTGATGACTTTCAACGCCGGCCGCTGGGCGTTGACGCTCGAAGGGATGCTGTTGCTGGATCACATCGCCGCCGAGATGGTCGCCTGCCTGCCGGATGAATAACCGGCAATCGTTGCGGTGTAACGGTTATCCGGATGTTTTGCGCAGCTTGCGGATGTCGCCGATACGGATGGTGACGTTCTGGGCGTCGAAGTGTTCGATCAGAGGGATGAGGTATTTGCGCGAGACGCCGGTCATTTCCTTGAACTGCGGGGTGGAAAGTTCTCCGTGCGCGGTGAGAAATTCCACCAGCCGTTTCTTGAGGTCCTGTATCGCTGCCGCATCGAAATACAGATCTTCTTTGACCTTGACCAGTTTGCCTTCTTCGACCAGCAGCATCAGAACGTCTTTGGCCCGGTTCGGATCGGAATCGAGCTGGCGGCTCAGCTCTCGAAAATAGGGCGGCTGGAGTCCGCTGGTTTCATAGGCGGATTGGATTTTTTCGCGCAGGTCTTCCTGGTCGGCGCCCAGGGCGACCTCGTGGGAAGCCAGGCGCACGGTGTCCTCGGATGCCTCGATCTGGTTTTCCTTGAGCATCTGCTGCATCAACAGATTGAACAGTTTCGGATTCAGCACGGGAGGCAGTTTGGATTTGAGTTCCTCTTTGGGCATGCCGGCCTTCAATGGAGAGCGCCGATGGTAGGCCTCCAGGTTCTGCAGCAGTTCATGGCGTAGTTGCTGAAAAGCGCTCTGATGAAGATACAGGCGGGATTCGCGGTCCACCAGGAGGATCTCCTGCCGGGAAAGCAGGTTTTGCAGGATCTGGTCGAGTTTTTTCTCGGAGATGTTGGCCATGATGACCAACTCGGCCAAAGATGCGCCCTGGAACCCTTTTTGTTGCACGCAGTAATCCACCAACGCTTCGGGCGCCAGAGCGGCGATTTTTTGAAGTCCCTGAACCGTTTCCTTTCGGAAGCGTTTGTGCTTGGCGGGCACCGGGTTCAGCACCTGGCCTCCGCCGATGGTGCGCACCGGAGAATAGCTGCGGATTACGTAGCGATCGTCTTTCACCAGTGCCACCGGTGCATCCAGCCGCAGTTGGGCCACAGTGGCCTCTCCGGGCGCCAGTTCGTCATGGTCGAGCAGCATGAGGTTCCCCAGCACCTCGCTGGTGCCGGTGTGGAAGCGGACCTGTTGCCGGTTTTTCAGCGGTCTTTTGTTGCTCTTGAGATATTGCAGGTCCACGTCGACCATGTAGCTGGAAATCAATGTTGCCGGATGGGCCAGTACTTCGCCGCGGTTGATGGCGGTTTTCTCCAGGCCCTGCAGGTTGATGGCCGTGCGTTGTCCGGCCTCGGCCGCATTGACGGCGGCATTGTGGACCTGGATGCCGCGCACTTTCGAAGTGATGCCCGAGGGATAAAAGACCACCGCATCACCGACCTGAACGCGCCCGGAAATCAGGGATCCGGTGATGACGGTGCCGAACCCGCGCATGGTGAACACCCGGTCCACCGGAAGTCGGAACAGGCTCGAGCGGATCCGCTCCGGAAGATCGCGGCAAAGGGTGTCCAGGGTTTCCAGAAACCGGTCCAGTCCCTGCCCTTTGGTGGAAGAGACCGCCACGATGGGCGCATTGTCCAGAAAAGTGCCGACGGTAAAATCGCGCACGTCTTCCATGGCCAGCTCGAGCCATTCCTCGTCGACCAGGTCGGTTTTGGTCAGCACGACGAAACCGTGCTGAATCCCCAGCAGCGTGCAGATTTCCATGTGCTCGCGCGTTTGGGGCATCACCCCCTCATCGGCTGCGATCACCATTGCGACGATATCGATGCCGGTAGCACCGGCCACCATGTTTTTGACGAATTTTTCATGCCCCGGGACGTCCACGATGCCCAATTGCAGGCCGTTGGGCAGCGTCAGTGAAGCAAATCCCAATTCGATGGTAATCCCCCGCCGCTTTTCTTCCTTCAAGCGGTCGGTGTCCGTGCCCGTGACTGCGCGGATCAATGAAGTCTTTCCATGGTCGATGTGGCCGGCGGTGCCGAGGATAATCGGTTTCAACCTATTGGCTCCTGAACAGTTCCTGTTGTGGGTCGCATGATCGAAGGATTTGGACCAGGCATGCAACGCGATGAATCGTCTGACCCTTTCCACCACCGGCATTGAACCAATGGAGTTTTTGAGGGTTCGTTTCGGCAGCGGGATTATCGCCGCTTGCGGTGTCGAAGATACTCGGCAAAATAGGCCAGCCCCACCATAATTACGGCCAGTCCGATCACATAGCCAATGGCCACCTCGCCGAACCACATGCGTGTGGCGATAACAGCAAACACCACTCCGAGAATGGCGCGTATGACAAACAGTTGAAATGCGGACATTGGCGGGATTCCCCCACGGCGTTTTTAAAACTGTTCTGTTATAGTAACGGAACCCCGCGGCGTCAACTCCCGGATGGACCGCAAAACAGTCGGGTGCATCGTCGGCGTGCGCGGAGGGGCAAGGCCGAACCGAAAACCGAAGTTTTCCTCTTGAATTGCAAAACGGCTTCTGGTAAGAAAATAAAGTTTCCCATATGGTGGGCGTAGCTCAGTCGGTAGAGCACCAGGTTGTGGCCCTGGTGGCCGTGGGTTCAAATCCCATCGCTCACCCCAAACCATTCTCCCCGGTTTCCGATGGTACTGAAAACCGGGGAGAATGGTTTGGAAGCAAAGATCTTGCGCCCGTAGCTCAGCTGGATAGAGCGCCGGACTTCGAATCCGTAGGCCGCAGGTTCGAATCCTGCCGGGCGTACCAGTAAATACAAGGAGTTACGCTGAAAGCCGTAACTCCTTGTTATTGATAATCTGCTATTCTCCGGTATTTGCCTGGCTTTTTTACCTCAATTTTTGATGTAGTCGTAAAAAGTCCCAATAGATTCAAATCTGCCATTCCCGCGCAGACGGAAATCTAGAAATCTTAGTTATTACAGTTTGTTAAACTCGAGATCCCCGCCTGCGCGGGGATGACACACGGTTAAAACGGACTTTTTACGATTCCATCAATTTTTGAACGCTACCAATTCATCGTGCCGTATCGTGCAGCAGTCCCCGTTCTCCCAGATTGCCATATCTGTGGTAGTTGTCGCAGATGCTTTGTTCCTGGAAATATTGCAACAGCTCGAGGCGTCCCTCCATGAACACCTTTGCCCTCGAGATATAAAAGCCCGTTTGGGCCGCTTTCTCCCAAACGGCGGCGGGTACGCGGTCGGAAGACGCATAACGCAGCCGTTGAACTTTCGGCATATATTCAATCAACTCCGAATCAGTCTGGCGCAACACCGGCGTGTCGCCGACGATCCGTCTGCCTTCCCTGCCATACAGGAAGCCGGTGACGCGGTTGTTTAAATCTGACGGAACACTGATCACCAGATCGCATCCCGATATTTTTGCGGCGGCGATTCTTCCCAGTGCATCGAACAGGCTGTCATCCTCGTGGAGCCGGACCAAAACGGTGCCGACCGGAAGATAGCGCAGGATGTTATCCTGGCCGCGAAGGTGAAAATAATCTTTTTCCTGTGAGAACTCCTGTTCAAAGTTGTAGATGTAGCTTTTGATCGCCTGTGTTCTTATTGGGGTCGGGCCAAAAATCTTATTGGGGTCGGGATAAATCTTATTGGGGTCGGGCCAAGATAAGATATTGAAAACATTTTTAATATAGGTTCAAAATCAGCCTTTTTCGGGGCTATATCTTTGTTTTTGAGGCTAAAAACGGCCGTATAGCCGCAAAAACGACCCAGCTTCCTTTTGAGGAAAGATTGATGAAGGTGGGCGTTTCCACGGGCGGGCTTGTTTATAAAATCTCGGTTCGAGGCATCGAAATCCTTGCCATTTCAAAGAATACATTCCTCCAAGCCCCTGATTGGTTGAACGAATCTGCGAGAATCCAGATCCATCTTCAGCGCATCATCCCACCTTCCTTCAACCACAGGGACAGGGCCCGGCGCAGTTTTTCTTCTTTGAATCCCGCAATGACTTCCCAGTTTACAGTTATGGTTGGAAACAAGACGGACGGATTGAGGCTGCACAAGCGGCGCATCACTTCGTTGCATTCTTCACGGATCGGAAGGTCCCCGTAGACGATGCGGAAATCAATTTGATGCTGCCAGAGAAAATTTTTGGCATCCCGGGGTCCGAATCGCTTCCAGGGTCTTCTCGGCCACAGCGCGCACGGAGGGTCCATCCACGACCTCTCCCATTGCGAGGGCAATGTCGACGAAATGTTCCATTTTGAGACCATGTCGAAGCGCTGGACATGCCGCATCAGAATAACGTTGCAGACGTCGTGGGGCAGGTCACAGCCGTTTTGCTTACAGAGATCCAGCCCCTTGTGAACATTGGTATCGGTGGGGTTGGGCTGTGTCTTGTCGTAGACTACCGGCTCGACTTCGCAATCCCGGCGGATGACTTCGACCACCTGGTCGGGGATGCCTGAATCAATGATGCCCTTGTCGGTGCAGGCATAGGGCTTTTGGGCCCCCAGGGTTCGGATCTGCTTTCCGATTTTCCCAGTAGACACCGATGCCATCAATGTGACGGTGGCGATTTAAAAACCGTAGGCTTGTTCCTATGCTGCCATGGAGACCTCCTTGGGTTGAAATAAATTGGACCGATATCGTTTTGACATTTGCCCGATTCTTATGGCAACTTGCAGGCTATGGGTTGCCACGGGACGCTTCAGGAAATCGTGGATTTCAGGTGATCGATCGAAATTACTTGCCGACCTGGTCTTCGGGCTTGACAACGGGGCTTCCGAGTTGCCGTTTCAGACCCTGGCCGAAATCGAGTTGGAGCACATTTGGAAGGTACTCGACCATGTGAGCGGCTATAGAGCCGAGGCAGCCAAAATACTGGGGATCGGGCGCAAGACCCTTTATCGCAGGATAAAGGAATTAAACCTGGAGCCTTGATCGGTATTTCCATACAGAATGCTAAAAAAGGAGAAAAATGATGAACAAAAAATTTATCATGACCGCCTTCGGAAAAGATCGCCCCGGGATCGTTGCAGACGTTTCTAAGATCATCTACGAAAACGGATGCAATCTGGAAGACTCAACAATGACGCTTTTAGCGGACGAGTTTACGGTCATGCTGCTCTTTGCCGGCCAAGAGGAAGGCAGCATGGAAACCAACCTGCTGAACGATTGCCGCCGACTCGAAAAGGAAAAAGGTATCACTGCCTATCTCAAACCGCTGAGCGGTGAAAGAACAAGGCCTTCCACAGCCGTTTCGCTGCACAACATCCACGTTGAAGGGCCCGATCAGGCCGGGATCGTGTACAAGGTAAGCCGATATCTGGCCGACAACAATGTCAACATCGTCAATCTGATATCCAGGATCCTTCAAGCACCGGAAAGCGGCATGGCCATCTACACCATGGACATAACCGTCGAATTGCCCCAAGACCTGTCGATCGACAAGATTGACAGCGGCCTTGATCGCGTCAGGGATGAACTTCTTTTGGACATTGTGGTATCCTGACACTGGAATCGCAAACCTGCAAACCCGCGAAGGTGATCCAATGGCCACCATCAAAGTCGTCAAAGAATATACCGTATTGGATTATCGAAATGGAACAACCAGGATCAACATTTACTTCACCGATGGCAGCTGGGATTATTACACAGATTTGAACTCGGATCGGGCGTTGCTTTTATTGGATATTTTACGGAATGAAAAACCGGTTTTTGGGACCGAAGGCCCGGATATTCTCTGGAGCGGCCGCGAGCCGGTCGGTGAGGAGGAAGGGGCTTAGTGCGGGCGCTTCTGTACCTAGCGGAGACATTCATTGCAAGCGGCTGCTCTTTTCGGGAGCGGCCGTTTTTTTGAGTGGACCAGTGTTCATCCAGGGCGGAGTTCGGCGATGGCGGTTCATGTCGATGCCGTCAACCTTTCCCACCTACTCATACGCAGAGCCACCGTATGCAAGGCGACAGCGCGAAGATAGGCAATCTGTGGAAGACAGGCATAAGTTCATCGTCCAGTCCTTTTAACCACCCTCCCCAAAAACCAGGATTTTACTTCAGGTGTTCATTGCGCCGTCGGCGCATCGGCCGGCGATTGATGGAATTCATTCATTTTTTTTGTGTTAGAGGCGTTGTGTTGGATATGAAACGTACTTAGGATATTTTTTAACCTTCTATTTCCATTGATAGCATCAGGGATCGAACCGGTTCGTCTGCATCAGACCAACAACCTGGCCCGATTCGTCGTGCGATGTTGCTTGCCCCGGACCTGCCTCAGATGTCCGCAGTGTGGATCATTCCCACCAAAGAAGCGTTGATGATCGCATGTCAATTTCGAGTTCTGATGGAAAACATACAAAGGAGGAAACAGATGAAAACCTTGGTGCCACGCCCGGCTATGAAGGACAAGAAGGCGCTGGTGATCGGCATCGCCAACGCGCACTCGATCGCCTACGGTTGTGCCAAAGCCTTTCGGGAGCTGGGTGCGGAGGTGGCTGTCACCTACCTCAACGAAAAGGCCAAACCCCACGTGGAGCCGTTGGCGCAGGAACTGGAGGCCGGGATTTTCATGCCGCTGGACGTGGCCAAGAGCGGTGAACTGGAAGCCGTTTTCGAGCGCTTGGAGCGGGAATGGGGTCGACTGGACGTGCTGGTGCACTCGATCGCATTCGCGCCCAAGGACGATCTTCAAGGCGGGCTGCTGAACTGTTCCGCCGCCGGCTTCTCCACAGCCATGGACATCTCCTGTCATTCCTTTATCCGTATGGCCCGCCTGGCGGCCCCGCTGATGAAAGACGGCGGTTCCATGTTTGCCATGAGCTATCACGGGGCCCAGAAAGTGGTGCCCGACTACAATGTTATGGGGCCGGTCAAAGCCGCCCTGGAAGCGGTATGCCGCTATCTGGCCTATGAACTCGGCTCCCGGAAAATCCGGGTGCACGCAATCTCCCCGGGGCCGCTGAAGACCCGTGCCGCTTCGGGCTTGAAAGACTTCGACCGCATGTTAAACGATGCGGTGGAGCGGGCGCCGGTGGGCGAGTTGGTGGACATCATGGATGTTGGTTTCACCTGTGCGTTTCTGGCGACGCCCTACGGGCGGCGTCTCACCGGCCAGACCCTGTATGTAGACGGAGGCGTGAGCATTATGGCCTGAACGCCGCGTTCAGCGTGCGACCGCTGCCAAACCAGACCCATTGTCGCCCGCGCTGATGGCTGCGGGGGTAAACGTTACCATGTCATGAAAGGATATCCAATGTCGAAAGGCAATTCTTTCGCCCCGAATGGGGCGTTCAACGAGCTGGCTGAATACCTTGTAGACGCCGGCCAGCGCACGGTGCTTTACTGGGATGTCATGAGACAACGCGGCAACCAGTACCTGGAACACATGGTGCAAACCGTACCCCATGTATTGCAGTTCGATTGCGAATTGATCTTGTCGGGGCGAAGCCTGCCGCAACCGGTCAACTACGGAATCGTGCGGATCCGCCCGCCCCGGGGCACCGTCATTGACAACCAAAAACGGCCCTTTGTCGTTATCGATCCCCGTGCCGGTCATGGCCCCGGCATCGGCGGCTTCAAACCCGAGAGCCAGATCGGCGAGGCCGTGCGCGCGGGCCACCCCTGTTACTTTATCGGTTTTACACCGGAACCCGAGCCGGGTCAGACCATCGATGCGGTCATCGAAGCGTGGGCGGTTTTCATCCGTAAGGTGGTCGAGCAGAATCCCGACGCCGAGGGGAAACCGACGGTGATCGGCAACTGCCAGGCGGGTTGGGCATTGATGATGCTGGCTGCCAAATATCCCGATCTTTGCGGACCATTGATTTTGGCCGGATCGCCGTTGTCATACTGGGCGGGAGTGCGCGGCGCCAACCCCATGCGCTACCTCGGCGGCATGCTGGGCGGCAGCTGGCTCACGACCCTTTTCAGCGACTTGGGAGACGGCACCTTCGACGGGGCCTGGCTGGTGCAAAACTTCGAAAGCCTCAATCCCGCCAACACCCTATGGTCCAAACAGTACAACCTGTATGCCAATGTCGATACCGAGGCCCAGCGTTACCTGGGATTCGAGCGCTGGTGGGGAGGACACGTACTGCTGACCGGCGATGAAATGCAGTTTATCGTCGACAATCTCTTCGTGGGCAACAAGCTCAGCTCCGCCGAGTTGGTCACCGATGACGGAGTGCGGCTGGACCTGAGAAAAATTCGTTCGCCCATCGTTTGCATGTGTTCCAGGGGCGACAATATCACACCGCCCCAGCAGGCCCTCGGCTGGATAACGGACCTGTACCGCAGCGACGAGGACATAGTGGCCGCCGGGCAGACCATTGTTTACTGCATTCACGAAAATGTCGGCCACCTGGGGATCTTCGTGTCAAGCCGCGTGGCGACGAAGGAGCATCAGGAGTTCACCGAGAATATCGACCTGATCGACTGCCTGCCCCCGGGCCTTTACGAAGCCGTGATCCGGGAAAAAACGCCGCAGGAAGCCAACTTCGAGCTGGCCCGCGGTAACCACATCTCCCGTTTCGAACGCAGGAGCCTGGACGACATTCGCGACCTGGGCGGAAACAGTCGCGAAGACGAGCGTTGTTTTGCGGCGGTCGCCCGGTTGTCCGAGGTGAACCGCGGGCTCTACCGCACGCTGGCCCAGCCGATCGTGCGCTCTTTTGCCAACGAGCAGAGCGCTGAATGGCTGCAGCGCATGCACCCGTTGCGGCTTGACTACGAACTTTTATCCGATCGCAACCCGTTCATGCAGCTGCTGGAGACGGCGGCCCGCAAGGCGGCGGATGACCGCCGACCGGCGGCCGGCGACAACATGTTTCGGCAGTGGGAAAAGCACGTTTCGGACTGGATGCGGCTGGGGCTGAAGTCCTACGGTGTGTGGCGGGATTTGCTCACCGAGCAGGCCTTCTTTGCCCTGTACAGCCAACCCTGGCTGCAAGCCTTTCTGGGACTGCGCGCAGACGATAAACCCCTGCGACCGCACCCCGGCCGGGATGTCGATCACCGGCGTTTCGTCGAGCACCGGATCGAGGAGCTGCGCCGCGATATGGACCAAGGCGGTGCGCGCGCCGCTGCGATCCGGGCGCTGATCTATGTGCGCATGCCGGAAAAGGCCGCCGACGAGCGGGCATTCGAGATGCTGCGGCGCATCCGGGCCCAATACGGCCTGGAACGGGATCTGGCTGCATTCAAGCAGGAGGTTCGCGAACAGTATTTAATGCTCCGGCTGGATGAACCACTCGCATTGAAAATGATTCCCAAAATGCTGCAAGGACAAGCCTGGCAGGGAAAGGAGCTGCTGGAGTTCGTGCGCAGGATCACCGGTGCCGGAGCGCCCCTGGGAGCCGAGGCGCAGCAACGGCTGGCAAACCTGGAGCGGTTGTTTGCATCTCACGCCACGACCAAACCCCGCAAGCGCAAGGCGGAAAAAATCGCTGCGGAGGAAGTTTGAAGCGATGATCCCCCACAAAACCTTCAATGAAATTCGGTCGCCGGTGGACAGTGATGCCAAAATTCTGCGGGTTCCGGACACGGCGGCCGGCGAAAGGTGGCCATGCAGCGGACCTGAATATCTTGATTGGGAAAACGACAAATTGGTGGTAAGACCCGCTTTATCGGGTTCGCCATATTCCAATCCAAATCGCGGATGAGTGCCAATGAAATTGAATGCCGGTTTCTCTACCACCGGTTTGCTGGTGGGCACGCTGTTTTTCGCGTTTTCCTTAACGCCTCCCCTGTTGCCGCGCAGTGAATTCCTCCAGGGGGTCATCGCCGGTCTGTCGCTGGCCGCCGGGTACGCGGCGGGCGTTTTCGGATACTGGCTATGGACCTACCTGGAGCTGCCGACACCGAACCGGAAGACGCAATTCTACCTGCGACTTTCCTCGGCGGCCATTTGCGGCTTGACCGCCGTGGCGTTCCTGTGGCAGGCAT
This sequence comes from Desulfobacterales bacterium, assembly GCA_051155755.1. Lineage (GTDB taxonomy): Bacteria > Desulfobacterota > Desulfobacteria > Desulfobacterales > SG8-13 > DAXETY01. The sequence goes on from DAXETY010000153.1 coordinate 30,440, forward strand.
CCGGATGGCAAAATTCGATCCGCTCCCTCATGGCAATGGAGGAAACCGCGGCCGTTCGGCCGCTGGTAGTCGGCGCTGCCGCACTGCTGCTGTTTGTCGGCCTGCTGCTTGTGGCGCGGCTTTTCAGACAAACCTGGCGGTTCCTGTCGCTCCGGCTGCAGCACTTCATTCCGCGGCGGATTTCGCAAGTGCTGGGACTGCTGGTGGCGTTCATCCTGTTCTGGTCGCTGATCAACGGCGTGATCCTGCGGTTGGCGCTGCGGGCCGCCGACCGGTCTTACCAGAAAATCGACGCGTTGCTGGAACCGGAAATCGAAAGACCGATCCACCCGTTGAAAACCGGCAGCGCCGAATCGCTGATCGACTGGGTGGACCTGGGACGCCAGGGAAGGCGGTTCATTTCATCGGGACCCACTGCGGGGCATATGGCGGCCATCATGCCCACCGACCGGGTGATGGAGCCGTTGCGGGTATATGTCGGCCTGAATTCCGCCGGGAATCCGGAAACCCGGGCCAGACTCGCGCTGCAGGAGATGTTGCGGGTATACGCTTTCGCGCGCTCGGTGCTGGTGTTGATTACCCCAACCGGCACCGGTTGGGTGGATCCGGCCGCCATCGATACCTTCGAGCACCTGCACCGGGGCGATATCGCCAGTGTTGCGGTGCAGTACTCCTATCTGTCCAGTCCGTTGTCGTTGCTGATTGAGCCCGAATACGGGGTCGAAACGGCGCAGGCCTTGTTCGAAGCCGTTTATGGACACTGGTCCGAACTGCCCCAAGACCGGCGGCCGGCGCTGTATCTGCACGGATTGAGCCTGGGAGCGATGAACTCCTCGCTGTCCTTCGAGCTGTTTGACATTATCGACGATCCGTTCCAGGGAGCGCTGTGGAGCGGGCCGCCGTTTCGCACCGAAACCTGGCGGACGGTGACCCGGCGGCGGGATCCCGGCTCGCCGGCATGGCTGCCAAGTTTTCGGGGCGGCCAAGTGGTGCGCTTTGCGAACCAGCAAACGGGACGAAACCTGTCGGATGGCGATTGGAGAAATTTCCGCATCGTCTTCCTGCAATACGCCAGCGACCCCATCGTCTTTTTCGAGCCCGAGTCCTTCTACCGCAGGCCCGAGTGGCTGAACGAACCCCGCGGGCCGGACGTGTCGCCCGGACTGCGTTGGTTCCCGATCGTCACGGCGCTGCAACTGGCTGCCGATATGGCCGCCGGCACGTCACCGATCGGCTACGGGCACCTGTACGCGCCCGAGCACTATCTAGATGCCTGGGTGGCGCTCACCGAGCCCGCCGGATGGGATGAAGCCGCATTGCAACAACTGCGGGAAATTCTTGCCGGCGCGCGGTAAAAAGCCCCCGCGGATCCATCCAGCGGGCTGATGTTGACGCAACCCGTCAGGCCTCGGGTCGCCTGCCGAAGCCATGGACACGGCGAACGCCTTGCAATACCAGGCCGCCCAACGCCGGGCCAAGTTTTTATCATTACACAATCTGGTTGCGTTTCGATTTTGCCTGTGGTAGCTGCTAGCCTGCGAAAATGCCTCCGGGTTCTGATTCGAACCGGGCCCTTTACCTAGACCCAACAAGGC
>DAXETY010000154.1:0-12261 GCA_051155755.1 Desulfobacterales bacterium
TCAGCGCAGATAGTAAGGAATTTCTTCGAACCATGGGTCAATTTACTATGAAAATCGGTAATGTCAAGCAGGATTTTCATGGTTATTGAGCGCCTCTTGGTTGGGTGTACAAGGGATCGTATAATCCCAAGAATTTGATATTTTTGTATTGATGAAACAAGGGGTTTGACAGAATTGATATGAAACGCTGGTTTACAAAAAGCGCGGCCGGAACGAAATGATATCCGGGTATAATGGTGGAGGCGGCGGGAGTCGAACCCGCGTCCGAAGGCATTCCGCTTTGACGTCTACATACATATCCTGAATTTTAAGGTCTCGCCGATCGGGACTCCTCCAGGCCGGATTCCCTCTTGGCCAGCCTGATAGAGTTTCGCCGATTCCGTTTCAGGCATCCGGAATGGGCTATCCTGCTGTGTCGACGCCCCATTCGGGCCCGCAGGAAAAACCCGGTGGGACGCAGGCTGCTAGTTAGGCAGCCTGGGCGTAGGCATAATCATCTGCGATTATGTTTATACCCCATCGTTTTACGAGCGACAGGAACCTCGGTATGCAGCCAAAGCTTCTTTACCCCCGTCGAAGCCGTTTCGCCCCCCATGGAGTGGATGCGACTGACCAACGGCAGGCAATCTGAAACATCTATATAATAACCAATTTCAAGGATTTGTCAAGATATCTCCACGGCCGACCAATACCACATACGGTACAAACTTTTCTTGATTCTACAACATGTGGTAGCGTTGATGCTTAGCCCACCCGGGCGCTGTTCAAATTCGGCATCGAACCCAAATTTCCCTCCCGTCTTTTCCTCCTACGGCCGAAAATCCAGGCCACCCGCTTTGCGGATGGTTGTTGCCGCGGGTGCCCGACCGGGACAGATGACTCCAAGTGCCCGTTTATGATTGCGGCCGTTCACCTTGAATGTATGCCCCGGATCCGGGAAACGAAACCGGGCGGTGCGGTGGCCGGCCCTTCATCCGGAACCTCGGAGGATGGTACCGCAGTATGGGCCACAGTGCCCGCCCGTCGTCTCGAAAGCCGGGGATCAGCCGGTTGCTGCTGATTATGCGGGGCGGGGCGGTCTGCAGCTTGGCTGAGGCGGCTCTACCGTATATTGTATGAGCAATCAGACAAATATACCGGATAAGGTAGCTGGCCGGGAACAGTTGCTGCAATGCAATATCCGGCAATCCGCAATCGCCCTTGCCGGGTTCAAGGGTTGCGCAGCCAGGCGACCCGGCCGGCCAGTCCGGGAAATTCCTTGCGGGCGGCCTGCACTTCCTGCAGGTCGAATTCGGTTCGGAGGATCGTTTCGCCGTCTCCGGCACCGGCCATCACCGTGCCCCATGGGTCCACAATCCGGCTGTGACCGACGAACTGGACGCCCTGGTTCATTCCCGTGGCGTTGGCCGATACCAGAAAGGCCTGGTTTTCGAAAGCGCGCACCCGGTTGAGCAGCAGCCAGTGTTCGAGTCGGGGGTAGGGCCAGGCCGAGCAGATCAGAAAAATTTCGGCCCCCAGGTCGATCATGGCCCGAAACAACTCCGGAAACCGCAGATCGAAACAGGTGGCCATGGCGACTTTGCCCAGGGGCGTGTCGGCGACCACGATCCGCTCGCCGGGGGTCAGGATCTGGGTTTCCCGCGAATTGTAGCCGAACAGGTGGATTTTTCGATAGTTGGCCAGAATCTCGCCGCCGGGTGACAGCAGGTAGCTCGAATTGTAGTATCGGCCCCGGTCTTCTTCCACAAAACTGCCGGTGTGCAGGTAGGCGCCGATCTTGCGCGCCACCGCGCGCATGGCCGTCAGGGTGGGCCCGTCAGCGGTTTCCGCTTCGTCAATGTAGCGGTCGAAGCTCATAAAACCGACATTCCAGATCTCCGGCAACACCACCAGGTCGGCCCCGCGACAGCGAGCGATGCGTTCGACCGCCCCGGCGATGGTGGCCGCTTTGTCACCCTCGATGACCGCCATTTGGATGGAGGCAATTTTCATCGGCTCTCTCTCTTACTTTCGTTGATTGCCAGTGCATTGCATGCTATGAACGCAACCGGCCGTGCGCCATACAGCAGCGAAAAAAACGGCAGACGAATCAGCGCCGGGGTGGCCGGCCGGATGATTCGGAGTTAGGGTTGCGATACGGGAAAGATTTTTTCAAATTGAATCCGATCGAAACAATAAAAAGTCACAACCATGGGAAAGTGTCAACCGTGGCTTCCTTGTTTTTAACCGAAAGGTAAGGTCATCGAGCCTGCCCTCGAGGCAAGCTTGCGGAAACCGGGTCATCGCATGAAAAAGGTCAGGATCGAAGATGCCGTGGGTACTGTGCTGGCCCATGACATGACACGCATCGTTCCCGGCAAGGTCAAGGAAGTGGGTTTTAAAAAAGGCCACGTGATCACACCGGAAGACCTGCCGGAGCTGCGCCGGATCGGCAAAGAGCACGTTTACATTCTGGACCTGGCGCCGGGGGTGATCCACGAAGATGCGGCCGCGCTGCGAATTGCCCGGGCCGTTTGCGGCCCCGGCCTGTATGGGTCCGAGCCCAGCGAAGGCAAGAGCACGATTCGCTGCCGCGGTGCCGGTCTGTTTCAGGTCAACGTGGACGGCCTGCGGCAGATCAATTGCGTCGAAGACGTCATTTTGTCGACATTGAAAACCGATTTTCCCTGCGAGCCCGAGCAGGTGGTGGCCGCCACCCGCATTGTCCCGCTGGTGACCGCAGAATCCCGGATCGAAAAGGTCGAGGCGATCGCGCGGCAAAGCGGACCGATCTTGCAAGTGAAGGCGTTTCATCCCCTGCGATTCGGTGCCGTGGTCACCGGTTCGGAAATATACAAGGGGTTGATTGAAGATGGTTTCGAGGCCTTCGTGGGCCGCAAGGCCGCAAAATACGGCTGCCGTTTCGTGGAAAAAATCCTGGTGCCCGACGACCCCGCTCGGATTGCCGCCGCCGTGGCAAAGCTGCAGGCGGCGCAAACCGGGTTGATCATCGTCACAGGCGGCCTGTCCGTCGATCCGGACGACGTGACGGTCACCGGGGTCAGGCAAGCCGGAGCGCAGGTGGTCGTTTACGGCAGCCCTGTGCTGCCCGGAGCCATGTTTCTGTACGCCCGGCTCGGCGATGCCCACATCCTTGGCTTGCCGGCCTGTGTTTTTTATCATTCGGTGACGATTTACGACCTGGTGCTGCCAAGGATTCTGGCCGGAGAAGAGATCACCGCCGAACGCATCGCCGAGATGGGGCACGGGGGGCTGTGCATGGACTGCGAGGTCTGCCACTTTCCGGCTTGTCCCTTCGGCCGTTGAGCGCAAGCGATCCCGCGACGGGATTATTCGACGGCCGCATCCGGCAGCCGCGGTCCGAATGCAAATTTGCAGCCGCAGCTTTCGCATTCGGCGTTGTCGTCGGTTTCGTGCTCGCAAAGCGACACCTGGGTACTGAAGCAGTCGGGACACTTCAGGTTGGCCAATGCCTCTTTGATGCGGCACAACTGTTTGCAAGTCAGCTTCATGTGAATGCTCCAATCGAAAGTGATTTTTCACTGTAAGCGTTTCATGGGGCGTTTCGGTAATCCACTTAAAAAGTATATGGTACGGCCGGATCGGCACTTGTCAACGCGGCTCGCCGCCGGCCGCACCGTCAACCGGTATGGATCAGGGGAGACAAACGCATGCCGCTGAGCTTCATGGAAGGAAACGAAGCCATCGCCTGGGGCGCGGTGCAGGCCGGCTGCCGGTTTTTCGCCGGCTATCCGATCACACCGGCCACCACCATCTACAATTCGATGCTGCAGATGCTGCCGCCGGCAGGCGGCATTTGTCTGCAGGGCGAAGACGAAATCGCCTCGATCGGATTCTGTATCGGGGCCTCCATGGCCGGGATGAAGGCCATGACGGCCACCTCCGGGCCGGGCATCAGTCTGTACAGCGAGCAGATATCCTTTGCCATCGGCAGCGAGATACCCATCGTGATTGTCGACGTTCAGCGGCTGGGCCCTTCCACCGGTTCGGCCACCCGGGGTGCGGACGGCGACATTCAATTTCTGCAGTGGGGCAACAGCGGCGGGCTGCCGGTGATCGTCCTGGCGCCGGTGGACGTGGCCGACTGTGTTACGCTGACCGCCCATGCCTTCAACCTGGCCGAACGGTTTCGCTGCCCGGTGTTTCTGGCTTCGAACAAAGAGATCTCCATGACCCGGGAAAGCATCGATCTGGAGCGAGTGGAAATTCCGCACCCCGTCGAGCGGACCGCCCCTGCGCCGGAAACCGCCTACGTCCCGTTTGCGGTGGTCGCCGACCGCGGCGTTCCGGATTTTCTGCCCATCGGCGGCGAGCGCCTGGTGCGCCAGACATCTTCGACCCACGGCCCCGACGGGTACATCACCACCGATCCGGAGGTGATCGAACGCAGTCAGCAGCGACTGAAAAAAAAGATCACCGCCGAAGTGGATACCTTCACCTTTTACGAAGAACACCGGGTTTCCGGTGCCGACACGCTGGTCATCGCATACGGGGTCAGCGCACGGGCGGCCCGGGTGGCCGTCGATGAGCTGAAGCGGGCCGGCACGCCGGTGTCGCTGCTGACGTTAAAAACGCTCTGGCCGGTTCCCGAGGCCCTGATTCGACGAGTCGCCGCCGATCATCGCCGGGTGGTGATCGTCGAGATGAACCTCGGCCAGTACGTGCGCGAAATTCGCCGGGTGCTGGTCGACAAACCGGTGGCCTTCTTCGGCCGGATGAACGGCAACCTGATCCCGCCCCAGCGGTTCAAAGAGGTGATCGCCCATGGATAGTCTGCTCAACGCCCGGCGGCCGCCGGTGTTTTGCCCCGGCTGTGCCCACGAACGGGTCACCGCAGCGCTGGACCGGGCCCTGCAGACGCGCGGTCTGCAGGGCAACCAGGTGGCCATTGTCAGCGATATCGGTTGCTCGGGTTTGTTCGACACGTTCTTCAACACCCACGCCCTGCACGGATTGCACGGTCGCGCCCTGACCTATGCCACCGGGTTGAAGATGGCCCGGCCCGATTTGACGGTTGTCGTGACCATGGGCGACGGCGGTCTGGGAATCGGCGGGGCGCATCTGCTCAGCGCCTGTCGCCGCAATCTCGACCTGACGCTGTTGATTTTGAACAATTTCAACTACGGCATGACCGGAGGCCAGTGTTCTTCGACCACTCCGCCCCAGGCCCGGGTGGCATCCGGCTTTCTAAACCAGCTGGAGTTGCCGCTGGATGTCTGCCGGGTGGCGGCCGCGGCCGGCGCCGCCTTTGTTCAGCGGGCATCGGCCTACGACAAGGCATTGTCGGAGGCCATCGACACGGCCGTGGGCTTTGAAGGGTTTGCGCTGGTCGAGATCCGGGGGGTGTGTCCGGGACGCTACACCAAACGCAACCCATTGACACCCAAAAAGATCGCCGAAGACATGGCGCTGCTGCCGCCGGCCGAAGGTCCGGTACCGGGCAATCAGCGGCCCGAATACGGCCGGCATTACCGCCAGGTGGCCGCCGAACAGAAACCGCCGGCCCCGCCGCTGCGCATCGAAGCGCGATTCAAGCCCCCCCGGACCGACCGCTGCGAGGCGGTGATTCTGGGCAGCGCGGGCCAGCGGATCGTCACCGCCGGGGAACTGCTCTGCCTGGCGGGCATTACCGCCGGGCTGCATGCCACGCAGAAAAACGACTATCCCATCACCGTACTGCGGGGGCATTCGGTCAGCGAAGTGGTGCTGTCCGGCGATCCAATCGGTTTTACCGGAATCCAGCGGCCCGGCGTCATCCTGGCTCTGGACCAGCAGGGCGTCGATCGCAAACAGGCGCTGTTGAAGGCGCTTCCGGATGAAACCCTGGTGTTGGCCGCCTCCGACGTCCGGCTGCCCGGCTCCGGGGGGCAGGTGGTCGAGATCGATTACAAGGCCCGCGGCATCCGTTCGGCCGACCGGGCCCTGGCCGCCCTGGCCGCCATGGCCGGGCGCGATCAGATGATTTCCAGGGAGATGCTCACCGAGGCCGTCAAACTGCGCTTTCGGGGCGAGGTGCTGCGGAGGTCGCTGGAGTTGGTGGAGTCCATTGAAGAATCGTTGTGATGGTGTGGGCGGCGGTGAGGAAGAAGTTGCAATGCCTTGCGATGGCTTGTCCGTGGTCAGTCGTTCGTTGTCCGTGGTCAGCGCTTCCCTTTTGAGGGCTCAAAGTCAAAGCTCAAGGCTCAAAGGAAATGCTTACAGAGTAAGATAAACACCGAATCCGGCCGATCCGCAAACAGAGGACGGTTCTTTTTTCGCCGTCTCGCCCTGTCGCCGTTTCGCCGTTTCAGCCCCGAAAATGAAATTGTATTGGCAAGGGGACTCGCAACGGACCACGGACCACCGACAACGGACTGCTTCGAGTTGACGATAGCGTCCCGGCAATTCTTCCGATTCGAATCTCGCCATCTCTCGTCCCATGATGCCTCAGGAGTGTATCCCCGTGTATTTCTTGCGCAGGCGGTCCATTTCACGCTGTTCGTCCCGGCGACGGATGGTTTCACGCTTGTCGTACTTTTTCTTGCCGCGCGCCAGCGCCAGTGCCAGTTTGGCCTTGCCCTCCTTGAAATACATTTTCAGGGGCACCAGCGTGTAGCCCTGCTCGTTGACCTTCCCGTACAGGCGCTTGATTTCGCGTTTGTGCAGCAGCAGTTTGCGCGGTCGCAGGGGGTCGTGATTGTCGTACGCGGCAAATGGATAGGGGCTGATGTGCAACTGGTAGACGAAGACTTCACCGTTTTTGATCCGGGCATAGGAATCCTTTAAATTCGCCCGTCCCTGTCGCAGAGACTTCACTTCGGTGCCCTTTAGCACCATACCGGCCTCGAAGACATCTTCGATTTCATAATCGAAACGCGCCTTGCGGTTCTCGGCGATGATTTTTTTGGATTCTTTGGCCATAATTCAAAACCGTTTAACGGCGCTGTCGGCGTCCGTGGTCCGTTTTCAGTTGTCCTTTTTGTAGAAGTCAATAATTGGAAAGAATTTCCAGGGCGAGTTCGATCCGACGATGAGTTGTCTGTAAACTCGCAAAGCGTTGCCTGCAATATTTGACCGATCTAAAAACTTCGGCGATGAGGTGACAACGGACAATGGACCACTGACAACGGACATCCCCGGCTATTTTCCGATGCCGATTTCTTCCAGGACATCTTTATAGATATCCCGCAGGAGTTCGAAGGTTTTTTCCGCAGAGGTCAGTTTCAGAACCTCCTCGACCAGCGGGGCGGTATCCGAGAACTGAATCGAGCGGATCATATGCTTGACCGAAGGGATGGACTGCGGATTCATGCTGAGCTCGTCGATGCCCAGACCCAGCAGCAACGGGATATGGATCGGGTAGCCGGCCATTTCCCCGCAGATGAACACTTTGATACCGTGATCGTGAGCGGTGTCGACAACGTGTTTGAGCATTCGAAGGATCGCCGGGTCCAGCGGCCGGAATAAATGCGAGACTTTCTGGTTCCCCCGGTCGATTGCCAGGGTGTATTGGATCAGGTCGTTGGTGCCGATGCTGAAAAAATCCACCTCTTTGGCGAAGACATCGGCCATAATCACCGCCGAAGGCACTTCGATCAGCGCGCCGATAGGGATGTCGCGGTTGTAGGCCGTACCGTTTCTGTCCAGGGATTCGGCCGCCCGATCGACCATTTCACGGGCCCGGACCAGTTCACTGCGGATGGCGACCATCGGAAACATCAGCCGAATGTTGCCGTGCACGGCCGCGCGCAACGCCGCCCGCAGCTGGCTCTGGAAGACATCCGGCCGCTGCAGGCACCATCGAATGCCGCGCAGGCCCAGGGCCGGATTTTCCTCCGGGGCGTCCATTTCCGAAACCAGGGCCTTATCGCCGTTGATGTCCAGGGTGCGCAGGGTGACCGGTTTGGGCGCCATTACCTGCACCACGTCCGAATAACGATCGTATAGTTCTTCTTCGCTGGGAAAATCCGGTCGGCTCAGGTACTGAAACTCCGTCCGGTACAGACCGATGCCGTCGCCGCCGTAGTTGACCACCTGAACGACTTCTTCGGGCAGTTCGATATTGCCCAGTACGCGCACCGTTTTATCGTCGAGCGTCTTGGCGGAGAGTCGGCTGCGCCGGCTGATGGCGGCCTTGTGGCGCTCATACAGGGCGATTCGTTTTTCGTAGGAAATCAGGGTCTTTTCACGCGGATGGATGATCACCGATCCCGAACTGCCGTCTACGATGAGGATATCTTCATTTTTGATGATCCGGGTGGCATTTTCGAGACCCAAAACCGCCGGCAACTCCAATGTGCGGGCGATAATCCCGGTATGGGATGCTTTGCCGCCTTTGTCGGTGACAAAGCCCTTGATGCGCTCCAACCGGATCTGGCTGGTTTCCGCCGGGGACAGATCCCTGGCGACCAGGATGACCCGCTTGTCGATATCGGCGATATTCACCCCGCGGGCTCCGGTCAGATTGGTCATAATCCGATCGGAAATGTGTTCGATGTCGGCCGCCCGTTCCCGCAGGTAGGAGTCGGCCATGTTCTGAAAAATCCCTTTCAGGCCGGCGACGACTTTTTTCAGAGCCCACTCGGCATTGACGCATTCGTTTTGGATGGTTTCGATGGTTTTCCCGTAAAGCATCTTGTCCTTGAGCAGGACTTCCTGGGTTTCAAGGATGCCGGTCTGCTGGCGAAATTCTTCGGAGGTGTTTTCGATAATGGCGCGCAACTCGTCTTTCGAGCGTTTCACAGCGGCTTTGAAGCGTTTGATTTCGTTGTTCAGCTGTTCTGGAGCGATCATGTACCGGGCAACGACGTCCACCCCTTCTTTGTCCACCAGGTAGGCTTTGCCGATACAGATGCCCGGAGAGGCGCCGATTCCACTCAGCAGGATTTCTTTGCGGTGTTCGGTGGGCATGACGATTTATTCTCCAAAGCCGTCTTCGATCCGCCCCACGATTTCATCCAGAATCTGCGAATCGACAGCGTCTTCGGCGATTAAACGAATCCGGGTGCCCCGGGGGCACTCCAGCGCTAGAATGTCCATGATGCTTCTCGCATCGGCCTTGTCGTTACCTTTGACCAACCAGATACCGGCACTGGCTTTCTGGGCAATCCGGGCGATCAGGGCCGCCGACCGCGCATGGAGACCCAGTTCGTTAACGATACGGGTTGTGCGAACGATTTTTTCCATAAGCCATGCCCGCAGGGCACGATGCAACCCGCGAAAGCCCGCGCAGTCGTCGGACACCCTCGCCGCATGAAATGGAACGGAGCGTCGGGTTGCATCAACCTTGCAACGATTTGGGCGCCGGCCATCCGTGCGTGGGAAATGAAATCAGGCTGCATGAAACTTAGCAAAGAAAGGCCTGCTTCCAAAGGCAGCCCGGCATGATTTCCGAATCGGCTCCGCGAGGGGAATCACGCCAAAGGTTTCGATTTTGTTCTTTGGGCGAGCCTGCATCCTGCGGGGTGGTTTTCGATTTCGGGCCGCCTGCCGGTGGCGAACGCCGGAAAACAATTACCGGTCGGCAAGACCGATCGAAAAACTACTTACTCTAACAACCAGCCATTAAAAAGTCAATCAGGATTCATTTGACACATACCGGGCAAGAAGGATACGAATCAATTATAAAACCTGAAATCCGGTAAGGAGGGAGCTTTATGAGCGAAAAAGTGTTGATTTTCGGCAAAAGCACGTGACCCTACACGCAACAGGCTCGGGAAGCTTATCAAAAACGGGGTGTGGCATTCGAATACATCGACGTGAAGCAGTCCAGCCAGAACCTGGCAAAGATGCTGGAGCACTCCGGCGGAAAGCGCAAAGTGCCGGTCATCGTCGAACCCGAAAATGTGACCATCGGCTGGGAAGGCAACACATGAGGCGTCTGATTCCGGCCGGAGGTCGGAGTATTGATGTCCGTTGTCATTTGTCCTTTGTCCGTAGTTCGTTTTCGATAAAAATGGCGGATCGAGTCACAGATGCGGCGAAGCGGGGAACCGGCGAAACGGCGAAAAAAGCAGCCGGGATGGGTGGACTGGTGTTTGTCTTGCTCGTGCGGTGAGATATAAGTTTATCGTATTAAGGATAAATTGCAACGCATGGTCGGTTTTCTTTCAGCGCCGATTCGCCCTGTCGCCGTTTCGCCGGATCAGTTCGATCGATCGCCAAATCTCGGCAGAACGTCGACACACTCAACCTGCTTCATAAAGCCCATAGGCAGCAAGCCATGCTCCAAATCCCACAGAAAAAGCCGATCTACACCCAGCTGGAGCAGCGCGTCAAAGAGCTGGAGGAGGAGGTCACGCTGTTGCGCGCCCGGCAGCGCGACCTGCGCCGTCGCAGCGAATACCTTACCGCGCTGCATGAGACCTCCATCGGTCTGCTCGATTTGCTGGACACCGAAGAGCTGCTCGAAACGATCCTGTACCGGGCGGCATTGCTGACCGGCACCGGTCACGGGTACATTTACCTGCCCGAGCCGGATGGGATCCACATGCAAATGCAGGTCGGCATGGGTTTCTTCAAGGGTCAGCTCGGCCGGCGCGTCAAACGCGGTGAGGGCATGGGCGGCAAAGTGTGGGAATCCGAGCAGGCGCTGGTGGTGGACAACTATCGGCGGTGGCGGGGCCGACTGCCGGACCGCAGCCTGGATCCACTCGGCCCGATCATCGGCATACCCATGCAGTCGGAACGGGGTGTACTGGGCGTCATCGGCCTGGCGCGGGTGCAGAAAGGCCGGCAATTCGGTCAGGAAGACACGATCATCCTGGGACGCTTTGCCGAACTGGCGCTGCTGGCGCTCGAAAAAGCCCGCCTGATCTCCGATGCCCGCCGCGAGCTGGCCGAGCGTCGTCGCACCGAAGAAAACCTGCGCGAAAGCGAGGCCCGCTACCGCTCATTGCTGGAGTCCTCCCCGGATCCGGTGGTGGTTTACGACATGCAGGGCCGGGCCACCTACGTCAATCCGGCCTTCGAAAACACCTTTGCGTTCAGCCGGCAGGAGGTGATGGGCAAGCGAATCGATTTCGTTCCGGAGGAAAACCGCCCCGAGACCCAGGAGGCCATTCAGAACATGCTCGCCGGGCGAACGATCCAGCTATTCGAAACCAAGCGTCTGACGCGGGAAGGCCGCCTGCTGGACGTGCAGATCAGCTCCACCCTCTACTATGACCGCCAGGGAAAACCGAGCGGCAACATCGTAATTTTACGGGATATCACGGCCCTGAAGCAAACCGAGGAGGTCCTGCACAGCTACCGCGACCGCCTGGAAGAACTGGTTTCAGAGCGAACCGGAGAGTTGGCCGAGACCAATACGAGGCTGGCCCGGGAAATCGAAGAGCGCAAGCGCGCCGAGGCCGAGCTGCGAAGGCGGGAGTCCGAACTGGAGGCGCAGTCGCTGCACCTGGCCGAAGTCAACACGGCCCTGAAAGTGCTGCTGAAAAAACGCGAGGACGACAAAAAGGAGCTGGCGGAAAACCTGATGGACAATCTGCAGGAGTTCATCACGCCCTATCTGGAGCGACTGAAAAAAGGGCGTCTGACGACCGATCAGCAAACCCTGCTGCGGATTCTGGAGTCCAACCTGGAAAACATCACCTCCCCGTTTATCCAGAAGCTGACCCATCGCTCGTTCAATTTCACCCCGATGGAAATCCGGGTGGCCGGCCTGGTCAAAGAGGGCAAAACCAACGAGGAGATCGCCGATCTGTTGTGCCTTTCGAAGAACACCATTTTGTTTCATCGCCACAACATTCGCACCAAGCTGGGCATCAAGAATCAAAAAATCAATCTGCGGTCCCATCTTTTGTCCTTCGAAAAATAGTGGTTTTTTACCGCTATTATCCCACTATTTTATCCACTTGACTTTGTTGTCCGCTTTCGCAAAACTACTGATCGAGTGTGGACGCGATCTTATAACAATCTGATTTATCGATGTTTATTAATGAAATGGATGATCGGCACGCCCGTGCGACGTCTCCATTCGTTTCGGTAATTCCTTAAAAAATGCGGATCAAACCCTATAAATTCGCTTGACTTACAGCAAGATACATAATAGCTACGAAAACAATTTTTATGAACTGAACCGCATTCAAAACATAACGGCAATTTCGTCAACCGGGGAGAGACTGCGTTGAATGCTGCAAGTCAGACCAAGCCAGGCGACGTGCTGCTGGAACTGAATGACGTTCACATGAGTTTCGGTAAAGTCAGCGCGCTGTCGGGAGTCAGTCTTCAAATTCGCAAGGGGGAAATCCACTCCGTCAT
>DAXETY010000155.1:0-5872 GCA_051155755.1 Desulfobacterales bacterium
CCCAGAAGGAATGGGTTTTAAACCACACCGAACTGCCGGGAGGCAGCCGGTCCTCACGGATCCCGAAGCGTTGGAACTGCCGCCAGTCAAACAGATCGATGAGGGTGCCCTGACTCGACATGGAAATGTCCGAGGGCTTTGCGCCTCTCAATATTCGCAGCGCCATCTCGCCGGCCCTGACCCCTGTCATTTCCATGCTGAGCATCCGACCGCCGACGATACCGTGGCCGAAATAGGAATCCAGACAGCCATACACCGGTGCATTGGCAGCCTCGGCCACCATGGAGGCCGCCTCCCAGGGCGGGTAGCCTTTGCCTTGGCCGTCCCGGGTCAGCAGGTAAAATAAAATGACCGTGTTTTGCGGCAGTTTCCGGACTTTCTCTATAATTTGACCAAACGGCAGGCGGGTGAGGTAAATGAAGTCCAATCGCTCTGCGTAGGGAGCAAGGGCTGCACGAAATTCTTTTTCAAACAACAGGTCGGTTTCAGAAGCCCCGTTTACAATCGCAACGTTCCGGGTCTCCGGGTGGATCGAAAGCGCCGTTTCCAGCAGGCCGGTGTAATCGATATTCACCAGGACACCGGTGACCATGGAACCCAGATTCAGGCCTTTGAGTTGTTCGCGCAGGATTCCGGAAAAAACGACAGGGGTTTGGGGGAAAAGGTCGTTGCCGTGGGTGATCAGCAAACTCAGGGCTGGAGCACTGTATACAATAATCAGGTCGATCTTTTTCCTGGAAAACTTATGGCGGTATAATTCGAGCAAATACTGGTCATTTATCCGGTCGGGATAGCGGTAGGCATCCAAAAATTCGATAAAATACTCGATGTGAAATTGCGTATCCGCGTTTAAGCTCGATTTGATGCCTTTTTCCACTGCGGGATAGGCCGGCAGGTCACTCTGACCGGTAAAAAGGACCAGAACCCGCTTTTCTTCTTTGGGTTCAGTCCCGTAAGTCAATGAATGGAACGAAAAGAACAGAGCGAATGCCCATAAAAACAAAAGCAGCCTGCAGGCAAAGCAAACGTGATAAGTGGATTTCTGATGAGGCTGGATGTGATGCATTTCGTTGCTTCTTCTCGAACTGAAGGTTCTCTCGTGACACAACCGGAATGAATCATCGGCGTGATTCATTCAGCAGATCCACGCCGGCTATTGCGGATGAATTCGATGATTTCATAACCGATACGCTGATCCGGACGGGCTGTGATCATTTGTTCGGCCACACGTTCGGCCTGCACCAGACGGCCCCGTTTGAGATAAAAATCGGCCCGGGCATAAAGGAATTCCAGGTTGTCCGGCTCGATGGCCGCGGCGCGCTGCAAGGAGATTTCGGCTTTTTCATCCCGACCCAACTGCTGCTGCAGCAGCCCGAGATTGTAGTGGATCCGGGCCCGCTCCGGCAGTCCCTGGGCGGCGGCAGCCAGGTGGTTTTCCGCCTCGGCGTATTTTTGACCTTCGGCCAGCAGCAGGCCCAGGGAATATTGAATTTCATACAAATCCGGGTATTCGGCCACAACCTGCCGCAGCAGCGTTTCGGCTTCCGCATTATTCCCCAGGCGGTTGTAGAGCATGGCCAGGTTGACCTTGGCCGGGTAAAACCGGGCATCGATTTCGATGGCCTTGCGATAGTGTGCCACCGCTGTTTCCACCTGCCCGCGATCGGCTGCCAGGTTTCCCAGGTTGTGCCGCGACGGTGCAAAGTCGGCCGTGTATTTCATTGCGGCTTGATACTCGGCCAATACAAATTCGAATTTGTCCGATAAGTCCACCGGCATAATGTCGCGTGGAACTCCGACGAGATTTCGGGCGGCCTCGATGCGCACGGCTTTGACCGGATCGTAGAGCAAGGGCCCTACATTACGAAATCGCGTAGCCGGATCGGAAACCGCAAAGTTTTGCACGGCCGTGTAGCGCAACAGGGCATCTTCGTCCTGCAATGCGCGCTGGAGCGCGGCAGCGCTCTCCCCTCCGGGATACGCGGCCAGATAAGACAGGGCCGTTGCCCGGACGATGGCCGGGTAGAGCCGGTCTTCTGCCAGCCGCACCAGGTCGGCCAAGGCCTTCCGATCCTGCCGCCGCCCCCCCGCCAGAACGGTTCCATAGTGCGGGCGTTGTTTTTTCCCGTACCATTTGCCCATGGCCTCCACCGACCAGGCCGTGGTCTTGTCCACGTGGCAGCGGTCGCAGGCATTGGGCACATCGATTGGAAGGGTCAGGTCCGGGCGGGGAATGCGAAAACTGTGATCCGGCCGGTAGTCGATGCCCATGTAGTGGCGCCCGGGCATGTGGCACTGTTCGCACTGCGCGCCGGAGCCGACCTCGAAGAGCACTTCGCCGGAAGCGGATCGGATCGGCTGCCCCGGCTCGCCCTTTTTTTTGTGAAAATGGTGGTCGGCGGTATCGTAGATGGCGGCCCTGTGACACTGCAGGCAAAGTGCATTGCCCTCCTGGATACGGCCGATGCTGTGCACGTCGTGGCAGTCGCTGCAGCGGACCTGCCGATCGTACATTTTGCTCTGCATGAAGCTGCCGTAAACGTAAACTTCCTCCAATATCTGGCCGTCGGCAAAATAGTATCCCTCGCGCAGCAGCTGCGGAATGCCGTAGTCCATGAATTCGATGTTCTGGTGGAGATTGTCGCCCAGCGACATGCGCCGCGAGTGACAGGGGGCGCACAGTTCGATCTGCTGGCGGGATGTCAGCCCGCGGGTCTGGACGGTGAGGCGGTAGTTTTCCACCTGCGGCCGGCCCATCTCGGGCAGCTCGGCCCATCGGACATGCTCCGAGCCCGGTCCGTGGCAGGCCTCGCATCCGACGCTGATCTCCGACCAGCGGGTCTGGTAGGTGCCGGTGTCCGGATCGTAATTTTTTTGCAGATTCGTGGAGTGGCACTCGGCGCACATCCCGTTCCAGTTCTGCCCGGCATTGGTCCAGTAGAGCCAGTCGCCGGCGTCCAGGGGCTCGTCGGGCGGCAGCTGGTACCAGCGTTTTTCGACCACGTCCCAGGCGATCGGCAGGCACTGCAGCCGCCCGCCGTCAAATGGGACCAGGTACTGCTGCAGGGGATACCACCCGAAAGTGTGGGTGATCTCAAAGTCGTCCATTTCGCCCTCTGGACCCCGGGTGTGCACGAAATATTTGCCCGCCCGGCGATAAAAGCGCGATGTGATGCCGTGGCGCTCGAAAACCGCGTCGTCGAAATCCCCCCGCACGGTGTCTTCGCCGGCTGTTTCCAGGGCCCAGCGGTGGTGAGAGACCTGCCACTTGTCGTACTGGGGCTTGTGGCAGTCTTTGCACTTGCCGCTGCCGATGAAAGTGGCCGATTCACGGATCGAAGGCTGCCGGGATTCCCCAACACGCCGCTTTTCCACGACCTGATACAGGGGGATGCTAAGAATGATGACCGCCGTGGCCACAATGCCGGTGATTTTCCAGCCAACCATAGAGTTCATCGGATCAGTGGGTTCATTCAAATGTTCGCGTCCATCGTCGGCAACACCGGCCGCAGGCATTCGGTGCCCACATCAAAATGCCACTTGTGCGACGAGGTTGATTTTGCCTTTGGGGGCCGGGTGCAGGTGACCTCGACCCGGATAACCGGGCCACAGGCGTTCGCTATATTGCCGATTTCGGATAAACCACCTGTTCCGGTTGAAATTGGTTGCGTTTCACCGGACGGCCCGTATCCACGTACAGCACGTCATTTTCCAACCGTATCGGAAAGATGTCCAGAGGCCGGGGCGCCGGGGATCGAATCACCGCACCGGTCAGGTCGAATACCGATGCATGGCACGGGCATGCGAAATGCTTGGCTGCTTCATCCCAGGGGATGGTGCAGCCCAGATGCGTGCACTTGCGCGATACCGCTAAAAAACCGCCGTCCGCAAGCCGGCAGAGATAAAACTGCCCGCGGGGAAATGCGGTCACACTGTCGGATTCAAAACTGCTCGCGGCGCCGGCTTGGACCACGGTGCCAAACGCTCCGGTCCGGCCGCGCAGCCGATGTGGGCGCAGAAATGAAAGCACTACGTAAAGGATTTCTCCCAAAGCGACGACGATGAGTCCGAACCACAGCCAGTTCAAAAAAGACCGCCGCGGCAGTGGTGCGTTATCCGAGTCGGGTTTTGTTATTTTCAACGTCATGGGCATGAAAATATTCTTAACGAATTGCGATATTCTCCCGTTTCGAAGGCAGGTTATCACCCGGGCCAGACTACCGTCATCGCTTCTCCGCGAAACCAAATTCCGAAAATCGTCAAAACGACGAATGCCGTCGTAATCAGTACCACAGCCGCCTGAACCGCCTCGTTGCGTGGTAGCGCAAATCGCCGTTTCAATATCAACCCAAAACCCGCCAGAATCCCGATCAGTCCGAGGAAGGGCAACAGGCCGTTTCGTACCAGCGGTGAGAGTTCCGGCATCCAGCGGCCGGGTTCGACAAACCATTCGTCCAGCAGAATCAGCAGCGGTGTAATGACGAAGCCGGCGATTGCAGCCATGGCAGCCGTCCGCCGGCCGTTGCGGGAAACAAACCAGATGCCGCCGGTGTCGGAGTCATACCGCAGGTAGGGAATCAGCAGCACGCCGATTGCCAGCAGCATGGGGACGACCAACACGGCAAAGGTCGGGTGCAGGTGCAGCAGCATCTCCTGCAGGCCGGCAAAATACCAGGGCGCCTTGGTCGGATTGGGGCTCAGGCCCGGGTTGGCCGGACCGGCCAGTGGCGCGGCAAAAAGCGCGGCCAGCAGGAAGACAGCGGCGATCAGCACCAGTGCTGTTACGGCCTCCCGTAACAGGAGGTGGGGTATCGTTGTCACCCGCTTGGGGGGTTCAACGGTCGGGTTTTCGACGGAGCGCGGAATCACCAGGCCGCCGGCCTTGCGAATGCGCCAGAAATGAAAGGCCATCAGCACGGCCAGGCCGATCGGCAGGATGGCCGTGTGAATCGCGAAAAAAACCCGCAGCGTGGCCGGACCGATTTCCGGGCCGCCTTGCAAAAGTACCTGCAGGTGGTGGCCGATCCACGGAATGTAATCCAGCATGCCGGTGGATACGGTAACGGCCCAATATCCCAGCTGGTCATAGGGCAGCAGATAGCCGGTAAAATTGGCGCCGAGAACCAGCAGCAACATAGCGAATCCGATGACCCAGTTGAACTGCCGCGGCGGTTGAAATGCGCCGGTGAAAAACACCCGCATCCAGTGCAGAAATATGATCAATACCAGCAGGTTGGCGCTCCAGTGATGCAGGTTGCGAACCAGGCCGCCGAAAAGGATTTCGTCCTGGAGGACAAGGATGGAGTTGTAGGCTCCCTGGGGAGTCGGCACGTAAACGATTTTCAACAGCAAGCCGGTGAGGAACTGGATTGCGATCAGAACCGCCGCCATTCCGCCGAGCCCCAACGTCAACGAGAATCTCAGCGTGGGTTCGGCCACCGTTGCCGGTCGAAAGTGCAAAACCAGATTCTTGAGCAGATAGCGCCGGCGTTCCGCATCGCTGCGGGGTACCAGCGGCCCGCTAAATATGGAACCGCGTATCCGGTCAAACATGCCGGCCACCGGCGTGCCTGATGCGCCTTTGTCTGCCATGGGGATCATCAATCGTTTGGGGGAATGGCTGCGAATATCCCTTAGCACCCGTGACTTTTCCGGTCAACCGTGCAAAAAGGCGAGTGCATTTCAGCAAAATTCGTTCGGGTCGGTTTCTCAGGCATGACTCACATTCGGATTCAAGGCGCCTCTTCCTGCAGCCAGGTCTCGAAGAGCCTGTAGCCGACCGACAAGACCACCGCTCCGATAAACAGTCCCAGGAAACCGAAGGACACAAAACCGCCGATCGCACCCAGGAAAATCACCAGCATGGGCACCG
>DAXETY010000156.1:0-11251 GCA_051155755.1 Desulfobacterales bacterium
TGTCCGTCGTCCGTTGTCCGTTGTAAAAGACCTCGGTAACCAACGTGCAACCCGTAACTCGCAACCCGAACAACCAATGGAACCAATTGAACCAATAAAACCGGTTTTGCGCCGTCTCGCCCTCTCGCCGTTTCGCCGTTTCAGCGCCTAAATGGCCTCCACCGTCACAACCAATCGAACCAATCAAACCAATGGAACCGGTTGAGCCCGCAACCCGCAACGCGCCTACACAACCACATTCACCAGTTTGTTCTTGACCACGATCATTTTTCGGATCGGCCGATCTCCGACAAATTTCTGGATGCGTTCGTCGGCCAGAGCCATTTCTTTGAGCACCTCTGCGGAGGTGTCCGCTGCCACGGTGAATTTACTGCGCAGTTTGCCGTTAACCTGCACGACTATGAGCAATTCGTCTTTTACCAGGGCATCTTCTTCGTAGGTAGGCCAGGATTCCAGCAGGGTACTGCGGTCGTGTCCCAGGGTTTCCCAGAGTTCTTCGCAAAAGTGCGGCACGATGGGAGACAGCAGCAATACGACCGATTCCATGGCAAACCGGATGACCGATCGGGACGCGGGGTCGGTCGCACCGGATTCGATACTCGACAGCTGGTTGAAAAGTTCCATCACGGCGCTGATCGCGGTATTGAAATGAAAGCGATCCTCGATGTCACGGGTCACGCGAAAAATGGTTTGATGGGTTTTGCGATACAGATCCTTCAGCGGAGCGTCCAGATGCTCAGCGGTGCCGGAGAAAGCCGCTGCATCGACCACAACGTCCGCCCACTGAGTGTAAAAACGCCAGACCCGATTCAAAAATCGGAACCCCCCTTCGACCCCCTGTTCACTCCATTCCAGATCCCTTTCCGGCGGCGCGGCAAACAGGCAGAACAAGCGGGTCGTGTCGGCACCATAGCGATCCAGCAGCACGTTGGGGTCAATGACATTTTTTTTCGACTTGGACATTTTCTCGATGCGGCCGACCACCACTGCCTGGCCGCATTTACCGCAGGCACGTTCTTCTCCGACTCCGTGGACTTCATCCGGCAGCAGATAGCCGTGTTGCGGGCAGGCCAGCGTTTCCTTGCAGACCATGCCCTGGGTCAACAGGCGGGTGAAAGGCTCTTTGAATTCCACCAACCCCATGTCCTTCAGCACCCGGGTGTAGTAACGCGAATAAAGAAGGTGCAAAATCGCGTGTTCCACTCCGCCGATATACTGATCCACGGGCATCCAGTAATCGACGGCCTTGGGATCGAACATGCCCTGCTCGTAACGGGGACTGCAATAACGTTCGAAGTACCAGGAAGACTCCACGAACGTGTCCATGGTGTCGGTTTCCCGCTTTGCATCCGACCGACCGCATCCAGGACAGCGTGTGTTGACAAACGATTCCAGAAACGGCAGCGGCGAGCGGCCGCCTTCCAGCAGGTCCGCGCTCTCCGGCAGAATGATGGGCAGATCGCTTTCGGCTGCCGGTACGATACCGCAGTCCGAACAATGTACCATCGGAATCGGTGCCCCCCAGTACCGCTGCCTGGAGATGCCCCAATCCCGCAGCCGGTAGCTTACCGTCTTTTTTCCGACACCGTGCGTTTCCATGTAATCGGTGATTTTGTCCATGGCTTCGCGATTGTGCATGCCGGTAAACGGTCCGGAATTGACCATGATGCCGTCTCCGACGTAGGCCTGATCCATGGCATCGACATCGGCCGGCTCTTCGGGCGGCTGCACCACGACGATGATTTCCTGGTCGTATTTGCGCGCAAACTCGAAATCCCTCTGATCGTGCGCCGGCACCGACATCACCGCACCGGTTCCGTACTCCATCAAGGCAAAATTGGCGGTAAAAATCGGCATGCGGCGCTGGTTCATGGGATTGATGCAATGGGCACCGATGAAAATCCCCTCTTTTTCCAGGCCTTCCAACGATCGAATCGTGCGGTCCTGCTGGGCCATGGCCTCCACGAATTCGGCCACGGCCTTCTCCTGCCCGGTGCCCCGTGATAGCCTGGAAACCAGGGGGTGCTCCGGGGCCAGCACCATGAAGGTGGCCCCGAATACCGTATCGGGGCGCGTGGTGAAAACCGGAATTTCACGCTCGGCTGCCTCGACCGGGTTTTCGATGGGAAAACGGATCTCGGCGCCGTAGCTTTTGCCGATCCAGTTTTTCTGCATGGTAATGACTTTTTCGGGCCAGCCCGGCAACCGGTCGCAGTATTCCAGCAGGTCCTCCGCATAGTCGGTCACGCGGAAAAACCATTGCCACAGTTTTTTTTGCCGCACGGTTTGGCCGCATCGCCAGCACTGCCCGGCCTCGACCTGCTCGTTTGCCAAAACGGTCTGACAGGACTCACACCAGTTAACGAAGGACTCCTTGCGATAGGCCATGTTCTTTTCGTACATCTTCAGAAACAGCCATTGTTCCCAGCGATAATATTCGGGCCGGCAGGTCGCGATTTCCCGGTTCCAATCATAGCTGAAACCCATTCGCTTCAACTGGCGGCGCATCGTGTCGATATTTTCGTAGGTCCATCGCGCCGGGTGGGTGTTGTTGGCAATGGCGGCGTTTTCGGCCGGCATGCCGAATGCATCCCATCCCATTGGATGCAGCACATTGTAACCGCGCATGCGCTTGTAGCGGGCCACCACATCGCCGATGGTGTAATTGCGCACATGTCCCATGTGAATCTTGCCGGAGGGATAGGGAAACATCTCCAACAGATAGTATTTTTCTCTGTCCGGTGCCTCCCGGACTTTGAACAGGGTCGAGTCTTGCCAAATTTTTTGCCACTTGGTCTCGATCGTTTTGGGATCGTATTTTTCTTCCATCGTCGCTTGCCCTTGTGGTTACACCGGTTGCGTGTCGCAAATTGGAAACACTGCTATTGCCACAGTCAGACCAAAATGACAAGGCCGCAGCGGACCGACACGCTCGTACCGGCAGCAGCGGCCGTCGATGGTAAACGGCAGCAGCGATCGTCGTCAATTGTCAGTCAATTTAAATCATATTTTATTTGACTTGTGAGATACAATCGCATATTTTTCTCAGATTATGCTTATCAGGTCAAGTCTGCCATCGGCAGTAGGGCAGTATGTTGAATTTTTTAAGCACGGACCGAACATTCTGCCAACCGTCACATCGGATCGGCACGCACGGAACATCCGGAATACTGGTACCCTATCGAGGTCGCCAGCGCCCCCGAAACCCCGATCGATGCCGTAACGGCCATTCATTCACAAGCTCGGCTGCAAGAGACGACGCAAGCCAGGGAAAATCGACTACAAATCAATGAGCAGCAAAATCCTGATCAACGCAGTGGACCAAGAGGAATGTCGGATCGCCAAGGTGACCGACAGTAAATTGGAAGAGTTTCACATCGAAAGTGCATCCCGGGAGATCACCCACGGCAACATCTACAAAGGCGTCATTACCCGCATCGAACCCAGTCTGCAAGCGGTATTCGTCGATTACGGCGCCGAGCGGCACGGGTTTTTGCAAAAGCAGGAAATTCATCCCGACTATTACCAGGAAACCGCATCCGGCGATCATTCGATTAAAAGCATTGTCAAGCGCGGGCAGGAAGTCCTGGTGCAGATCACAAAAGATCCCATCGCCCACAAAGGCGCGATGCTGACCACCTACATATCGCTTCCGGGACGCTATCTGGTGTTGATGCCGGGCAGCGAGCACCGGGGGATTTCCCGCAAGATCGAAGACGAAGCCGAACGCAGCCGCCTGAAAGAGCTCGTAAACTCCCTGAAAATGCCCGAAGGATTCGGAATGATCGTTCGAACCGCCGGTTCCGACTGCAACAAAACCCAGCTGACCAAAGATCTAAACTATCTGATGCGTCTGTGGAACAACATCAAAAACAGCGTCCGCAAAGAGCAGGCACCGGCGCTGCTGTACAAAGAGCGCAACCTGGTGCTGCGCTCCATTCGGGATTCCTTCACATCGGAAATCTCCGAGATTCTGATCGACGACGCCCCGGTCTATCACGAGGTCAAGGGCTTTATTAAAATCATTTCGTCCAAGCACACCAAAATCGTGAAGCTTTACAAAGGCGACCGGCCGCTGTTCACCAAATTTCAGCTCGAAGACCAGATTGCCTCCATTTTCGACAACCGGGTCTCGCTCAAATCCGGCGGCTCGATCGTAATCGAGCCGACCGAAGCGCTGGTGTCCATCGACGTCAATTCCGGCAAAGCCACCCAGAAGCGCTCCATCGAAGAAACCGCTCTGCAGACCAACCTCGAAGCCGCCGAAGAAATTGCGCGCCAGCTTCGGCTCCGGGACCTGGGCGGGCTGATCGTGATCGACTTCATCGATATGCAAGAGGCCAAAAACCGGGCCGAGGTCGAACGGTCGATGAAAAATTACGTCAAAATCGACAAGGCGCGCATCAAAGTCGGCCGTATCAGTCGTTTCGGGTTGATGCAGATGTCGCGGCAACGCATTCGGCCCTCCATCGAGTACGGCAGTTACCAGACCTGTAAAAACTGCCAGGGAAAAGGCCTGACGCCGTCGACCGAGACGCTGGTGCTCGGCTTTCTGCGAAAACTGCGCCTGGAAACGCTCAAAGGAGAAATTTCCCGTGTCCGGGGTATCGTCCCAACGCAGGTGGCTACCTATCTGTTGAACAAAAAACGCAAAGAGCTCCTGGATCTGGAAATGCGGCGCAACCTGAGCATCGTCATCGAGGGAGATGCGTCCATGACGCCGGGCGACAACCAGATCGTGTTCGAATGATCGCAGGGCGCAGCCGGCAAGCCGCGCAATGGCGTGAATAACTTCGCCGTCGGCGGTACGCTGCGGAAAAAGGGCCGTTTCTGGATGGACAATGGAGAGTGACCAACCACACATCGTGATGATGGCACTAGACAGTTGACAGCCCTTGCCGCTTCCTGTATCAGGGGTTGCATTTTTAAGGTTTCATCGTTGGTTTCCGGTAAGTTTGCGCGCTGATGGAATTTGTCTGTAACCTCGATGCTTTTTCACGTCAGGGCAATTGTCGGAGAAGTTTGCGGTCCGGCAGTGCCGCAACAGAAGGAGGGTCTTTTGTTCGATATCGCCTACGCAATGGGACAGGCCGGCGAGGCCGGCGGTCAGGGTGGTGCCGGAGGTTTTGCCGGTTTTATTCCCCTGATTTTGATGTTCGTTATTTTCTATTTTCTGCTGATCCGTCCCCAGCAGAAAAAAACCAAAGAGCACCGTCAAATGATCGCCAATCTGAGTAAAGGCGACCGAATCATTACCAGCGGGGGCATCTATGGCCGAATCACCGGCATGGACGAAACCACGCTGACAGTGGAAATTGCCGATAAAGTCCGGGTCAAGGTCGCCCGCGGAAACGTCGGCGCCAAGGTACAGTCCGCAGCACCGGAAAAGTCCGAACAAAAATCGTAACCGATTCCGGCCGAAGGAATTGCAGCGTTTTCAGGTGAAGCCCCTTTGCCGGTCGAGTGGAGCGTGCCGGGAACCCGCCCGTCCGCAGACTCCATAGACTTGGAATCCGGGGCTTCCCGTGCGTTCGGCCGGCAGAAACGCACTCCCCGGAGACTATCGAAAGGAACGGTTCATTGAAGAAGTTTTCCTGGAAATCGATCCTGATCCTGGTGGTTTTGACCCTGGCGGTGGTGTATCTGCTGCCGACCTTGCAGCCCGGTTTGTGGCCCCATAAACAAATCAATCTCGGCCTCGACCTGCAGGGTGGAATGCATCTGGTGCTGGAAGTTCAAACCGACAGAGCCCTTCAGAACACCATCGAGAGAATCGCCCAGGAGCTTCGCGGGCTGCTGAAAGAAGAACGCATCCGCTACCGCGGGTTGGACGTCGTGGCGGGCAACCACATCGATCTGCTGCTATCCGAGAAACAAAGTTTCGAGGCACTGAACACCCTGTTGGAACGGGAATTCGGCCAGTTGGACATTCAGTCCGCAATCGACGGCAATGAAAACGTCGCGGTGCAAATCCGACTGCCGGAAGAGGAAGCCGAACACACCCGGGACATGGCGGTGCGACAGGCGCTGGAGACCATTCGCAACCGCATCGACCAGTTCGGCGTCAGTGAACCGGACATCCGGCGTCAGGGCGAAAATCGAATCCTGGTGCAGCTGCCGGGCATCCAGGACACCCAGCGGGCCAAAGACCTCATCGGCAAGACCGCCCTGCTGGAATTCAAGCTGGTGGACGAAGAACAAGACGTCAACGCCGCCCTCCAGGGGGAGATGCCCCAGGGCAGCGAAATTCTCTACGCCTACGAAATCGACCCGGGGACCGGTCAGAAAATGCGCCAGGTACCCTACCTGCTGCGCAAACGCACCCTGCTGACCGGCGCCAACTTGACCGATGCCCGGGTTCAAATCGACAGCCAGTACAACGAGCCCTACGTCTCGCTGTCTTTCGATCGCAAAGGCGCGCGGATTTTTGAAAAGGTCACCGAAGAAAACGTCCGCAAACGCCTGGCCATCGTCCTCGACGACCGGGTGTATTCGGCACCGGTCATTCAGGAAAAAATCGGCGGCGGCCAGGCCCGCATCACCGGCAACTTCAGCACCGAAGAGGCCAATGACCTGGCGATCGCCCTGCGTGCCGGCGCCCTGCCCGCCCCGGTCGATATACTGGAAGAACGCACGGTCGGACCATCGCTGGGAACCGACTCCATCCGCAAGGGACTGCTGAGCATGTTGATCGGCGGAGCGCTGGTGGTGCTGTTCATGGTCATCTATTACAGCGCTGCCGGCCTGATTGCCGATATTGCCCTGATTTTGAACATTGTCCTGATCGCGGGGGGACTGGCCGCCTTCCAGGCGACCTTGACCCTGCCGGGCATTGCCGGGATCATTCTGACCATCGGTATGGCGGTGGATGCCAACGTATTGATATTCGAAAGAATCCGAGAGGAACTTAACCTCGGCAAGACCTTTCGCTCGGCGGTGGAGGCCGGCTACGAACGGGCCACCCTGACCATTCTGGATGCCAACGTTACCACCTTGATCGCCGCCCTGGTTCTCTTCCAGTTCGGTACCGGGCCGGTGAAAGGATTCGCGGTGACCCTGAGTCTGGGCGTGATCGCCAGCCTGTTCACCGCCTTGATCGTCACGCGGCAGATATTCGATTTTCTGTTGATTCAGCGGGGGATGAAAAAAATTCGCATCTGACCGGTGCCCGTAAAGAAATGGCCTTTTTCCCGCTGAGCTGCGCCGCCGGCAGCATAAATTGAAAATTTTCAGTAAGGATCTCAATCCATGCAGTTTATCAAGCCCGACGTCAACATCAACTTTATCGGCGTGCGAAAATTTGCTTACATGGTATCCTTGGCCATGCTTCTGATCACCGTCGCAACGTTGATCATCCACGGCGGTCCCCGGTACGGCATTGATTTTTCGGGCGGCACGGTGATCCAGGTTCGATTCGACAAGCCGATTTCCATCAATGCCGTCAAAGCGGGACTGGCGGCCGCCGACATCGAGAACCCCTCGGTGCAGACCTTTGGTGACCGCAGCGACAACGAGTTTTTGATCCGCACCGATCGGATCAGCGAATCCTCGGAAGGCTATCTTTCCGATCTAAAACAGAAGCTGGAGACCGCCACCGGCAGCTCGGCGGACATCCGGCGGGTTGAAATGGTCGGCCCCCAGGTCGGCCGCGATCTGCGCGAAAAAGCCCTGATGGCGATTTTTTATGCCCTGCTTTTTATCACCGTTTACATTTCCGGCCGTTTCGAATTGAAATGGGTTTTGAGCGGAATCATGGCGGCCGCTCTGGCCGGAGCGCTGTATTTCTTTAAATTGTTTGCCGTCAGCGTGCCCTTTCTGATCGCCGCCGCCCTGATCGTGGCACTGCTGTTGTTCTGGTTTCTGGAGCTGAAATATGCCATGGGCGCCATCGTGGCCCTGATCCACGACGTGGCGATCACGGTGGGGGTTTTTTCCCTGTTCGGCAAGGAGTTCACCCTGCCGATCATCGCAGCGCTGCTGACCATCATCGGTTACTCGCTCAACGACACCATCATTGTTTTCGACCGGATTCGGGAAAACCTGCGCAAACATCACCGCCATCCGCTGGAGTTCATCATCAACCGCAGTGTCAACGAGACACTCAGCCGCACGATATTGACCTCGGGTACGACGTTGATTGTGCTGCTGGCGTTGTTCCTGCTCGGCGGCGGTATCATCCACGACTTTGCATTTGCATTGATCGTGGGCATCCTCGTGGGGACCTACTCCTCGGTCTTCGTGGCCAGTCCGATTCTGCTGGCCTGGCAGGCACGCAAAAAAAGCACCGCCTGAAGCCTCGATCCATGTGCGCAGCTGCAGAGCCTACGGCATCCTTGCTTCCCTGGTTTCAACTGAAGCAAGTTCCCGGCGTCGGTAACCACCTTTACAAGCGTTTGCTGCAACGTTTCGGATCGCCGCAGCAGGTCCTAAGCGCTTCAGAGGAAGCCCTGCAGCAGGTCGAGGGCATCTCACCGAAACTGGTCCGCCGCATCCGTTCCCGGCCGCCGTCGGAGCCGATTCAGCGGGAAATCGAGTTGGCCCGACGCCATCGCATCCGCATCGTTACCTTTTCAAATGCCGAATATCCGGCCCTGCTGCGAGAGATTCCGGATCCGCCGCCCCTGCTGTATGTCAAGGGACGACTGATTCCGGACGCCGGTTGCCTGTCGATCGTCGGCTCCCGTATGGCGACCGCCTACGGAAAGTCCATCGCCTTCCGATTTGCCGGTGAACTCACCGCCTGCGGCCTTACCGTGGTGAGCGGAATGGCGCGCGGCATCGACACGGCCGCCCATCGCGGGGCCCTGGCCGGCGGCGGCAGCACGGTCGCCGTGCTCGGCAGCGGATTGCTGCGGGTCTATCCGGCCGAAAACCGCCGGCTGTTTGGGGAAATTTCCGAATCCGGCGCGGTCGTCAGTGAATTTTCCCTGCAAACCGGTCCCGATGCACACAATTTTCCGGTTCGCAATCGCATTATCAGCGGTATATCCCTGGGAACGCTGGTGGTGGAAGCGGCGAAAAAAAGCGGCTCTTTAATCACCGCCCGGCTGGCAGCCGAACAAAACCGGGAAGTGTTCGCCGTTCCGGGCAGCGTGCACTCTTTTAAAAGCGCCGGGACC
The DNA here is from genome assembly GCA_051155755.1 of Desulfobacterales bacterium. Lineage (GTDB taxonomy): Bacteria > Desulfobacterota > Desulfobacteria > Desulfobacterales > SG8-13 > DAXETY01. Next base: position 9,120 of record DAXETY010000156.1, read on the forward strand.
CATAAACTGATTCAGCAGGGCGCCAAACTGGTGGGAGCGCTTCCGGACATCCTGGAGGAGATACCACTGGCCGCCCGGGGGGCCGGGGTGGCTTCCGCCGGGAAAACCGACGAATCGCCGGATCCGTTCGCATTGACCGACGAGGAGCGACAGGTGCTCGCCGCCCTTGACGTCTATCCGCTGCACATCGACGATCTGCAGCAGGCTACCGGTATGGACCCGGGACGGCTGGCAGCGTGCCTGCTGCGGCTCGAACTCAAGCACCGGGTCGGCCAGACCCCTGGAAAGCGATTTTACCTGGTTGACGAAAAATGATCGCGGATTACTGTTTGCAGTTGAAATCGAACATTCGAATCCGAACCGCATCCACATGGCTGCTTTCGCCGCTGCTGCGGCCGTAGAGGTGATATTGTGACAAAACCGCTGCTCGTAGTCGAGTCGCCCACCAAAGTCAAAACGATTCAAAAGTACCTGGGCAAGGATTTTAACATTGCGGCCACGGTGGGTCACTTGAAGGATCTGCCCGCCAAGGAAATGGGGATCGACGTCGAACACGGATTCAAACCGAATTACCGATCGATCCCCGGCAAGCAAAAAGTGATCAAAAACCTGCGCCGTTCCGCCGGCGAAGCCGAGGAAATCTATCTGGCGCCCGATCCGGACCGGGAAGGTGAAGCCATTGCCTGGCATGCCGCTGAAATCCTCAAAAAACAGGGCCGCCGTTTCCACCGGGTCCTGTTCCACGAGCTGACGGAAAACGCCATCAAAGAAGCCATCGCCGCTCCCGGTAAATTGGATCGCAACAAGTACGACGCCCAGCAAACCCGTCGGATTTTGGATCGACTGGTGGGATACCAGATTTCCCCGCTGCTCTGGCGCAAGGTCAAAGGGGGTTTGAGTGCGGGCCGGGTCCAGTCGGTGGCCCTGAGAATCATATGCGAGCGCGAGCGGGCGATCATGGCCTTCGATCCGGAAGAGTACTGGTCGATCACCGCCCACCTCGAAGGACAGGAGCCGCCAACCTTCTCCGCCAAGCTGGTTAAAAAACAGGGCAAAAAAATTCATATCCCCGATGAGCAGGCGGCGCTTGCGATTCAGAACGAACTCGCCGGAGAAAAGACCGAGCGGTTCGTGGTCGACAAGGTTCAAAAGAAAACCACGCGCCGCAATCCGCTGCCGCCGTTTACCACCAGCAAACTGCAGCAGGAAGCCATCCGCAAGCTGCGGTTTTCGGCAAAAAAAACCATGGTCGTTGCCCAGCAGCTCTATGAGGGCGTCGAACTCGGCCCCGGGGAATCGGTCGGGTTGATCACCTATATGCGCACCGATTCGACCCGAATTTCCAAAGAGGCCGCCAACGAAGCACTGCAATTGATCCACGAGCAATACGGCGCCGATTTCGCCATGGACAAACCCCGCTTTTTCAAGAACAAGAAAAAAGTCCAGGATGCCCACGAAGCCATCCGCCCGACCTCGGTGCACAACACGCCGGAGAAAATCGCCGCCCACCTTTCCGGTGAACAACTGGCCTTGTATCGGCTGATCTGGCAGCGTTTTGTGGCTTCCCAGATGCAGCCGGCCCTGATCAACAACGTGTCGGTTTCCATCAAAGCCGGTGCGTACACGTTTCACGCCAGCGGATCGACCATCAAGTTTCCCGGTTTTATGAAACTCTACCTGAGTGCCGATGATGAGGATTCCGACCGTGAAAAAAGCGGTTTGAATCTGCCGGAGCTGGCCGGCGGCATGATTCTGAATTTGAACAAACTGGAACCGAAACAGCATTTTACCCAGCCGCCGCCGCGTTTTTCGGAAGCTTCGCTGGTGAAAGAACTGGAAGAAAACGGCATCGGTCGACCGAGCACCTATGCCGCGATTCTTTCCACCATCCGTGACAAAGGCTATGTGGAACTGGTCAAGGGCTATTTTCATCCCAACGAATTGGGCTTTATCGTCAACGATTTGCTGGTGGAAAACTTTCCGGAAATTTTCGACGTCGAATTCACCGCCCGCATGGAAGACGACCTGGACCGGGTGGAATCGGCCGAAATCGGCGCGCTCGAGATTTTAAATCGATTTTATCAGCCGTTTCAGTCGAAGCTGGAAGCGGCCGGCGACAACATGCTCAGTGT
>DAXETY010000157.1:0-24542 GCA_051155755.1 Desulfobacterales bacterium
CGCATCGAAGATGATTCCGGCAACATGCTGGAAACCTATCGCAACCGGCTGCAGGAACGAATCGTTGCATTGACCCGGGATATCGTCGACATCGATGCGGACCGGTTGGTCCAGGAGGCTGCATTTCTGGCCGAGCGCAGTGATATCACCGAAGAGATTGTCCGGGCGCGGAGCCACGTGGACCAGTTTCGGGGCATCATGCAGGACGATGAATCCTCGGGACGCAAACTGAATTTTCTGCTGCAGGAATTGAACCGTGAATTCAACACCATGGGCGCGAAGACCGAAAAATCAGGAGTCGCTCACCGGGTTGTCGATGTAAAAGCCGAACTGGAGAAAATCCGGGAACAGGTGCAGAACATCGAATGAGGGGTCGGCACCGGGGGGACGTCGTTCGTGCAGAACCATGACCGCAGTGAAAAGCTGTTGCGAAGACTGAGAGGGGAAATGGAGCAGAATTTGCTGAACATCGGCTTTGGCGGGACGGTGGTCGCAGCCCGCGTGGTTGCCATCGTCTCACCCAATTCAGCGCCGATGAAGCGACTCAAGGACGAGGCCCGCAAGGAAAAACGTCTGATTGATGCCACGCACGGTCGTAGAACCCGTTCGATCATCGTTATGGACAGCAATCACATCATCCTTTCGGCCATCCAGGCGGAAACCATCTCGCAACGCTATGCCGCCTTAGGCGAACAGGCAGAGGCGAACAGATAGGATCGAATGGCGACGCTTTCGGACCATACCGGCCACGGCGATTCAGGCGAAAGTCACACCGGCATCGAAGGCGGCAGCGGTCGACTCTTCGTGATATCGGCACCCTCCGGTGCGGGCAAGTCCACCCTCTGCCGGGCGCTGCTGGCACACGATCCGGACCTGAACTACTCGATTTCTTATACCAGTCGCAAGCCGCGGGGGCAGGAACGCGACGGCGTCGAATACCATTTCATCTCCGAGGACGAGTTTGAACGCGGCATCGAATCCGGCCGCTGGGACGAATGGGCCAGGGTGCACGGCAATTACTACGGGACGTCCGCCGCGGATTTGCAGCGGCAATTGACCGGCGGCAGCGATGTGCTGCTCGATATCGACGTGGAGGGTGCCCGGCAGATCCGAAAGCGATTCCCCGAAAGTGTGACCATTTTCATCATGCCGCCCTCAATGGCGGCACTGGAACAGCGACTCCGGGAACGCGGCACCGAAAGCGAGACCGATATCCGAAGACGGCTGCAAAACGCAAAGGATGAAATGCACTATCGTGGATTATATCGGCATGTCATTGTCAACGACCGGCTGCCGCAGGCCATGGCCGAGTTGATCGAGTTGATCGACGGTTACCGTCGGCAAGCGTCGCAACAGCGCTAGGGAAGGGAAAACCACCGCAATGCTGATTCTGACCGGTGGTGCCGGCTTCATCGGCGCCAACACACTGAAAGCGCTCAACCGCAGGGGACGCAGCGACATCCTGGTGGTCGACAATGTGGCCCGCACGGAAAAATGGAAGAACCTGGTGGGGTGCGCATTTTACCGCTACCTGCACAAGGATGCGCTGTGGCGGTGGCTGGACACGCATTCGGACGCATCCCTGGATGCGGTTCTTCACCTGGGCGCCTGCACCGACACCCTTGAAACGGATTTCGACTACCTGCACCGCAACAACGTGGATTACAGCCGCCGCATCTGGCGCCTGTGCACCGAACGCAACATCCCTTTCGTTTATGCCAGCAGCGCGGCGACTTACGGTGATGGAACCCAGGGGTTTTCCGATCGGCATGAAGATACGGATCGATATCGGCCGATCAATCCCTACGGTTACTCCAAGCATCTGTTCGACCTGTGGGCGCTCAGGCAAACCGAAACACCCAGCCGCTGGTACGGGGTCAAATTTTTCAACGTTTACGGGCCCCGGGAGAATCACAAGGGACGCATGGCCAGTGTGGCCCGGTTTGCGATTCCGCAGGCCTTTGAGACCGGCCGGATCCGCCTGTTTAAATCCCACCGCCCCGACTGCCGCGACGGCGAGCAACGCCGGGATTTCGTCTTTGTCGAAGACGTGGTCGATATCGTGCTGCACCTGCTCGAATTCGATCTGCCCAGTGGTCTTTACAACGCGGGAAGCGGAAGTGCGCAAACGTTCAACCACCTGGCCGAGGCCATTTTCCACGCGCTCGAGCGTCCGGTTTGCATCGAGTATTTCGACATGCCCGAATCCTTGCGGGACAGCTATCAGTATTTTACCGAAGCGGATATGGGAAAACTGCTGCAGGCCGGCTATTCCCATCATCCCACCACTCTGGAGGACGGTATTCGTCGGTACGTGCAATGGTTGTTGACTTAGTCGGTTTACCGGGCCCGGACGTCCGGGGCCCGACGGAGATCCTGTATGGCCGACACGCGGTGCTGGAAGCGCTGCGGGCGGCTCGCCGACGGGTGGATGCGATCTATCTGTCACGGCAAAGCCGCCGGTCGCTTCAGCCGTTCGAAGAGCGCGCCGCGGCCCTTGGAATTCCGCGGCATTGGGTTTCCGCCGACGAACTGACCCGGCTGTCCGGCAGCCGGCAACACCAGGGCATCGGTCTGCGGGCCGGGCGGTATCCCCTGCAGGCGCTCACGACGGTTGCATCGGCGGCAAGTTTGCCGGCCAGGCGCCAGGTACTCGTTGTTCTTGACAATATTGTCGATCCGCACAATCTTGGAGCAGTCATTCGCACCGCGTCGGCCGTGGAGGCCGCCGGGGTGATCATTCCCAGGGATCGCGCGGCCGGTCCCACACCGGCGGTGTCCAAGGCATCCGCCGGGGCCCTGGAACACGCCACTTTGATCCAGGTCACCAACCTGGCGGCCACGCTGAAGTCCCTGAAGGAAGGCGGCTGGTGGATTTTCGGATTGGACCGCAGTGGCGACCGGTCCATCTTCGAAACCGACCTTGCCGGCCCGACGGCCGTGGTGATCGGCAGCGAGGGCCGCGGAATCCGTCCCCTGGTGAAAAAGCAATGCGACCGTTTGCTGTTTATCCCGCAATCGGGTCCGGTGGCCGCATTGAACGCATCGGTGGCCGCCGCCGTCTATCTGTATGAAGTTTACCGGCAACGGACCGGAAGCATCCAGACCCGCGGAGGAAAAAAATGAATGCAGCCTCTAGAATTACCCGCAACAGTGATGGAAGCCTGAATGTTCCCGACCGGGTCACCATCCCGTTTATCGAAGGAGACGGCATCGGCCCGGATATCATGGCGGCTGCCCGCGCTGTCTTGGATGCCGCCGTCCGAATTGCATTCAACGGCGCCCGGGAAATCGACTGGAAAGAAATTTATGCCGGCGAGAAAGGCCAGCAGAAAACCGGCGAGTGGCTGCCGGGCGAAACCCTGGAAACGATTCGAGAACACGTGGTGGCCATCAAGGGTCCGTTGACCACGCCGGTGGGAAAAGGCATCCGCAGCTTGAACGTGGCAATCCGCAAGCAACTCGACCTGTACGCCTGTGTGCGCCCGGTTCGATATTACGACCAGGTGCCCAGTCCCATGAAACGCCCGGAAAAAATCGACATCGTGGTTTTCCGGGAAAACACCGAAGACGTCTACGCCGGCATCGAGTGGGAGGCCGGCAGTGAGGCGGCCGGGAAAGTGCGACAATTTCTGTCGGAGCAAATGGGGGTGACCACGATCGGAGAAGATGCCGGCATCGGGGTCAAACCGATCAGTGCCACCAATACCAGACGATTGGTAGCACGGGCCATTGCCTATGCGATCGACCTGGGATTGCCCAGCGTGACCCTGATGCACAAGGGCAACATCATGAAATTCACCGAGGGAGCCTTCAGCAAGTGGGGTTACGAAGTCGCGCGCGAGCGCTACGGCGACCGGACCATCACCGAAAACGACCTGTATGAAAAGTACGATGGCCGCCGGCCCGAAGGCAAGGTGGTGATCAAGGACCGCATTGCCGACATGCTCTTTCAGCAGGTGTTGCTGCGGCCGGATGAATATCACGTGATCGCCACTCCGAACCTGAACGGAGATTATATTTCCGATGCGCTGGCGGCGCAGGTGGGCGGACTGGGCATGGCGCCGGGCGCCAACATCGGCGATGAATCTGCGGTCTTCGAGGCGACGCACGGCACTGCACCCAAGTACGCCGGCCAGGACAAAGTCAACCCCAGCTCTTTGATTCTGTCGGGCGCCATGATGCTCGATCACATCGGCTGGATACCCGCAGCCGACCGGGTCCGACGGTCTCTGCAGGCGGCCATCCGCGCCAAAACGGTTACCTACGACCTGGCGCGACAGATCGAGGACGCCCGGGAAGTAAAGTGCTCGGAGTTCGGCCGGGAGATGATCGGGCACATGGAGGATTGATGGACGCCGGCCCGCCGCAAGGCGCGGATCCGGGGGAGTTTGGTACCATTCCGGTTCGCTCGTATCTGCGGAGGCCGCTGCGTTTCTTCGCGAAACTGCTGTCGCCGGCGATATTCCCGCCCCGGTGCATCGGTTGCGGCGTATTCCTGACGCCGCCCGTCTCGGAGGGTCTGAACCCGCGACCACCGGCTGACGGTCTCGGTTTCCGGAACGAACTCGGTCCGGCGGCGCTGGGGGGCTGTCTTTGCGATCACTGCAAGCGCGATATTGAACCGACGGCATCACCGCTCTGCTCAATTTGCGGCAGCATGTTTGCAAGCCGCCGTGGAGGGGATCATCTCTGCTATGGCTGCATGCAGCGCTCCCGTTACTACCACCGGGCGCGTGCGGCCACGACCTATAACAAGGTCATGAAGCGGATCATTCACACCTATAAATATGGCGGCCATATTCGCCTGGCGGATCCGCTGGCCGCATTGCTCCAGGATGCCTATCGACGATACTGGCCCGAAGGCGGTATCGACCTGGTTCTGCCGATTCCGCTGCATCGACGCCGGTTTCGGCGGAGAGGATTCAATCAGGCTTACCTGTTGATGCAGCCCCGCCGGAAAACGCGCGGCGCGCTGGCTCGCCTCCCGACAAACCTGCGTGCGCTGGTGCGCGTGCGTGCCACACCGGCGCAGGCGGGTCTGGGCCGCGCCGACCGACGGCGCAACATTCGCGATGCCTTCCAGGTGCGGATGCCCCGCAGCGTCGCGGGGCGAAAAATTCTGCTGGTCGACGATGTTTACACCACCGGGGCCACGGTGGAGGAGTGCAGCCGGGTATTGGTCCAGGCCGGTGCGGAGCGGGTGGAGGTGCTCACGGTTGCCCGGGCGATGCCCGGATATATGGCCGGAGTGGAATGATGCAAACCGACAACAAAATGCATACCCGCGAATCGCTCCTGCCGGTGCTGCAATCGCTGCGGGCAGACGGGATGCGCATCGTTTTTACCAACGGGTGTTTCGATATTCTTCACGCCGGTCACGTTCGATATCTGGAGGCCGCCCGTTGCGAAGGCGATCGGTTGGTCCTCGGGCTCAACTCGGATCGCTCGGTCCGATCCATCAAGGGGTTCCAAAGACCGATCGTGCCCGAGGAACAGCGGGCCGAAGTCCTGGCGGCCCTGTGGTTTGTGGATTACATCGTCTCTTTCGATGAACCCGATCCGGGAAACTTGATCGACTTTCTGCAGCCGGACGTTCTCGTAAAGGGGGCCGATTGGGCGGAAGACCGGATCGTCGGAGCCGACCGGGTCAAGGCCCGTGGCGGCCGGGTGGCCCGAATTCCGGTCGTTCCGGGTATTTCCACTTCAGCGATCATCGAAACCATTCTGCAGCGCTACGGCAAGAGCCGTCCTGCTTCGCGGAAAACTCCGTGAGTTGAATTCTGTCATGCGAAAACCGCAAGCGGCTTCAACCCGTTTACAGATACTGGAAAGGGATCACACACCCTTGCTTCAGTTTGGGCGATTCTCCGGTGGTGAGGGTGTGCAGCATGCCGTTTTCACCCGAAAGGGGGGATTCAGCCGGGGGGCGTTCCACAGCCTCAACACCAGCTACGGCGTGGGGGACCGCAGGGAGGCGGTGCGTCGCAACCGACAGAAACTGCAACGCATCCTCGACGCCCCGGCGCTGGTGTTCGTTCGGCAGGTGCACGGCACCGATGTTCGGATCGTTTCCGAAAACGATCTGTCCGATTTTTCGCGGGACGAGCCCCCGAGGGCCGATGCGCTGATCACCAACACCAAAGGCATATGCCTGGGGATTCAGGTTGCCGACTGCCAGCCGATCCTGTTGTGGGATCCGGGCCGCGAAGTGGTGGCCAATGTTCATTCCGGTTGGCGCGGCAGCGTACAGAACATCGTCGGCCGCACCGTGGCGGTCATGCAGGCGCGTTTCGACTGCCGTCCGCAGGAAATGATCGCCGCCATCGGACCGTCCCTGGGTCCCTGTTGCAGCGAATTCGTTCACTATCGACAGGAAATTCCCGAGCGGTTCTGGCAGTACAAGGATGCCGCCGATCATTTTGATTTCTGGGCCATTACCCGGGACCAGCTACAGGCCGCCGGACTGGATGCCAAGCGGATCGTTTCCAGCGAACTCTGCACCCGCTGCAACACGGACCGGTTTTTTTCCTACCGCGGGGAGGGCCAAACCGGTCGTTTTGCCGCCGTGGTGGGCTTGCGATAAACGTTCGCCGGTTCGCCCGTTTGCCGGTTTGCCCGTGTAGATCGCCGGCCGGATCTGATAACTTTCTGACACAGCGACAGGGAGAAACGGTGAAACGGCGAAAAACCCAAAGTCCGTTGTCCGTTGTCCGTTGGCCGTGGTTCAATGTCGAATGTCAGGGTTTGTATGTCTTTAGCATACGGAAAAGATGAAAGAGTGAAACGGAAAACCCTGACAACCTTAAACGAGCAACGGACGCCGCGTCAGCGGCATACGGACGACGGACAACAGACGCTGCGCAGCAGCCAACCGGCAAACGGGCGAACATACAAGCGGGATACAAAACCATGATCCAACAAACCGCCACCGTAATCTGGAACCGTTCGCGCGGTGCCAACGTTTACCATCTCGGACTGGAATGCGCCCGTGGCTTTTCCCGGGCCAAACCCGGCCAATTCGTCATGCTGCATCTGGTCGACCGGATCGATCCGCTGCTGCGTCGGCCGTTTTCACTGCATCGTCTCATCCAAAACGGACCGAGAACGGAAGGCGTCGAGATTCTGTACAAAGTCGTCGGCAAAGGCACGGCGCTGCTTTCGTCTCTGCAGGCAGGCGACCCGGTCGACATTATGGGACCGCTGGGAAGCGCCTTTCTGCTGCCCCCCGATGCCCGGCGGGTATTCGTGGTTGCCGGAGGGATCGGTGTGGCCCCGATGGTGTTTCTGGTCGATGATCTGTTGCGGCAGGGGATTCGGGCCGCAGACTGCACGGTTTTTCTGGGGGGCAGAACCCGGGACGAGCTTATTTGCGGCGAGTATTTTAACGGCCTGGGCGTATCGTTGCACACCACCACCGACGACGGTTCGGCCGGCGATCAGTGTCTGGTCACGCTGCCGATGGAATTGGCGCTTCCGTCTTCGTCCCCCGACGTGATATTTGCTTGCGGACCGCCGGCCATGTTGCAGTGCGTTGCCGATGTTGCCGAGGCCCGCAACATAGCATGCCAGATTTCGATCGAAACTCGAATGGCCTGCGGAATGGGAGCTTGCCTGGGCTGTGCCGTTGCCTCCCGGGATCCGATGATTCCATATTATCATGCCTGTCTGGACGGACCGGTGTTCGACTCGCGCAGCATCCGACTGGAAACCGATCGAATGCTGCAGGAATAAGCAGCGGCCGCCACGGATACCGGCTGCGGCGGAAAATTCGATTTTTGCGTTGACTTGGTTCCGATCGTGTGTTAGGTGCTCAACCGTTAAAAGGCTCGGTTCCGGGCCTTTGATTTTGTCGGCAGGATTCATGAAACGAGAAACGCGACGCCAGTTCAGGGAGTTGGCATTTTTCGCCAGCCTGGGGTTTGCGGTGTCGCTTTCGATCGTCATCGGACTGGCGCTCGGGGTTTACCTGGACCGACGCTTTGAGACGACACCTTGGTGTACGCTCGGCGGCATCCTGCTGGGAATCATTGCGGCATATCGAAACATCGGTCTCGCCATCAAGAAGAGCCGCAAGCTCTGAAACGAGGAAAGTACCAGGGGGCGAATGGAGATTCAGCAGCGCATCCTTACATTCGTAAAACGCGCCAATTGGGTGATTTTCACCGTTGCCAGCCTTTCGGGACTGTTGTTTGCTCCGCTTGCATTTGCCCTCGGCATCCTGTTCGGCGGGCTGATCGTCATCGTGAATTTCCATCTGTTGGCCCGAACCCTGAAAAAGGCACTGGCCCCGCCCCATCTCGCCTCTCCCAATGTGGTTCTGACCAAGTACTACCTCCGCTTTATCGCCAGCGGGTTTTTGATTTTCGTACTGATTGCAGGGCGCGTCGTCCATCCGGTCGGCCTGATCCTGGGACTCTCCGTGGTGGTGGCCAGCATCATGCTGGCGACCCTGTGTGAACTGAAACATCTTATCTTCAAGGAGGCGGTGTAAGGATGGAACATCCGTATATGTTCTTCGTGAAACTGTTCGAGTGGATCGGACTTGGACACTTTGCCCACGCTTATCCGCATGTGATCTACTCCTGGGTGGTAATGATCTTTCTGATTGTCTGCGGGGCGCTGGCCGCCAAGAGCATCAGCCTGATACCCGGCAAGGCACAGAATTTCTTCGAAATCGTCATATCCGGCATGGAAGAGTTCATGGTGGACATTACCGGTGAGGAGGGGCGCTGGTTCTTTCCGATTATCGCGACCTTGTTTCTCTACATCGCTGTTTGCAATCTCTGCGGTTTGATACCCGGGTTTTTCCCCCCGACCGCCAGCATCAATACAACGCTTTCCTGCGCGATTCCGGTGTTCCTTTTCACCCATTACATCGGCGTCAAGTATCACGGTCTGAAATACATCAAACATTTTCTGGGACCCGTCTGGTGGATGTCCCCGCTGATTTTCGTCATTGAGATCATCGGGCATCTGGCGCGCATCATGTCGCTGTCATTCCGGCTTTTCGGCAACATCATGGGTCACGAGCTGGTGCTGGCCATTTTATTCTTGCTGGCAGGGGCGTTTTTGGCTCCGCTGCCGATCATGGCCATGGGCATTTTCGTTTCCTTCGTGCAGGCGTTTGTGTTCTTCCTGCTGTCGATTATGTATTTTGCCGGGGCGATGGAGCACGCACACTAATTGGATGTGCGTTGCAAACAAACACTGTGAAGCCGTGTCTATGGGATATATGGAAGAAGCCACACTAACACATCGTAAAAGGAGGAAGGGTAGAGTATGGAAGCAAAAGCATTAGAGTTCTTTATCGCCTGTGTTACCGCTGCCGGTTTTGGGATCGCCATTGCGGCCTTCGGTTGCGGCCTCGGTCAGGGTTTGGGACTTCGGGCGGCCTGTGAAGGCGTGGCCAGAAACCCCGAATCTTCCGGTAAGGTGACCGTGACCATGCTGATCGGCCTGGCGCTGATCGAGTCTCTTTGTATTTACGCGCTGGTCGTGGCGTTGATTCTGATCTTCGCCCATCCGCAGGCAGGTGCCATTGCCGGGCTTTTTACTCACGGAGGATAGCCCGCCGACTTCCGACCGCTTTACCGAAAAAGGGCTTTGCTGCGGCAAGGCCCTTTTTTATTTTGACGGCATGATGCTGCGCAGCCACTGTCCGGTGTGCGAGTTCGGGCAGGCCGCCAGCTCTTCCGGTGTTCCCGATCCCACCACGTAGCCTCCTTCTTCCCCGCCTTCCGGACCCAGATCGATCACGCGGTCGGCGGTTTTGATGACATCCAGGTTGTGTTCGATGACGAGCACCGTATTTCCCGCGTCGACCAATCGATTCAGCACATCGAGTAATCTGCGGATGTCATCGGCGTGCAGCCCCGTGGTCGGTTCGTCGAGAATGTACACCGTGCGCCCGGTACCTTTTTTACTCAGCTCACGGGCCAATTTGACCCGCTGGGCCTCACCGCCGGACAGCGTGGTCGCCTGCTGGCCGATGTGGATATAACCGAGGCCGACGTCCACAAGGGTTTGAAGGATCGACCGAATTTTTGTGATCCGGGTGAAGAAATTCAAGGATTGATTGACGGTCATATCCAGGACTTCGGCAATATTTTTCCCTTTGTAGCGAATCTCCAGGGTCTCCCGGTTGTAGCGCTTTCCGCGGCAAACGTCGCAGGGAACATAAATATCCGGCAGGAAATGCATCTCGATCTTCACGATTCCATCTCCGCTGCAGGCCTCGCAGCGTCCGCCTTTGACGTTGAAGCTGAACCGCCCCGGTTTATATCCCCGCATGCGTGCTTCGGGGGTGCGGGAAAACAATTCCCGGATGTATGCGAACACCCCGGTGTAGGTGCCGGGATTCGAACGCGGGGTTTTGCCGATCGGAGACTGGTCGATATGGACGACCTTGTCGATGTTCTGCAGACCGTGGACAGCTCCATGCGCACCGGCAGGAATGCGCGAACGGTAGATGTGCTGGGCCAATGCCGGGTAAAGGGTTTCGAGGACCAGCGTCGATTTGCCCGATCCGGACACACCGGTCACGCACAGAAAAAGGCCCAGGGGAAAGCTCACATCGATGTGTTTCAAATTGTTGGCACTGGCACCTTTGATCTGCAGCACGGCTCCGTTGCCGTTTCGGCGGGAAGTCGGCCAGGGAATCGTTTTGCGTCCCGACAGGTATTGGCCGGTCAGGGAGTGTTCGTCGGCAACCAGCTCCGATGGAAGGCCGGAAAATACGACAGCGCCCCCGTGAGCGCCGGCGCCCGGTCCCATATCGACGACGTAATCGGCGGCCAGGATGGTGGCTTCATCGTGCTCCACCACCAGAACGGTATTTCCCAGATCACGCATCTGCTGCAGTGTGTGCAGCAATCGCTGATTGTCGCGTTGGTGCAGGCCGATGCTGGGTTCGTCCAGAACATACAGCACGCCGGTGAGCTTAGAGCCGATTTGTGTGGCCAGACGAATGCGCTGGCTCTCTCCGCCGGACAGCGAGGCCGCGGATCGATCCAGGGTCAGGTACGCCAGACCCACATTGTCCAAAAATCCCAGCCGCTGTTCCAACTCCAGCAGAATTCGATCGGCCACCACGGCCCTGCGGCCGGTCAGTTGCAAATTCGAAAAAAAATCCAGCGCTTTTCGGATCGAAAGGCTCGAAACTTCATGAATGGCCTTACCGGCGATTCTTACGGAACGACTTTCGCGATTGAGTTTGGCACCGTTGCATTCCGTGCAGGTGCGGAAGTTCATGTACCTGCGAATATCTTCCCGCACCGAATGAGAATCGGTCTCACGATAGCGCCGCTGCAGGTTCGGGATAATGCCTTCGAACGGCTTCCGATAGGTGTAGCGCCGATCGCCCCGTTCGAAGTAAAACGGCACCTGCTCTTTTCCGGAGCCATACAGCAACACGTCGCGAAATGTTTCCGGCAGTTTTTGATAAGGTGTATAAATGTCCACGCCGAAATATGAGGTAAGTGCATCCAGGAATTCGATGAAATGCACGGTGTTGCGATTTGCCCACAAGGCAATTGCACCCTCTCTCAGGGAAAGCTGCGGGTTGGGAACAATCAACTCGGGATCGAAGTCGGTCGTGGCCCCGAGGCCGTCGCAACGGGGACAGGCACCCTGGGGGGAATTGAAAGAAAAGCTCGCCGGCGTGAATTCCGGATATCTCGCACCGCATTGGGTGCAAGCCGATTGTTCCGTAAAGGCAATCGTTTGTCCCCCGATGACTTCAACCAGGGCATTGCCATCGGAAACCGAGAGCGCCAGTTCCAACGAGTCGGCCAGTCGGTTTCGAATGCCGGGGCGGACGACCAGGCGGTCGATAACGACTTCGATGGAGTGTTCCTGCCGGCCGTTAAGACGGCCGACGGCATCGATTTCCAGCATTTCACCGTCAATTCGAACCCGGGCAAAGCCTTCTTTGCGGAGCCTCTTGAGCAGTGCCTCGTGCCTTCCGCGTTGCTTTTGAACCAACGGCGCCAGAATCAGGGTGCGGGCGCCTTCCGGAAGTAACAGGACCTGCTCGATAATTTCGTCCAGTGATTTGGGAGCGATCGCAATGCCGCAGCGGAAGCAATAGGGGGTTCCGACACGGGCATACAGCAGCCGCATGAAGTCATAAATTTCGGTAACGGTGCCGACCGTGGATCGGGGGTTATGGCTGGCGGTTTTCTGTTCGATGGCGATCGCCGGAGACAGGCCTTCAATCTGATCGACGTCCGGTTTTTCCATTCGCTCGAGAAATTGGCGGGCATAAGTGGATAGTGATTCCACATAGCGCCGCTGCCCTTCGGCATAGAGCGTGTCGAAAGCCAGGGTGGATTTTCCCGATCCCGAAAGACCGGTGACAACGATGAGCCTGTCTCTGGGCAGGTCCAGGTCGATATTTTTGAGATTGTGCTGGCGGGCGCCACGAATGATGATTTTCGGAGAACTCATGCCGGCATCCTATCGTTGGACGGATGGTTTTTCAAATGAAATCCTTTCTGCGGCGATCGGCTGGGGCATCAACCCGTCTGAAGACCGCTGGGAATACAAAAATCGATGAAAAACGGCAAAAATCGACGTGAATACAATTTGACGTCTCGACGGTTTTATTGTCGATATCCGGCAATATCCTTAAAATGCTTGAGGAAATCGGGTTGCCAAAAATGGTCGTATTATAGGGTAGTTGATTGGCTTACAAGTTAAATTCACAGACATCATAGTAGGATATAGATTGTTTATAACTTTTCGAGCTTTGGTGGGAAACCTCAAATCATTCGGTTTGACACGGGGGAATGGATACCATAAAGAAGCCGGTGTTCGATTCCACCGGATTTCAAAAACCTTTCTAAACCTCTCAGACCGTATGGAATCGGTTATTTTAATCCCAATTAATTCTGGTATTACAGCACCTTAGTCTAACCAAAATCTAACCGAACAGCCGAATGGAAACTTTCTGGAAACAAGTCAAGGCTGTGGTCAAAGGGCAGCTTCCCGATCACAGTTTTCGGATGTGGATTGAGCCGGTTCAGTGCCATTCATTCGAGGATGGCAACGTGGTGCTTTCCTGTCCGAATTATTTTTCCAAAAAGCGGGTGCAGGAAAACTACGGCGCCTTGATTCAATCCGCCCTGCTCCGCGTAATGGGAAAAGAATGCAGTGTTACCTATGAGGTTTCCCGGGGCAACAACGGCGGCGCGCCGCCGTCCAAGGACCCGGCTCTTCAGCTCCGCCTGCCCAACGATTCATTGCGCCCCTGCAACGGCCGCTTGCTGCGCAAGGATTTCACGTTCGACCAGTTCGTAGTGGGCGGCAACAACGATTTCGCCTATTCCGCATCCCTGTCGCTGGCTTCCCGCAACGACGGCTCCCAGTCTTCTCTGCTGCTGTTGTCCAGCACCGGTATGGGCAAAAGCCACCTGACCCAGGCCATCGGGCACCACATCCTCAGCCATTTTCCCCGGGAGCGGGTGTTTTACATGACCGCCGAGGATTTCAGCAACGAAATGGTCCAGGCCTACCGTTATGATACGATCGACAAGTTCAAAGGCAAATACCGCACCGGATGCGACGTGCTCCTGCTGGAAGACGTCCACCACCTCAGCGGCAAGGAGCGGACCCAGGTCGAGTTGGCCTTGACACTGGATTCACTCTTCGAGGCCAACAAAAAAATCATTTTTTCCAGTTGCTACCGCCCGGCGGAGATCCCGAAAATCGACGATTACCTGCGGTCGCGGCTTTCATGCGGGTTGATTTCAAACATCGACCCACCCAACTTCCGAACGCGGGTGCGCATTCTGCAGCGGAAAGCGCGTCAAAAGGGTTTCCAGATTCCGGAAAATGTCCTTCAATATCTGGCATCGGAATTGACCGAGGACATCCGTCAGCTGGAAAGCGGGTTGATCGGGGTCACCGCCAAGGCATCGCTGCTGGGTTGTTGCATCGACCTGCCTCTGGCAGAAAGCGTCGTCAAAAACATCGTGCGCCAGCGCAAAAGCATCACCATCGAAGGCATCAAGAAGATGGTCTGCAAGCATTTCGAGATCTCGGTCAACGATATTGTTTCCCGCTCCCGGAAGCAATCCCTCGTGCGGCCGCGCCAGATTGCCATGTACCTGGCCCGCAATTACACCGACTCGCCCCTGCAGGAGATCGGCCGGAGTTTCAATCGCTATCACGCCACGGCGCTGCATGCGATCAATGCCGTCGAGCAAGGGGTGCGCACCAATCAAATTCTGCAGAAACAGGTCGAGTTTTTTCGGCAGAAGATTCAGTCCGGCAATTTCTAACCGGTATCCACCGGGTCGAGGCGCAGCAGGTTCTGCATTTCCGTGTGCACGGCACCGTTGGTTGCCAGGATTTCATCCTGCTCCGGCGAAAATGCATTGCCGGCAAAGTCAGTGACCCGGCCGCCGGCCTCCCGCACCAAAAGCATCCCGGCGGCGGTGTCCCACGGCTGCAGATATTGTTCCCAGAATGCTTCGAAGCGTCCGCAGGCCACCCAGCACAAATCCAGGGCGGCGGAGCCCAGGCGGCGAATGCCCTGAGCGGCTCGCAGACAGGCGGAAAACCGCGCAAGGATCGCTGCGTGCTCATCCCGGACATTATATGGAAAGCCGGTTGCCAGCAGGCTCTCGTTGACCGTGCCGACATTCGAAACGCGGATCGGCCGTCCATTGCAGGTGGCGCCTTCGCCGGATACCGCCACGAACAGTTCGCCGGAGGCCGGATTCAGGACGACGCCGACAACGACCCGGCCGCCATGAGAAAACGCAATGGAAACCGCGTAGAGGCCGACTCGGTGCGCATAATTGGTGGTGCCGTCCAGCGGGTCGACGATCCAGAGCCTGTCGGACCCGGAACCACCGACGGTGCCGCTTTCTTCCGCGAGAATGCGATGATCGGGAAAAGTGCTCTGAATACAGTGTTTAATGCGTTTTTCGGATTGCAGATCGGCATCGGTCACCAGGTCGATAACGCCTTTTTTCTCCACCCGGGCAAGTCGCCCGAAACGGCTGCGTAGAATTTCGGCCCCCTGATAGGCCGAGGCCACCGCAACATCGCGTATCGCGTGCAAGTCCATAAGAAAGTGACTCCCTGGCGGCTCAGCGGAGCGGAAGCGCCGCTGCGAATTCTCCCTGAAGGAACTGACGTTGCATCCGCTCGATCAGCGGAGGAAGCGTGGAAGAACAGTTGGCGGATATCGGGATGCCTTCCAGGCGCAGGGACAGCTGCTGCGCCGTTTCGGGGCCCACGAGGTCCTGTTTGTTGAGGGCCCGGATCGTGGGAATCCGATTCAGGTTCAGGTCGTCGAGGATCCGTTCCACCGAACGGATCTGATCCAGGCAGCGGGGGTTGCTGATATCGACCACGTGAAGCAGAAGATCGGCATTTTCCAGCTCTTCCAGGGTGGCGCGGAAGGCAACCACCAAATCCTGCGGCAAATCTTTGATAAAGCCCACCGTGTCGGTAATAATCACCTCGATGTCCCGGGGAAACCGGAGCCGACGGCTGGAAGGGTCCAGCGTGGCGAACAGTCGATTTTCAACCAGCTCGCGGCTTTTGGTCAGGGTGTTGAGCAGAGTGGACTTGCCGGCATTGGTGTAGCCGACGATGGATATGACCGGCAGCTTCTTTTTCATGCGCCGGGATCGTTGTTGTTTGCGCTGTCTGCGAACCTGATCGATGGATTTTTCCAACTGGGCGATCCGGTCTCGGACGCGGCGACGGTTGATTTCCAGTTTGGTTTCGCCCGGTCCGCGCCCGCCGATACCCCCGGTCAGCCGGGACATGGCCGTGTTTTTGGTGACCAGTCGGGGCAGCAGGTATTTGAGTTGCGCCAGTTCCACCTGAAGTTTTCCCTCCCGGGACTGGGCCCGCTGGGAAAAGATGTCCAGGATCAACATGGTGCGATCGATGACCTTGATGTCCATCTGGTCAGTGATCGCGCGGATCTGAGATGGATTGAGTTCCTGATCGAAAATCATCAGAGTCGCGCCGCGGGCCAGCACCGTAAGGGTCAGTTCTTCCAATTTTCCGCGGCCGAGCAGAAAGCGTGGATCGACTTGTTTGCGCTGCTGCAGAATGGTCCCCACGACCTCGATGCCGCTTGAATCGGCCAGCTCCCGCAATTCCTCCAGGGCGTCCTGCGCCTGTTTGCGCGATGCCGTCGTCACACTGACCAGCAAGGCCCGCTCCCGGCCGGCGCCGGCCCGATGTTTGGCCCGGATCTGCGCCATTTCGTCTTCGAGTGCCAGAATGACATTCAGGCAGTCGATGTCCAGCTGATTGGCCGGCAGCGGCGGCCATTGCTCATAGGACCTGCCTTCGGCCTCGGATGGCAGCAGATGAGAAAGGTGTAGTTGCGGCGGTTGGCTGTTTCCGCCGTCGGTGAGCACTGCCATGAGATCCAGTCGAAGTAATGCCAGGTCGGTCAAATCATCCTTGGAAAGAGGCTCGGAATTTATATGCGTATGCACACAACGAAGCCCCCGCAAACGCCCGGGAGCCACCCGGTATTCGCTGAGGTCCGGAATCACGATTTTGCGGTGATCGCCGACAATGACGGTGTTGATTTTTCCGAGTCGATCGATGAGCAGGCCGACCTGGCGCCGGGTTTCCATTGACAACGCAATGAGCTCCCGGGCCAGCTCGTGGGTGATGACGAATTCCGGAGGGATGCGGCGCCGGTAAAGTTTTTCCAGTCGGCGCATCTGACTTGATTTCAGACCGCCGGTATTTCCAAAAGGACGCTTCATGTGATGCTGTTATAATATGCACAGCAGCGTCGGCGGTCAAGTTGTAAGTATCTAAATTACCACCGCATGTGATGAACCTTCGGACGTGCCCCCTTTCGGCGGTCCTTACTTGCAGCCCGCAACCCGTTCATGCCCATATACAAAGAGGTGGTGGCTCGGTTGAGTGTCCAATTCAGAAATGAGCAATTTTCTCGTTGAGCAAGGCCGCACAAGGGTTCGCGGCGAGGCGTACATGGAGTATGCCGCAGCCGCCGAACCCGCGGAGAACGCAGCTCAGCGTGAAAAGGGCCATTTCTGGATGGACACACGCTAGGCTTCGACCCACTCCTCACTGGCCGGGTTTTCGAAACGGGTGTGCGCACCCAGGAAAACCAGGGGCACGGTTCCGATGGGCCCATTGCGTTGCTTGGCGATGATGATTTCGGCCTTGCCGCGGTTGGGATTGTTTTCGTCTTTGTTGTAGACTTCATCGCGGTAGATAAACGCCACGACGTCGGCGTCCTGCTCCAGTGCGCCGGACTCCCGCAGATCGGAGAGCTGGGGGCGTTTGTCGCTGCGCTGCTCAAGCATGCGGTTCAACTGGGACAACGCCACCACGGGGAGGTTCAATTCCTTGGCCAGGGCTTTCAGGGAGCGGGAGATCTCGGAGATTTCAAGCTCCCGACGCTCGGCCGACCGGCGTCCCTGCATCAACTGAAGATAGTCGATCAGGATCAAACCGATGTTCTTGTCCAACTTGAGACGGCGCGCCTTGGCGCGAATCTCCATGGCACTTAGCACCGGCGAGTCATCGATAAAAATCGGTGCGTTGGACAGGGTGCCGGCCGCTTCGGTGATTTTCAGCCAGTCCTCCTGGCTGATGAAGCCGCTGCGCAGGCGGGTGGAATCCAGGCGCGCTTCACTGCTGAGCATGCGCATGGAAAGCTGTTCCTTGGACATTTCCAACGAAAACAGGGCCACCGGAACATTGGCCTCCAGCGCTGCATTCCGGGCAACGTTCAACGCAAATGCGGTTTTACCCATGCCGGGTCTGGCGGCCAATATGATCAGGTCTGAATTCTGCAGTCCGGAGGTCTTGTGATCGAACAGGCCGAATCCGGTCGGCACCCCGGTGATCAACGACCGGTTGCCCTGTCGTTCTTCCAGGGCGTCGATGTTGTTTTCGATCATTTTGCTCAGCGGGTGAAAGGCCTGTCGCGATTTTTTTTCGGAAATTTCAAAGATACTGGCTTCCGCGAAATCGATGACTGCATCGACCTCCCCGCGGTCTTCGAAGCAGCGGGTGGCAATCTGGTTGGCTTTATGGATCAATCGGCGCAGATTGGCCTTGTCATGAATGATACGGGCGTGGTGCTGGGCATTGACGGCCAGGGGCAGGGTGTCGACCAGGCGGGAGAGATAGGTAATGCCCCCGGCTTTTTCCAGCTGGTCCTGCTGCTTGAGCTGGTTGGAAAGGGTGACCAGGTCCACCGGTTCGTTGCGGTTGAACAGGGCCGTCATGGCCGCAAAGATCAGCTGATGCGCGGTTTTGTAAAAATCGTTTTCGGAAAGAATCTCCAGCACGTCCAGCAGGGCGTGATTGTCGATGAGAATCGCACTGAGAAGAGATTCTTCCGCTTCGATATTATGAGGGGGCAATCGATTCAGCGTGGCATCCGATGCCCCGGGATGCGGCTTTCGTTCCGGCATGGAAAATGTCGTAATTCAGTTGGCTGTTGATCCGAAATGCTTGCTTCCGGCGTCCCCGTGCAAATGAAAGTCGTCTGGCTGCCTGCCATAAGGTACCCGGAAACCGGCCGGCTGGATGGTGCCGGACAACCGCTTATTCTTCCGGGACGACATTCAGGGTAATTTCCGGTTCAACGTCCTTGTAAACGCGGATCGGAATTTGATAGTCGCCAAGCTGCTTGATCGGCTCGTTGAGCAGCACCATGCGTTTTTCCACCGTGATGCCTTTCTTTTCGAGGGCGTCCATGATGTCACGCACCCCGACGGAACCATACAGCCGATCCTCTTCACTGACCTTGGCCGGTATGGAAATCGAAACCCCTTCGAGTTTTTCGGCCATTTCTTCGGCGATCTTTTTTTCCTTGGCGATCTGAACCTCAAATTGGGCTTTTACCTGGGCCAGCATCTTGCGATGTTCCGGGGTGGCCGGAACGGCCTTGTTTTGAGGCAGCAGATAGTTGCGGGCGTATCCCTTGGAAACATCCACTTCACTTCCGATAATGCCAAGGGAATCGATAGTTTCGGTAAGGATTACCTTCATTGCATCCTCCGTGATGGAAAGCATTCATTCGGATCGGGGGCTTATGGGCGGTTGGCTTTCGAGTTTCCTGAAATTCGCCCAGATATCAAAAAATCCCACTGCCACCACCGCCAGCAACACGAGTTGCTGCAGGGCAATCAGACTGTAAAGCATGATCCGCAGCGGCCGGGGGAAATTTTTTTTCCCAAAATAATAAGAAATCACCGCGATCCCCTGGAAGAAATAAATCGTCATCAATACCAGCAGGCCATTCAACCCGATCAGCTTCATGGCCTGAACCGGAACCAGCAGCATGATCCCGCAGCCAATGACCGCCCAGACCAGAAAATCCGGCGCCGTCCAGCGGTTCAAGGCCCCGAAATGATAGTCAAGCAGCTGGTTTCGCTGTACCAGGTGCCGGGCCAGCAATAACGTGGTCCAGCACAAAAACAGCACTGCGGCCACCGACATCGACGGCAGGATTCGAACCAGAACAAATTGGATCGAATCCAGGGCCTGGGACACTTTCTGCACGTTTTCAGCCGACATACCGGCGCTTTTGTAGACCGCCAGCGTGAATTCCAAATTCTGCCGAACGTAATTATCGAGCAGCGCCTGCGGTCCGGTGGATTGAATCGCACTGATGCAAAGCAGCAAGATCAACCCCGCAGCCAGTGTACCGCCTGTGGTCCCAAGGATGGTTTTTTCAACCGACAATCGCCACGGAAGCAGTTCGCCCATCAACAGTCCGAGCAGAATCAGTTCGAAAAATATCAGCAGCTCGAGGTTGGCGCCTCCGGCGATCGGAACCAACAGCACGCTGGAGCACAGCGGTACCAACAGGCCGATTTTACGGCCGAGTTTGATACGGTAATAAAGTGCCGGGAGAGGTATGCAGACCGTGGCGAAAAAACCGAGCAACGGTGACAGCAGCGGAACGGCCAGCAAAACGGCCGTAATCCCAGTCCCAACGGCGAGGTCTTTCAGGGCGTCTGCCGGGATGGCGTGCGGCACAACGAGGTCTCCTCCACGATAATCCCGAGTACCGGTCTCCCGGTGTTAGTCCATGCTGCCGACAAACGGCAGCAAGGCAATGACCCGTGCGCGTTTGATGGCCCTTGTCAGGGACCGCTGATGTTTGGCACAGGTTCCTGAAATTCGCCGCGGGATGATTTTACCGCGTTCGGTGATAAAATATTTCAGATTTTTGGGATCTTTATATTCAATTTTCAAACTGCTGTCGGCGCAGAAACGACACACTTTGCGACGATGATAGATTCGTCGGCGACGAGCAGGATGCTGGGGATTGAATGCGGCCGCCATGTTATTCCTCCTTCTTCTCCGCTTCGGTTTCCGGGCTTTGTACTTCGGTTTCCTCGGCTGCCGGCTCCGGTGTCTCGGTTACCTGCGCTGCGGAGGGCTCGGCCGGCGCAGCCGCTTCGGCTTCGCCGGCTGCCGGCGTCGGCGTCGGCGTTTCCGATTCATCCGCTGCCTTTTGATCGGAAGCTTCGGTTTGCGGTGTCGGAGCCTCGGCCTGAGCCGCTGCGGATTCGCGTTCGGCGGCCGCCTTGGCGATTTCTGCCTGAATTTCCTCGATGTCGACCTGCTGCTCGAGCAGCACGGTGAGGAATTTCATCACCCGGTCATCGATGCGGAAAGAGCGCTCCATCTCGTGGATCAACGGCCCGCCGCCACAATAATCCAGTCGGTAGTAATGACCTCTGGGCTTTTTGTTGATCGGGTAGGACAGTTTGCGCCCACCCCATTCGTCGATGTCAACCAGCAATCCCTTTTCCCGTTCGATCAGGTCCTTGACTCGATCGATCAGGACGTTGCGATCGTCCTCCGAAAGGTCGGGGTCGACGATCACAACCGTTTCGTAGCGTTTCATTCAAACCTCCTTGTGGCTTGCAGCCCCGGGACGCTGCGCCCGGAGCAAGGACGGTGGTAAAGAAATTAAACTCAAAAAACCACTTCAAATATCATTGCATTCAATGGGCTGTCAAGTGAGAATCAAACAAAACAAACGGGGGCAGCCGGACTGCGGCCTGCCCCCGAATCGTATGGATTATGGTGGGCCGTGAAGGAATCGAACCTTCAACCTACTGATTAAGAGATAGTCGTCACACATAGTAAAATCAGTAACTTGCAGTCGATTGTGCCAAAATTGACCCGAAATCGCCGTCAGGGCAGGTTTCCAAATTGACAGCTCCCGGCGACGCTGATCGCCTGAGATTGTCAGCAATTCCAATATCTTGACACCGGGATCCGATAGGCATGCCCGGTGTTTTTTTGCGGCGTTGCGCCTCACCAAAAGTAAGTCCCCCGGATTTGAGCTGTTTGCGGATTCGAATAACCGCAGGCCGGCAAAAAAAAACCGGCGAGCTCTGAAGCATGTTCCATTTCCATAGCAGGGGTCCGGGCCGGTCAAGCGTCAGGGCAAATGGGATGTCCGGTTCCTTATTTTTTATTTATTACAACAGATAAAACGATCCGTCCAGTCTTACCACGCAGAGCTGATCTTTGGTGCTTGCTCCGGCGGCTCGGTCGGCTGGACCGTGCGCGTTTTTCGCCCGTGGCATCGGCGGACCGGCAGGCCAAGAGCCGTGGTCCCCGCGGGCGAAGGTCTCTAGAGTGGCCCGCAGGGAGCAGCCAGATGCGCGCCCGGGGTAGCGCCTGGCAGTCTGGAGCTGTTGTGGGAGGGAACTGGTCGCCCGCGTTCAATTTGTTTGTCTGTATATAGGGAAAGGGGTAAAGCTGTGGCCGAAGTCACCAAGTCCAGCCCGTACAGCGTGGTCGTCTTCAATTTCACGGTTTTATCGCCGCAAGCTGCTGGAATTGGACGCCAAAAAAGGATAAAGTTAGATCAACACGATAATAAATGAGAAACATCGGAAAATTAAGGAAAAAACTCTAAAACAGTTATAATTCCTTAATATTTTGACTATATTGGCCAAATTTACCGTAAAAGTACTTTTGACACTATCAAAGCATTCATATAAGCGTTAATTGGGTTAATTCATATCATTCTTCCACAAAGAGCCATTCGAGTTCTTTTATTATCCTTTTCCCTATTCTTTTCAGTCGCTTGTGTTCAAGCCCGATTGAATTTCGAGTTCTGTTTGCATTTTTTCTGCGCCACAATCTTTGTCAAATGAATGCTCATATGACGATTTAATTGTATTTCAATACTTTATATCGTTTATGCGGAGTATATGGGCACGTCAGGATCAACACTCACAACCATTGGCCTGCGCTCTGCTCTTGCGGCTGAAGTTTGTTTTCGCCTTGTTCGAGAGCATAGAAGCGGCAAGTTCAAAGGAGGGAAAAGTTATGCCATCAGACTTCGGCAGACTCGCTCTGCTAATTTCCCAACATCGTGAGTTTGCATCGATCCTCAGAAGCCTTCGCCCCGGGCGATTGACGCCTGAAAAAAAGGCCCTGCTCATCGCGTACAGCTCTCGTATAGACCGCTATCTTGCTCGCGACGCAGGAGCTCGGGAAGCGTGGGCTGAATTCATGTCAGCCGTAGAGAGCGGGTATATCTATCCGCTGAGGCCAACGCGCCGTCAGGTGATTGCGGCCAGCATCTTGGCGGGAGCAGCGATCAAGCGGCCCAATTTGGAGCTGCGTCCTGATTTGGCAAGTGAACTTTATCAGGCGCGCGCCGAGTTTCTATCTCGCGACATTGTGGTTGAACCCGGGCCGTCCGGTGGGCCAAGAAGGATCATAAAGCCATCAGGCGCGCCGCGAGAGCGAGCCGCACTTGCGAGTTACCAAAAGACCTCTTTTCCCGACCATGATCTTCTGACCAGGCGCGCCTCGGCAACTGGAAAGCTCAGCACCTCTATCCAAAAACTTCTAACAGACCGTGGCAGGTCTCTTTCGCCCCTCGGAACTTTGCGAAATCTCGATCACGCCACGATCGAAAAAGCCCGCCAGGATCTCCTCATGCGGAAGCCATCCGCGCGTGCTGCGCCGGTTTCCGCTCAGGCGGTGCGCACTGGTTTGGCTTTTGCCCCGAAAAGCATGGCCATATCTCTGAAGGAGTTTCGCTGCGTGCGGCAACAAGAAACCGGGACCGATGAAATCTTCTGGGCAGGAAACTTTCTCCGCTGTGCGAATAAACGGGAGGTATACGAGGCCATTGAGCGTTTCATGAAAGAGCCGAGTACGAAACTTGATCTGGATTTCAAGTGGTCGCTCAGCTCGTTTTTGCTTCCCTCAGACAAATCCAGACCTTACACCTGCAAGTCTGGCAGCCCATGGCTCTCTTTAGAAAACTATAAAGTCTTTGAAGATGAATTTTACCAAGGGTTCGGACCGTGGGCAGGAGTCCTGTATTGCATAGAAGATGACGATGCCGAGTATCAGGCCGTTGCGGAAGTAATCGACTCGGTCGGCGAATATGCGGATCAAATCGGGCAGACGGCTTCCACGGTTACCGTGGGGCTCGCGGCGGGTGGCGTAACAGGGCCGGCTGCGCTTGCTGCAGGAGCGGTAACTACCGCCGCGAGCGTGGTAAGCATCGGCGCGGATGTGGTTGGCGCCGTCGTGGACATCGTCAACTTCTTCGACAACGACGATATGATCGATTCAATTGATTTGTCGGATGATGGCGATTATTCGGCAAAGAACCCCGCTGAAGTTTTACAAGGCACCGTAGAGGCGCCCCCCGAAGATTTCGAAGAATCGGCTGCCGGCGCGCTTTACCAGGTCAAGATGGCGACAAGCTATAATGGAATAGCTCAATTCCCGCGCAGTTGGAAATGTACAACTGACACGAAGTGGTTTCCTCTTAAGAAAAAATGGTTCAAAAAGTGCGGAGGCATCCCGGGTGACAGCGGTAACATGAATCGCCACGTCTCCTTCTCTCCCCCTGTTCAGGCAATCGAAGCCCGCGATGTAGAAGAGGACGAATCGGCCCCCGGCCATGCCGAAGTGGTGGGTTCCCCCTGGTTGACAGACAACGGCACCGTCGGGCACGTGAAGGTGCACTGGGGTATAAGCGCCTTCAGGTGTTTTCGGTTTAAGTTTTACATTAAGGGATTTCGATTCGAGCGGACGCTGTAGCAAGATGCGCAATTGCAAGTAAGTACAGTTAATGAAAAAAAAGTTAAAAACATGAATGAACATTGGGTAGCCTGGATGGTTACAGCCGTTTTTAGCTTTGCTTTTCTCATGTATGTTTGCAGATAGAATTACAAAACCCAAAAAGCATCTGTTCACGGTGCTTACATAGGGGTTAGCAGCCATCTATCGGCCATAGCCGGATATGTCACCATTGGTATTCTAAAAACGCTCTGCATTCTGGGCTATAAAAAATGAAATCTTTTAATTGGAAAACTCTTTATTCTCCAGGAATGAATGAATTTCATGTTACTCTGAAAGGAGGGAAAAATGCCAAGGCTAGCAAAAGGAAAAACATTTGGCAAAATTCTGGATCAGACCAATAAGGGTCTTCAAGGTGTTAAAGTTGAACTTTGGGATTATGACTATCCCGATGATGATGATAGAATGGGCGTTACTAATACTGATGC
>DAXETY010000158.1:0-18236 GCA_051155755.1 Desulfobacterales bacterium
CCGCCGGCCGCCGGCTGCTGGCTCGAACCGACGGTTCAAAACTTTTCATTTACGATGTCGGCGAAGAATTAAAGCGGCTGGCCGTATCCGACCCCCCCGTGCCGGCAAGCATCCTGGCGCTGCAGTGGTGGCAGCCTTCGGCACAGGAGCCCCCGCTGCTGGCGGTCAACGCCTGGTACGACAACCAGGCCACCGCCTACCTGTATCGTTTCCAGGACAACGCCCTGGAGCTGGTTCAGGACAATATTTCCTATATTCTGGGGTCGTTTGACATCGACGCCGACGGGCGGCCGGAAACCCTGCTCGGACAGCGTTTCGACCGCAAAACCTTTTACAGCCAGTTTGTCAAGCAGCTGCATCTGAGAGACGGCAGCCTGATCGAAGGCAAACCTTCGCTGGATTTTCCCCGTCAATTTACGGTCCTGGGCAGTGTCGTGACCGACCTCACCGGGGACGGCAAACCGGAAGCGGCATTCGTGCGCAACGGCGTGCTCTGGATCTACAGCGGCACCGAGCGATTGTACGAAACCCCCAAAGAGATGGGCGGCACTCTGGCCTACATTACCTATGAAGTCGACCCGCAGATGAAAGACTTTCAACTCAACAATGCCTTTTTGGAACTCCCGCCGGTTGCAGCCGACCTGGACGGGGACGGAAGGCCCGAACTGCTGGCGGTGGCTTCGGATCGCCCCTTTGTCGTGGCCCCGGGGCTGGGGCTGCGGGCCTCGAAAATGCAGCTCAACGTGATTGATTTTCGGGAAGGGCGATTTGTCAAAGGGACGCTCGGCGAAATGCTGGATCTGGCCATTCAGGGGATCGCGGTCACCGACGCCGAGGTGCTGTTTGTCGGCTCGGAGCCGGGCACGCTTCTAAAGAAAGGCAACAGTCACCTGCTGGCTTATTCGCTGGCCTCACCCTGATTTGCATCGATTTACAGCAGCACTTTTCAAGCGTCCATCCGGCCGGCGACCTGGCCTGGAAGATCGCGGAAGGACGTGGACCCATGCCGGGATGGAAGGACCGGTTCAGCGACACTGAAATCTGGCACCTCGTAAATTTTATCCAGAGTCTCGGTGGGCAGTGAAAAGACCACGTCCGCGGGCAGACCGGAGATTAAGCGCTTTTTCTGTCTGAATATTCGGTGCCGAATCGTCTTTTAACCCCCATTTCGTTCTTTCTTCCTCACACCATTCCGGCTCGACCGAACGACTGCCTTCATTGTTGCCGATCGGCAGCTGGGTTATTTTTATCCGGTTGCCGCCACCCAGGTGAGTAGAAAATAACCAGTCTGTCTTTGAAAAAGCTGCCTGCCGCGCGGTTTTTGGGCATTGCCGGCCCGGCATGGTTTTTGTAGGTACCACAATGTAGGAGGAGGCTTGGCATGAAATCATTGGTTTGGATACTTGCAGGAGTGTCGATCCTGGCGGCTGCCGCCGGGTCTGCGCGGGCCGAATCGCCCATATGGGCACCACCGACGCTGAAAGCCCTCATCGACGAGGGATTAAGTCAGAACCGGGAGATACAGAGCCAGGCGGTTCGCGTCGAAAGCCTGCAGGCCGAGATCGATTTTGCCGGGTCTCTGGAGGATCCCATGCTGGGGTTCGGCGTGCTGAATCTGCCGACCGACACCTTCGATTTCGACCAGGAGCCGATGACCCAGAAACAGGTCTCCATTTCCCAGAAGTTCCCCTGGTTCGGCAAGCTGGACCTGCGTTCCCAGCGCGCGGCGCTGCTGGCCATTCGCGCCAATGCTCTGCTGAACGAACAAAAGTTGTTTCTTGCGCAGCAGATTGCCGATGCTTACTACCAGATTGGGTTTGTGGAACACAGCTTGCGCATTAACGATCGTCTGTCGGAAACCATCAGCCGGCTGCTCGGAGAAGCCGAAACCCGCTATGCCACCGGCAAAGGCCTGCAACAGGACGTGTTGCAGGCGCAGGTGGAACTGAGCATGCTGGTAGACGAGCGGATCACGCTGGAGCGCCGGCGCCGGAGTCTGGAGGATCGGATTCTGGCACTGCTGAATCGGGATACTCAGCAGCGGATATCCGAGGCGACAACCCCTCCCGAACCCGGCTTCGAATTGGAACTGGAACCGCTGCGCGGGATTGCGCTGAACCGGAATCCGGCCCTGCAGATACGGCAGGCGGAAATCGACATTACCGAAACCGATATCGAACTGGCACGCAAGGCTTACTGGCCCGATATGGACGTTCGCCTGGCGTACGGGCAGCGGGACGAGGATTTCACCGGCCGTGATCTGCCCGACTTTTTTTCGGCCCAGGTCGTTATCAACCTGCCGGTCTGGCAGAAGACCCGTCAGGACAGCCGCCTGAAATCTTCTCTGAAAAATCGCCTGGCTGCAGAAAAATCCTATCGCAACCTGACCGAAAGCCTCCCCCACCAGGTGGATGCCCTGGTCAATGAAATCACGCGGCTGAAACGCAATTACAGCCTTTACGGACAGGCGCTGATCCTGCAGGCCGAACACTGGGCCCAATCGGCCCTGGTGGCATACGAGGTCGGCAAATTGGCGTTTGACTCCATGATTTCCGCCCAGATTCGACTGTTGCGGTTTCACCTGCAAAAGGAAGACTATTTATTTCAAATTTACCGCAAGCGAGCCGAGCTCGAGGCTTTGCTGGGCGGGCCGCTGCCGGCGGTTGTATCCGGCGGTGTTGAGCCCACGGCCAAGGAACCAGAAAAATTAAATCGATGAAAACACGCCATGGAAATGTATGGTTAATTCTGATCGGTCTCATCCTCGGGGTCGGTCTGGTGTTCCTGGGCCGCTTTCTCTGGGTACCTTCGGAATCCGGCCCCGAAACCGACAAAGGATCGGTCCTGGCCCAGGAAAGCGGCCAAGAACCCGGCGCCGGTTCCATCGATCCCAAAACCGGCAAGAAGATCAAATACTGGGTGGCCCCCATGGATCCGACCTACATTCGGGACAAGCCGGGCAAATCTCCCATGGGCATGGACCTGGTGCCGGTTTACGAAGAAGAAGGTGGCGAAAAAGAGCCGACTTCCACCATTCGCATCGATCCGGTGACCATTCAGAACATGGGAGTGCGCTTAGGGCAGGTCGAGCGCCGACCGCTGACCAAAACCATCCGAACGGTGGGTTTTGTCACCTACGACGAGCGCAGCATCTACACGGTCAATACCAAATTCGACGGCTGGATCGAAAAAATCCATGTGAACTTCGAAGGCGAGTCCGTGCGCAGCGGCCAGCCCCTGTTTGAAATCTACAGCCCGGACCTGGTTACGGCCCAGGAAGAGTTTCTGCTGGCACGGCGACAGTTTATGACCGCTCGGGACAGCGAATACGCCATGGTGCGGCAGGGCGCCCGCCGCCTGTATGAAGCATCCCGCAAGCGACTGCAGTACTGGGACCTGACCGACAAGCAGATCGACCGCATCGAGCAGACCGGGGAGGTGCGCAAAACCTTGACGGTGTATTCGCCGGCCTCCGGGGTGGTCACCAAAAAGAACGCCTTTGCCGGTCACTATGTCAAGGCCGGCGAACATCAATATGAAATTGCCGACCTGTCCATCGTTTGGGTGGACGTGGATGTCTATGAATTCGAGCTTCCCTGGGTGCGCGAGGGAATGCCGGCCGAAATGGAGCTGTCCTATCTGCCCGGCAGACGGTTTACGGGCAAGGTGCTCTACATTTATCCCTTTCTGGATACCGATACGCGCACGGCCAAGCTGCGCCTGCAGTTTTCCAATCCGCAGCGCGAACTGAAACCGGGCATGTATGCCACGGTTTATCTGGAATCGAAGGTGGCCGAAAATGCGCTGGTCGTTCCCCAGGAGGCCGTCATTCACAGCGGGATCCGCGATATCGTGTTCGTGGCCCTGGGCAAGGGCCGTTTTCAGCCGCGTGAGGTGCAGCTGGGGGTGGAAGGCAGCCGGGACGATTACCAGGTGCTCGGCGGGGTTGAAGAGGGCGAGCGAATCGTGGTGTCGGCCCAGTTTCTGCTGGATTCGGAAAGCCGGCTGCGTGAGGCCATCCAGAAGATGATGGAGGTGCGTTCGGGCGCGGCTGCATCCGCAGCGCAGCCGGAAGATGAACTTGACATGAGCGGAATGACAATGGAGTCCGATGAACTGGATATGAGCGGAATGACCATGGACGAAGAACCGCAGCCCGCGGAATAGCCGCTCCCTTGTGCACTTATGATTGCCAACATCATCGATTTTTCCCTTCGAAACAAATTCCTGGTCCTGCTGGGGACCCTGTTCGTCATCGGTGCCGGAATCCATGCCATGCTGCGCACCCCGCTGGACGCCATCCCGGATCTTTCCGACGTCCAGGTCATCATTTTCACTGAATACACCGGCCAGGCGCCCCAGGTGGTGGAAGACCAGGTTACCTATCCGCTGACCACCGCCATGCTGGCGGTGCCCTATGCCAAGGTGGTGCGGGGGTATTCGTTTTTCGGCCTGTCATTTGTCTACATTATTTTCGAAGACGGCACCGACCTGTACTGGGCTCGCAGCCGCGTGCTCGAGTACCTGAATTACGTGTCCGGCCGCCTGCCGGCCGGAGTGACGCCCTCTCTGGGGCCGGATGCCACCGGCGTGGGCTGGGTCTATCAGTACATTCTGCAAAGCGATCGTCACGATCTGGCCCAATTACGGTCCATCCAGGACTGGTTTCTGCGCTATGAACTGGCCAGCGTGCCCGGGGTGGCAGAAGTGGCTTCCATCGGCGGCTTCGTCCAGCAGTACCAGGTCACCGTGGACCCCAACCGGCTGGTGGCCTACGACATCCCGCTGCAGAAGATCATAACGGCCATTCGGCGCAGCAACCGCGATGTGGGCGGCCGGGTGGTGGAAATGGCCGAAACCGAGTTCATGGTAAGAGGTCTGGGCTACATCCAGGACAAGGCCGACATCGAAAGCATCCCACTGGGCGTGGACCCCCGCGGCACCCCGATACTGCTGCGCAACGTAGCCCACGTGTCGCTGGGTCCGGAACTGCGGCGGGGCATCGCCGAATTCAACGGCCGCGGGGAAGTGGTGGGCGGCATCATCGTGATGCGCTACGGCGAGAACGCCCTGCAGGTCATCGAGAACGTGAAAACCCGTCTCGAGGAGCTCCAATCCGGGCTACCCGAGGGGATCACCATTGAGACCGTCTACGACCGCTCCGGTTTGATCCTGCGGGCGATCGACAATCTGAAACGCACCCTGATCGAAGAAAGCCTGATCGTGGCGTTGGTGTGCATCGTGTTTCTGTTTCACTTCCGCAGTGCGTTGGTGGGCATTTTCACCCTGCCGGTGGGCGTTTTGATCAGCTTTATCATCATGGAAAGGCAGGGGATCAACGCCAACATCATGAGCCTGGGGGGGATTGCGATTGCCATCGGGGCCATGGTGGACGCAGCCATCGTGATGATCGAAAACGTGCACAAGCACATCGAAAAAGAAGGCGATCAAAAATCGCACTGGCAGCTGGTGGCCGACGCCTCCAAAGAGGTCGGCCCGGCCCTGTTTTTTTCGCTGCTGATCATCGCCGTCAGCTTCTTGCCGGTCTTTACCCTGGAAGCCCAGGAAGGCCGGCTGTTTCGGCCGCTGGCCTACACGAAGACCTATGCCATGATCGGCGCGGCGCTGCTGGCCATCACCGTGGTGCCGGTACTGATGGGCTATTTGATCCGCGGCAAAATCCGCCCGGAGCACAAAAATCCGCTCAACCGTTTTCTGATCTGGATCTACCACCCGGTGATCAAGCTGGTGCTGAAAGCCAAAATTCTGGTGGTGGTGCTCGCGGCGGCGGTGCTGGCGATAAGCTACATCCCCTGGAGGAATATCGGATCGGAGTTCATGCCGCCGCTCAACGAGGGGGACCTGCTCTACATGCCCACCACCCTGCCGGGCATCTCGATTACCAAAGCGCGCGAACTGCTGCAGCAGACCGACCGGATCATCGCCTCGTTTCCCGAAGTGGAAAAAGTTTTCGGCAAAGTCGGCCGGGCCGACACGGCCACCGACCCCGCCCCGCTGTCGATGATCGAAACCACCATCACGCTCAAACCCGAATCCGAGTGGCGGGCGGGCATGACCATCGACAAGCTGGTCGAAGAACTCGACAACGCCATTCAGTTTCCGGGACTGACCAACGCCTGGACCATGCCGATCAAAACCCGCATCGACATGCTCTCCACCGGCATCAAGACGCCGGTGGGCATCAAGCTGATGGGCGAGAACCTGGCGCTGCTCAGTGATATCGGCGAGCAGGTGGAAGCCGTGCTGCGGGAGGTGCCCGGTACGGCCAGCGTTTATTCGGAGCGCGTCACCGGGGGCAATTTTCTCGACTACCGGATCGATCGCGAAGCGGCAGCTCGCTACGGACTCACCGTGGGCGATGTGCAGGACATCATCATGTCGGCGGTGGGCGGGATGAACGTAACCCAGACCGTCGAGGGGCTGGAGCGCTACCCGGTGAATCTGCGGTACGGCTCGGAGCTGCGCGACACCCTGGACAAGCTCAAACGCATCCTGGTGCCCACACCCACCGGGGCCCAGGTGCCCATCGTCCAGCTGGCCGACATCCGCATCGTCAAAGGCCCTCCGGCCATCAAGAGCGAAAACTCCCGCAGCAGTGCCTGGGTGTTCGTGGACATCGAAGACGTCGATGTGGGCACCTACGTCAAGCGCGCCCAGCAGGCTGTAAATGAACGCGTCGAGCTGCCGGCCGGCTACAGCATGGTCTGGAGCGGTCAGTACGAGTACATGGTGCGAGCCCAGAAACGGCTGATGATCGTGGTGCCCATGACGCTGCTGATCATTTTCCTGCTGCTGTACTTCAACTTCAAAAACATCTCCGAGAGCCTGATCGTGATGCTCAGCGTGCCGTTCGCCCTGACCGGCGGGCTGTGGCTGATGTATCTGCTCGATTACAACATGAGCGTGGCGGTCTGGGTGGGGTTCATCGCCCTGGCCGGGGTTGCGGCCGAAACCGGGGTGGTGATGCTGATTTATCTGGATCTGTCCTATCGGAAGTTCAAAGAACGCTATGGGGAAAGTTTCAACCGCCGGCACCTCTACGAGGCGATCGAAGAAGGGGCCGTGCTGCGGGTGCGGCCCAAGATGATGACAGTCACGACCATTATGGCCGGACTGATGCCCATCATGTGGAGCCACGGCACCGGTTCGGAGGTGATGAAGCGCATTGCCACCCCGATGGTCGGGGGCATGGTCAGCGCCACGATCCTGACCCTGGTGGTGGGGCCGGTCATTTACGGGCTCTGGAAGGGCTGGCGCCTGCCCGAAGGCCCGGCCGAGAATTCGGAGAAAGCGGATGAAAACGGTTCCCAGGAACCGTCCTAAATAAAAACACAACGGAGGAAAACCATGAAAACCTGGCATCATTGGATCATCGCAAGCTTCCTGCTGGCGCTGGGAGCAATGTTTCCGACAATCGACGCACACTCCCAGAGCAGTCATGGTCAACACGGCGACATGCAGCACCAGGCACCGTCGGGCACTTTCGAGCATCGCGAAACCGTGGAAGACATTCGCACCGAGTTTCAGGTTATGAGCCTGGCCTCCATGAACATGACCGACCCCGGCGGGGCGACCCACCATGTCATGGTTCGTTTCCTGGAACAGAAAAACGATGAACCGATCGCCGACGCAATCGGCAAGGTCAAAGTGATCGCCCCGGACGGCCGGGAGCAGGTGGAGACGCTGCAGAATTACAACGGCACGTTTGCCGCCAACTTCAAGATCGAGCAAACCGGAAAGTACGGGGTTATCTGCCTGTTCAAGGCCAAAGGCAAACAGCACGTGGTCAAGTTCTGGTATCCGCACGGGGAATCCTGAACCGGTGATAGTCGAGTGCGACCGCGCAAGCACATGGCTCGGTGGGCCGGCGTTCGAGGTCGCCGGTCGTGGTGCGCGGTTTGCCGGCTCTGAGCGGACCACCTTTTTAAAGGCTGCGTCGGATCGAAGGTACGGTATCCGAAGCGGCCGGCCAACGTACCGGGTGGTTTGCGCTTGGCGGAAATTCTCAGCAGGGGAAGTTTCACAGACGCCATGTTCTCGTTTAAGCACATGCAAAGCCGCCTGACCGTCTTTACGCTGCTGCCGGTCGCGTTGCTGCTGGTTGCAGCCGGTTGGATCGGCTTTTTTTACGCAACCGACAGCTTGCTGGCGCAGTGGCGTAAAGCCGCCATTCTCCAGCTTCAGCAGGAAGCCCACCAGATCGATATGCTGCTGGCCCGCCCCAAACAGTGGATTGAAATGTTTCACCGCATCCCCGGGGCCGAGCCTGGCGGCCATCACATCCGCGACTGGGTCCTGAAGCAGCTGCAGGAGGTGGAAGGCGTGCAGCAGGTCCACCTGCGGTGGATCAACCGCGGGGAATCACAACCCGGTCGATCCGGCAGCACCCACACCGGCGGGGGTATGGGACACTTTATGCATCCGGGCGGGCACGGTGACCCGCCCCACGAAACCATGTCCGAGGCAATGGGTTATCATCACGGTCGAATCACGGAAATCACGCCGCCGCAGTACGGAGCGGACCACCAGCGCCCGACGGTTTCTTTGATTTCAAACCTGCTCGACGCCGATGAAGAAGTGGTCGGCCGACTCGAAGTCAGCCTGCGATTCGAGGCCCTTTTCGCGAACATGGGCGAAAACGGGGTTTGGCAGAGTCACCAGGCCTATATTGTCGATGATACCGGCCGGGTGCTGTTCAGTGCTGTCGACCGGCGCAAGGAGCCGCTGGCCGCCGATGAGGATTCCCTGGAACAGAAGACCCTGGAGGCCATCAAGGTACAGCCTTACGGCACGGTCATGGGTGCCGGTTATCCACCCAATCGGGTATCCGGATTTTATCGGCTGATGGAGGCGCCCTGGACGCTGGTGATCGTTGCTCCCGGGAATAAAATATTGGCCCCGATTCTGCGGTTCGGAGGGTATTTTCTTTTATTCGGATCGATGTTCGTCGTCATCGTTCTGGTGCTGATTCGTTGGGGAACCGGCCAGACGGTGACATCCATTAAAACGATTTCGAGGGCCGCCGAAAAGGTGGCCGGGGGTGACTATGAACAGCATTTGCCGGTGAACACCGCCGATGAAGTCGGGGAGTTGACCCGCAGTTTCAATGCCATGACGTCGCAGCTGCAGGAACGCATGCGGTTGAAGCGGGCCATGGATCTGGCCATGGAAGTGCAGCAGAATCTGCTGCCGCAGCAGGCATTGAACGTCAACGGCGTGGACATATACGGCAAGAGCCTTTATTGTGACGAAACCGGCGGAGATTACTACGATTTTATTCATTTTCAGGAAATGGGGCCGAATCGAATCGGCATTGCAGTGGGAGATGTTGTCGGCCACGGTGTGGCGGCAGCCCTGATCATGAGCAGTGTGCGGGCGTTTTTGCGCAGCGCGGTGTTGGAAAAAACCGCGCTTTCCCGGGTCGCCGATCACGTCAATCGCCTGTTGTGTAATGACACAACCGGCACCGGCAATTTCATGACCCTGTTTTTTCTGGAACTCGACACCGAATGCCGGGAACTTCGCTGGGTGCGGGCCGGTCACGATCCCGCCATGGTGTACGATTCCAGGACGGAAGTATTTCAATACCTGAAAGGCGAGGGCCTTGCACTGGGAGTCGATGCAAACTGGCAATACGAAGAATACCGCTTTACCGAGATTGCCGGCAGTACGGTCATTCTCATCGGAACCGACGGATTGTGGGAAACCGAGAACGAGCGCGGAGAAAAATTCGGAAGAGACCGTCTGAGAGCTGTTTTAAAGCAGAACAGTCAGCGGTCGTCGCAGGAGATCGTAGAAACGATTCTGGCGGCAATCAACTCCTTTCGGGGGGATGCCCGGCAGGCAGACGACATAACGCTGGTGGTGGTCAGAAACCTTTCCTGTATCCGCTGACATTGCCTCGGAGCCTTGCAGGATCGGCTGGCACGTGTCGCTTTCCCTCACAGGCGCCGCATTCCGGGCATTCTGTCTCTGTTCACGGGGTCGCCGAACTGCGGCGGGAAGATTTCCACCGTGTTGTCTTCGTGCAGTATGACCGTGGTCCAGTGCCGGTGCGAAAACCAGAGACCGATCACTTCATCGTTCGGCCCAACGATCCGAAAGCCGGTCGGTGAGCGCCGGCCGCGATGCCGAAAATTCATTCGGTACACCCACTGTTTCAGCTTCACCGGCGTAAATTCCACCGGCGTCCATATCTCTGAAATCAAATGATAACTTTCATGGACGGCTAAAATGGCCTCCGGTTCGCCGGCCCGGCCGAAAAAATAATAGCGGTGATCCTCGAGAATGCGCGCTTGGGAAAACGCGGCACGAATCTCGCCATCGGGCTGCAGGCGCCCGGTTTGAACCGTGGTGCAGCCGTTCAAGGCCGGCAGCAGTCCCAGAAATACAAGTGCCCACGCAACCCGGTGAGCAGGGTTGCTTTTACACTGCGTGGCTTGCATCCTGCAATCGGCTCAATTTTCTGGGTTCATGGTTGCGAACCAACGGATTCAAATTTCACCACCACGGCCGTCAGGTCGTCCTCCTGGGGCTCGGATCCGCGGAATTGCACCACGGCATCGATGATCGCCCGGGTGATATGCGCAGCAGGGGCATCGGCGTGACGGCGGATGACCTCACAGAGACGATCCTTTCCGAAGAATGTGTCTTCGCGATTGCGGGTCTCCCAGATGCCGTCGGTCCCGATAAACAGGATCTGACCCGGACGCGCGCCGCATGCAGATTCCCCGTAGTTGTAGCCTGCTTCCACGCCCAGCGGTATGCCGTTGCCCTGCAAAGATTGGAAGGCACCGGTTTCCGGATCGTAGAGCAGGGCCGGATCATGCCCGGCGCGCACCCACTCGATTCGAGGATGCACCCGATCGATTCGGGCCAGAAACAGGGTGATAAAACGGCCCGAATTTTCGACATCGTCGCTGAACTTTGCATTGACGTCGGTGACAATTTTACCTACGCTGCCGGCGGCATCGGCCCGGTATCGCAGCAGCGCCCGGGCGGTGGCCATCAGCAGGGCCGAGGGGATGCCGTGATCGGAGACATCGCCGACGACCACACACAACCGTTGCCGGCCGCCTTCCCCCACACAGAGGTAATCGAAAAAATCTCCGCCGGTTTTATCGCTGTAGCGGGTGACGGCGTGGATGTCGAGCCCGTCGATGCGCGGCGGATGCAACGGCAGCAGGGTCTGCTGAATCTCCATGGCCACGTTCAGGGCCTGCTGCATGCGGAAATGATCTTTCAGTCGCGGGCCGAGCTGATTGAATACGCGTCCCAGGTCGCCGAACTCGTCCGATCGGTCGATTTCCACCCGGGAGGCAAAATTGCCGCCCGAAAGCTCGCGGGCGGCATCGACCAGCGAATGCAGCGGCCGGGTTACCGAGCGGGAGAAGCGCAGCGCCAGCGCAGTGTTGATTGCGATGAGAAAAAACAAGAACGCCATGGTATAGTTTTCGACGCGTTCGACGCGAGCTTCCAGAGAAGATCGAAGCTGTTGAGAGGGTGCGATGATTCGGTCGGCCGGCACCACAAACACAAAGGCGGTGCCTTGGCGAACCAGCGGTCCGTAACCCCAGAAGCTGTCACGACCTTCAAAGGGCATGCGAACAAGGTCGGTGCGACGTGCGGCGATGTCATGCAGCATTTGATTCATGCGAGCCTCGTCCGGGGTCGACAGCCAGCTCCCGGCCGGGGCGAAAGACTGTCCGGATCCGAAAGCGCCGGTTTCGAAAAGAATTTTCAGACCCGTCCTTCCGACTGCGGGATTTGGTGCCAGACGGGTCAAAAAAACCCGGGCTTCGGCCGGCAGATCGCCAATGAGCGTCGATGCCTCCAACAGCGTCTCCACCGGCACGATAATGCTGGTGACACCGTAAATTTCCTCGTTTTCACGCTCAAGGGGCAGGCTGGCGGCCATAACGTGCTTGCCGCTTTGCGGATCGATATAGGATGCCGACCATAGCGACGGCTTTTCCGTAAAGGCATTGCGGTACCAGACCGCCTTGCGGGGATCCTCGATGCGTCGTTGTAAATTGCGGTCGCATGGGTAGATGACTGCGGCGCCGTTGGCCAGTCCGCTGTAATGTCGCAGGGAAAGACTGCCGAGATGCAGATCGACGGCATGAAATATCGAATGCGATGCACCCAGGCGCATCGCATCCTGCCTGGTCTCCGGATTGGTTGAGCTCCTTGGATACACGACACAAAGTGTCTCATTCGGCGCGAGGCCGCCTGGTTCCGTTTCGGTAGTGCCTGTGTTCAACTGTTGTTCGATCGTAACGAATCCGGCGCCATCGCTTGCGTTGGTTTCCACGCGATTTTCCGGGCCCAGGCTGCGCCGCAGCTCCATGGCCTGCTGGGCCAGGGCCATTTCCACCTGTTGGCGCTTGATTTCGATTGTCTGAAGGAAGCCGTCCATCCACTGATACATGCGGCCGCGGGCATCTTTGAGCTGAGATTCCTGCAGCTGGGCGGCCAGCGCATCGGCCATTCGGTGAACATTATGGATGCCGAAGATACGCAACCCGATGATCGGGAGGATGGATATCAGCATCAGTAATGTCAGTATCTTCCAGCGATACCGCATCGGCGTGCCTTTCCTTGATCATGCGTCGGAATTTTTACCTTAAAGTCATACCATAAATTTGCCGATAATCCTTAAGGAGGAACGCAGCCTATGAATTCAGCCATGCAGGTCGAAAATATCGTTGGCAGACTAGGCAAACTCCCGACGCTTCCGGGGGTGGCCATGAAAATACTGGAGGCTGTTCGCAACGACCACGCCGGCCTCAAGGACCTGGCTGCCATTCTTTCCAACGATCCTTCCTTAAGCGCCGAGGTGCTGCGCCTGATCAATTCTTCTTACTACGGTTACAAGACCCAGGTCACCAATGTCCAGCATGCGGTAAAACTGCTGGGGGCAACGGCCGTTAAAAATCTGGCACTGAGTTTTTCGCTGGTCAAGACCTTTCTGAATCAGGATGGCGAATCCTTTAATTATACGCAGTTCTGGAAAGATTCGCTTCTCAGTGCCGTAATGAGTAAAAAGCTGGGAGTTGTCCTGCGGCGCCCCATGGCGGAAGACCTGTTTTTTCTGGGCCTGTTGAATAACATCGGCATTTTGATTCTCAATCAGTTGATGCCCGACCAGTATCGACTCGTGCTGGCGGAAAAAAGCAAAAGCGGGATTGGTGACGCCGACGCGGAACTGCGGGTGCTCGGTTTTACGCATATGGAAGTTGGAAGTTACATTACGAAAAAATGGGGACTTCCGGATCTTTTTTTCAATGCCATTGCGCATCATCACAATCCGGAAAACCTCGGTTGCGATGCAGACGCGGACACCCAAATGGCGACACGCGTCCTGCATTTGACCGCCATGCTGGTGGATTTCATCGGGTTGCCGAACAAAGCTTACAGTCTGGGCTGCATTCAGGAAAGCCTTCGCGAATACGGTTATGACGAAAAGATCGACATCGAATTGCTGTTGTCGGAGAGCCAGCAGCTCGCCGAAGCAGTGTATCCGATTTTCGAAATCCGGATCGAGTCCGAACAGAGTTACATTTCCATGCTGGAAACCGCCCGGGAAGAACTGATCCGTCTTTCCTCGGATTTTATCAGTCAGATGCACGAGCAGCGGCGGGTAATCGAAGATCTCAATTTGCAGGCCAACCACGACGGCATGACGGGTTTGGTCAATTACCAGTGCTTCCAGAAGCTTCTTGACGAGGAATTGTACCGGGCGGTTCGATACCGTGGCCAGATGAGCCTGGTGATGCTCGATCTGGATTACTTCAAAAAAATCAATGACACGTATGGACATCTGGCCGGGGATGCGGTGCTGCGTGCCGTCGGGGATTTTTTGAGGCGATCGGTCCGCAAATCCGATGTGGTCGCGCGTTACGGCGGCGAAGAGTTTGCCCTGCTGCTCCCGGAGACGCCCCAGGAAGGTGCGTTTCAATTGGTCGAGCGGTTGCGTGAACAGCTGGCGACGATGCCGATCTACTTTGATTCGCAGGCCTTGTCAGTCACCATGAGCGCCGGCATTGCCGGCTTTCCGGGCGAAGTCGCCGTATCCGGTTTGGACATGATCGCCAGGGCGGATTCCGCGCTGTATCGTGCCAAAAAACAGGGGCGCAATTGCACCTGTCTGCATGTTTGACAGCGGGTAGGACCCGTCGTCTGCAAAAAACCGGTTTCCCGTCACATTCTCCGACCCCGGCCCATCGGAATTCTTCTTCGTTGTCAGGTGTGTGAAATTCGGATATGTTAAGCGGCCATGAATACCAAAGCCGACCTGCGTGTTTCTCTTGGAAGTCTGTCCTTAAAAAACCCGGTGATGACCGCATCCGGGACCTTCGGTTATGCCCGCGAGTTTGAAACCTACCTCAATTTGAATCGCCTGGGCGGCATCGTGGTCAAAGGACTGTCGCTGAAGCCATCCAAAGGCAATCCGCCACCGCGGGTCGTGGAGACGCCCTGTGGTATGCTCAACGCCATTGGACTGGAAAACGTCGGGGTCGAAGCGTTTGCCCGCGACAAACTGCCGTTTCTGGAGTCTCTGGAAACGCCGGTTTTTACAAATATTTACGGTACCAGGGTCGAAGAGTACGCGGCCCTGGCCGAGCGCATCGAGAACCTGTCCGCCGTGGCCGGCATCGAAATCAACATTTCCTGTCCCAACGTGAAAGCCGGCGGC
Source organism: Desulfobacterales bacterium (assembly GCA_051155755.1). Taxonomy (GTDB): domain Bacteria; phylum Desulfobacterota; class Desulfobacteria; order Desulfobacterales; family SG8-13; genus DAXETY01. The sequence continues at coordinate 14,720 of DAXETY010000158.1, forward strand.
GTGGCCTTCGGCGTCGATCCGGCCGGCGCCGCCAAGGTGGTTCGGGAGGTCCGCAGGCGCTTCACCCGCACACTGATTGTGAAACTTTCGCCCAACGTTTCCGACGTGGCCCTCGTTGCCCGGCGGGTGGAGGACGAGGGCGCCGACGCAATTTCTTTGATCAACACGATTACCGGTATGGTGGTGGATGTCGAGCGCCGGCGACCTGTCCTGGCCAATGTTACCGGTGGGCTTTCCGGTCCGGCCATCCGCCCGGTGGCCGTGCGGATGGTCTGGCAGGTATGCCGACAGGTGTCGGTGCCGGTGATCGGCATCGGCGGCATCATGAATGTTCGCGACGCGCTGGAGTTCCTGATCGTGGGAGCCACCGCCGTTCAGGTGGGTACCGCCAATTTCGTCAACCCCCGGACAAGCATGGACATCGTCGACGGCCTGGAGAACTGGCTGGCCGAAAAGGGCATCGAACGGGTGACCGATATCATCGGCGCCCTCGAGGCATGAGTTCGGGTTGCGGGTTGCGCGTTGCGGGTTGCGCGTTGCGTGTTACGGGTTGCGAGTTTCGGGTGTAGATGGTCTGAGGTTTTACAACGGACAACGGACTACGGACGACTGACAAGGCTCCTGAAATTCAGGCAAATCTTTGCTTCATTCAAGGCACTTATAAATCCTTGAACTTTGAGCGATCAATTCCACCGGGGGAGGGCATCCATGAAACTGATCCATTGTACCGCTGCGATATTTGCCGCGTTGTTGTTGTCATCACTGCCGGTCTTGGCTGCCGATCTGCAGGAAGGCTTGCCGGCCTCGGACTGGCGTTTTGAAGACGCCGACGGCAACTTTTACACCATGGAGAGCTGGGCCGGTAAGGTGCTACTGGTCAATTATGTCGACCCGGACGAGTCCGACTTGAACGAACACTTTACCGAAGCGATGAAAAAGGCAAAAGACGAGGGGCGGTTGAAGGAAACCCAGTACAAGGGGATCGGCATCGCCGACTGTGCGGCCACCTGGAAGCCCGATTTCCTGATTCGCGCCATTGCCGGCGCCAAAGCAAACAAATACAATACCGTGATTCTCTTCGATACCGACGGGGTGCTGCGACAGGCCTGGGGCCTGGAAAAAGATACCGCCAACGTGGTGCTCCTGGACAAAAACCGGATTTGCCGCGCAATTGTCCGCGGTCGGGTTCCCGATGACCGCGTTGCCGAACTGGTGCAGCTGGCCATACAACTACAAGAGGAATGACGCGTTGCGGGTTGCGTGTTCCGCGTTGCGGGTTAAACGCTGCGGGTTTTGGGCGATGTGTTTTGTATTACGGGTTGCACATTGCGATTCAACGGGTTGAACCGGCGGAACCGACAGGTCCGTTGTCAGTTGTCCGTTGGAAACAGCATATGGTTTGCAGCCCATGGTTTGTCGAAGCGGACCATGGGCGCACTCTTTCGCCGTTACGTCCCGTCGCCGTTTCGCCGATTCAGCCCACCGAATTCGCAGCTCCGGGTTTTTTCAGAGCGCTACCGCCGTTGCTTGGGTGACCGGGTGGGTTTTGAGGTATTCCAGGCGATTCAGACCGTTGATGTAGGCTTTGGCGCTGGCGGTGATAATATCCGGATCGCCGCCTTTGCCCAGGGCGACCAGGCCGTTTTCCCGCAGACGGACGGTCACCTCCCCGAGCGCATCGGTGCCGCCGGTGAGCGCGCCGACCGTAAACCGCAGCAGCTCCGACTCGGTGCCGGTCAACTTGGCGATGGTATTGAAAGCCGCATCGATGGGGCCGTTGCCGTAACCGGCACCCTGAACGCTGCGTCCGTTAATCGTCAGTTTGACACTGGCCATGGGCAATACGGTGGTCCCGCAGGTTACGTGCAGATATTCAAGATGAAAGGTTTCCGAGGTTCGCAGGATTCCTTCGGTTACGATGACTTCCAGATCTTCGTCCACCACCTGTTTTTTCTTGTCGGCCAACTCCTTGAACTTCGAAAACACCAGCTGCAATTCTTCGTCTGACAACTCGTAGCCCATCGTTTTTAAATGATCCCGCAATGCGTGTCTGCCGGAATGCTTTCCCAGGACCAGTCGGTTGGTGCTGAGACCGATGGTTTCAGGCCGCATGATTTCGTAGGTCATCGGATTTTTGAGCACCCCGTCCTGGTGGATGCCCGCTTCGTGGGCGAAGGCGTTGGCTCCCACAACGGCCTTGTTCGGCTGTACCATGATGCCGGTAATCATGCTCACCAGCCGGCTGGTGGGATGTATGTATTCGGTGTGAACGCCGGTGGTCATCGGGAGAAAATTGCGGCGGGTGTGAAGGGTCATCACAACTTCTTCCAGGGAAGTGTTGCCGGCGCGTTCGCCGATACCGTTGATGGTTACCTCCACCTGACGGGCACCGGCACGCACGGCGGCGACGGTGTTGGCTGTGGCCAGGCCCAGATCGTTGTGGCAATGAACGCTGAGCACGGCCTTGCCGATATTGGGGGTATGGGCCATGATGTATTTCACCAGGTCGGCAAATTCCTCCGGGACCGCATAACCCACCGTGTCGGGCAGATTGACGGTCGTTGCGCCGGCTTCGATCGCCGCCTCGAACACCCGGCAAAGAAAATCCGGGTCGCTGCGGGAGCCGTCTTCCGCCGAAAATTCCACATCCGGGGTGTAGTTCTTGGCATATCGGACGGCATCGACGGCGCGCTGTACGACCTCATCCCGGCTCAATTTGAGCTTGTACTTCAGGTGAATATCGGATGTGGCGATAAACGTGTGGATACGCGGTTTGGCCGCATGACCGATCGCTTTCCAGGCCTGGTCGATATCGTTCCGGGATGCGCGCGCCAGCCCGGCCACGGCGGTGCGCTTCAATTTGCCGGCGATTTGCGACACCGCCTCCAGGTCGCCTTCGGAAGCTGCCGGAAATCCGGCTTCCAGTACGTCGATCCCCAGTTTTTCGAGCTGGGTGGCCAGGCGCAGTTTTTCCCCGGTATTCATACTGGCACCGGGCGATTGTTCTCCATCGCGCAAGGTTGTGTCGAATATAATGACGCGGTCACTCATTGCCGATTCCTCCTAAATTGGGTTGACTTGCGGTTCCGTTGCCCTTTACAGCGCCGGCAATGAGAGCATGGGCCGCAGGCCGGCCCGATTGCGAACCCACCCTGCGGCGTAGACACCTTCCTGTGAAGTCTGAGCGTTTGATCTATACATAGCTGGAATCCTTGTATAATGAATAAAATTGAAAATGCCTTAATTTTAGGCTTGTCAGTCGTCCGTTGTTCGTTGTCCGTTGCAAAAAGCTTCAATGCCAACGCGCAACTCGTAACGTGCAACCCTACATTTCGGGTAGCCAATCAGACCTGTGCAAAAGCGCAAAGCGCAAAGCTCAAAGCAAGGGCAAATGCCTAAAATTCGAAATTCATAAAATGCCTAAATAAAAACCGGCTTCGTTGTCCAAGACGACTCCTTGCCGTTACGATATGCGCTATGCCCTATGCTCTATGCCGACCATCCCGCAACCCGCAAC
>DAXETY010000159.1:0-19951 GCA_051155755.1 Desulfobacterales bacterium
GAGTATGGCCACTGCCACGCACCGGCACCTTGATGACCGACGGATGGTCGATGAGACTTTCGGCATCTGAATTTTCGACCCCGATGAAGGCCACCTTGTATTCAGCGGTAAAACTCTGAATCCCGCCACCGAATTTGCTTTTGAAATCGCACTGACGAGCGGCACGACCTTGGGTGATTAAACCAAGCAGGTCCGGCAATGCCTTCTTGATGGATGCTACGTCTTCGCAGATCAGGGCCTTATTTCGGAAAAAGTCCTTTGAAGCGTACAATTGCTCCGGTTTCAAGTCCCTGACTTCTGCAAATGAGTCTCGCGGTGCAATCTGCTTGCAGATCAGCAGCAAATGCGAAGCAACGGCCTTGTCCTCGGTGCGAAGTACAATCGACATCGGGTGGCCAAGCTTTACGGAATTCAATGACAGATAGGTCAGCAATCCCGACCGCAAATTTGACCGGGAAACTCCGTTTGCCACCAAAAATTCCGCCACGGCAGAAAGCGGTGATCGAAATATGCCATCGGACCAATTTTGCGGGTGGTGAAAAACCTGTTTTACCATCCGGGTCAAATTCGGTGGTAGATTATTCTCTGCAATTATTTGTTTGCCCGGTTGCAGGACCGCATTTGCCACTGGGCGGGTTTTTTCCTTTGAATCGCTCATGGGTACTATCCTCCCTTTTCATTGCAAATTTCGTTGTTTTGAACTGCTGCACAGATAAAAAAAACCAGGGCTACCGACCGCAACCGATAGCCCTGCATCTGCAACTAATCTATTTTTTAATTAAGAACTGGCTGGTAACCATTTCGCTCGGCACGGCCAGAAGCTTGACCCATGCCATCCCGAATGGAATCCTTAATCTCAGCTTCGTAGTATTGAACGTCGTCTCTGAGCTCCGCGACCTGCTTTTCCAGCTCGGCAATGCGCTCGTCTTTCAGCCGGAGCTCCTCGTCCTTCTGTTTAATGACTTCCTCCAATTCACGGATTCGGCTGTGAAGGGCTGCCACGTCGTCGGTCAAGGGCTCCTTCTCGGTCTTAACATCCTCCTCGTTGACCTTATCGGGCACCTTGGCGGGATCTTCCTCCGGCTCGTCCTCTGAGACAGGACCAGCGGGGGGCTCCTCCGCAGACTCATTGCTTTGGTCATCCACGGACGGATCCCCGTCGCCTTCAGCCTGCGGTGAATCCTTTTCACCTTCAGCCGGATCTGCGTCACCCTGATCATCATTGGCTGAAGATTCGGTCGAATCATCGTCGCTTTGGCTATCGCTGTCTTCCGAATCTCCCGCGTTCGAATCATCATCGACCTGAGACCCTTCGTCCGAGTCGCCCTGGTCGGAACCAGGAGCAGGGTTTCGGGACCCGATATTCGATGTGTCCATCGTGCGGCCATTTCGACCGATGCGCTCGGTGGGGAACTCAAAACCGTTTTGAGTCAGATCCCTTCTCACACTGCTGACAAAAGCCTGGCTGACTCTGGCTCTGCGAGCGATTTCGCCGTCTGACCACCTTGCCCACTCTTGGTCTTTCAACAGGGTCTCAACGGCCATTCGCTTGTCAGCGTTGGTTCTGCGCAGCCCATGGTCGGCATTTGCACCGACAGCATAAAGGATGGCATCGCGCACGGTGCCTTCCCTGACCTCAACATCGACGGTCTCCACTTCCGCAAGCCGGAAGGCTTCATAGCGGTGACGACCATCGGCCAGGATCAAGTCCTGCCCATCGTCGAAAACGACAAGAGGCGGAAACTGGGCCCCGGCATCAATCTCGTCGAAATAATCTTCGACTACTTTTTCGTCCACCTGGACTCGCTGTTGGACACTATCATTTACTACGATACGACTGATTTCAACTTTCTGATTTTCCATGACAAATCTCCTTTTGAACTGAATTTTCAAAGAACTTTGCCCGACAAGCGATTTCATAACCGAACTCGATTCGACTAACTCCGCCACGTTTGTCATCGGGCCCATATTTTTCTACTGGATTCGCATAGATGTTGGGTTGAAGTACTACCGTTTCTTTTCTCCCCGTGCCCTCCTTTCTGTTGGTTGTTGTTGTGACGAACATGGGCAGAAGGTATCGCAAGCATCACAGACAAACCATCACAACATTGTAACGTATTAGTTGTTAATATTTACTTTATACGTTACGAGGTTTTGTGGTGTGCATTCAGATGGGAAAATCAGGGAAACAACTCGGATGTGGCGGGCGCGCGCGCGTGCGTAATATATTATAGGTGAGGGAAAGGGATAATCGGCGGGCTTAGGAGTTTCCCGTCAAAGGTTCACTGCTTTTGGGGTTCAGTTTTGGCGTACATTTCGAAGATTCGTTTATTCTTTTCGATCAGCGATGGGCACTTGCCACTTTCAACCGTGCCCGGACAGGACTGGCAGTCATCTTTTTGCAATGTATATACCCCCGTCCTGGGCCAATCGTAAAATAGCTGCCTGTATCGAATCCAGGCATTTTGGCGCTCACGGCACTTGCGTTTTTCGGGCGGTTGCAGTGCATCGAAATATCTTTTCCGGCATAAAGGGCTGCAATAGACGCCGGCTCCGAGTTTTTTCTCGAAAAATAACTTCCCGCAGTAATTGCAAATTTTTATCCGCTCAAATGAGCCAAACAAAAACTGGTACTTGACCAACAGGTATTTCACCACGTGAATGAAGCCGGCTCTGGATTTGAAATACCCCGGCGATGAAATTCTGTCGCCCTCCTCAAGAAAAAATCCTTCAGCATCTTGAGCGCCGGAATTTATGGAAAGCTGGAAAGATTCAAAATATTCCGGGGGTTTGTTCAAGGTGGCGTTTCGCAGAGCAATGTATTCATCTGATTGCTTATGGTCGGCGTCTTCGGGAGGCGGGTCGATGATCCTGCAAATCGGCGATGTTCCTCCCGTCAGATCTTCTGTTGTGGGAGACAATGCTTGATTGCTGATTGAAGCTCCCCCGTCAAGTTCCTGTCGTCTTTCAACGGTACGGCCGGTAATGTTAAACCATTTCGGATTGCCGTGTTTCAAACTGGCCACCAGTTCGGCAAAAACCTCGATGGTGGCATCGATATGCTCGTTTCGGAACGTGATTTCTTCCCCTTCTACCCTGTACCTGAAGCAGCTGGGTTGCCGAAAATACAAACAAGGCCTGAAATTCGGAATCACCAGATCAAGAAATGATGCGACCTTTTCAATGACCGGCGTTGAAAAGCATTCCCGCCGCCTGGATTCAACAAACAGATAGTACACTTCGATCAGCAGTTTCATCGCTTCGGCAGTCTGTCTTTGGTCTTCTGAAAACCGGGCCATCGCTTCCTCCCCCACCTATTTAATATCGCGCGCGAGAAAATCGCCCGCATCAATTCCTCGTAACGCACGTTGTCAATTATACACCATCATAGGTTACAAAACAATAATGGAGGGCTCCATCCTCAGCGCCTATCCTACGGGCACACTGTGAATTTGAGGATTGGAACCGATGTGCAACTCGAATCTTGACAACAATTCCAATCAGGATATTCTGACCCCCGAGGAGGTCGCCCGCTACCTGCGCAAGAGCACCAGCTGGGTGTACAAGCATTGGCAGGAGTTGGGCGGCAGGAAGCTCGGGGGTTCTCTATTTTTCCCTGGAAAGGAGGACCTCTATGAGCGTCTATTTTGTCAAAGGAAAGGGGTGGAGGTACGACTTTACCCTGAACGGGACCAGGCACACCGAGGCTTGGTTCGAAACCAAAAAAGCGGCCAAAAAGGCCGAAGCAGACAGAAGGGAGGAGATTTTAAATCCAGAACCGGAGTTGCCGGTGGAAATGGTGGCGACCCCAACCGACATGGACTTTTTGACGCTGGTCAATAAGCGACTGGACCATGTACAAGCCTATAACTCAGCTTGGCATTATAAAGCTTATCAGTACATGGCCAAAAGGTGGGTTTGCCTGTGGTGTGGAATGCATTGCTCGCATATTACAAGAGATATGGTCAAGGAACATATTCTTGAGCGAAGCAGCGTTTCCGCCTTTACTGCAAACAAAGACCTTCGATATCTTCGGGCAACGTTCAATTTCGGGATCAAATACGAATATATTCAAAACAATCCAACGAATGGGGTTGATTTCCTGCCTGTCGAAAAGAAAGTTAAATACATCCCACCACCCGAAGATATCGATAAAATCTTTGCCGTCGCCTCAACAGATGTCCGGGATTACCTGTGGGTCGTCCGGGATACCATGGCAAGAATCAACGAAGTGAATCGCCTAACCTGGGATGATGTAAATTTGAAAGATAAATATATCATCCTGTATACCCGCAAAAAGCGCGGAAGCAACCTTTCTCCCCGCAAGGTGGCCATGACCAACAAGGTGTTCGAAATTTTGTCTCGCAGAAATGCAGAACGAAAATCGGACATTCTCTGGGTGTTTTGGCATCGAAACTATTATGACCCGGCAACGGGCAAACGGGAAATTCTACCGTTTGGGTATCGTGACTCGATCATGAAGACCCTATGCAAGCGTGCAAAAGTCAGAAGGTTTGGTTTTCACGCGCTGAGACATGCGGGGGCTTCAATCATGGACCAAAACGGAGTGCCGATTGGATCGATTCAGCGCATTCTTGGACATGAAAACCGAAGCACGACCGAAATCTATCTTCACAGTCTCGATCGTGCCGAGCGCGATGCCATCTCCGTGTACGAGCGTGCGAGAAAAAATTCTCACACAACTCTCACACAGAACGATACCGATGGTGAAAAAAAGCGGGAAAAAGAGTCAGGGGATGATGAGATAAGTAACTGAAATAATTGGTGCCCGGGACCGGAATCGAACCGGTACGGGGACAAAGCCCCAAGGGATTTTAAGTCCCTTGCGTCTACCTATTCCGCCACCCGGGCACTGGAAATCAAAAAAAGCCGTTGGTGCGGCTTTTCCTTCCGGATCCGTTACCGTAAAACCATTGCGATTTCAAGCGAATTGTCGGTGATGACCTCTGTCTTTCAGGTGTGATGGAGCTGAAAGGCATCCACCACGGCATGACAGCGGCAAGCGGTGGCCAGCAGTATGGGTGTGCTGGCGGATTCGACCTTCTGTAACGCTTGAAACAGAGCTTCGGGCCGATACCCGCCGACGCCGGGCAGCAGCTGCCGGCTGCGCACCACCACAATCTTCCATCCAGGCTGCTGAAAGTTTTCCAGTTCACGATAAAGCGTGCATGGACGTGGTTGGCCGGTGTGGGTGCAGATTTGGGCCGGTTCCGGACAGTCGTCCGGACAGATAAAATCGGCGACACTGGTATAAAGCGTCCCCGGACCACCTTCGATGATGTTGGGAAGGTGTTTTGTGATGGTATCCGGAAGATCGACCTTCTCCACGGTGAAGCGACTTTCGAGACGACGACAAATCCATTCGAAAGCCACGTGCAGTGGCACGGCCGGAATGATCCAGTCCGGTCCCCTGCCCTTTTCGGGTTGCAGGTTTTCAGCGAGAAAGGTTATGGCATCGGCATTGATCCAGTCGATGCCCTGAGCGGCATCCGCCGAAGGGATTTGGATGTGGCGATCTACTACGGTCAGCATCGCGGAAGGATGTTTGCGATGGAGCCTTTGGATGGCGATCTGGCCGAAACGGCCGGCGCCGAGGATCCAGATGGTTTTCGCTTTAGTTGTCATTTTTAGAAAATGATGAAATCCCCCTCAATCCCCCTTTTTCAAAGAGGGAAGGTTTTGGATGTGAGGGGGAAGGTTTTTGATGTAATTTCATGGTTTCTGGAATTTCCATTGAATCGCCGGGTTGGATGCCCTAGCTTGATGACATGTTATTTGTGATCGGTTTTCGGATCGTTGTCAAATCCGACCGCATCTGATAGTAGATCGGCAATGATGCAAGTGAACCCGGAACCGCAGATCATCCTGGCATCCAAATCTCCGCGACGCAAGTATCTGCTTGAAAAAGCCGGCCTTTCGATCGCAGTGATTCCCAGCCGATTCGATGAATCCAGCGTGGCGATGAGCGCACCGAACGCCTACGTGAAGACCCTGGCCGAAGCCAAAGCCGGTGAAATCGCCGAGCGCCATCCGGATGGCTGGGTGATCGGGGCCGACACCATCGTGACCGTGGACGGACAGATGCTGGGGAAACCCGCGTCGCCGTCCAACGCCCGCCGGATGCTGCAGCAGTTGAGCGGGCGTGTGCACCAGGTCTATACCGGATACTGCATCTGCTGCCGACAGCGCGGCCGGTCTCATTCGAATGTGGTCAAAACCGACGTGCAGTTCAAGGCCTTGTCCGAAGCAGAGATCGATTGGTACATCCAGACCGGTGAACCTTTCGACAAGGCCGGCGCCTACGCGATCCAGGGCATCGGGACGTTTCTGGTCAGGCGTATCGAGGGATCTTATACCAACGTGGTGGGCCTGCCGGTGTGCGAGGTGATCGAGTATCTGATCCAAGAGAAGGTGATTGGGTTCGAGGGACAGCGATCATGATCAAAGAAAACCTGCAACAGGTCTTACAGCAGATCGAGTCGGCTGCGGTCGGATGCGGACGGGACCCGGATTCGGTGCGCCTGGTGGCGGTGAGCAAAACCGTGCCGGCCGAGTCCGTGCGCGCGGCCATCGAGGCCGGGGTGACCACGCTGGGGGAAAACTACGTCCAGGAGGCGCGCGAAAAGATCGAGGCCCTGGCCGACTGCGAGGTGTCCTGGCATTTTATCGGTCATCTGCAGTCCAACAAGGCCAAATATGCTGTCAAGCTGTTCGACCTGATCCATTCGGTCGACTCGGTCAAGCTGGCCGAGGAAATCGACAAGCGGGCGGCTGCCATCGGCAAGACCCAAGCGGTGCTGGTGCAGGTCAACATTGCCGAGGAAGAAACCAAGTCCGGGGTGTCGGTCGAAGAAAGCACCGCACTGGTGCGCGAGATCTCGGCCTTGGCACACCTGGAGGTGCGCGGGCTGATGACCATGCCGCCTTTTTTCAACCAGCCGGAGCGGGTGCGCCCGTATTTTAAGGCCCTGCTGCAGCTGCGCGACCGCATCCGGGAGATGGACATCGCCGGCGCTGCGCTCGAGGAGCTGTCCATGGGCATGACCGGCGATTTCAAAGTGGCCATCGAAGAAGGCGCCACCCTGGTGCGCATCGGCACGGCGATTTTTGGAGAGAGAACGTGAAACTGCTGCTGCACATCTGCTGTGCGCCCTGCAGCATCTATCCTGCGCGGGTGCTGCGCGAAGAAGGCCTGGAGGTGATGGGCTTTTTCTACCGTCACAACATCCACCCTTACTCCGAGTGCCTGCGCCGGCAGCAGACGCTGCAGGACTATGCCGAGCGAATCGATATGCGGGTGATCTACCAGCCCGATTACGACCTGGAGGGGTTTTTACGCAGGGTGGTCTACCGCGAGTCCAACCGCTGCGGCCAGTGCTACCACGACCGGCTGCGGGCAACGGCTTTGACGGCGCGACGCGGCAAGTTCGATGCCTTTACCTCCACCCTGCTCTACAGCAAGTTTCAGAAGCACGATCAAATTCGGGCCATCGGCGAAGCGGTGGGCAAAGAAGCCGGCGTGCCGTTTCATTACCGGGATTTTCGCACCGGATGGAAAGAAGGTGTGGAGGAATCCAAGCGGCTGGAGATGTACCGCCAGCAATACTGCGGCTGCATTTACAGTGAAAAAGAGCGCTTTTACCGGCCGGCGGCGGAGCGGCCGAGAATCTAAATGTTTGCCAATTTCATCTACTTTATCGTCGTTCTGCTGATCTACGCGACCTATCAACCCACGGCCGAGCCGTATTTTACCCCCTTTGACTCGCTGCTGATGTTTGTCGGGCTCACGGGGCTGTTTGCCTACGTGAACTGGCTGCAGTTTCGCGTGCTGCGGATGCGCATCGCCAAAGAGAGCTTCAGCCGGCTCGACAACCGCTTTCACGGCCTGCTCACGCGCATGTCCATCGTGGCGGTGGTTCTTTTTGCCGTGGACGTCTACGGCCTGGACCTGCCGTCTTATCTGACCGGGATCGCGCTGTTTCAGAAGGTGCCCACCCTGCTGGCCCTGCTGTTTCTGGCCGTGTTCGTCGGCTACCTGGCCATCGTGTGGTGGTTTGCCTACCGGGTCTATGAAACCCTGTATCCGTCCGACCTGTCGCGGGGCGAATACGTCTGGTCGCAGGTCACCTTCTCGGTGCCGATCCTGCTGCCGTGGCTGGTGCTCTCGGGGGTCTCGGACCTGATCCTGGCCCTGCCCCTTTCAGCTCCCAAAGAGTTTCTGTCCACCACCCAGGGCGAAGCCGCCTACTTCATGGTGTTCCTGCTGCTGGTGGCCATGACCGGACCGGCCATCATTCAGAAGTTCTGGCGCTGCAAACCGCTGGAAGAAGGCCCGGCCCGGGAACGCATCGCCGCGGTATGCCGCCGGGCCGGGGTCGAGTACGCCAACATCCTGTACTGGCCGATTTTCGGCGGCCGGATGATCACCGCCGGGGTGATGGGGCTGATCAAGCGCTTTCGCTACATCCTGGTGACCAACGCCCTGCTGCAGGCTCTGGATCCGGCCGAGGTCGAAGCGGTCATCGCCCACGAGATCGGCCACGTCAAACGCAAGCACCTGCTGTTCTACCTGGTTTTCTTTGCCGGCTACGTGCTGATCACCTACTCGGTGCTGAACCTGCTGTTCTATGCCCTGGTCTATGCCGAACCGCTGTTTCGGATTTTCATCGATCTGGGCATCGGACGGATCACGATCAACTCCATCGCCCTGAGCCTGGCGATGATCCTGCTGTTTCTGGTCTATTTTCGGTTTATCTTCGGCTATTTCATGCGCAATTTCGAGCGCCAGGCCGACGGCTACGTCTACAACCTGTTCGACAGCAGCTTGCCGCTGATCACCACGTTGAAGAAGATCGCGGTCACCAGCGGCCAGCCGCCCGACCGGCCCAACTGGCATCACTTCAGCATCACCGAGCGCATCCACTACCTGGTGCGCTGCGAAGAAGACCGCAGCACCATTAAAACCCACGACCGCAAGGTGCGCCGCAGCATCGGCCTCTATGTCGCGGCCATGGTGGTGGTGGCCTTTTTCGGCTACCACCTCAACTACGGTGAAGCCGGCCAGCGGATCAGCGGCCATTTCATCGAAAAAATTCTGCTCAAGGAAATCGAAAAACACCCCGAGGATCCGGGCCTGTACCGCATGCTGGGCGACCTGTACTACGAGACCGAAAACTGGCAGGGCGTCCGGGAAGCCTACGAGACCTCCCTGGCCATCCAGGCCGACAATCCCGAAGTGCTAAACAACCTGGCCTGGTTTTACGCCACCGTGGATGTGCCCGAAATGCGAAACCCGGAGCGGGCCCTGGCCCTGGCCCGCCGGGCGGCCGAGCTCCAGCAGGCGCCCCACATCTTCGACACCCTGGCCGAAAGCTACTACGTCAACGACATGCTGCCGGAAGCCATCGAAGCCGGGCAGCGCGCCCTGGCGCTGGATCCGGACAACCGGAGTTACTATCAGCAACAGTTGGAAAAATTTCGCCGGGAGCATGCAGAAGAAAATTCTGAACAACATTTCTGACGGTCTCGTAAAAAGTCCGCCTTAACGGTGTGTCATCCCCGCGAAGGCGGGGATCTCGAGTTTAACACACTGTAATAACGATAATTTCGAGATTTCCGCCTCCGCGGAAATGACAGATTATGATGAAATTGGGACTTTTTACGACTTCATCATTTCCGACATCCACGGAGATCCGTCGTGCTCAAACTGCTGGTCATCGGCTGTGGAGGATTCATCGGGGCGGTGCTGCGCTACCTGGTCAGCGGGCTGGTGCAGAACCTGTCGGGCAGCATTCGTTTTCCGTTCGGCACCCTGGCCGTCAATGTCATCGGCTGCCTGTTTATCGGGTTGCTGGTTTACCTGGTGGAAACCCGCAGCATGCTCAGTGTGACCGTGCGCATGTTTGTGTTCATCGGCCTGCTGGGCTCTTTTACCACCTTTTCCACCTTCGGCAACGAGACCCTGGAGCTGCTGCGGGATTCGAAAACCACGCTGGCCCTGCTCAATGCCGGCGCCCAGCTGTTTTTGGGTCTGGCGGCGGTCTGGCTGGGCCGGATGATCGCCTACGGCATCTGGAGGTAAACGCTGATGAAACTTCCGGAAGAAGGTTGTCTGCTGCGCATCATGATCGGCGAAAGCGCCCGACACGAGGGAAAACCGCTCTACGAGTGGATCGTCGGTCAGGCCCGCGAATTTCACCTGGCCGGGGCCACCGTGCTGCGGGGTATGATGGGCTACGGGGCCAGCAGCCGCATTAAGACCTCCAAAATCCTGCGCCTTTCCGAGGACCTGCCCATCGTCATCGAAATCGTCGACACCGAGGACAAGCTGGAAGAATTTCTGGCCAAGGTCGATTCGGTGATCAAAGACGGGCTGGCCACCATGGAGCTGGCGCGTATCAAGTTCTATAGAGGACAGACAAAGAAATAAACCGGCCGAGGCTGCGGCGCTCGGATTCGTCCAGAGGGTTCCGGATCGCGCCCGGCGGCGCCGGGCCTGTCCGGAATGACGTCCGTTGCCGGATTGCGGCTGGTGTATCTTCTGCGGGAACGTCGTTTTGCTTGAGACTAGGCTTGGCCGCGGTCCTGGTAAAGGCAGTACACCCGGAAGGCGTAAATCAGTGCCAGGCTGAACAGCAGGCTTTCGGCCATGCCCAGCACGACGGCGGTGACCAGGTTGTAGAATTCGACCTGCAGCAGCCACTGATGCAGCGCCCAGCTGGCCACCCCCACCGTCACAATGACTGCGAGCAGCCCTTTGAGCAGCACCGCCTGATAGGCGGAGGCGGCCTTCCAACTGGCAGCCATCGAATCAAAGGCATTGCGGCCCTGCAGGGCACAGAAAAATTCGGCAAACGCAACCCGGGCCAGGGCGATAAAACCGGGAATCACCAGCAGCAGAAAGCCGCCTACCACCGCCATGCTGCTCAGCACATAGACCATCATCAACTGGGGCCAGATGGTCATGGATTTTTTGTAGCACTGGGCCACAGACAGCCGCTCGCCGGACAGCAGCCCCGCCATCCAATAAATCAGGGCACCCTGGTAGATCGGATAGATCATCAGATCCAGCATGTAAAGCCACCAGGGAAACGGGGCCTCTTCGGCGCTGATCCAGGAAATTTCCACGGCGCTGTTGAGCAGTTCCAGGGGGACAATCACCGGAAACAGCACCGCGGCGATCGCACCGATCCGGGTGCGCATAAAAAGCAGGCTGTCTTTGAGCAGTTCAATGGCTGAGGTCATCGGTTACCGATCGGAATCTTTGTTTTGGTCCCCATCGCCCTGGAATTCCATGATCATCAGCAAGTCGCCGTTTTCGTAGCGCTGTTCGGCGTTGGGATAGCGCTTGCGAAACACCCGCAGCATGGATCGATTGGAGGCCAGCAGGTAGGCCACAAAGCCCTTAAAGCCGTTTTCCATGGCGATTTTCTCCAGCATCTCCAGCAGGTAGCCGGCGATTCCCATACCCTGGTAGTCCTCGCGGGTCACAAAGGCCACCTCGGCTCGATTTTCCGAAGCCTTCATGTAGGAGCCCACCGCGACGATCTCCTTGTTGCCGCGCTGCCGCACCAGCCCGATCAGGGTGATGTTGTCGCGATAGTCCAGGTACGACCAGTGCTTCTGGGCCATCTGATGGGAAAATACCCGAATCTTTCTGAAAAAACGATAGTATACGGTTTCTTCCTTGAGCGAATAGTAAAAATTGCGATAGGCGATTTCATCGGAGGGCAGCAGGGGCCGCACCGCCAGCGCCTTGCCGTTGGGCAGTTTTCGGCGGCGGCGGTAGCGCTCGATGAACAGCAGGTCCACGGCCGGCGGCGGCAGCTGGTCGGCGGTGACGTAGTGGAATTGCTTGGCGCTTTCGATGAGATCGGCCCGGAACTTGGGATGCGCCACCTGAGCCAGCTCGATGACCCGCTGGAAGATGCTCTTGCCGCGCAGCTGGGCGATGCCGTATTCGGTGACCACGAAATTGATGTCGGCGCGCAGGGTGATCACACCGGCGCCTTCACTCAGATCGGCGACGATGCGCGACACCTGGCCTTTGCGCGCGGTGGACGGCAGGGCCACAATCGAAAAGCCGCCCCGCGACATGGCCGCACCGCGGATAAAGCTGGCCTGGTCGCCCGTGCCGCCGAAAAACAGAAGATCGCGGGTATCGGAGGCCACCTGACCGGTGAGGTCCACTTCCAGGGCCGAGCTGATGGAAATGAAATTGTCGTTGCGGGCGATCATGGCCGGATCGTTGACGAAGTCTGCGGTTCGGAAATAAAATTGAGGATTGTCGTGAATATAATCGTATATCTTCTCGGTACCCATACACAGGGTGGCCACCGCCCGTTCCGGCAGCAGGTTTTTGCGCTTGTTGTTGATGGTGCCGTTTTCGAACAGCGGGATAAAGGCATCGTTGATGATCTGGGTGTGCACCCCGAGGTCCTTCTTGCCCTCCAGGTGTTGCAGAAGCGCGTACGGCAGGTGGCCGAATCCCACCTGCAGGCAGGCGCCGTCATCGATCAACTCTGAGACGTAGTAGCCGATGCGTCGGATGGTCTCCTCGTCCGGCAATTCGTCGGTGAGAAATTCCACCAGCGGCTCCTGGTGCGGGACCAGGTAGTCGATTTCGTCCACGTGGACGAAGCTGTCGCCCCAGGTGCGCGGCATGCTCGGATTGACCTGGGCGATGATCAGATCGGCGTTGTTGAGGGCCGCGCGGGTGACGTCCACCGAAACGCCCAGACTGCCGAAACCGAAGCGGTCCGGCGGGCTGATCTGCACCAGGGCCACATCGAGGCCGATCTGATGGCTGTTGAACAGCCGCGGGATCTCGGCCAGGTAGCTCGGCACGTAGTCCACCTTGCCCTCGTAGGCGGCACTGCGCATCTGGGAGCTGATGAAAAACAGCTTGAGGTTGAAGCGGCTGAGGAAATTGCGGTCCTGGATGTAGTCCGACAGGGTGAAGGAAAACATCTGGAAAATCATTGCGTCCTGGATGGCGGAATCTTTTACCAGAGCCCGGACCAGGTGACGGGGTTCGCCGCAGCCGGAACCGATGAAAATCCGGCTGCCATTGCGGATATTTGCCAGCGCGGTGCGCGCGTCAACCACCTTGGCCGGGTATCGTTGCTTCAGTTCTTCCATCATTGTTTCCCATGATATTCAAAAAGCGTTTCGAAATGTTCGAACTCAGGGCGGCAGCACCAGGCGGTGGAAGGCTTCGGCCAGCTCGAATTCCTCGTCGGCGGCCATCACGCGGCAACGCTCCTTGAGCCATTCCTCCAGGTCGGCAATCCCCAGGGCCCGGACCTGGCTTTCGTGGCAGCGCAAAGCGGCCAGTTTGCGCGAAAACGTTGCGGTAATATCCACCCGGTGGTTGACATCCTCCGCGCCCCAGAAAAAGGCGTCCTTGACCTTGTGCGGCTCCAGGCCGGCTTCGATTAGATCGGGATAGGCCAGATGGTCGCGGGCAAAGGGAAACAGGGCATCGACGACAACCTGACCGATGACCCGGTGGTCCCGGTGCCAGAGATAGCGGCGATAGGGGTCGGAGGTAATCACCGTGTCCGGGCGCCAGGTGCGAATGACTTCGACGATGTGCTTGCGCAGCTCGGGGGTGTCTTCCAGGCCCTGATCGGGATAACGCAGAAATTCCACCCGACTGACACCCAGTTCCCGGGCGGCGGCCTGCTGTTCCCGCTCCCGGAGCCGGGCCAGCTGTTCGGGCTGCAGGGACCGGTCGGTGGTGCCCTTCTCGCCGCTGGTGCAGATCACGTAAACGACGTTCTTGCCCTGGCCGGTCCAACGTGCCACCGTTCCGGCCGCGCCGAATTCGGAATCGTCCGGATGGGCACTGATCACAAGCACGTCACATGGGGTGGGCACGATCGATCTCCTTCCCGATTTAACAAAATGCAATTACAATGATTTCGAGATTACCGCCTTCGCGGGAATGACAGATTCTAATAAATTTTGATTTTTTACGATTCCATCAAATTAAAAAAACATTGGCTTGTTAACAAGATTTATATCGATTTTTATTTTTGAAAATTGAATCCCGGCGGGATTGCCGATCTTACAGACACGATGCCCGTTCCGAAGGTACCGGGCGCAGCGTGTCGGCCGGCCTTTCAAGCACTTGCCGGTATTCGGCCAGCACGGTCGAAGCGATCCGGTTCCAGCGATAGGCTTCAACCGAGCTGCGAATCGTTTCCGGCGACAGCAGGCCGCGGCGCTGCCAGTCGAACACGGTTTCGATGCCGCGGGCCAGGCCGCCAGGGTCGGCGCTGTCAACGATCCATCCGTTGCGACGGGGCTGCAGTATTTCGGCTGCAACGCCTACCGGCGTGGCCACCACCGGAATCCCGCAGCCGAGTGCCTCCAGTGTGACGAGCCCGAAACTTTCGTAGTGGGACGGCAGCACCAGCATGTCGGCGGCATGGTAGTAAGGGGGCAGCTCCAGCTGATCGATGCGTCCGACGAAACGCACCCGTTCGTCGATGCCCAGCTGCCGGGATTTGGCCTGCAGCCGTCGATGCTCCGCGTTGGTCCGCCCGTCGCCGCCGACGATCACCAGCTGCAGGCGCGAACTGCGATCGGTTTGCGCGATGGCCTCCAGCAGGCGATCCATGCCTTTGACCGGATCGAAGCGCCCGACATACAGTGCCACGGGTTCATCCGGTGCCAGACCCAGGCGCTTGCGCGCGGCCCGCCTGCTCGCGGGACGAAACAAGGACAGATTCACACCGCAGGGAACCACCCGGACTTTGTCGGGATCGGCATGATAGCCTTCGATTAGCTGCTGTCGATCGCGCCCGGTGCTTGAAAGCACCCGATCACAGAGCCGGGAGACCTCGCGTTCGGTGGCCGTGCGCATCCGGGATTCCGGCGGTCCGGCCGCGGCGGTATCCTTGGCGATACCCAGAGTGTGAAACGTGACCACGTGCGGGCAGCTCCACCGTTTGGCCGCCCAGCTGCCCAGCCAGCCGGAGAGCCAGTAGTGGCTGTGAATCAAGTTGTACTGTCGATTTTGAACTTGCGGTGTGGATTCCAGGGCCCGGAAGAAATCGCCCAGATACGGGTACAGCGCATCGCGTTCGAGCCCGCGACCTGCCCCGCCGCGCAGGTGCACCAGACGCACGTTGGGATAAATCTGCATCACGGCGGGAGCGTCGCGGGACGGGCTGCGGGTGTATATGTCCACCCGGTGGCCCCGCCGGCCGATCTCCCGGGCCAGTTCCCGAATGTATACGCTCATGCCGCCGGTATCCCGCGTGCCGAGCTTTCCGATGGGGCTGGAATGGATGCTCAGCATCGCGATCCGTAAGGGGGTCAAATCCGTCAATGTGCGGTTCTCCTTTGGTGTACAAAAGCTCAAAGCGCACAGCGGCAGCGGTAAACTTCCCAGGATACGCCGCCGAGACGTTCTTTGTAAGCCTCGTTGCCTTTTAGAAAATCGTAGCGCTCCAGTCCTTCCTCGATGGCCTGTCGAATGCTGAGCACCTTGCTGAGCACTCCCACGCTCAGGCCGGCAAATCGGCGGTCGTAACCGCTGTTGTACAGGTAGCGCGTATGGTTGTAGTCGAAGCAAATCACGGTGGCCGCCGCCGCGGCGTTCAATTCCAGAAAAAAAAGCTTCAGTATCCGCTCGCGGGCAGTGATTTCCGCCAGGGATCGAAAAAAAGCGTCCATGGTTCGATCCCAGAATTGGAATTTGTCTTGGCGATTGGCGGTAAACAGCGCGGCGAAGGCATCCATGGCCGACTCGATTTCGTCCGCGGCATCCACCCTGCGCAGCCGCACGCGGCCGGATTCATGCAGCCGGCGAAGTTTGCGCCGGACCTCATGCCGCTGTTTGCCCTTGAGCCCCTGGAGATAACCCTGCCAGGTTTTCGGCAGCTCCAGCGCCAGGCTCTGGTTCTCCGGGATGCTGTCGAAAAAAATGCCCCCGGTGGCGGCGGTTTCAGCCAGACCGGTAAACACCGCCGCATCGGACCGCACGGCGCAAAGGTCCAGCGCGCGGATGCCGCTGCGGCGCAAATGCCCGATCAGGGCCTTGAAAAACAGCGGTTCGCAACCGGGTGTGACGATAAAGTCCAGATAATCGCACACGTGCGCATCGCCCGCAAAAGAAGCCGTGTCACCGTCAAACACCAGCGGGGCGATCCCGATCGGGCGGCGGTCCTGAAATACGGCAATCAGACGAAGCCGCCGGCCGCCGGCAAAGTGCCGGTGCCAGGCCTCCAGCCAGGGCGGAGTGACAAACAGACAATCCCAGCGCAGCGTTGCGTTGCAGCCCTGCCGCCAGTAGCCGTAGGTCTCTTCCAGGGTCAGGGACCGGACGTCACCGTCGACGGCGCCGTCGATCGGATTGGTATTTGCGGCAACAGCGGTCATAAGTTCAGCTCGGTTCGGTCAAGGTTCACCGTGGCGCCCGACCGGGCGGCGGCGGCCACAGCGTCGAGCACCCGCATGTTGGCCAGGCTGTCTTCGATGCCAAAGGCCGGCGGCCGGCGCCCGAGAACCACATCGGCAAAATGCTCCACCATCAGGCGATACTGGTCGACCCCGGCAAGCAGATGCTGCCGACCGTGCTCGTCTTCCCGGCCCCGCTGCACGAAGCCGGCATCGGCCTCCCAGGGGATGAACGCGTTGTGGGGCAAATCGATCGCCCCGCTGCTTCCGACAACGGCATAGGTCTGCTGCAGGGCCGTTATGAAACTGGCCTCCACCGTGGCCAGTCCGCTGCCCGGAAAACGCAGCAGCGCCGCCAGGTGCAAATCCACCGGTTGCCGCCGGTGATACACGGCCTGGGCCTGCACGGCCTCCGGCTCGGCACCGAAAAGCCAGCGTGCCAGGCTGACGCCGTAGCAGCCCACGTCCAGCAGGGCCCCGCCGCCCATCTCGGGCCGCAGCCGCGGGGTATTGCCGGCCGCCAGGAGCTCCGGCTGCATCGAGTAGCAAAACGCGGCCCGCACCAGCCGCAGCTCGCCGAGCTCACCGTCGGTGACCATCTGCCGGATTTTAAGGCTGCGGGGATGATAGCGGTACATGAATGCCTCCATCAGCAGGCACCTGGATGCGGCGGCGGCCGCGGCCATCTCTGCGGCCTCGGCGGCGTTGCAGGCCAGCGGTTTTTCGCACAGCACGGATTTGCCGGCCGCCAGTGCTTGGAGCGTCCAGGGGCGGTGCAGGTGGTTCGGCAGCGGAATATAGACCGCATCGACTCCGGGATCCTGCAACACATCTTCGTAGTGGTCATACAGGTGCTCGATTCCGTGGGCGGCGACCGTTTCCCGGGCGGATTCGGGGTGGCGTGAGCCCAGCGCCCGAAGGGTACCGTTGGCCGAGCGGGCAATGGCCGGAATCACGCAAATTCGCGCGATGGTTGCATGGCCCAGTATGCCCCAGCGGATCGACTCAGTCATCGATGCTCTCCAGGCTGCCGCCGCGCCCCATCGAGCGCGCGGCCGCTTCCAAAACCGCCACCACCTTGACCGAATCGGCCAGCGGCGCGACCAGAGGCTCACCGGTTTGCAGGTGGTCGGCCAGGTTGCGGTGGAAGGCGAAGTCCCGGCGATCGGGCAGCGCCGGCTGCAGCGGCACCATTTTCCCGCTGCGGTCCCGCCGCTGGACAAGGAGCTGGGGCGGCATTTCGGTCGCCGGGATGTCATGGCGGTGAAAGTAGAGCAGCGGGTCGATCTCGTGTTCGGTTACGTCGCGCCAGTTCCCGACAAGGGCCCCTTCGGTGCCGAGCAGATACCACTTGGGTTTACGGAGCCCGGCAATGTCGGAATGCAGAAACTCGGCCTCCTGACCGCCGGCAAACCGCAGCTGGATGCGCTCCTGGTCGGCGTTGGTCACATCGTGCCACACGCGTTTGTGACGGGTGCCGATCACACCGGTGATGCGCTCGGGGATCAAGCTGACGATCCAATCGACGTAATGACCGCCCCAGTCATAGGCGGCACCGCCGGAAACCGTGGCCTCGGAATGCCAGTAGCCGCAGGGGTGATTGTAGCCGCCGACAAAGGTTTCCATATAAAAGAGGTCTCCGATGAGCCCGTCGGCCAGCACGCGCCGGATGGCCAGGTAGTCGGTATCCCAGCGGCGGTTCTGGTGGCAGCTCAGAAGCAGCCGCTGCCGGGTGGCCGCTGCGACCATGGTGTCCGTTTCGCGGCGGTTCAGCGCCAGGGGTTTTTCGCAGACGATGTGTTTGCCGGCTTCGAGCATCTGCACCGCCAGTGCGGCGTGGGTGTTGGGCGGTGTGGCGACGATCACCAGATCCACGGCCGGATCGGCCTGCAATTCCATGGCCGAATCGTATTGGGTCACGCCGGGAAAATCGACTTCCGCCTGCTTCAACCGCAGCGGATTGACGTCGCAGACGGCCTGCAGCTGCAGTCCGACGGTATTTTTCACTCCCATGCCGTGCAGCTTGCCGACCCAGGGGGCGTATCCCAAAATACCCACTCCCAGCGGGGGGCCTTCGCCCTGCCCCCGTCCGGCCAGCGCTCGCAGCAGGCGATAGAAGATCTGCCGCAGCACCGGGTGTTCGAAGTCCTGCAGGGTGCTGCAGGCCACCGCTCCGTCGCCAACCGGACGGCGCAGCAGCACGGGGGTGTGTTGATAATGCCAGTCGGCATACAGAATCGGTTCGATCCCGTCGCCGGCCACACGCAGGGGGTGGTAATGACCCTGAACGTAAATGGCATCCGGCAGACGCACGGCCAGCGGATGGGACGGATCGTTGAACAGCACCCGCAGTTCGTTTTGCGGCCCCAGCGGCTCTATCCGGGCGCCAAACACCGGCGGCAACGGCATTTCGGATCGCTGCACCAGCTCCAACCAGCCGCCGCCGGCAGCGGCATACCGCTCCAGGATCGTCGCGGTTTGGACCCGGGCGGCCTGGGCCACGGTGACCACGACATCGAACCGGCTCAAGTCTTCCGGCAGTTCGGCAGACTGGCTCACCTTCAGGTGGTCCATCGACTGCAGGTATCGAATCAGGGGTGCAAGCCGGGATTGCTGCGGCGCTTCAAGGACAAACAGCGCTGATATCAGACTCTGGGCATGTGTCACGGTCGGTTTTTCCCCTAACTTGGTGTTCATCCGGAAACGGCCCTTTTCCTGCCGGGTCCCGGTGGGGGCGGTGTTCTATCCCGGCTCGGCATCCAAACGCCACCGCGCCCCCGCATCGGTGTCTTCCACGATCACACCGGAGCTTTGCAGGGCGTCCCGGATGGCGTCGGCGGCCTGCCACTGCCGATCGCGGCGCAATTCGTCGCGCGTGCCGAGCAGTGCGTCCAGAACCGGCGCCAGGCACTCGCGGCGATCGGCCGGTGAAGACTCCAGTGTGGTTCCCAGCAACACGATCAGGTCCCTGAGAATTTCACGCCCCTGGGATATGAACTCTTCATTTTCCAGGTTTCCATGGGCCTGCCACAGCGTGCGATCCAGTTCCAGCAGGGCATTGGTCACGTCGGCCGGATCCCGGTTTTGCAGGCCGCGCTGAAATGTGGCCTGCAGCTCGTGGATTCGCTCCCAGTAAGAATCTTCCGGGGAGGAGTCGGCCGCAGCGGTCTTCGGGGATTCGGAGATCCGATCCGTTGCGGTGGCGGATTCAGCCGGCGCAAATTCATGCAGGTCAGACAACGGATAAGACCGGCCTTTTTCGAAGTGCCGCTCGCTATCATCGCGGCGCAGGGTCATCCGGCCGAGGCCGCGGATTTCAAACTTCGATTGCGCAAAATCGATCATGCAGGCGGTGTGTTCGTCCAGGCCGACGACGGTCGTGCCGGCGGGCAGCAAAGACTGCAGATGCGCGAACCGTGGCTGCCCCATGAAACAGAACCGGGTGTCGTGGGTGTCGCCTTCGGCGTTGTTCCAGTGCGGGATCACCACCCAGTGAAATCCAAAGCGCCCGAGCAAGTCC
>DAXETY010000160.1:0-8587 GCA_051155755.1 Desulfobacterales bacterium
GTACTCAACGTTGGTGAAAACCGCCTGGCCGGCGCATACTGGCTAAAATATCGAAAGCCGCCACGGATGCCGGCAACTGATTGTTCCCTGAATCGAGCGTTTCAACATTTTAAAAACACTGCAATTTTAAAAACCTGCAGTCCGTTTTATTGCAAGCATCAACGCTGTCCTTGTTGAAAAATTGGACCGGGGGTGCATCCATGCCGAAAGACTATTATTTCATTCTGGGGATCAATCCGGATGCGGATCTCAAAAAGATAAAAACGGCCTATCGCGAGCAGGCCAAGAAGCATCATCCGGATGTTACCGAAACCGATCGAAATTCGGATAAATTTCTTGAATTGCAGGAAGCCTATCAGACATTGAGCAATGCCGAAAGCCGGCGGCGATACGACCGCAAGCTGGATGCCGGACGACCATCCGAGCCGGACGAAACGCCCCGTCGGCCCGAACCGCAGCGCTACCGGCAGACCGGCTATCGCCAGCCCCCTTTTGCAGGTCCCGATGACGTATTGCTGGAAATCGTTCTCAGCCGGCGCGAGGCAGCGGATGGCGGTCGCTTCCCCATTTCCATTCCAGTCACCGCCGCCTGTTCCCACTGCCGTGGAAGGGGTTGGCGATGGATTGGCATCTGCCCGGCGTGCAGTGGAGCCGGTATCCGCCGGTACGACCATCAATTCGACCTGCAAGTCCCACCGAATGTCACCAACTTTGCCGAAGCCCGCCTGTCTCTGGCAAAAACCGGACTGCCGGGTGTGAACCTCTGGCTCCGGATCCGGGTGGAACCCCAACCCGATTTCGACCTCTGGTAAACCCTCCGCGGAAATTTTTTATATCCCCACACGCATACGAGAAACGCTATGAAATGGAAACTGTTCGATAAATTCAGATGGAACCGGAGCGATCGGCAGATTCACTCGCAGGAAAACAAGTTCCACCGCAAATACAACGCCTTCAAAGGAATCCTGGAGGCGAACAATCGCGCCTTGGAAATTATCGCCGAACTGGAGCAGACCGTCTATCTCGACAAACCCTTTACGCTCTGGTTTCTTTCGGAGCGTTCTGCCGAACTGATCCGCAAAATGAATTCGATTGTCGAAGATCTCAATCTGCTTACCGAAGTCAAATATCCGCAACTCTTCCCTGCAAGTGAAAAGATCGTTCACGAAATCCTGGCGCTGCTGGCCCCGAAACCAAAACCGGCCCCGACAGCCCTGACCATGCCGTTGGAGCAGCTGAGCCTTGAAAACCGGGATGAGGTTGGCGGAAAAGCCGCCAATCTGGGCGAAGTGTACAATCGGGTCCACCTGCCGGTGCCGCCCGGATTTGCCGTTACAACCTATGCCTGCCAAAAATTTCTCGATCATAATCGGCTGCCGGAATTCATTGAGTCCCGTTTGCGCAGTTTGGAGATCGAAGATACCGAAATCTTGGACCGCGAATGCCGCGAAATTCAAAGTCGCGTCTTAAACGCCGAAATGCCGCCGGATCTGGAAAACGCATTGCGAAAAGCCGCGACCGAAATGAAGCTGAAAATTGATGGCGGCCTGCGGCTTTCCGTGCGAAGCAGCGCTGCCAGCGAGGATTCGGAAGCCAGCTTTGCCGGACAGCACAGCACCGTACTCAACGTTGGTGAAAACCGCCTGGCCGGCGCATACAAAGAGGTCGTTGCGAGCATGTTCAATCCCCGGGCGGTATTTTACCGCCGCAGCCGCGGTTACCGCGACCAGGACGTAATTATGAGCATTGCCTGCATCGCAATGGTCGAAGCGGCCATCGGCGGCGTCATGTACACCGTCGATCCCAATGACAGTCGCCACGCCGTTTTGATGATCAGCGCCGTCTATGGACTGCCCGTAGGGGCAGTGGACGGAACGGCCGCAACGGATTTTTATCAGATCAACAAATGCAGCGGGATTGTGGAGCGCTCTGAAATCGCCATTAAAAAGAACCGCCTGCAGTCAGACGACATCGACGGGTTGGTGCAGGTCTCCGTCTCTGACGAGCAGGCCGAGCGCAGCTGTCTGAATCCATCCCAAATCGAAAGACTTCGACAGGCGGCACTGCGATTGGAAGGTCATTACGGCTGCGCACTTGACATCGAGTGGGCCATCGACGGCCGGGATCAACTCTACATTCTGCAGACCCGTCCGCTGAAGCGTTCGGCCAAAATTTCAACGGTTCCCGCCGGGATGCAGCAAACGAAAGCTCTGCCGCAAATCGACGCTGAAATTCTGCTGCAAGGCGGTGCCCCCGCCTGCGAAGGCACGGCCAGCGGAATCGCGTTCGTGTTGCGCTCCGACCACAACTTCCACCACATTCCCAAAGGCGCCGTCGTCGTGGCCCGCCAGACCTCACCCCGCTATGTCCCGTTAATGGGACGCATCCGAGCCATGGTAACAGACGTCGGCAGCGTGACCGGACATATGGCGTCGGTAGCCCGGGAGTTTCACATTCCCACCCTGGTCGGAACGGCGGATGCCACCGATAAAATCCCCCACGGAGCGGAGATTACCGTGGATGCCGTCCACGGTGTGGTTTACCGCGGGCGGGTGGATTGTCTGCTGAAAGAAAACAACATCGTAAATCCCATGAAGGGCAGCCCCGTTTATCAAACCGCCCGTTCCCTGCTCAGGCACATTGCCCCACTGAACCTGACCGACCCCAGGGAAGATCATTTTCAACCGGAATCATGCCACACAGTCCACGACGTGATCCGTTTCTGTCATGAAATGGCAATGCAGACCATGTTTCGGATCGGGGAAGATATCCCTTCGCGACAGAACATCGCCGTTCCACTGCGCGCCTACCTGCCCCTTCGCATTTATGTGATCGACCTCGGCGGCGGTCTGTCCATCGCATCCCGGGATGGATCGGCGGGTCTGGAACACGTCACGTCCCTGCCCTTCCAGGCCCTGCTGCGCGGTATGACCCATGAGAAAGTCGACTGGAGCCATTCGGTGGGGGTATCCTGGAAAGGGTTTGCCTCCATCGTGGCCGAGTCGGTATTTCGCGATCCACTCAAGGAAGGGCGCATGGGAGGGCCCAATTACGCCATCGTTTCCGGAAATTATTTGAATTTCAACTCCCGGCTGGGGTATCACTTTGCCGTTGTGGACACCTACTGCGGACCGGAAGTCAACGACAATTACATCACATTTTCATTCAAAGGGGGCGCTGCGGACATCGGCCGCCGTTCCCGACGGGCACTGATGATCGCCCGAATCCTCAAAAACATGGGATTCAAAGTCGAGCAGACCGGCGACATGGTCCGGGGGGAACTCAAAAAATACGAGTGCCGTTATTTGGAAGAAAAACTCGACCGGATTGGCCGATTGACAGGATCGGTGCAGTTGCTTGACATGGTTCTGGCCGATGACAAACAGATCGACTGGTATGTGGAACAGTTCCTCCGGGGGAATTACACCTTCGCATCCGACGACACCGCACGGCCGCCGGATATCGGTTGACCATGGGAAACATTTTTGATCTAAACAAACATGCTCTAATTTGAAAAACCCATCCATCGACGAATGCATGCCATGAGACGGTCGCGATACCGCATACTTCTTATCGTAGCAGTGGTGCTGCTCGGCTCGCTGGTTTCGGGCCCGGCCGTTGGCCAGGATTGTTGGTGGGATCGCAATTATCCCGATATGTTAGGAATCTCGATCGATTCGGAGCCGCTGGAGCGTCAGCCGATTGCTTTTGTCCAGGCCGTGGTTACCGACCCGGAAAAACTTGCCGGCCTGGGTCTGTATGGCGTAAAATCCGGTGACACCGTCAAGATGCTTTGCATGGAAGACAACCGCTGGCGAATCAAGCATTACGCCACCGGACTGTCGATTGTGTTTGCGAAGGCACCCATCGAATCGCATCGGTTGGCAAGATGCCCGGGTTGCAGATTTACCGCACCGAATCAGATCGAATGGCAGGGAGACCGCCGACGTGACATCCAGATGGATCGATAGAAAACAAAAGATTCGCTATGGCCCGCGCATCGCCCTGGTGGTCTTTGTCGGGCTGATCGCAGCAGCGTCTGCTGCCGCGGCGGCGCAACCCGATGCGAGCCGGGAGGCGGCGGCGGGAAGCCGGCAAATCCGGATCACCGCCGATCAGCTCACCACCCACAGTGAAGAAAATTTTGCCGAATTTTCCGGTAACGTGGAGGCCGTGCAAGGCGACTTCACCATTCGTTCCGAGTCGCTGCGCATTTACTTCCGAAGGGAGGGCCAGGCATCGGAAAGCGAAGCCGTTGGACAGGATTCCATCCACCAGATTGTTGCCGAGGGCAACGTCCGCATCAACACCGGCCAGCAAACGGCCAAATCCGATCGGGCCGAATATTCGGTCAAGGAAGGCACGCTGGTTCTGATCGGAGAAGGCTCCACGGTAACCGACGGTTTGAACAGCATCGAAGGCTCACGGCTCACCCTGAACCGAAATACCGGGAAAATCACTGTAGAAGGTGGAGAGCAGCGCGTTCGCGCCGTTTTTTACCCCAACAGCGATATGGGATTCTCGGGATTGGGCGCACCTTCCGAAGAGCAAAGGGAGTCTTCCAAGCCATAGTCGACACCAGTGTCCTTATTGAACACCCAACCGTGCCGTCACCGATTGGTTCATTGGCAACAATTATCCGCCGTCGGTCTGCGGAAACGCCGTGTTGGCGTACAAATACTCCATTTTTTCTTTGTGTTTCAACTCTTCACTGGCAATTTTCCGCAGGATCTCGTTCAGTTCCCCCGCCGGGTGCATTTCGGCCAGACCGGTGTAAAACTGAAAGGATCTAAGTTCGCGGTGGGAGGCGATCAAATATACCTTGTCACGGCTCAGTTCATCTTCCACCTGCGGCTCGTCGAGATGCTCCGCCAATTTGTAGTCGACCGCATCGTTCATGCGAAGGGCCGATGCGCCGTATCCGCCGTCACGGTATCGCACCAGAAATTCCCGGTGTTTTTTTTCTTCGTCGGCAATAAATTCCAGGGTCTGTCGCGTCGACGGATCCGAGACCCGGCCGTAAATGTCCATGTAAAAGGCGTACGCCTCTTCTTCCCGCTGTATCGCCGTTTCGATCACATCGGCCACAGTACGTTCGTTCATAACCATCTCCTTGCTGAATGCTTCAAGTATTCCCGGGGGGTTCAGGGTTGCCGGCGCAATCGCTGCAATCGGTTTCGATTTATTAACGGCAAATCTTGATTCCGCAGTCTCGCTTTGATGTTTTCCAGATCCCGCAGCCGGCGATATCGAAGCAGCATTTCAATCCATTGCGCCAGCAGCGCCCCTGGTTCTCTGGCCGGGGGCTCCGGCTTTGCATCTTCCAGCGCATCCAGGGCCTGGGCCAGGTCGGAGCGTGAAGGGTCCTGCTGCAGCAGGTATCGATAAATTTCGGCGGCCTCGCGGTGGTGCCCCTGCTGGGCCAAAATGCGGGCCATGGTTGCGGTGCGGATTTGTTTACCGTCACTCACGGCGGCTCTCCATGCCGGTCGGAATTGCGCAATGCCGTTGTTTCTTTGGAAAGCTTGAGAATTCGGTCTTCGGCTCCGATCATGCCAAGCTCGCGACGGGCGATGGTTTCCAGGAACTCCGGATCGTTCTGCAGTCGGTCGATTTGCCGCAGCAATCGGGCATTCTCACCTACCAGCGCTGCATTGACTTCCTGCAGTCGGTCGCGCTGCCCTTTGAGTCGATACAAATCGATGGCGCCGTTATCGGCCAGCAAACTCATCCCCAGCAGTACGAGCAGCAACGCGCCCGTCGCCAAAACAAAAATTCGGCTCATACGAACCCCTTGGGGCTGTTGCGTCTGCGTTCTTTCGCCAGTGTATATCCACGAAGAGATGATGGCACGGTTGATCGTCCAAATACTCGAACAGGATTCATCCTTCGTCAACCCCGCTGCTGGATTTATACCGTCTTATCCGCAGGAAAGCCAACATATTTTTGAATTCCCCGCCGTGAAGCCAACGTGCAACCAGGCTGTAAATCAACACACCAAATCCGATCACGGCGATCAGCTCGATCGGTCCGCCGCCGGGTATGAGCGGGTTGCCGGACCGCATGGGCCCGGAAGTCAGCCAGACACCGAAGGCCATTATGGCAGTGCCGAGCATGGTTTTGCAAGTCGAAGCCAGGATCTGTTTTCCGCCCAGCAATCCCAGCCGTCTTCGCAGAGATATCAGCAGTATGGCCAGATTCAGAATTGCCGCCAGAGACAGGGCCAGGGCCAATCCGGCATGATCCATGGGCTGCATCAACACCAGGCCCAACATCAGGTTCGCCAGCATGGACAGCGCTGCGCAACGAACCGGTGTCACAGCGTCCTGCAGCGCGTAGAAAACCGAGGCCACAATGCGAAGGGAGGCAAACGCCCACAAGCCTGCGGCGTAATACAGCAGTGCCAGCGCGGTCATTTGGGTTGCGGCGGCATCGAAGGCGCCGCGTTGAAAAAGCAAGGCTACGATCGGCTCTCTGAGCACGATTAATCCGGCCATGGACGGCAAGGTGACGAAAAAAACGGTGTTTAAAGCAAAAACAAAGGTCTTTTTCAGGCCGGTAAAATCAGCCGAAGCCGCCTGGCGGGCGAAACTCGGCAGTACGGCGATCGCTGCGGATATGCCGAAAAGCCCAAGCGGAAACTGCACCAGCCGATCGGCGTAGTACAGATAGGAAACACTGCCGCCTTCCAGAAAGGAGGCCAGCAGGTTTCCGACCAGACTGTTGATCTGCACCACAGCCGCCCCGGCGGTGGCCGGAACAAACAGTGAGCCGACCCGACGCATGCCCGGGTGGACCCAGGAAGCATCCCGCAGGAATCGAAACCCTTTTCGAATCAGAACCGGCACCTGCAGCAGCAGCTGCAGCAGCCCCCCGATCAGAACGCCGAAGGCCAGTGCGTACACGCGCACCTTCGGCTCTGCGGACATATGGCCGGCGACGAGCATGGCCCCGATCATGGACAGGTTCAACAAAACCGGAGCCAGGGCCGGGGCGGCAAAATGACCGAGCACATTCAAAACGGCCATACACAATGCCAGCATCCCGACAAAGAACACGTATGGAAACATCCATCGCGTCAGAGAGACGGTCAAACCGAACTTTTCCGGAGAATCCAGAAATCCATAGGCCACCATGCGGGTAATCCAGGGTGCGATCAAAACCCCGAGAATTACCGAGACAACCAGAATCAGGGCCAGAATGCGAATGGCCGAACGCGCCAGACGAAACGCCTCCTCCCGACCCTGCCGGGTGAGGTATTCGGAGATCACCGGCACAAAAGCGATGCCGAGAGAGCCTTCGCCAAAAAGCCGGCGCATCATGTTGGGAATTCGAAACGCTGCAATGAAGGCGTCGGCGAACAGACCGGTGCCGAAGTAACCGGCAATGAGCACGTCGCGAACATAGCCTAAAACCCGGCTGATAAAGGTGGCCGCACCGACGGTGCCCGCAGCCCGGGTGAGGCGTGAGAATTCAGACATGGACGCTCGATTTCGTGTAAAAAATCTTGACAGCCAATTCGAATTTATTTATTTAAATGATTTTTCAAAACGGATCGATAAATTTGGTCCATTCGCAAAAAAAGGAGTGCAACCCGTTGGCAAATCACAAATCAGCCCTGAAACGTGCCCGCCAGAATGAAGTGCGGCGCCTGCGCAATAAAGCCGTAAAGACCCGCATAAAGAATGTGGTGAAAGAGGTCCGCACCGCAGCCGCCGGCCAGAGCGAAAGCGATCCGGCAGCAGAGTTGAAAATTGCCCAGTCGGCCATCGACAAGGCCGCCAAAAAAGGCGTCATTCATGCGCGCACGGCTGCACGCAAGGTCTCCCGCCTGGCCAAAAAGGTCAACGCCGCCGGCTAGAAATCAACGGTGAGTCGATTGAAAAGCTCTTCGGCGACACGCTGGGCAGCTTCGTTCAGCGCCCGCCGCGCGCCGGGGTCGATGGTGCCGCCACCATCGGCAACCTGAAACGTGGCCGTTCCGGAAACATCTTCCGCCCGCCAGAGCAACCGTCCATCCGGACTTTCCAAATGCGCACTGACCCGGATGACCACCCGGCGTTCGCTGCTGACGGTTTCCGTACGGCGTGCAACAGTGAAAATCCGGACGGATTGAATGCGACCCTTCATGACAGCGTCGGCCTGGGCCGCTTTGCCGGCCAGCGCGTTTTGCCTGCCCCGGGTTGTGAACTGGTTGGCCAACTGCTGGGTCACCAGGTTTTCGACACCGACTTCGGACGTGCGATTTTCAAACAGGGTCAGAAAAATGCGCTCGGCGTCGTCCGGAAATTGCCCGCCGCCCACAAATCCATAGCCGCATCCGGACAGCAACAGGACGAAGCAAAGACAGGCAACGGGTACAGGCCGCAAACCGAAATTACCGCAAATACCCGAAGCTAAGCCGGTCCGTTGTCCGTTGTCCGTTGTCCGTGGATCATCCATCATTGCTTGCAGCCCCTAACGCATCGCGTTAACCCCGGCTTGGTTGTCAGTTGTTCGTCGTCCGTTGTAAAAGGCCTCGCTAACCAACGTGCAACCCGCAACCCGCAACCCGAACAACCAATCGAACCAATCAAACCAATGGAAC
>DAXETY010000161.1:0-11035 GCA_051155755.1 Desulfobacterales bacterium
ACGTACGCCCTCAAACAGGCCCCCGCCCAATAAAAGCAAAATCACAATCAATCCGAATCCAGAAATTTCGACAATTTTTTTAATTGTTGACAGCATAATCATTGCACCTAACGTGAGCCTTGCAGTGTGGACGAACCCTGGCATTCCCAAGTTGTTTGCCCACGATCTGCGCCCGGAAGCTGATACGAAAAGGTTACGGCATAATACCAGCTGGATTCAGCGGTCAAGCTGCTGACAGACGGTGATGTCGTACCCGAAACGCTCATTGTGATTCGGCAGGATTCCAGCCGGCAGTCGACAGCATCGCCGCAAAGATCCGCTCCCTCATCCCAGTAGAATAGATAGCCGCACTCATCGATTGCTGAGGTATCGGTGGAAAGGCTGAAGTCTCCTGAGCTTGAACTCCAGGTGCCGGTCATGACGGTGCCCGTGTCGGGTACGTAAGTCGCCTCGATATCATAGTCGTCTTCGCCGACCGACTGCACGATCTGCACATCGAAATCCGAGACATCTTCCTCCGGCCACCATTCATGTCCGACGTATCGGCACATTTCAGACTGCGATATCGGACTCAGGTGCCAGAGTCCGGCGATCCCCCCCTGAACGGTGATCAGCACGGTTGCCTTTCTTATGCCGCAGGTCCCCTGATCGTAGGAGGCCGAGATTGTGGCGGTTCCCGGGGCATTGGCGATAATCGTGACAAGCGATCCGGCCGACGGGATTACCGCGGCGACACCCGGGTTGCTGCTTGTCCAGGTGATCTCTGATTCCGGAATTTCGTATGGCGCTCCGTTTGCATCCACAACACTCACGGCAACGGGCAGAAAGCCGTCGAGTGCCAGGATTGCTTCGGTGACCGAGAGTTCGAGATCAACGCAGCCGACCGTAATTACCGCGGTTGCCAACACGGTCTCACAGTCAAATGTATACTCGGCGGTGATGATTACCGTTCCCTTGTTCAGGCCCTGAACCGAGGTCCAGCCTCCGGTTTCCAAGGTTACGTAGCCGATATCCGGATTGCTGCTCGACCAGCGAATTTTGGAGGTATCTAGCGGGTTGCCGTTGGCGTCGATACCTTCGGCTTCCACAATAATCCCATCGCCCATCGTGATCGTTTCCTTGGAAGGGGTGATTGAGAAGGAATCCACGTTGGACATTACCTCGACAACGGCCTCGCCGGGGGTGATGTTCGGGTCTGGAATCCCCCAATCGGCTTTTATTCGGGCGACACCTTCATTTAGACCGCTGACCTTCCCGGTTCGTGGATCGAGATGGGCTGCAAATGGGTTGTCGTTGTGCCAGAATGGCGCAAATTTTGTATTGGTGAATGGAACCGGTGTGCCGTCCAGCGCTTCACAGGTGATCGACGCGTTAAGCTGTTTTTCCTGGCAGACGAACAGATCGGTCGCGGCCGGAACCACATCGATATCGCATGTCATTTCCGGGCATTCTTCGGATATTTCCTGTACCCAGGAGGTTTGCCGGGGTTGACCCGGACAAGTCAGCATCGTTACGTCAACTTCCATGGCGGTAATGGAACAATCTTTCGAGCCGGCCGGACTGCCTACGGAGGTAAACAGTCCCGAGTAATTGGAAACCGCCTTCATATCGATTAGGCAGCAGCAGTCGGCCGGCATCGGTTTTTGTGCGCAGCAGGGGGGAAGCGGAACGGTCCATTCGGTTGCCTCGTCAGTGATCATTCCGCCGGCCAGATTGGTTGAGAATTCCAGAATTTCAATTTTCGCCACGCCCTCCTGACCGAGATACTGGAAATTGGTCGGTGCCAGATGATATTTCTGGGCATCGAGGTCGGCTTTAAACTGAACAGGTATTTCGCCGGGCTCCAACTGCGGAATGGGGATGATCGCCGTTACCGGAAGAAGAAATTGCAGCCCGTCGGGTTTGCCGGCAAACCCGCCCAAACAACGGATTTCATGGGTGTCGAAGCTGTTGTCCGAAAGGATTTCATCCACCTGTGGGCATTGGACCTCCGTGATTTCGATGGCGGTAGCTTGAGTTACCGCGCCAGGCGGCACCTGCAGAATCACTCCGTTTGGAAATTCGAACGTGCCGCCGGCTTCTCCAATTATCGTGGTATTGAAGCAGCCGGTTCTTCCGAAATCCCGGGCAAATATCGCCAAGTCCGATCCATCGACGTCGCAATCTCCGTCGAAGTCTCCCTCACATGGCGGCGCGCCGGCGTTGCAGCAGTCGGTGCGGCCGAAATCCATGGCGAAAACCGCCAGGTCCGATCCATCCACATCCCCGTCCGGCTCAAAATCGCCTTCGCACAGGTGCGGTTCGGCAGATAATGCATAAATGCCGGCAGAACCCGACTCCGTGCTTTTAGCGGCGGTGAATGCGTTTTCGGTTGCCCCGTGCCCATCGCCGAACAGGATGAATACAAGCAACAAGCCGATCATTGCGCCCCCAAAAAGATTTTGAAGACTTTTTACATTCATTTATCTCCTCCTGCTGGTTATCCATTTGGAAAATTATTTTTGAGATCGGAATAGGGACCGGTCATCGGATACCTAGTCAACAAGCCGGCAACCCTGGCGGATCATGATGTTGACCTCTCGGCCGATGTCAGCGAAGTTTTTCCAGGAGCCGTCCGGATAGCGGACAAAGGAACGTCCGTCATAGGCGCTGTCGTTGTCGGAGCCGTTGTAAAATAGGGACGCGGTCGACTGCACCCAGCCGACGTAAAAACTGCCGCTGGTGATGGTCACTCCGGCAGGCAGGTCAACCGGTTCCCAGGTGTCGGTATTGACGCAGCGGTGTTCGAAGGCCGGGAGCAGAGTCTGTCCGGGAAGTCCGCCGGGGCCGTCGTCATCCCAAATGTGAACCGTTACATCCATAGCACCGGTGTCGGACCAGGGCCAAAACTGCACCCGATCGATTGTCCAGGGATAGGACGGTGGCGTGAACTTGAGCGCAACGCCGTATTCCGGGTTTACCGACCAGTGCCAATCGGGTATCCCGTTGTCGTAAAAAAGCGCGCCGGAGCATTTCCGGCCGATGATCGGACATCCGGTTTGACCGAACCCGGCTGCAAAAACCGCCAGGTCACTGCCGTCGACATCGCCGTCGCCATCGAAATCTCCCTCGCAGAGGGCTGTGGCGGAACAGTCGGTCCGGCCGAAATCGGCGGCAAAGACCGCCAGGTCCGAGCCGTCGACGTCGCCGTCATAGGTGAAATCCCCTCTGCACTGGCAGGCATCGCCGATTCCGTCCAAATCCCGGTCCATCTGGTCATTGGCCGTGAACGGGCAGTTGTCGCTGTGATCCGGAAATCCGTCCCCGTCGGTGTCGTCGGTGTCACATAGATCTCCGTCTCCGTCTTTATCAACGTCGTTTTGATCCGGGTTGTGCAGGTTCGGGCAATTATCGACATCATCGGCAATCCGGTCTCCATCGGCATCTTCGGTTGCAGTAACGGAAATATGGACTTCCCGGGTGGCGATATTCCCGTCGCTGTCACGAGCCGAGAGCGTCAGGATATGGTCGCCCGGGGAAAGGCTGTCGGTTGAGACATCTCGCCCAGAGCCGAAGCTGCCGTCTCGATCCGACGACCAGGAAAAGGCCTCGTCGCCAAGAGAGCCGTCCTCGGGGTCAAAGCCTCTTCCCCGGCAAATGAGCATCTCGCCTGCAAAAAAACTCGTGTAATCTAACGGGAAGAGAATGACAATGTCGGGGGATTTGCCCGCCACGGAGAAAGTCGCATCGGAATCATCGGCAATGGTGTTCACCCCGTCGGAGCCGATGATTCGCACCAATCCCTGCGTGGTTCCAGGCGACTGGGTGGTATCCCAGCTGTAACTGGTCTGATCGAGTCCCATTGCAATTACCGACCAGTTAGCGCCAAAATCTGCACTGTATAGAATGTCATAGGTGAGGCTGTCGCCGTCTTCATCGGCAGCTGTCCAGGCGATGGTCGCAGTTCCGCTCAAGGATTCGCCGCCGTTGGGGGTTGTGACCGCAAGGGTCGGTTTGTTGGCGCTGACGGGGATCGTATCCAGAGTTCTCGTTTCGTGCTTCAACACGATGTTGCGGGTGTCCGGATGGAAGGGGATTTTCTCGGTGAACATCCACCCGTGATGCGACAGCGTCAAGTCGAAGCGCCGTTCGAACAGGATAGTGCCGGTCAGGTTTTGCAACTCGATGCGGTAAGCCCCGCTGCCGGTCGTATCATCGGTGCCGGCCGGCAGCATCCAGAGGCGGATTTTACGATGTTCGACGACACCATCATCACGGACCGTTCCGGTAATGACGAGGTATTCCTGGTCACCGGCCAACGCCAGGGGCGCGGCCGTTGTCTCCATGCCTGCCAAAAAGTTCGACAGTTTGATGAAAAGCTTCTTGAAGGTATAGGTCGAGATCCAGGTGCTGTCGTCTCTCCCGCAGTAGCCCATGATGTCGTAATAGTCATCCGGTTCGTAGACTTGATATTGCCAGATGCCGGCGGGATGCCAGGTTTCGCCGGCACTTTCGCAATCGACTTTTGCGGCATATTGGGGATCGGAGCAATACACCATGGTGCCGTCAAAGCCGAATTCGTCGATCCTGCCTGAAGAAACCGGATAATCATCATGAAATTGCCACAGGGACCCGGAGGCGTTGTCTTTGGCACACGGATCGGGGACATGAGCGATGCCGAGCAGGGTATGGCCGATTTCATGGGGCATCAAAGCGCCATAGATGCCGTCGGAAATTCGCACCCCCCAGGCCTGATCGCCTTTGCCCATGCCCGTGATGTCGCATGCCAGCGGCAGCGATGCACTGCTGCAGAGGTCCCATTCTTTGCACACCAGGGCATAGTATTTCATATCGTTGAGCGGATCGTCGGTAAAAAGATTCAGCCACCACAGATCGATCCAAAGGCCGGCGCCCTGGAAGGCGGCGCCCAGGTCTTTCTCCGTCGGGTCTCCGATAAAACTGTACCCGGAAATGTAGTAGTTGATTTCGGAGATCGGGTATACTTTTTCGACCCACTTGGCCACATCCCAGAAATCACCGCTGTCCGGTTTGCTGCAGAATGGAAATCCCGGAACGCCGGGCACGAACAGTTTCGTTGGAACGTACATCACGTTCAGCGGAACATAATGAAACGTCAGGGGGAAGGGGCCGTAGTAGTTGTTATAGGGATCGATGTCATCACCGGAATAGGTGGCCAGAATTCGCAAATATGGGGTGGTGTCCCAGCGCCAATTGCCCGGTATTAAAAAATTCAGCGTTTCATCGCTGTTTTCGCGCCCGGGATTGACCGGAGCCTGGATGGAATTATCGGAAAATACGGTAACTGCTTTGGCCAATCCGTTGACATAGGTATATATGGGCAGTCCTTCGGCATTGAAAAATTGGATCAAGCCGGAAACCGGGCCCATGGGTTGCTGTGCCATGCCCACATCCAGATAGGCGCGAATCCAGGTGTTCTTGCCGGAAACCAGCGGCACGCCGTTGCCGACATCCTGGACTGCCTGGGTGATTTCGATTCGGGCAATGGACAGATCGAATTCGCACGCATCTCCCAATCCGTTCCGGTTGTTGTCAACCTGGAAGGGATTGCAGTGGTCGGGGCAGTTGTCGATCGCATCGGCCCATTCGTCTCCATCGGCATCGTCCATGCCGTTGCAGGCATCGCCGATGCCGTCGCCGTCGGAGTCTTCGAAATTTCGGCTGCAATAGGAACCGGTCGGACAATCGCCATCCTTCCAGCAGGGACTGCTGATGCCGCGCCCCATGCAGGTTCCGGTCAACGCAACGCAAGTTCCCGCAGATGGACCGTTGGCTGTAACTCGGCAGTTGTCGCTGTTGTCTGCACGGCCGTCGTTGTCATCATCGCCGTCGCATGCATCCCCCAGGCCGTCCGAATCGCTGTCCACCTGGCTGGTGATGCACGGTCCATTTGGACCGCAGGCCGCATCCTTGGTGCAAAGCGTGGACGAACCCGCACAGGTTCCTCTCAGTCCTCCATTGGCGGTGCTCGGACAGTTGTCGCAGACATCACCGACGCCGTCGCTGTCGCTGTCCTCCTGCTGGTCAGCATTGGGGATCAGGGGGCAAGTGTCGCAGGCATCGCCGAGGCCGTCGCGGTCGCTGTCGGTTTGGTCATTGTATACCTCCGGGCAGTTGTCCCGGCAATACACAAACCCATCACCATCGGTATCGGTGTCCGGTACCCCGCAACCACATATTCCCGGCTCGATCTTGCCGCGGTCATTCGGACAGTTGTCGTTGCAGTCCGGTGTGCCGTCGTGGTCCGAATCGGTGTCCGGCACACCGCAGCCGCAAATCCCGGGGCGGATTTTGCCGGGATCCGCGGGACATTCGTCACAGGCATCCCCGCAGGATGGGTCGTATGCGTAGGGTGGGCTGACAGCAGCGCAATCCCCGTCGGCGTCGGCCTGGCCGGCGTTGGGTGTCCGCCAGCAGTTGTCGCAGGCGTTGCCCAGCAGGTCGCTGTCCCAGTTGGCTTGATCGGGATTCTCGACGTCGATGCAGTTGTCACAGGCGTTGCCGATGGTATCCAGATCCGTATCGAACTGGTTGGGGTTATAGGTGGTCGGGCAATTGTCGTCCGCGTCGGGAACCAAATCTCCGTCGGTGTCGGTCATTTCGCAGACATCGCCACATTCGGGATCGGTTGTGTACGGCGGGGCAGGGCAGTTGTTGTCTGTGTCGGCCTGATCGTCATTGGCACTCAGCCAGCAGTTGTCGCAGGCATCGCCGAATTTGTCGCCATCGGCGTTGTCCTGATTCGAATTGGCGATATCGACGCAATTGTCCTCCGCATCGGCCACTCCGTCGCCATCCCGATCGTGGAACATTGCCAACGGGTAGTGGTCCACATTGTTGTAATCCAGGGAATAACTGTGATCACAGATGTAATCCCCATTGTCATCGACACAGTAAGGCCCCGATCCCCATCCGTGGAAGTCCCCCCAGTAATTGCCGCCCAGGTAGGGGCCGCCGAGGATGTTTTTGCCGGCTTGTTTCTCGACATTCCAGGTGTTGGGGTAGCCGGAGACGCCCAGCTTGAAATTCTGGTAGTTGTCGAAATAATTGTCATAGATGGTATTGTCTTCAGACTGGTACAGGTAAATCCCGGCATACTGGCCTTCATAGCCGTTATCGGTCACCCTGTTGCCGGTGACTTCGCTGCCGGTCGAATTCATCAGGTAGATTCCGTACCAGTTATATGTAATCGTGTTGTCCTCGATCGGAGGTAATCCGAACCGGCGACGTCGATGCCGTTTTTGTTGCCGCCGATGTTGTTGTTCCGGATGATGGTATGGTTGGCCAGGGAGTTGTTCAGCCCCACCTGAATGCCTTGTCCTTGATCGTTGACAGTGCTGGCGCTGATGGTGTTGTTTGCGGATCCCCCATTCAAGATCACGCCGAAAAAATTGTTCGTATTCAAGGTGCAGTTGTCGATGGTATTGCGGTCGCAGCCGGCCAGGTGGACACCGCAGTATTCATTCTGGTTGATGGTGCTGCCTTCGATGGTACTGTCATCGACATTCTGCAGATAAATGCCGACATGCCAGTCCTTGAGCGATAGGTTGCGGAGGACGATGTTGGTGAGTACCTGCGAGGGGTTATAGACGTGAATGCCATACGTATTGGCCGTTTGTTTTCCGCTGATGCTGTGGTTGCCGCCGTCCAGAACAACATTGCTGGATACGATTTCGATGCATTTGACCGCTGTGCTTTCCTGAATATTCGCTGTCAATCGGTAAGTGCCGGGCGCATCGATAACCGTGCAGGTGCTAATATCGGCGGCATACACGGTGGCACCGGTAACGCCGCCATTGATCGGCATGATGAAGGAGCCGAAAATAGCCGCTATCAGCAGTACTAATTTGATGTTGTCCGGAAAGGAATGAAAAGCCGTTGCAGAATTTTCAATGCTTTGAAATAACCTGCGGATCCCGAGCATCTTTTCCCCCACCTACGGAATTGATTCTATTGTTCTTGTCTGGAGTGTAGAGCAATACGAATTGTATATCGACAAATGCAGGCATTGTGTTTCGAACCAAAGGTAGATGGCAAATCCGTCGGCACGACCGAATGCGGCGGAGGAACAGGAGGGCAAAATCAGCAGCAAATCGGCAAACTTGGCCACTGACGGCTCAGCCCTTCTTTCAACAGGAACCCGCGCGTCGGAATCCGCACAGAAATGAAAAAAAAGCCGGGTCCACTAGGGTTCGAAAGTATATAAAAGACGGGTCGGGACAAACACCCGACTGTGAGAATAAGGTTGGTTGAGGCGGGCGTGGAAGAGGAGCCAGGCAGTTCCCAGCGAGATGTCTTTTTGAGAGGAGTTCAGCGACACCCGCAACATCAGACGCATGCAAAAAATATGCACCCGGTTAAAATACCTCGCGATTAATTTATTGCTGTAATTCGAGCTTGTTATGCATCATTAAGGCCGGATGGACAGGGTCGATAGGAATATTTTTTCACAAAATGCGGTAAATCATTTCCCTGTATCTCACCTTCTTTACCCAGTCCGGGCTACGGTTCAAAATCGAAGTCAATTCTCCTTCCTGTATTTGCATCACCATAAATCCGATTTTTTCAGAACCGGGCAGAGGCATCGGTGCCCTTGCCCGGTTTTTTGTTTCAACGTGCGATCGACCCGAAAACCGGAAGCCTCCTGCCAGAATCCCCAATGAAAAGGCTTTGTCTATATTCTGGTATTGACACTCCATGGTAACATCGGAGATGCTGGTTTGTAACATCGGTAATTTTTCAGTTTGGCTTTTGAAGCCGACGTTCCATTGATGATCTGCCGGTTGGATTCGTATCATGAACCTGTCAAAGCGAGACGAGCGGCGCAGATTCCTGCGCCGACAATTGAAACAGCCCGACATTGCGGCAGTATGGCCGCAAGAGATTAATCCGGTTGAAAACAATGCTTGGGATAACGGCAATCGCCTTCATTACGTCGATGTGTCTGATCGAAGCTCCGGCGGTGTTTTGGTAAAGTCGTCTCGGCCGTTTTCGACCGG
Source organism: Desulfobacterales bacterium (assembly GCA_051155755.1). Lineage (GTDB taxonomy): Bacteria > Desulfobacterota > Desulfobacteria > Desulfobacterales > SG8-13 > DAXETY01. Next base: position 9,018 of record DAXETY010000161.1, read on the forward strand.
GCGGCAGCTATATTTTAGCATCTATGATGCCGCCGGCAGGAGATGGGAAAATTATCAGGCAGAACCGCGTTGGAGCGAAAACGACCTGTCAAAAAACGGACATTATCACATTGGCGTAAGAATTGTGCCCATTGCGGCCTCGATTGAAGCGATTCTTCCTGCAACGGAATCCAAAACAGGGCCTTTCCCGGCTGATTACGAGTTCTTCCGCACGGTGCCGTTTTTAAAGGCGATCCGCCGTGAAGCGGTTTGCCCGCTTTTAAATCACATCAGCTACCGGCAGGTTCAAGCCGGAGCGAAATTTATCACCCAGGGTCATCAGGGAAACACCTGCTATATTGTTCAGTCCGGCAGTTGCCGGGTCCTTGTCGAAAAACAGGGCCGCATGCATCGGGTCGGACAAATCCGCAAAAGAGATTTTGTCGGAGAGATCGCGCTGCTGACCGATGAGCCCCGCAGCGCCCACGTCATTGCCGAAAGCGACATGGAATTGTGGCAGATCAGCAAGGAGATGCTCGATGCGCTCATCGGGCGTGATCCGGAAGTCGCCTCGTTTTTAACCGAAATCATCTCCGAACGACTTTCCTCCCGTCAACTCACGGCGGAACGGTCCATTGGGAAATACCTCATCACCGACATTATCGGAAGAGGCGGATATGCCATCGTTTATCTCGGACAGCACGTGGATTTAAACCGGCCGGTTGCCATCAAGATGCTCAAGCACGACATGGCGCTGAATCCTGAATTTTCGGACAATTTCAGAAAAGAAGCCCGCACGATTGCCAACTTCAATCACGAAAACATCGTCAAGGTATACGATATCGAAGCGCGGTACCGCACTTTGTTTATCGTTATGGAATATCTGGAGGGACGGACCCTGAAGGATACGCTGGGCGAGGTGGTCAGCCTGCCGTTCACCGCCGCCGTCGAAATCATTCTCAACATCGGCAATGGTCTGCAATACGCCCACGAAAAAGGAATTGTTCATCAGGACATCAAGCCGGCCAATGTCTTTCTCACTAAAGGCGGTCCGGTCAAAATCCTCGATTTCGGATTGTGCGCGCCCTGCGGTTCCGAGCAATTTTTCAGCGGCACGCCGTTTTACATGTCACCGGAACAGGTGGAATGCCTGCCCATCGATGCGCGCAGCGATATTTATTCCCTGGGTCTGACGGCCTATGAAATGGTAACCGGTCAAAAAGCTTTTCAGAACGAAGACCCCCTTCGGGCCATGAACCTTCATGTCGAACAGGACATTCCGGATCCGGCCAAGATTGTGGCAGATATTCCGCAGGTACTGCGAAATTTTATCCGCAAAGCCTGTACGCGCAATCCCGCGAGCCGATTTCAAAACGTATCCGAGGCTATGGATATGCTCGAACCGCTGGCCGCCCGGCAGGGTCTGTCTCTGGAAGAGCGCGCCTTCAACCAACGCGTGTTAAGCACTCTGTTTCTCAGCTATCGGGAAGATCAGCAATTGGAGTTGAATCGAATCCTGGAAGAGTTCAGCGAACGGATCAAGAAGCTCGGGGTTCAGCTCAGAGTTGCAGAATTCAAAGATTTGTAGGTCCGGATGCGCTGAATCTTTATAAACTTTGCAACCAAAATACAAACCGGCAACACCCAAAAGTGTTGCCGGTTTTGTATTTTGAAAGACGATCATCTACTTTGGGAATTTCTTTTTCCGGGCGACTCCCAATCCGACCAATCCCGAACCTAAGAGGAGCAGGGTAGCCGGCTCCGGCACCGGGGCCGGTCCGGTTTGCACGGCGCGGAAATGCGATAATCCTCTTGCACTCGGTGAACTGGAGTCCCCATATGACAAATGGCCGGTGTTCCAGGTGCCGTATCCGGACGCCCCGGTGAGCTGGTAGATGGCGAACTCCTCGGCGCCCTTGACCACGAACAGATCGATAAAATTATAATTTTCCGGGCTGTAGTCGGCCGGAATGGTGTTTGCGGGATCATTGGGATTGTAAGATTCAAATGAGGCCCAACTTCCGGAAACATCATTTCCC
>DAXETY010000162.1:0-5763 GCA_051155755.1 Desulfobacterales bacterium
CTGGTGCGGTTCCCAGGACTGTGAAACGGAAATCAAGGAGGAACTGGGCGTGACCATCCGCTGTCTGCCTCTGGAAGACGAGCTCGAGGACGCACACGTCCCGGGCAGTTGCATTCGCTGCGGCGAATCCGCCCAGCAATGGGCGGTTTTCGCCAAAGCTTATTGAGCGTTTCCAATTATGCAACGCTCCATTTTGGTGAAAGCGCATTAGATCCGGCCAAATTTTACGATTTATATGATTCGCATAACCGACATACTCGACAAGGTTTCCGAATACATTCTCAACGAGGACACCAGCCTGGTGGAGCGGGCCTATATTTATTCGGCCCGGGTTCACGAGGGACAGATTCGCCTGTCCGGCGAACCGTACCTGTCACATCCGCTGGAGGTTGCCGGTATACTGGCCGATATGAATCTCGATGTCGTCAGCATCGCCGCCGGACTGCTGCACGACGTTCTGGAGGACACCCAGGCCACGGAGGAAGACATTCAGACCCTGTTCGGCAAAGAGGTGCGCCACATCGTGTCGGGGGTGACCAAGCTGAGCAAGGTGCGGATACACGATTCCCAGGCCCGTGAAGCGGAAAGCATGCGCAAGATGCTGCTGGCCATGGCCGACGACCTGCGTGTAATTTTGATCAAGCTGGCCGATCGGCTTCACAACATGCGGACCCTGCAGTACCACAATAACGATAACAAGCGCCGCAAAATCGCCCGGGAGACCCTGGACATCTATGCGCCGCTGGCTGCCCGCCTGGGAATTTATTGGATCAAAAAGGAACTCGAAGATCGGTCCTTTCGTTATCTGATGCCCGAGGAGTACGATCATATCCGCAACCTGGTTCAAAAAGACCAGGCTGAGCGCGAAAAATACATCCAGACCGTCAAGGAATACATCCTGAAGAAACTGGAAATGGCCAATCTGAAAGGTGAGGTCTTCGGGCGCAGCAAGAACTACTACAGCATTTACCACAAGATGACGTCCCAGAACCTGGCCTTTGAAGACGTGTACGACATTATCGCTTTCCGGATCATCGTCGACACCATTCCGCACTGCTACGAGACACTGGGGCTGATCCATTCGCTGTGGAAGCCCATCGACATCAAGTTCAAGGACTACATCAGCCGCCCTAAACCGAACATGTACCAATCCCTGCATACCACGGTTTTCGGGCCGGTGGGCGAGCGCATGGAAGTCCAAATTCGAACCTGGGAAATGGACAAGGTGGCCAAATCCGGCATTGCCGCCCACTGGAGCTACAAGGAAGGCAAGCAGGTCGACGAACGTGCCAGCCGGGTGTACTCCTGGATCCAGGACCTGATCGAAAACCAGGAAAATTTCCGCGATCCGGGCGAGTTCCTGGAAAACGTGCGCATCGACCTGTTTCCGGACGAGGTGTATGTCTTTACCCCGCGGGGAGAGATACGCACCTTGCCGAAAGGCGCCACACCGATCGATTTCGCCTACATGATTCACACTGAAGTCGGCAACCAGTGCGTTGGCGCGAAAGTCAACGACCGCATGGTCCCGCTGCAGTACGAACTTCAGACCGGCGATGTTGTGGAGATCAACACGTCCAAAAATGCGCATCCGAGCAAGGACTGGTTGAAATTCGTAAAAACCGTCAAGGCGCGTTCCCGGATTCGGCAATGGATCAAAACCCAGGAGAAAGACCGCAGCCTGTCACTGGGTCGCGAGATGTGCGAGAAAGCCTTCCGCAAATATCGTCTGAACTTCAATGCTGTGGTGAAATCCGACGAAATGAACGCCGCGGTGGAGCACTTCGGATTCAAGACGGTCGATGATCTGATTGCCAGTGTCGGTTACGGAAAAATTACACCGCTGCAGGTGGTGCGCCGCTTGACCGCCAAGGAAGAGGAAGAGGAAAAAGATGTATCGATTTTCAACAAGCTCATCGGCCGGGTGCGGAAAAAGAAGCCCAAGGGCGGCGTTGTCGTCAAGGGAGTCGACGATATCCTTATCCGTTTCGGGAAATGCTGTCAGCCCGTTCCCGGGGATTCCATCGTGGGCTACATCACCCGCGGCTATGGTGTGACGATTCATCGCACCAATTGCGTCAACGCCCTAAAGATGAACCCGGAACGGCAGATCGAAGTGGAGTGGAGCAACCAGTTTGCCGATACCTATCCGGTCAAAATCCGGATTCGTTCCCATGATCGGGTCGGGTTGCTGGCCGACGTGGTCGGCAACATCACCAAGAACGACGCCAATATCCTCAGTGCCACCACCGAGACAATGGAAAACAAGATGGTCCACAGCGTTTTCACCATCGACGTTTCCGATACCGATCACCTTAATCGCATTTTATCTTCGATCAAAAAGATCAAACAGGTGTTGGAAGTTAAGCGCATCCAATAGACCAACAAAAAATCCGACTCCAGAGAGTCGGATTTTTTTAAATCCGGAGCTGATTTCGAGTCGAGCCATCCGGGGCCGGACCCGCCGTAAAATCGACCCCAATGCTTACGGGGCCTTGACCACATTGCCGGATTTAATGCAGGAGGTGCAAACCATCATTTTTTTTACCCGTCCATCCACCTGAGTGCGCACACGCTGTAGATTGGGGTTGAATCGGCGCTTGGTGACATTGTGCGCATGGCTGATGTTGCTGCCCACCATCGGCCTTTTCCCGCAGATTTCGCATACTTTTGCCATTGGTTTTCTCCTTGTTCCAAAGCCGTACAGCCGGCGATCGATCGCTTGACCCATGAAGCGTCCCGGCAACGGAAACACCCCGCATGAACCGAAACGATCTTTCTATATAAATTCGAAAGTCATGTCAATACATTCTGCAGTGTTGTGGCTGAAGCCCACGTCACTTTTCAAGGCTGGCCGATTCAGTGGATTTTTCTTCCGCCAGGTGGGATTGGCAACGGGCAATGTATTCCAGGGCTTGGCGGTGGATACCCACGTCGGGATATTCGACCACTACGGCCCGGAAGCGATTTAGAGCGGCCTCGTAGTGCTTGCTTTTAAAATAGAACATGCCGATGTAAAATTCGTTTCCGGCCAGTGATTTCAGACAGCGATTGATCGGATCGACGGCCTTTTCCGCATAGGAGGAATCCGGATATTGGCGCCGCAATTGCCGAAACGTGTCAAGGGCTTTGCGCGTGTTGCTTTGATCCCGATCGATGGTGTCGATCCGTTCGAAATGACAAAGGCCGATCTGATAGAGCGCGTAGGGCACGGCCTCGTTGTTGGGATGCAGATCGATAAACTCCCGATAGGCGAATACGGCATCGTCATATTCTTCCAGGTGGTAATGGGCATCGGCGATTTTGAGCTCGGCCAGGATCACGTATTGGCTGAACGGATACCAGTCTTTCAATTTTTGAAAATTTTCCTGGGCCTCCCGGTATTTCCCGTCTTCGAAAGCGTCGACACCGTTTTGAACCAGAATCTCCACCGGTTCGACATCCTTTTCGCTGCTGAACAAATCCTTTACATAGGTGCAACCGGTCAGCGTGAAAACCAGGCAGACGGCGACCGCCATGCACAGCAGTTTCACCGGTCTTTGCGCCCATCTTTTACCATCACAGCATTGCATAATTACCATACCCGGAGATAAGATCGAGATCGGCCGATCATAAAAAAATCGGAGGCAGGTTGCAAACAATTTCGCCCGTCACCGCCGACTCCGAAATACCGGCCACGCTCGGATCAGGCGCGCGATTTGAATTACAGTGCTTTGTTGAGCAAATCTTCCAATTTCGATTTGGCGACCATTCCGGTGATCTGGTCCACTACATCGCCGCCTTTGAACAGAATCAGGGTGGGAATGGCTTTGATGCCATACTTGCCGGGAGTCACGGGATTGTTGTCCACGTTGCACTTCATGAAGCGAACTTTGTCGCCATAGTCATTGGTAAGTTCTTCCACTACGGGCGCGATCGCCTTGCATGGACCGCACCAGGGCGCCCAGAAGTCAACCAGAACCGGTTTGTCTGATTGCAGAACTTCGTTTTCGAAACTGCTGTCTTCAATTTCCATGATGCCTTCTGCCATAGCGATCGATCCTTTCTGTCCAGATAAAGTAATTACGGCTTTATCCTACCGCCGGCGGAGCCGAACGCGGAAGCGGAAAGGACCTTGCAACGATAAACGATCCCGTAAACTCGAGCTCGTAAGGACCAGAAAGCCGCAAATAGTTTGGTAAATCGGCAAAAATTTCTTAATTCCCGAAATAATAGTGTCAAGCCATCCCACTGTCAACACCTTCCGGCATCGGTCGAAGCCCACGGAATTGAATGTGAACGGCTTTTTGCGGGATGCCTTCGTAAACCACATCCTGACCACCGGGATAGAATTGTTTGCAAAATGAAACCATAGCGAATAAGTGACTCTGACGGGACCAATTTTCCAGCAATGGGGAGTGGCGCCAATGAAAAGAAAGATGCGTATCGGAGCCCTGATATCCGGTAGCGGAACCAATTTGCAGGCCATCCTGGACGCCTGCCGGGCGGGCAGAATTTCGGCCGAAGTGTGCTTCATCGGTTCGGACAACCCGGCCGCCGCCGGACTGGCACGGGGTCGCCGCACCCGCATTCCGACCTTTGCGGTCGACTACGATCGAATATTGGAGCGATACCGTTGCGACCCGGCCGGTTTCGAACTGCCGCCGGATTTCGATTTGCAGGAGATCAAACGAAAACAGGCCCTGTTGAGTGAAAGCGTCGACACGGAGATGCTGGATCATTTTCTAAGGTCCCGGGCCCTGGTCGAAGCCGCCCTGCTGGAGCAAATGGGGCGCTATTCTTATGATCTGGTGGTCTGCGCCGGTTTTATGCGCAAATTGACGCCCTATTTTATCGATCGCGTCAACCTGCAACCGGACCTTCCCCGCATTATGAACATCCACCCGGCCTTGCTGCCGGCTTTTCCCGGCACCGACGGCTACGGGGACACGTTGCGCTTTGGTTGCAAGATCGGCGGCTGTACGGTTCATTTTATCGACTACGGTGAAGACACCGGTCCGATCATCGGTCAGCGGGCCTTTGCCATTGAAGAAGAAGATACACTGGAGATCGTCAAGCAAAAAGGACTCCAACTCGAGTGGGAGCTCTATCCGCATTGCATCGACCTGTTCGCCTGCGGCCGGCTCAGAGTCGAGCAGCAGCGTCATCGCATGAAAAACGGCGAAATATTCGAGCGCAAGGTTGTCCGCATCTTGCCGGAATCATCATCAATTTGAAGGTTTGCCAAGCGGCCGGCGCAGTGGCCGGCCCTACGGAAAACATCGTGCTGCAGCATCCTACCGTAGGGCGGGTCACCGTACCCGCCCGGTTGCCGAGGATATTTCTTTTATACCCTGTTCATCACGCATGACGTGATGGATCAATGGAATTGCGATCCCCGGTTTTTGGCCTCACCCCCCTGAAAAAAGACCATTTATGGTTGGACCCGGGCCTGATTTGAGCGACGGTCGAGATTGCCGCAGATACAAGGAAGGTGCCGTCCCGCTATCGTTATGTTTTAAATTTTCTGAATTAGAATCCATTTCAGTGTCCAATTCAGAAATGAGCAATTTTTTCGTTGAGCAAGGCCGCACAAGGGGTTGCGGCGAGGCGTACATATAGTACGCCGCAGCCGCCAAACCCGCGGAGAACGCAGCTCAGCGGGAAAAGGGCCATTTCTGGATGGACACTGATATGGTTGACAGTTGTCAAGAGATAAAATGTGTCCCGTCCAACTGTTTTTCAGCGGTTCCTTGTCGTGGGCTGATTCCAAGACGTCCATAG
>DAXETY010000163.1:0-34526 GCA_051155755.1 Desulfobacterales bacterium
GTCGGGAGCAGGCCGCAGGCAATCTGGAAAGACCATCCCGGTGCCAAAACCAAGATGCCCACCAGATAGAAGTCACTTGATTTCATCCCCGTTACAGAGTACATATGTCTTACACAAACTTGGTGTGCGACCGAGTGGGATTGATTTTGTAATAAAAATTATTTCAACAGGTTATAAGAGTAGGGGAGGGGGTTCCCGGTGGGAGTTCGAGTCTCCCCTTCGGCACCACAAAATAAAACGCCCACTGAAATTAATTTCAATGGGCGTTTTATTTTGATGCACCCGACAGGGCGCATTCATGTGTTTGAAAATCCAAATTTTGTGATGCCGACCCCGGGAGAACGCCCTGCGGACCTGTTTGTGGGTCAGGGTATCTTAATTTGCTGCCGATACGGTTCTTCCATTGGAACGCTCGACCACCGCGAGCATCGAATCCAGTTTCTGCGACGTTCAGAATTCGTCCGTCTTTCTCCACTCCGGCGTTTTTCCGGTCCGATGTATATCAGGTTTCTCATCTTCCCGGATTTTCTTCGATCGGCACCCGATCTTCTGTCGATGCCGGAGCGCTTTTTTCGATTCGTAAATATCTGCAGGTTCCTGTTGCCGGAATAATATGAAAAGGTCTCGATTTCATCACAGTAGGCCCTTTTTTCGGCAACATTCTGAAGATAGATTCGGGTGGTTTCCTGTAATTTTCTGCTGACGGCCTTTTCCAATGGCAGAAGCTCGTAACCGATGATCTCCCGGTGATCAATATTGATGTTGGGTTCCAGCACGGAACGAGTTTCGAAAATGGACGTAAAATCATATTTGTATTCATTGGTCGTCAAAATCGTATCGACATATTTTAAATCTTTTCGGAATGCGGTTAAATTCAGTTCCTCTTCCAATTCTCTGATCGCGGCGGTTTTTCGATTTTCACCGCGTTTTATGTATCCTCCCGGCAGTGAATACACATTTTTGTACCCAGGCCTGACCAACAGGATTTTGTCTTTAAACCAGATGGCAACATTCACCCCCCGGACTTTCGGCCGAAACAAGAACCAGTAAAAAAGAAGGAGTCTGTATGCCACAAAATAAAGTGTTTGGTGGCATCGGTTTATGAATTTCGAATCCATTTCGGAACCGTGCCGGCAGTGGTTCAGTCGGTGTGCTCGGTGCAAAAACGGTTGTGGAGCCCGGTGCGGCTTATACGATCAGTAACCCGGTGCAAAAAACATGCTCAGGAACAATAATTTCCATGTAACTGAAATTTGACGACCTTGTAAATAGTCGGATTCTGCGGTGCGGCAACCCCGCGGCGGCGGAGATCTCAAGTGTAAGAAACTGTAATTACATTGATTTCTGGATTCCCGCTTTCGCGGGAATGACAGATATTGATAAATATTTGGACTTTTTACGACTTCATCAAATTTTAATCAACTCATGCCGTCGGGAACAGGTTTCCCGATTAATTTGTGAAACTGGTTACATGAAATTGGGTAATCGTTGACCGGATCCGTCAAGAAGCCGGAGGGTCGTTCCAAAACAAGTGCTTTGTTGGCACCGTGGGAACCTTGACATGGGAATCCCGGGTATATACTTCCAAACAGAAGGTAGGAGAGGCGCAATCAGGCATCCGGATCGGCAGGATTTCCGGGCGCTGCCAGAATTTGCGCGGCTGCCGGGCTGCGACCGGGGATGGTTGTGCAGAAATCTGCCAGCTGAAACACCAAAATGGTTCAGGGTGTATCCATGGCGAATCCAAACTTGCGCCGGCATCTTCGCTGCGAGAACGATACCGCGGTTACCATTTCCTTTTTGAACCAATCCGCTAAATACGAGGGTATCGCCAGAAACTACAGTGAAGGCGGCATGTATATTGAAAGCGACAAATCACTGCGTCCGGGCACGCTGGTACAAATTCGGCCGGTTTCCTGCGAAGCGCCGGCGGGTCCGGGCACTTACAGGCCTTTCTACTGCGCCGAAGAGGTTCCGGTAAAAGCCGAATGCCGACAGCTGAAAATGATGGTGGTCGGTGAGGTCAAGCGCTGCGATTCACTGGGCACTGCCGAAACTCCCCGATATGGGCTGGCAGTGGCCTACGTCAGCCCGGCCGTGTGATCCCGCTTTCCGGGGGCAGAAACCCTGCCGGCAAACCACGCCACCTCCCCCGCCGGAGTCAGGGGTTCATCGCTGTGCTTCCTTCCGCAGCGGCGGCGACCGTCTCCGGGTGAATGTTCAATCCCCCTCTCAAACGCTGCAGATCTGCCTGCATTTCGGACTTCTCGATGCTGCCTTCCTTGGCCAGGTAAAGGCTTATGATGGCGCCGGATTCCTGCGTCGAGGGCTTTGCGCCGGGTTCGGCGGCAATGGCGATCCCGATATTGGTGCGGCCTTCGTCCACGTAGGGCACGCCGTTGTATGGATGGCTGTGGCTGCGCAGATTCTCCCAGGACTTTTGAAAGTGATCGGGCAGCTCGACGTAGGGTTGGATGTGACGATAGACGACGAAATAATTGCCCTTTTTTTCCTCGGAATAAAGCAGCTTTCGCAGACCCCAGACCGTTTCATTTGATTTCGGGTAAAAATCATGCAGCATCGCCAGTACGGATTTGTCTGCAATATCCATCGGTGCATCATTCAGATCGATTTCGATCTGTCCCACTTCGAGGTGAAGGCGTTTGCCCGCTTCGTATTGCAGGTCGGCATCCAGCCAGGAACCGTAGAGATAGGGCTTCATCGCCAGAAAATCCGACCACTGCCGCAGCGTCCCGTAATAGGGGATATAGACAAAATCGGCGGTCTTCATCAAATCGACCAGCCATATTTCGCGTTCGCCGTAGGGGCAGAATTTCAGGACCGCCACGGCGCCGTCCGGGGTGGGCGTCGACAGCAGGATGGCGGCTTCATCGCAGTATTCGATGGACCACAAATGAATCATCCACTTGCGTCCGTAAGCATCGATGTGCTGGCGCTCTTGAAACGGTTTCCCCAGCGACAGGATGCGGATTTCCTGTTCGGCAAACTCCCGTGGAATATTGATCCCCTTGAGGATGGTATCCATCAACCGGTTCGGGTTCTCGTAGAGTTCCCGCACGGAAAGGTCATCGGGTTTTTCCAGATCGACATACAAGGTGTCGTTCAGATTTGCATATCGAACCGCACCGTTTTTATCCAACGCGGAATGCTCCTTTTGCAGGTCCGAAAAATACCAGTTGCGGTCATTGGGATCCTTGAAGAGGACTTGCATGGTAACCTGGTGGCAGGCACCGTTCAGGGCCATCCGGGAAGACGCCCCCCGGGGGAAAATCTCATCGCCGTATTGCTGAAATAGCGTCTCGAAATTATGCCGGTAAGATGTAAGGTACTGCCGATTGAGATGTTGCCTGACCGCTTGGTAGTGCTCGGGCAGTTCCAGTTGTTGATCGAAGGGAATGGCCTCGGTGCTTTCGGGAAAGAGGGCGAAATGATAAGTGAATTTTTTATGAAAAACGCCCAGATGGTTTTCGATCTGGTTTAATTCAGCGATCGGAAGCGAATAGGAAAAATTGTTGTCTTTGGCGATGATAATGCCGATGGCGTTGCCGTTTTGATCCAGCAGCGGGCCGCCGCTGGATCCGCTGTCGTTGGGCGGTGAGCTTTTCAGATACACCCAGCGGCCGTCGACCGGCTCCGGCAGGGTGCCCAACAGCGTTCCCGGCACTCCGACCAGACCCTGTCCGTAAATATTTCCGACCGCAAATACCGCTTCGTTAATTTCGTAAGACGGTCGGGTTTCAAACCAGGTGTCGAAGGTTTTGCCCTTGACGTTGAAACGGATGAAGTCTCTTTCATTGTGAAAGGACAGCAGTTGTTCGATCGGGTATACGGCACCTTCGGCGTCGCGAATGTAGAAGTCGGTAAAATTTTCCGAGTCGTTCAGCAGCTGCAGAACATGGGCGGCGGTGACCAGTTCGGTTTCCGAAATTGCAAATGCCGTCCCCATTGGAGCAAATTCATCGTTGCGGATATGATACTGGAGCAGTTCATAGGGTAATGCTTTCTCATAGGTCAGCGAATCGGTGGTTGGCTTTCTGACCACCACCTCGTAGCAGGCCCGCTGAATTTTCTCCCGCAGTGACAGAGACCGGGACGGGTTTGGATCATGGCCCGGAGTGGCGCAGGCCAGCACCAGGATCGATGCAGAAAGTCGCAGGAAATACCGAATCCCTTTTCGCATAATTTTATCCTTTGCGTTCCGCTTCCAAGATATTTTTTCACCGCAGGCAAGACGAGATGCAGCCGATATTCATGTTAATGTATTGCAAAGTTAATACAATGAATTATAACAAATTCCTTCGAACAAATCCAATAAATCGATGGCAGGGCAGGGGCTATGCGGCAAAATCAGCGGCCGGAGCAGTGGTTTCCATGGTTGGCGGTTGCAACGCGAATTGCCTGTCTTGGGGTGGAGTGGCAGCTGGAGGCGACCATCGCGCAGCTTTAACGGTCGCTGTTCAGGGTCGGCCGGGCTTTGGTTTTTTTAAAAAACCGGTAAATTTTACGGCCAGTCCAAGATCGTCGGTACGTACGATTCGACCGAGAAGGGCATTTTGCCTGGCAAGGCGGGTTTTGGGAATGGCCAGCTTGATGGGGTTTCCGACACCGACGCTGCTGATCGTCTCGATGAAAATGCCGCCGCGGCTGATGTCGCGCACCATTCCCTGCAGCGTGCCGTTGCCGGTATTGAAGAACACCGCCTTGCGAAATTGCCGCCGTGGGTGTTTGCGCTGTTCCGATGGAAGCTGCGGCAGCTCGCAGGTAAAATCCTCCTCATAGATCGGGACGGTGAAATCCCGGCGACAGCTGCCGGGCGGATCGCGGTGTTCGAGTCCGTATCCATACAGATATTCGGAACTGTAAAGCTGCCGTCGCCACTTCACGATCACGCAGTGGCATTCATATTTGCGCCGGTGGGTCGGATTGTATGGAGACGTTTCGATTCCGACAAAAAGTTGGGTGCCGACCGGATGACGTTGGTTGGCTTCGATATAAATTCCGCAGCGGCTGTAATTGCGCAACGTTGCCTGCCCGGATGGCAGCGGATCCAAATTTTCAATGAAAATCGGTGTCGTGATCGTTTGACGCGTCTCCCTGCGGCGATCTTCCCGGCAAGCGGTCGTGCCGGCGTTTTTCTGCAAACCGGCTGTGTCGCTCGGTTCCGGTCGGGGTGGTGGATGTTCGGCCATGATTTACTTGACCACTCGAAGTTTGTGCGTTTTGCGCAATTCCTTCCAAAGGGACCGGATAATGACCGAAGAGGCATCTTTGGGGTGCATTGAGCCGTCGCCGGAGATCGCCCGGCAAGACTGCAGCAGGGCCTCGTTACCGGTCCATATTCCGAAACGATTGCGGATGTAGGAGCCGATGGTAAAATTCAGGGTGTAAAGCTCATCCTCCGTCATGTTGGCAATGGTGATGCGGTCTTTGAGCGGCATCCGCGTGGTTAAACGCTCGACGGCTTCTTTTACATTGCGGGGAGGGGATCGGTCGTTGTCTGCTTCCGGCCGCGGTGGATTGGGGTTGACTGATTTCTCGATGCTCAGCCAGAAGGCACTGGTCAGAATGTGCAGGGTTTTCTCGTATATATCGGGAGCTGCATTCGGTTCGGCCCCGGTCACGTGCAGAATGGATATGTGATGTTCCAGGAGCCATTCGGCCAGCATGGCCGATGCCTTGAACGCCGGCACCCGGTTCAGGTCGATATGCAGAAGCGGCCGGGCGTGTTTCTCTGCCAGACGTTGAACCTCTTTCCACTCTCCGCGGAGTTTTCCGTGATTCAGGATCAGGCTGCCCTCGGAGCCGACAACGTGCAGTTCGAGATGATCGGAATCAGCTATGTCCGGTGCATCCGCCGTTGAAGCCGTTCGATCGGTACAGACACGGTAGGCAATATCGAGTTTTATGGCCGCGTCTCTGGCGGCCGATTCGGCCCCTTCCCGGCCGCATGAGAGAATTTTTTGTATCATTGATCGTGACAATCGTATATAGGTGGACGGGCACTAAATGGTTAGCATCGATCCAGTCCCGAATCAATATCGGATTTGGGGGTCTTTCTCCAGTTTGCTGCCGGTCGTATGCATGCAGCCAAACACCGAATTCTTCCATCTTACCCCGATCGAGGTTGACAGGCCGCAAGGAACGGATGGGATGGATGCCGTTTCCCATCTGAATGGGGCGATTGTCGAGGCTGCCGCTTTGAAACCTCGGTTTCGGTGCCGGATGCTACGGTGGTGATCACGCAATGGGTTGGATTGGAAAAATTATTGGCGGCACCCTGGGCTTTGCCATCGGCGGGCCGTTGGGGGCGATTGCCGGAGCGGCCTTCGGTCATGCATTTGACCGGACCTCAGAGGACACGGACACCCCGCAGATTTCGGTAAGACGGGAGGCCGATACCGCCCAGTTTACCTTTTTTGTCGCCGTCTTCTCCATGCTGGCAAAACTGGTAAAGACCGACGGTGAGATCAGCCGGGGCGAGCTCGACACCATCCACCGCTTCATGCTCTACGACCTGAACCTGAACCCCCAAAGCCGCATGTTTGCAACCAACATATTCAATGCGGCCCTGCATTCTCCCAATACTTTCGAAGAATTTGCCTCCCAATTCTACGGACAGTTTCACAGTGAACCGCAACTGCTTGAGATGATGGTCGATATTTTGCTGCGCGTGGCAGTGGCCGATGGGGCCATGTCGGCTTCCGAGGAGCAGATGATTCGTTCGGCGGTGCGGATTTTCGGATTCAGCGAGTCGGTGTACGAAAAGATTCGTTCCCGCTACGTGCAGACCTTCGACCGGTATTATGCGGTATTGGGGGTCAATCCCGGCGATTCGAACGAGACCGTCAAGAGCCGCTACCGCAAGCTGGTTATGGAGTACCATCCGGACCGGGTTGTGGCCCGGGGGCTGCCGGAGGAGTTCACCAAATACGCCCAGGACAAGTTCCGAGAAATTCAGGAGGCCTACGAAAACATCCGCAAAGAACGCGGATTTTGAAAGCTTGAAACGCTCAGTTTGATTTCAATTGAGCGATTGTCGAGGTTGCCGCAGATACAAGGAAGAGGTCGTTGCGCTATATTGAAATATGCGCAACGGCTTCTGACGCCGTAGATGCGGTAAGATCGGCAATCCCGCAGGGTTTCAAATTTTGGAAAATATAAATCGATTTATTTCATTTTGAAGGAATTATAATTTTACAAAATTTGAAACGCTCAATTGAAATCAGGGAGTCCACTCCGTATAATCCACCTTCCCTGATCGGTATCGTAGGTCCAGTGCTGACGATCCCGAATCGTTTTCAATCGCATGTCATCGATGCGGTAATAGCCGATTTCAATCTCCTGGCGCACTTCGGAGGCGTCCGGTGCCGCCTGAAATTGTTTAATCCGGTAGCTGGTCACCCGAATCTGCCTGTAGGATTCCAGGTCCACACTGGGAGCGGCTTCGTTCGAGGGCGGCAAAAAAGTGGCCGCATTGTCGAAATTGGACCACGCAATCGATTTTTCGTAGGCCCTGGATGCCTTGTCGAAGGCGTCCATCCGGCTGTATTGCTGTACGGAAGCACATCCCGCGAGCAGAAAAAGACCCAGAACCGCACCGGCAATTGTCCGGCAGCCACGTCTCATGGCTTCGTATCCTTTCTATTTTCATGGGTGTTACATTCTGAAATGCGGATTCCGGTTTGAGATGTCAACGCGAACGATCCCACCGGGTGCAGTCGCAGGTTCGCCGGGAGAACCCGATACGCCGGCAGAACTTCGCCGCTGGACCGGTCGAATTTCTGAACCACCAGGATTCGATCGAACAGGTTCGGTTGTCCGAGGAGCGAACGCAAGCGCTCGGTGTTGTTTATTTTCAGGGCACTGTAGCCCTGAACCAGATACAGGTTGGGCAGATCGGTGATCAGCAGGGTATATCCGCGATCGGGATAGCGGTTTTGAAGAAAATCCCGGACCCGTTCGTACTCGTATGGCAGCGACAGCTGCTGCAGCGGACGCTGCAGCGCACCGGCGGGCCAGTATAACAGAAGATGGAACGCCGCCAGCAGCAATAGAACCGCGGAAGCCGACCGGCGACCGGAGCGTTGGTGGAAGTCCGGCCGGAGGCAATATACCCCATAGAGGGCACTCCAGCACAGAAACGGCAGAAAAACCAGTGACAGCCGGATGTCCATGGGAATGCCGAAATTGCCCCAGTAAAACGATGAAATGATCAGAAAGAGCAAAACGAAAACCCCGAGCGCCGTAAAGGCCCAACGGGTCGACACCGGCACCGGCCGGCCGCCGGCTTTCCGGCGTATCCACAGATACAGTCCCACCGCCGCGAGTGCGAACAGGACCGGTGTGAACCCGTAGTCGGGATTCAATCCCATGAGCACGAACAGGTTGTCGTCGAAATTGGCCAAAAGGTTGCGCCATCCGAAGGCCGATTCCACCTGCTGATACGTTCCCAGCGCCACACGATTGAATTCGACGGTTCCCCAATAAAGCACCCGCTGCCAGAATACCGGCAGCAAAAACAGCGGCAGCAACCACACCCGCCAGGGCATTTCGGCCCAGAAGCCCCGTTTCCATAGCGGAGCTGCCAGCGCCGGGAGCACCACCAGCAGCACCGCGATGGCTTCATAGCGGCAATGCGCCAACAGCACCAGCGAGAACAGCAGCAATTCGGTTCTGGAAGCGTCGAATCCGGAGGCCTCCAGATCCAGGAGCAACAGGAACACAAAAACGACCAGCAGCATGTTGAGCAGCTCGAAACCGCTGGAAGTCGCACACATCACGTAGACCGGGGCGGCGGCCAGCAGGAGCAGTCCGGCAATGGCGTAGATGTTCGGAAGCACCCGTGTGACCGAAAGGTAAAAACACCACAAAACCGCGACGCTGACAATGAAATTGAGGATGAAGCCGTTTTCGGCGCGATAGCCGATGACGGCATGCAGCAGGGCCGTGAGAAAGGAAAACAGCATCGGCCGCTTTACGGTGGTCGTTGCAACATCCGGGTCGGCATAATCCGTGTAAACGCCTTCCAGCGGGACCGCCGCGGTGCGGGTTTCGTGCATCATCAGAGAAACGCCGATCAGATTGGTCTCATCGGCCAGGATCTTGAACCGCGGCGGGGAAATCGTAAACACCAGAACGGTGATCCCCAGGGCCGTCACCAGCGCCGGGAGATGACGGCGCAGCCGGAGCGCCAGGCCGCCGTAAGTGCGGATCATGAGAAAAGCCCAGGTCAGCACCAGTACGAACAAAATGTAAAAGGAGGCCGAACGCAGCCACGCCTGCATCAGGTCCCGGGGCAGAAAAAAGCCCATGCCCAGGGTTGCTGCCGATGTGGCCGCCAGGCCCCAAATGCGTTTGCCGGTCATCGCCTCGCTCCGAAGCCAATGCGGGGCTTGCTTCCGGGATGAACCGTGTTCGTTGATTCCATCAATGGATCGGGATCGCCCTGTAAAATTCGGAAAGGTGTTTGAACCCGTTGCCTCGTTTCCGTTGACGCCGACTGAATCCGGAATTAGAAACAGGTGAAGCAATATCGGCATTGAATACCGGACGGTAATAATATTACATTGTACCACATATATTTAGGCCGTAAAACGTTTCTCTGATTCCAACTGTTTCCCGCTGGATTCGGACCTAAATTGAGCGATTGTCGAGGTTGCCGCAGATACAAGGAAGAAGCCGTTGCGCGATATTGAAATATGCGCAACGGATTCTGACGCCGTAGATGCGGTAAGATCGGCAATCCCGAAGGGTTTCAAATTTTCAAAACTGAAATCGATATAAATCCTATGATTAATTACCAAAAATATATTTTTGAAAAATTTGAAACGCTCAGTTTAGGTCGAAATGAACCGATCCTGTTGCCGGGCTGATCTCCGATGACATCTTCAGACAGCTCCCACATACTCCTGATTTCGGCCCCCTGGCCATTGTACACGCGTCCGTCCATTCAACTGGGCGCCTTGAAAGCGTACCTGCAAGGATCCATGCCCGGATTGCAGGTGTCCGCCGCGCATTTCTACCTGCGGGTGGCACGGGCGATCGGATACAAGCGCTATCACGACATCTCCGAGCGCACTTGGCTTGCGGAAAGTGTCTATGCGGCCCTGTTGTATCCGCAGCGTTTTGAAACGATCGAGCGTTTTTTCCGGCAGCGCTGCAAGGGTCGTCCCGACCTGGCCGAAACGGATTTTCGCACCCTGGCCGAGACCGTCGAAGCCGAAACCGTTCGTTTTTTGGAGGAAGCCAACTGGGAACGGTATCGGCTGGTGGGCGTTTCGCTCTGCCTGTGCCAGCTCACCGCCTCTTTGTATCTGATCCGGCAGATCAAGGCGCGTTGCCCGCCACTTGCCGTGGTTGTGGGCGGGTCGATGTTCGCAGGCGATGCGCTGCGGCGGCTGCTGCAGAAATTTCCCGAAATCGATGCCGCCATCAACGGAGAAGGGGAGCGTCCGCTCCTGGAACTGGTGCGCCGGTTAAACGAGGGCGGATGCCTGCAGGATGCTGCGGTTGCCGGTGTGGTCACCCGAAACAGCACCTCTGAACAGGCCGGGTCCAGAAATCAGGTCGAAAATCTCGATGACCTGCCGTTGCCGGATTTTGACGATTATTTTCGACTGCTGGCATCCTTCGGACCGGCGCATGCATTCTTTCCGACGCTTCCCATGGAAATTTCGCGTGGATGCTGGTGGCGAAAGCGGGGGGCCAATCGTCGTTTCGAAGGCTGCGCCTTCTGCAACCTCAACCTGCAGTGGCGGGGCTACCGCTCCAAGTGTTCCGAACGGGTGCGGCAGGAGGTGGATACCCTTTGCGGTCGCCATCAAAGTTTAACGCTGGCGGTTACCGACAACCTGATTCCGGCCAAATCCTGCCGGGCCATTTTCGAGGGGCTGGCTGCGCTGCCGCGGGACCTGCGTATTTTCTGTGAAATTCGCGCGCAGACCCCCCGGCACACGCTGCAGACCCTGCGCGCTGCCGGCGTAAAGGAGCTTCAGATCGGCATCGAGGCGTTGAGCAGCCGCCTGCTGCAGAAAATGAACAAGGGAACCACTACGATCGAAAACCTGGAGGTGATGAAGCACTGTGAAGCGGCAGGGATCGTCAACGCTTCCAACCTGATCATCGGATTTCCGGGAAGCGATGCGCAAGACGTGGCTCAAACGCTGCAAACTCTCGATTTTGCCAGGTACTTTCGACCCCTGCGCTGTGTGCGTTTCTGGCTGGGTTTGGCAAGCCCGGTGTGGCATCATCCCCGCGCATTCGGCGTAAAAGCCGTGTTCAATCATCCTTACTGGGCGCGGTTGTTTCCCCGTGAAGAAATCGACGGGCTGCAGTTCATGATCCAGGATTACCGGGGCGACAAGATGCACCAGCGCCGACTCTGGGCGCCGGTGCAGTCCGCGGTTCGCCGGTGGCAGAAAAACTATCGTGCCCTGCACCGGCGACCTTATTGCGAACCCATTTTAAGCTACCAGGATGGGGGCGATTTTTTAATGATTCGGGAACGGCGCATCGAATCCGAAACCATGACACACCGGTTGACCGGCGCTTCGCGCAACATCTATCGATATTGCGAGCAAAATCGTTCCATCGGCGAACTCCGGGATGCGTTCCCCGGCATCGCGTTCGACCGCCTGGAAGGGTTTTTGAACATGATGGTGGACAAAGGCCTGATGTTCACCGAAAACAATCGTTATCTGAGCCTAGCGGTGAGAAGGCCGGATTGAGCGGAGGGGCTCCCGGCTGCCGCAACGAAGCCGGAAATGGGTACTTACTCGGGTTCCATGGAAACTTTCAGGGGAAATCCATTCTCGCGGGCGGTGGCCTTGGTAATATTGAGCTTGTTTTCGGCAACTTCGAAGGGGTAAACTCCGGCAATGCCCACGCCGCTCTTGTGAACCTTCCACATCAGGTTGGTGGCGTCGTCGAGGGATTTGTTGAACACCGAGACAAGAATGGTGACGACGAATTCTTTGGTCGTGTAGTCATCATTGTGGAGGAGCACCTTGAAAAGGGGCGGCTCTTTGGTTTCCTCCTCCGATTCCGTGAATATGTCTTCCCGGCTGCCCGGTTCGTATTCACCCATGGTGACCTCTCCCGATCGTTTTACCGTTTCCCGCTGTTTTCAATCAACCCGCTGACTTCCAAAGGATTTCCGACAGACCGTCTGCAAATCGCTCTCGGATCGAACGCCATTTTCGAACCGCTCGCAGATCGACAGTAAGAATTTCACCGACAAAAATCAAGCCGATTTCCGTTTGAAAAAACACGCTGTTCGAACGATCCGAATCCCCTTGCCGTGCGGATGCTACCCGGCCCCTGGGGGGCGCTTGTACCATAACCAGCAGAGTTTGCGTGAGCGGGCGATCACGGGAAAAAAAACCATTGCGGTCACCAGGAGCAGGCTCCGACCGGTGGGAAACCAGGACAGTTTCCGGGCCGAGGTGACCGCCGGAGCGTGATGTAGAATTTGAAAGGACCGACCGTGTTTGCGAGCCCACTTGCGATAGGCTCTGGAAAACCAGAGCTCTTCCCCCACAAACACCTTCTGGCTGAAACCACCGACGGCATCGAATCCTTTGCGGGTGCAGAAAATGTAACATCCGGCGGCCACTTGCAGGGCACGGGACAAACGGTTCCACAGGTCCACGGCAAAGCGAAAAAAAAGTTTCAAGCGGCGATCCGGCTGCACGGTGGCGCCGCCGCCGGCGCAGCGGCCCCCGCGCAGCAAATTCAGGGAGTCCCGCAGCAATGAGGCCGAAATCCGTGTGTCGGCATCCAGAAAGATCAAAAAGGTGCCGTTTGCATGGCGCGCGCCGGTATTCCGCGCCCGCGAAATCTGGTTGACCGGCTCGAACACCACCCGGGCACCGTTTTGACGGGCGATTGCGGCAGTGCGATCCGTCGAGTTGTTGTCGACCACCACCACCTCCGCGGCACCGCGGCAGGCAGCTATGGCCGCTTGCAGTGCATGCAGGGTTTGCGGCAGATAATGCTGTTCGTTGTAGGCCGGTATGATCACTGAAATTTCTACCGTCATGGCTGTCCTGGCGCTAATTTGTTTGACCTCAAGGTGGAAACTATCGTAAAATTTGTAAATCAACAACCACCCGCAAAGCGGGTGGCTTGTCTTTTCGGCCATAGGCCGAAAAGACAAAAGCACTGCTGTGCTTCGATGTTGAACTTGCACCGGGTGCATAGCACCCGGTTTGGGCAAAAATCAAAAGCACCTGCACGGTTGTCCGCGCAACGATGCGCATCGCGAGGATCTCAGGGAGGAATTTATGTCCGAAGACAGTGCCAAACAAGACGAAACCCAGAACAGTGGACAGCCTCATACCCAGTCCCGCATTATCTGGGACGACTCCAACATGCGAAGTTCATACGCCAACGTCGCCAATGTCGCCGGTGGACGGGAGGAAATCGTACTGCTGTTCGGCATGAATCAATCCTGGCATTCCGGGCAGAAGGAAATCAAGGTCCAGCTCGCAGATCGGATCGTGATGAGCCCCTATGCTGCCAAGCGCTTTGCACAAACATTGAATAAAGTGCTCTCCGATTACGAAGCCCGTTACGGAAAGCTGGACACCGGTTTGCAGAAATCCTGAGTGAGAAAGTCCGCTCAGGATTGCGGGTCCGCCGAGCCGGTGACCACCAGGTCCGCAGACACTTGTGTCACCTTTGCGGCAATCCCTTTACCCGGCCGGCCCTTGGTGGTTCGCACCCGCATGGGAATGTAGTTTTCGGAGGTTCCCTGCCACAGATCTGCCTCGATTTGGTTTTCCAGCACGACTTCAAGTTTTTTATCAACAAACTGATTGTAAAATTCTGATTTTTTTTGCATTCCGATTTTTCGCAATTGGCGGCAGCGCGCCTTTATGACCGCCGGCGCCACCGGATTCGGCAAGCTTGCGGCCGGGGTTCCCTTGCGGGGGGAAAATGGAAATACGTGCAGGTAGGTCAGGGGCGCGTCCTGAATCCGCTGCAACGTGTTCTGGAAGGCAGTCTCGGATTCTCCCGGAAAGCCGACCAGGACATCGCTGCCGATGGCCGCGTGCGGAACGAGATGCCGCACGTTTTCCAGCAAAGCGCTGAAAAACTCGGGCGTGTAGGGCCGGCCCATTCGGCGCAGGATACCGGCATCGCCGCTTTGCAGGGGGATATGAAAATGGGGACAGAGGCGGCCGGCCCGGCGCTCCGTATCGGCGGCCGCCCCGAGGATTTCTTCGACGAGTTCACCGGGCTCGATGGAACTCAGGCGCACGCGATGGATGGACTGTTGCCGGGAAATTTGTGCCAAAAGGCCGGACAGTGCCGCCGGCGGCTGCAGGTCGCGACCATAAATGCCCAGGTGAATGCCGGTCAGCACCGCTTCGCTGAAACCCTCGTCCCGGAGTTTTCGAAGACTTTCCAACACCGCAGCCACCGGCACACTGCGGCTCGGCCCCCGGGCGTAAGGAACGATGCAGTAGGTGCAGAAGGCTTCACAACCATCCTGGATCTTTAAAAACGGCCGGCCGCGTCCACCCGCCACCAGGTGTTCCAAGGTCCGAGGACCGCGGCTTTCGGAGGGTTTGGGGCGACAGGGACGTTCGAGGGCGATATCGGCCACGCATTGCTTTTGACTTTGCGGGACCAGCGCTGTCACTCCGGGGATGGCTTCGATTTCCTCGGGTGCGGTCTGGGCGTAGCATCCGGTAACGATGATCCGGGCATCCGGGTGATGCCGAATCGCCTGCCGGATGGCCTGGCGCGACTGCATGGCGGCTTTGCCGGTCACCGTGCAGGTGTTGATGATGCACAGCCGGGTGTTTTCGTCGGCATTGCAGGGCGTCAGTCCGGCGTCTTCCAGCCGCCGGGCAATGACTTGCGATTCGAACTGGTTCACTTTGCAGCCCAGAGTGGTGATCGAAAATGTGCGGGATTTGTTCACGCAGCGATGTCCCGGTGATGTGGGTTCGATCCGGCGGCCGAATACACGGGTCTGCCCGGATGGGTTTGCGGTTTCAAACGATAAATCCTCCCCCCAGAACTTCCTCACCGCGGTAGAATACGGCTCCCTGTCCGGGGGTCACTGCCGATTGGGCCTGCCGGAAGCGGACGGTTGCGGCGTGCGCGTTTTCCAGCGTCACCGCTGATTCGGCGGCCCGATGACGATAGCGGATGCGGGTGTGCACGTTCATGGACGCGGCGGACGGCTCGGTGATCCAGTGGATGTTTTCGACCCGGCAATCCCTGGAATAGGTGTCGGTCTTGTGGCCGACCACCAGTCGATTGGCGCTGGGTTCCAGCCGCA
This sequence comes from Desulfobacterales bacterium, assembly GCA_051155755.1. Lineage (GTDB taxonomy): Bacteria > Desulfobacterota > Desulfobacteria > Desulfobacterales > SG8-13 > DAXETY01. Next base: position 15,317 of record DAXETY010000163.1, read on the forward strand.
GCACGTAATAGGGCTCGGCGGCCGGGCAATTGATGCCGCGCCGCTGTCCCACCGTGAACCGGTGCAGACCCGGGTGTCGGCCCAGCACCCGGCCGTGCGGGTCGACGATATCTCCGGATTGCGGCCGAAAACCGACCGTTTGCATCAAAAATTCCTCGTAGTGCCCCCCGCGAACGAAACAGACATCCTGACTCTCGCTTGCCGCAAGCGGTTGCAGCCCGCTGTCGCGCGCCATCCGCTGCACGTCGGTTTTGCGCAGCTCACCGAGGGGAAATCGGGCCTGCCGGAGTTGATCGGGCCTCAGAAAAGCCAGAAAATAAGATTGATCCTTGGCCGCATCGCGTCCCTGCAACAATCGGCAGGTGCTGTCCGAAATGGCAATCCGGGCGTAATGTCCGGTCGCCAGTGCGCCTGCTCCCAGCCGGCGCGCATGGGCGAGCAATACGCCGAACTTGATGGCCGGGTTGCACACCAGGCAGGGATTGGGCGTTTTGCCGGCCCGGTAAGTGGCGGCAAAATAGTCGACGACGGCTTTATCGAACTCCCGGCTCAGATCCACCGTGTGGACCGGCATGCCGATCAACGTGCCGATTCGGGCGATATCGGCCAGTCCCGTGTACCGGGTCCGAAAGTGGATGCCGAACACCGGATGTCCCTGTTCTTTGAGCAGCCGGGCGGCCATCAGCGAGTCGATACCGCCGCTGACGGCCACGGCGATGGAGGCACTCATTCGAAGGCGCTCTGGCGGCTTGGAAGCACTTCCATGGCGCGGGTCGGACAGGCGGGAACACACAGTTCACAGACACTGCATTTTTTTTGATCGAAACGCACGGTCATTTTGGGCCGCTGCACCGTGAGGGCGCCGGTGGGGCACACGGCCGTGCAGGCGCCGCAGTGGGTGCACTTGCTGCGAACGCGCTGGACTTCCTGGGAGGCGTTTTCCACCTGAATGCCCTGGTCTTTCAGGTAGCGAACGCCCTCTTTGAAGTTTTTACGGTTGCCGCTCAACTCCAGAACCAGGATGCCTTCCCGGCGCGGCAGCACCGTGGCGTTCAGAATGTTGAAAATCAGATCATAATTTTTGGTCAGGTAGCAAACCACCGGTTTGGTGGAAATCTCCTTGGGGAATCGCAGAATGAGGATGCGCGAATACACGGGGCGTCTCCGGGATAATGCTTTATTTATTGCGGATATTATACTATCATATCCAAGTGTTGTGGTGGATGACCAGGCGCTTGGCCATGGCCGTCATTGCCGAAGACGGATCTGTATCACTGTTTGGCGGACATTTCAACGCCGCTGCCCAATCGGGGTGATTGCCATCGATGAATCGATTTGCATACCGAACCACAGGGCTGTTGATCAAGACAATATCCGAATTGTCCAAGGCCCACATCAATCTTTACGGAACGGAAAACATACCCGAAGGCGCCAATATTTTCGTCATCAACCATTTCACCCGCCTGGAAACCTTCCTGATGCCCTACCAGATTTTCAAGCTGACCGGTCTGCCGGTGTGGTCCCTGGCGGCCTATAGTTTGTTTCGGGGCAGCTTCGGGGCCTATCTGGAGAAAATCGGGGCGGTTTCCACCAAAAACCCCGCCCGGGATCGCTTGATCGTCAAAACCCTGCTCACCGGCGAGGCCAACTGGATCATTTTTCCCGAAGGCCGGATGGTCAAAAATAAAAAGATCGTCGAAAAGGGCCGCTTCATGATCTCCTACGCCGGCGGAAAGCATCCGCCCCACACCGGAGCGGCCATCCTGGCGATGCGCACCGAGTTCTACCGGCAGCGGTTGCAGTACCTGGCCGAGGCCGACCCGGCCGAAGCCGAATACCTGCAGGGCCAATTCGAGATCGAAGAGCTGGAATCGGTGCTGAACCACAGCACCCACATCGTTCCGGTGAATCTGACCTATTTCCCGGTGCGCGCCAAGGAAAACCTGCTGAGCAATCTGGCAACCCACATGGTGGAGGGCATCCCCGAACGGGTCCTGGAAGAGATCATGACCGAGGGGACCATGCTGTTTTCCGGGGTCGATATCGACATTCGTTTCGGAGCGCCGATCCGTGTCGGCCGGCGGCTGGACCATCCGGTGATCCAGAGCGACGTCAAATCCACGGAGCGAATCGAATTTGATGATCCACTGCCGTCCCGGCTGCGGATGCGCAAGGAGGCGCTCGGTATCATGGAAAGCTACATGAGCGCCATTTACAGCCTGACCACCATCAACCACGACCACCTGTTGGCCACCATTTTACGGCTTTCACCCTATAAATCGTTCGAGGAGCGCGATTTGCGGTGCAAACTGTTCATGGCGGCCGAAGCCGTCCGGCATCTGAAAAGTGTCCATCTGCACCATCGGCTTGGAGAAGACCAGATCCATCTGCTCACCGACGACCGCGAAAAGCGGGTGCGGGATTTTCTGACGGTTGCCGTCGAAAAAGGCATCCTGCGGGACACCGGCACCCAACTGATCAAAGACCGCTCCAAGTTCACTTCACCCTATGATTTTCACCGCGTGCGGATCGACAATCCTCTCGATGTCATGGCCAATTCGGTCGAGCCGCTCAAGGATCTGCAGCGGATCCTGCGCAAGATCGCCTGGACGCCGAATTTCTGGATCAGACGCAAGACCGCCGGACATCTGATTCGGCGGGCGTACCGGGATTTCGAACAGGACTATCGCCGTTACTATGTCGAGGGCCGCAGCAAACCCAAAAAGATCGGCGAACCCTTTCTGATCCGCGGGACATCCCGGGACATCGGTGTGGTGCTGATTCACGGCTACATGGCCGCACCAGAGGAGATCAAGTCTCTGGCCATGTATCTCGGAAGTAAAGGACTCTGGGTCTATGCCCCGCGCATCAAGGGACACGGCACCGCTCCGGAGGATCTGGCGCAGGTGACCCACCGGCAATGGGAACACTCCGCCGAGGTCGGCTACGCAATCATGCGCTGCCTTTGCCGGCGTGTGGTTGTGGGGGGATTTTCCAACGGCGGTGCGCTGGCCCTGGAACTGGCCGCCCGAATCGAGGATGCTGCGGCCGTGTTCGCCATATCGCCGCCGCTGCGGTTGAAGGACCTTTCTTCCCGATTGGTCCCGGCGGTGGACGTCTGGAATCGATTTATGAAGCGCTTCAACATGGAAGACGCCCGCATGGAGTTCATCGACAACAAGCCGGAAAACCCCCACATCAATTACCTGCGCAACCCGATCGCCGGTGTGCGCCAGCTGGAGCGTCTGATGGATGCCATCGGACCCAGGCTGCCGGCACTGATGGCGCCCGCTTTGATTGTGCAGGGGCAGGGCGATCCGATTGTCAATCCGAAAGGCTCGGTCCGTTTGTTCCAGCGGCTGGGAAGTCGGGATAAAGCCTATGTGCTGTTCAGTCTGGAGCGCCACGGCATTGTAAACGGCGAGGGCTCCGAACGCGTTTTCCGGGTGGTGTGGGACTTTGTCGAACGGGTTTCAAAACGCCCGGGCGAATCGCAAATCCGATCGGCCGTGCATGCGGATGCCGGGGCAGAGAAAAACGATGCCGAAGCCGGGCCGCAAAACCGATCGGAACCGATCTGATCTTGGGAGGCCGAACCAATGTTCAATTCGCACGAACGCAAAACCAGTTTCGGTTTTTTGATGATGCGGCTGGGTCTTGCGGCCGCGCTGTTGTTTCAATCCATACCGCGGCTCATCGGCGACGAGGCCAACTGGCGCAGTGTCGGTGCGGGCCTGAACCTGATGAATTTCGGCATTCCGCTGCACATCCTCGGCCTTGTGGTCCTGATCCTGCAAGTCGTCAGCGGCCTGAGCCTTTTGACCGGTTATCTGTTTCGCACCGCGTGCGCGTTGATGACCGTGCTGCATGCCTGGTACTGCTTTCAATACTTTCAGCAGAGCGGAACCCGCACGCTGATGCTTTTTTCCCTGGCGTTGACGGGCGTTTACCTCGGCCTGGCCCAGACCGGGGCCGGTCGATATACCGTCTCGGTCAAGCTGGAGAAAAAATGACAACCCGGATAAAATTGCTTGACATGACACATTGTGGTATTAATGTGAAATTGGCAGCGAAAGTTGCCGATAGGTGTTAGTTGATGTTTCTTCAACATAACCCCTAACTCTTTCCTCTGTTCTCAGGGAGGGCGCATTCCCCGGCGCCCTCCCTTTCATTTTTGACGACACGTCGCCGGTCCCGGAACCGCTTTGGCTTGAAAGACACCGCCGGTTGTTTTGCGCGGGGCCGGCCCCCTCGACTTTCCCGTAATTCCGGTTTATATTCCCGTCCGAAGATGAGACCGAAGCCGGCGGAACCGAATGCATTGGTTTCGGAACCGCCCACGTTCGGCAATGAACCGTGCCGCTGGTTTTGCGTGGATGGCACCGGTAGCGTTCATCCACGTATCGGCGCCGGGGAGAGTGCGAACCACCTGCGCACATCCAAACAGGTTTCGGAGACGTGCTGTTGAATTGGATCGGATGGTTGATCCTGGCGACCTTGCTGGTCGATTATTTTCTGAATCTCCTGGCCGATTGGCTCAATGTAAGACACATGCAGGCCAGGCTGCCGGAGGAGTTTCGCGGTTACTACGATGACGATCGATACCGCACGGCGCAGCAATACCTGCATGTAAACACCCGTTTTGGCTGGGTGGTTTCTTCGGTGAATCTGGCCGCATTGCTGGCTTTCTGGTTTGGCAACGGTTTTGCTTTTCTTGACGCATGGGTGCGCGCCTGGCACCTCGGTCCGATCCTTGCCGGCATGGCCTACATCGGAATTCTGTCGGCGCTGACCGCGATCCTGTCCCTGCCGTTTCGCCTCTATCGGACCTTCGTCATCGAAGCGCGTTTCGGATTTAACCGCACCACGCCAAAAATCTTCATTCAGGATCAGCTCAAAGCTCTGGGCCTTGCCATCGTGCTGGGGGCGCCGCTGCTGGCCGCCGTGTTGTGGTTTTTTCAATATGCCGGTGCGCAGGCCTGGCTGCTGTGCTGGCTGGCGGTAACCGCCTACATGCTGTTCGTGCAGTTCATCGCGCCCACCTGGATCATGCCGCTGTTCAACAAGTTCAGCCGCCTGGAAGACGGCGAACTCCGCGATGCGATCGTCTCCTATGCCCGTTCGATTCATTTCCCCCTGGAGAATATTTTCGTGATGGACGGCTCCCGGCGTTCTTCCAAGTCCAATGCGTTTTTCACCGGATTCGGAAGCCACAAGCGCATCGTGCTGTTCGACACCCTGATTGCAAACCACACGGTCTCCGAGCTGGTGGCGGTTCTGGCTCATGAAATGGGGCACTACAAAAAGCGGCACGTGCTCATCGGCCTTGTCGCCGGGATCCTGCAAACCGGTCTGATGTTTTACCTGCTGTCGATTTTCATCGAATACGCGCCGCTGTTCGAGGCATTTTTCCTGCAGCGCCCATCTGTGTACGCCGGACTGGTTTTCTTTGCACTGCTTTACACGCCCCTGGACTTGTTTCTGGGCATGATCATGCAGGTGCTGTCCCGACGCCACGAATATCAGGCCGACCGATTTGCCGTCCGCACCACCGGCAGGGCCGGTGCCATGGCCGAAGCCCTGAAAAAACTTTCGGTTCACAATTTGGGCAACCTCACCCCCCATCCCTTTTACGTGTTTCTCAACTACTCCCATCCCCCGGTCCTGGCGCGCATCCGCGCCATTGACCGGGCCGGGGCCTCCCAAGGCAGTGCCGATTGATCAAACCGAAAATGAACGTTGCAATTTTTTCAAAAAAATATTTTTTATCGCACAATTCGGGTCAGAACATGTTGCGTTGGCGGGCTTTGCGGCGGCCGGCTGTGGGCTGCGCCACCGGGGCTTGCGGAGATGCGGCATCCGTCTCCGCCGGGGCATATTCGACCCGGTATTCCGGCGTCTCAGCCGGATATGGCTGCACCGCGGTTGGGATTTGCAGTTGCAGGTCGGTTTCCTGGCCGGTCATCACCGGAAATCCGTGGCAGCGGTTGATGTGGCGAAAACGGTAGCCGGTCTGCTGTCTTTCGGTAACGAAATTACGGTGCTCGGCCATGCGCCGCTGGATCCGATCCTCGGCCAGTGGAAGCAGCTCGGACACCCCGTTGTGCAATGCTCGGCCGAATTCCGGATCCAGTTCGACCCCCGTGCTGTTGCGGCCGGCCGCCATGGCGGCCAGAAGCGTCGTGGCGGTGCCGCAGAATGGATCGACCACCGTGTCTTCGTAGATGGAGAACATCAGGATCAGGCGGTAGGGAATCTCGAACGGAAATGCGGCACTGCGTTGCCGCATACACCCGCTGTTCTGTCGCTGACCGGTGCCGCACAGGTCCATCCAGACATCCGAAAACCAGCGGTTGCGCTCTTCCCAGAAAAAAGCGCTCCGGCGGCGGCGAAGGCGATCTTCATTGCCGGAGAATCGGCGGTTGACACCCTTTCGGAAAATCAGGATCGATTCGTGTTCCAGGGTCACGTAGGCACAGGGGGGCAGCATCCCCGATCCCATGAATTTGTTCGGCGCGTTGGTGGGTTTGCGCCAGAGGATCTGGGGCAGGGCGGCAAAGCCGAGCTCGACCATGGCGGCCAGCACCCGGCTGTGGTTGGGATAGCGTTGAAAACGGCCGTCCAGCGATCGCACCGCATCGCCGATGTTGATGCAGGCCATGCCGCCGGGTTTCAGAATGCGGGCCACTTCCCGCCAGACCGGATCGAGCACGGCGTGCATGCGCTCGAAGGCCTGCAGGCCGTCTCCCGCCTGCAGGGCCGGATCAATGTGGCGGTCGATTCCGGAAAAGTGCGCATCCCACATCGCGATCATCGGATACGGCGGGGAGGTGACCACCAGGTCCACGCTGTCAGCGGGAATGAAGGGCATTTGGGCGGCATCGCCAAAATGCATGCAGTGTCGGGTTTGCATGTTCGAACCTTCTACGCGGGATCAGCACTGCGGGCCGCCGTCACTCGGCAGACCGACGCCATCCGGCAAACGCACGGAGGCGGGTGCAACGAAAGACTACCGGCATTGAGACCGCATCGTCAAATGTTTTCGAATGCATTGGACAGGCTGCCGGAAATCCTTTAAAATCGATTTCAGTTCTGACGAAATCGTAAAGAGTCGGAACCACCGGTATGTCATCCCCGCGGAGGCGGGGTTCTCGAGTCTAAGAAACTGTAATTAAATATATTTCTGGATTTCCGCCTGCGCGGGAATGACGGGTTTGAAGATATTTGGACTTTTTACGACTTTATCAGTTCTGAAAGGATTGAGACGCTCCGTTTCAGTGGGAGGTAAGGCGCTACAGCTCATGGAAAATTTTAACCAGATCGAGCCCCATGGCGGCATTCTGGTAGATTTGCGGGTGGATGCCGAACGTGCCGCGCTGCTCAAAGAGTTCGCCCTGAAACTGCCCGACGTTACCCTGAACGAGCGCCAGCTCTGTGACTTCGAGTTGCTGGCCAACGGCGCATTTTCCCCCTTGCAGGGGTTTATGAAACGGCTCGATTACGAATCGGTTTTAGACCGCATGCGACTGCAGGACGGCACCCTCTGGCCCCTGCCGATTTGTCTCGATCTTCCGGCCATCCAGGCCCGTGCCCTGGAAGCCGGGCAATCGGTCGCCCTGCGGGATCCCGAGGGCTTCTTGCTCGGCGTGCTGCACCTGGAAGACATCTGGCCGGTGGACAAGCAAAAACAAGCCGAGCTGGTTTACGGATCGCAGGATCTGGCCCACCCCGGCGTGCAGTACCTGCTCCACAAGACCGGGGACTACTACGTGGGCGGAAACCTGGAGGTGATCAGCCTTCCGCTGCATTTCGATTTTCGCAAGATGCGGCAGACACCGGAAGAGGTTCGGCAGACCTTTCTGCGTCTGGACTGGCATCGGGTGGTTGGTTTTCAGACCCGACACCCGATCCACCGTCCGCAGTTCGAAATGACCATCAAAGCCCTGCGCCAGGTGCGCGGCAGTCTGCTGGTGCTGCCGATCGTAGGGATGTCCAAACCGGGCGATTTCGATCATTTTACACGCATGCGCTGCTATGATGCAGTGGCGCGTCATTACCCGCCGGATTCTTTCATGGTCAACCTGTTGACGCTCACCTCCCACTTGGCCGGACCCAAGGAAGCGCTGCTGCATTTGATTATTGCCAAAAATTTCGGCTGCACGGATTTTATTATCGGCCACGACCATGCCGGTCCAGGTCCGGTAAACAACGGCAAGTGGTACTACTCGACCGGAGCCGCCCGCCAGACCGCCGAAGAACATTCCGGCGAGATCGGCGTCAACGTCATTCCATTCGAAGAGATGGTGTATCTGCCCTTCGAGGACGAGTTTCGCACCGCGGACCAGGTTCCTGCCGGAACCCAGTCGGTTTCCATCTCCGGTTCGGAAATCCGGCAGCGGTTGCGAACGGGTCGACGGATTCCCGAGTGGATGACTTTTCCGGAAGTTATGGCCGAGTTGCACAAAGGCTATCCGCCGCCGGGGCGCCAAGGATTAACGGTTTTTCTCACGGGGTTGTCCGGCGCCGGCAAATCCACCATCGCCAAGATCTTGTATTCGCGCTTATTGGAAATCGGCGACCGGCCGGTCAGTTTGCTGGACGGCGACATCGTGCGCCGCAACCTGTCGAGCAACCTGAGCTTTTCCAAGGAGGACCGCGACACCAACGTGTGTCGGATCGGCTTTGTCGCCAGCGAAATCACCAAAAATCGCGGCATCGCCATCTGTGCGCCCATCGCCCCTTACGAGAAAACAAGACAGGATATCCGGCGAACCATCGAAGCCTACGGCGGTTTCGTTGAGGTGCACGTCAGCACGCCGCTGGAAATCTGTGAAAAGCGCGATCGCAAAGGCATGTATGCCAAGGCCCGCGCCGGATTGATCAAAGGCTTTACCGGCGTGGACGATCCCTACGAGATACCGGGTGCACCGGAGTTGCGGATCGATACCTCCAACATGACGCCCAATGACGCCGCCCAGGAAATCATGCTCTTTCTCGGTGAGAGAGGATATCTCCGGGCGTAGGCTGTTTTCGGCGGCTTTTTGCGGATCGGCACAATCTTGTTTCACGCCCCTGAATGAAAAGATTGAAGGGGCATCCGGCACGGTACGCCTTTCAATCGAATGATTCAGTGACTATTTTGAATTAGATTTTAGAAAGTAAATGGGTTGCATTGATAACCCGCTGTTTAGAGATCGCTATGGAAGAACTCAACAAACGGCGCTGGGTCATTGTATTATTTTTCCTCTTCATCGGAGCGCTGCTGGTCGCATTCATTTATGCGGCGATCGTCGGTCCCCGCAATCCGTACTACCGTTCCGGTATCTCCCGCAACGGAAGCCAATTGGGAACTTCCGATACCGGCACCTCGCAATTGCGAAACATTCAGCTCTACAAGGACCGCGTCCGGGATCTCGGCAAGGTTCGCCTGATATACCATGGGTTGGAGGGCGATGTGGTTACCATCGGGGTGATCATTCCCGCCCTGGATCCGGACGTCAGCTACGATCATAAAATTCCAATCCAGGAGGCCAAAAAGGAGGTGCACCTCGGAGGCATGCGTTTTCGGGTGTCGTCGATCGGAAACGCGAAGCTGCGCCTGGAGCGCATCGACGGCTCTGAATAGCGCTTGATAAACACCTGTTTTTAACTTGGCATGAATCCGATTGCGGGGCAAAGCTGTTTACCGACGCTTTCAAAAGGTATTCTATCATCACGAAGCGATCCACTCTGACCTGAACCGATTCTCGTTCCCCGTCAGCCTGTTTTCCCGGACCGCAGCTGGCCGGGTTTCCAGGGACAGCGCTCCGCCCACTGCCAGCGGAGGCCGATCATGACTTTCAACCCGGGCACCCAGGGCGAAAAAATTTCCCTGAACCTGGCGATCGTCGGCGGCGGACGCGCCTGTCGATTTTTCCTGGACCTGCTGCAAAAAGAACCCCTGCCATACCTGGATATTCACATCGTGGGTGTGTGCGACATCGACCCCGAGGCCGAAGGATTTCGCCTGGCAAAGCAGCTGGGCCTTTACACCACCGATCATTTCGCCGATTTTTTCGAGATCGAAAACCTCGACGGCATCGTCGAACTGACCAACAGCCGCCAGGTCCTGCTCGAACTCATCGAGCAGCGGCCCAAGGGCGTGGGGGTCATCGAACACAATATCGGCCGGCTGCTGCGCTCCTTTTTCCTGACCGAACAAAAACTCAAGTCGGTCGAACAACAGCTTCTGCTGGAGCGAATGTCTTCGGATTTTTTGATTCAGCACAGCGATGCGGCCATCGTGGTATTGAACACCGATTTTACCATTGCCGAAGCCAACGAAGCCTATCTGAAGCAGGTCGGCCGTTCCAAAGAGCAGGTCCTGGGGGACTACTGCTACCGTATCTCCCGCGGACTGGATGTCCCCTGTCCGAGCGCTCAGCCCGGGCAACGATGTCCCATGGTGGAAACCATGCGCACCGGCAAATCGGCGCATGTCATTCACGAACTGCCCGGCTCCGGTTTCGAAGCCAGATACGGAAATATCGTGACCTATCCCCTCAAGGATCCGGACGACCGCATTGTGCGGATCATCGAGATCTGGCGCGACATCAGTGAGGAGATCGCCTCGCGCTGGGAAACCCGCTACCAGAAACTGAAGCTGGAGCTGGGGCGGTTGATCCAGGAGGACCGCATGATCTCGCTGGGAAAGCTGGTGGCCAGCTGTGTCCACGAGATCAACAATCCGATTCAGGGTCTGATGACGTTCACGGCCCTGATGCAATCGATGGTCTCCGGGGGGAATCTCTCTTCCGAGGAGGTCGACGAGTTCCGGCAATATCTGGCATTGATGGCCGAGGAGCTGGAGCGCTGCGGCAACATCGTTTCCGGCTTGCTGTCGTTTTCCCGGGAAAGTCCGTTGCAGTACCGTGAGGTGGATGTCAACGAACTGCTCGAGTCCATTTTAACGCTGTCCCATCACAAAATGGAGCTGCAAAAAGTCGAGCTGCAAACCCAACTGTCCGATCAAATCCTGTTGATCAGCGGCGACACCAACCGGCTGCAGCAGTGTTTGCTCAATCTGGTCTTCAATGCCATGGAATCCATGCCATCCGGCGGCAAGCTCACCCTTTCCACCGGCCTGGATCCATCCGGCGGCAAGGTGGTCATCAAGGTCATCGACACGGGTTGCGGCATCGCTTCCGAGCACCTGGATCACATCTTCGATCCGTTCTACACCACCAAGGCCGAAGGGCAGGGCACGGGGTTGGGCTTGTCGATTGTGTACGGGGTGGTCAAAGTTCATCGCGGCGACATCCAGGTGGACAGCCGTCCGGGCGAGGGGACCCGGTTCGTGCTGACCTTTCCCCGTATGGCCGAACCAACCGAGGAAAGAGAAGGTCTGAAATGAACACCCAGCTCAAAATCATGGTGGTCGACGACGAGCGTATCGTGCGGGAATCGCTGTATCACTGGTTCAAAAAAGCCGGCCACGTGGTGGAAACGGCCGCCTCCGGTTCGGAAGCGCTGGAAAAGCTGTCCAAAGTGCCCTACGAGTTGATGTTCGTGGACATCAAGATGCCGGGCATGGACGGGCTGGAACTGCTCGAGCGCGTCAAGACCGACTACCCCGACACGGTGGTAATCATCATAACGGCCTACGGTTCCATCGAATCGGCGGTGAAAGCCATGAAGATGGGTGCGAGTGAATATCTGCTCAAGCCTTTCAAGCCTGATTATCTGTCGCTGGTGATGGAAAAAATCGAGCAGCAGCTGCGCCTCACCTCCGAGTTCAACTACCTGAAGGAACGCCTGGAAAAGATCACCCGTTTTGACAACATCATCGGACAATCACCGGTCATGGAAACGGTTTTCGAACTGATTCCCCAGGTGGCTGAAACCGATTCCTCCGTGCTGCTGATCGGAGAGACCGGCACTGGCAAGGAACTGGTCGCCAAGGCCATCCATGCCAAAAGCCCACGGGCTCAGCACCCGTTTATTGCCATCAACTGCGGGGCCATTCCGGACAGCCTCCTGGAAAGCGAGCTGTTCGGACACCAGAAAGGCGCCTTCACCGGCGCGGTGCAAGCCCGCAAGGGCTTTCTGGAAGTTGTCTGCGGAGGCACGCTGTTTTTAGACGAGATCGGCGAAATCAGCCCCAAAATGCAAATCGATTTGCTGCGGGTGCTCGAAGAGAAATGCATCACCCGGGTGGGCAGCTCGCAGTCGACACCGGTGGATTTTCGTCTGATTGCCGCCACGCGGCAAGACCTGGAAAAATGTATCGCAGCCGGCCGCTTTCGCGAGGATTTTTTCTACCGCATCAGCGTGATCGAAATCCGAATCCCGCCGCTGAGGCAGCGGCGGGAGGACATTCCGTTGCTGGTGCGGCATTTTATGATGAAATACAGCCAGGAAACGGCCAAAAAGGTCGATCACATCTCGCGGGAGGCCCTGGAAATGCTGCAGCGATGCGCCTGGCCGGGCAATGTGCGCGAGCTGGAAAACGCCATCGAGCGGGCGGTGGTGTTGTCCAAAAGCCGCTCGCTGGGTGTGGCCGATTTCGATTTCCTGCATCCGGCAGCGTCCGCCCCGCGGCGCTCGTCGCATCCGGATTCGCTGCGGGAGCTGGAAAAAAGCCACATCCGACAGGTGCTCGACGAGTGCGACTGGAACGTAACCCGGGCGGCCCGGATCCTGGACATCAACCGCGTGACCCTGCACAAGAAGATCAAACGACTCGAACTGGAGCGAACCTCCTGACGGACGCGCATGGATTTGCTACCCAAGGTCGGCGTGGTCCCCCTGGGCGACGTGATGCCAATCGTCCCCGCGGTGATTGCCGCCCACATATCCGGATATTTCAATCTCCATGCCGAGGTGCTGGAGCGCCGATCGATCCCGTCTGCGAGTCTGGATACCGGCCGACTCCAGTACGATGTCGCCCGCATTCTGACGGTATTGGAGGCCGATTCGTTTGTCGGGTTCGCCAAGGTGGTGGCGGTGACGAACGTGGATCTGTTTGTGCCGGTCTTTAGCTACGTGATCGGCGAATCCCGCCTCGGCGGCCGCTGTGCCGCGGTGTCGCTGTTCCGCCTGGCCGAAAACCCTCTGTTTTCCGACCCGCCGGAGCCGAAACTCTTGGAGCGTGCCGCCAAGGTGGCGCTGCACGAGCTCGGTCACCTGTTCCACCTGGCCCACTGCAGCGATCGGCGCTGTCTGATGTGCATTTCCGGACCTGCCGATGACCTCGACTGCAGAAGCCTCAGTCTGTGCCGATACTGCCATCGGTTTTTACAGGATTCGATCCGGTCGCTTTCTCGATGAACCCGCCGTTCTTTTCACTGCGCTTTGATCGTCTTTGTCCGACCGCCCCCGCATATTGCAACAACCGTTGATCGTCATCCGGTCCGGGTTCTGAGAAACCGGCGGGCCAGGTTGTCCCACTCCAGCTGCGGTACGGTGCCGACCACGTCGCGCACCGGCTCGGCGCCGGTGGCAGCCAGCCGTTCGTATTCCGGTCCCATCAAAGACAACAGCTGCTGACTTTCCATTTCCATCCACTTCAGACTCTGTTCCCCGAAATACAGCCGCTTCAGGTTCCGGGCCGGAAAATCCGGCTCCACCATGAACAGCCATCCCTGGTGATAGGGATCTTCGTGCGCAATTTCGGGATGCTCAACGGCCTTTTGGTTGACGGCCAGCACCTTGCCGGAAACCGGCGTCAGCACGGCGGCTTCACGGACACCCCGGCAAAACGTCCAGCCCACTTCGTTCTGCACCACCGTGGCCCCCAGGGGCGGCAGCGCCAGGGAGCCAAACGCCCCGAACAGACTCACGGCGAAATCGTCCAGTCCCACCCGCACGCGGCCGCCGTGTTCGAACCGGGCCCAGCTGTGTCCCAGGTGGTAATAATAGTCCTGGGCCATGCGGTAGCCGGCGGCCAGAACCAGTTGCGGCCGGCTGGCCGGCTGGTTGACGTCTATATCGTCGAGCATTTGATCAAAGGCGCAGTGGTAGCATTCGTAGTTGAGCGTGCAGATCTTGGGTGCCTCCACCCGGCCGGTCAAACTGTGGCGGCACGGCAGTTCGGCGCCCCGGTATTTTTCCTTCAGATGCCGGACCCAATCGGGGGCCACTTTTTCCGTCGCTTCTTTGGCGTCGATGCCCATGGCGCGTCGCATGCCCTTGTCGAAAGCGCAGTGATTGCAGTCGTAGGCCGAATCACAAAGCCGGAAATTGATGACACCGGCCTTCATCCAGATACATTCGTTTTCGACCACCTGAAACCCTTTGATGCGGGGTCGCGTTTTTCGCCTGGTTTGCGATTTCATGAAAAACCTCCTTTCAAAAATATTGCCGGCTGACGCCAAACGCTTTGATCACGGGATCGATAGCGATCCGCCGCAGCCTCACAAACGAACCTGGATACCGTCACTTGCTGCAGCAGTCAGAATTCGTCCGGAGTGTCTGCAGCGACGATCCTCAAGCGGCAATTCTGTGGTATCCGGCTGCGTCCGGAATCTCTTCCCGGCCTTCTGGTTCTCGTTCGGTGGCATCCAGCCATTGGTCGAAGGCACAGTTGCGGCACTCGTAGTCGCAGCGGCAGATTCGGGGAATGTCCAGACATTCTTCCAAGACCCGGGTGCAATCGCCGGGTTGCGTTGACTTGCGCATGACCGTCACCTCCTTTTCGATTTGGCCCCATATTCCGAGCCGTTGCCGATAAATAGAGCAAAGGCGATGCCAATGGGACGCTCTCCCGGCGTGTTTGATATAAGTATTTGAATCAAAACGATTTATTTTGAAGCAGACTTCCTGGATCCTTACTTTTATGGCGGCACAGTCCCACGGCGCCACTGTAGCCATCGGCAACACCGACGGAAACCTATGCGCGCCGGAGCAGAAAATCACAATAAATACCAAAGGATTATCGGGATTGATGGTTTCGGCTACAGTCGGTGTTGCCGATGGCTACAGGATCGAGACGGAAGAGGGTCGATCGTGCGGATGGAAGCCCGGCGGGGTCGTCAGGCGTTGTTCAGCGGGATGAATACGTTGATGATCGTTCCGTTTCCGGGTTCGGACCGGATTTGGAAATCGCCCTTGCAGATCTCCACGCGCTCTTTCATGCTGTGCAGTCCGTATCCTTCGAGAAAACCGGAGCGGTGGATTTTTCCCCGGCTGTCGAAGCCGCACCCGTCGTCGTGTACTTGCAGATGAATGCCGTTGTGGTGATTGCGCAGGCCCAGCGATGCGTTTGCGGCTTGACTGTGCTTGGCGATATTGGTGAGGGCTTCCTGGATTACGCGGTACAGGACGATGGACACATCATCGGATATGTCGGACGGCAGGGCATCGATGTGGGTGCTCAAGTGAATGCCGGGATGAAACTCGGTGAATTTGCGCACCTCGTCGTTGATGGCCGGCAGCAGTCCCAGATCGTCGAGTGACAGCGGCCGCAGGGAATAGGCGATGTAACGGGTTTCCTGGATAATGCCGGTGAGATAGTCGGCGATTTTTTCCAGCGGCATCTCGCCGGATTCGGGTTGTTTGTCCATGCTCTGCAGCCTGTTTTCGAGATGAATTTTGATGGCGGCCAGGCTGCCGCCGATACTGTCGTGCAGTTCTTTGGAAAGATTCTTGCGATCGTTTTCCATGGCAATGATGGTTTTGTGCGACAGCTCCTGGAACTTGCGATTCAACTCCGCCATGCTTTGAATTTTGGACTGCAATTCGTCATGGGCGCATTTCAATTCGTTCAGGGCCGAGGTCAATTCGGCCGTGCGCTCCTCGACCTTCTTCTCCAATTCATTGTGAGCGCTTTGCAATGCCGCCTCGGTGTTGCGCCGCACGATGGCAGCCGCAAAAATTTCACCCACCGTGCTCAGCAGGTGAATGTCTTCCGGCTGCCAGTGTTTCTGTTCGTGCACGGAGTCAAATCCGATAAATCCAAAGAGTTTGCCCCCGTATCGCACCGGTACCGCCACCACCGACTGAATGTTCTGGGATTGCAGAAATTCCTTTTCATTAGCGGTTGCCTCCGGAAGCTCCGAGACGCTGGGGATGGTAATGATTTGTTGTCTTTTCAGCTTTTGCATCCACCAGGAAGCCTTTGCAACGGAAAGGTCCTGCAGTTGGTGAAACTGCGGTTCGATGCCCTGGTTGCACCATTCGTGGGTGTTGCTGGATTGGGTCACATCCGCGTTAAAGCAAAACAAATAGCTGCGATCCACCCCGGTGAAAAGGCCGATGTCGGCCAGGGCCTTGTTGATGGCCGCATCCAGTTCCTCCGACGAGACGTTGACAAAACGGCTGGACACGGCGCTGACCAGCTGCTCCCACAACACGCGCTGCCGCAGTGCGACTTCGCTTTTTTTGCGTCGGGTGATGTCGCGAATGATGCCGAGTTTGGAAACGCTGCCGTCGGGATTGTGCAGCGGTGTGTCGATCAGGTCGTATACCTTCTGGCTTTGCGGAGAATACCATTCCAACTGAACGGTCTTGCCGGACAACACCTCCGCATTGTTGCACCAGGGGCAGGGTTCATTGCGGTGGCGAAAATAAGCGTAACATTTGCGCCCACCGGCGGCTCCCAATTCACGGATCATGGCCGGATTCAGGTACTGCACATTGTGCTGTGCGTCGATGATAAAAGCCCCGTCCCGCATGCTGCCCAAAATGCGCCGCAGGTTGTTGGTTTCCCGCTGCAGGGCATTTTCCCGGACCATGCGGTAGGTGATGTTGCGGATCACCTCGATGGCGCCCACCGTTTCGCCCCGGGCGTTGTAGAGCTTGCGGGCACTGTTCCAGAACAGTGACGGCTCTTTTAAAAACGGGGGGTTGAGAGTTTCGGAATAAAGAATTTCGCCGATTTTTTTAACGTATTGATAAGTGGCGGCAACGGACTCATCCCACTTCAAGGCCAGGTCGATCAGGATCGGTCTGCGAATCCCGTAAAAGGCCAGGGCGTATTCGTAGTTGCCCTTGCCGATGATGTCTTCGGCCTTGATGCCGGTCAACTCTTCGATGGCTCGGTTCCAGGCCATCACCGTTCCCCGGGTGTCGATCACCAACGTGGCGTCCGGCAAGAAGTTGATCAAATCGGCAAAAAAGCGCTTGGAATCCCGCAGCTCTTCTTCGGCCTTTTTTCGAACGGCCAGTTCCCGCTCGAGTTCGGCGACGCGCGCGGTCAATTCGTCATATGAATTCGAGATCTTCATCCTGGTAAAGCAGGGCATGCCTGAAACGAATCTTGGTTTCAAAAGCCGGAGATGGCACCCAAACGGCGCCGGACTGCTATCGGGCTTCATGGACAGTTCGCCCAATCGAATCGGAGGACGGGGCGGGTGAGATTGGCGAAATGGGCAGAGGACAGGTGGATGAACGGCCACCCGTTTTGAGAGAACCATCCGAAGCCAGGGCACAATCGCCTATCATCTTTATCCCAGCCTCAAAAATTGTCAATAGTCAATCACCGGTCGGATGCCGCAGTTGGCGACGTGTATCCAAGATCGTTATCCGGGATCGTCTGAATTTGCCCACGCCGGCAATACCTGCTTCCATAAACCGACAATTGGGTTGCCGGGGCAGGTTCATAGTGGGTCAACGCAACTTCAATATACCCAATCGGCCCCATTATTAGGCGATCATGAAATGTTACAATAAATTTTTCGATAGTTGTTTCGCTGATCTGAATTCATCAAAAGCCACTTACCCCGTTTCGCGGCGCCCAAAAATGTAAGAAAATTCCCACCGGCAACGGACGGGTACAGGGCCTCGCCCTTCGACGGCATTCAGCGCACCGGGAATTCCGTAGAAGGGCCGGCCACCGTGCCGGCCGGTTTCCGCGTCCGCGGAAATATCAAACGGGGTTACGTTCCTTAGAAACCGCGTACAGAGTTGGAAAGATGAATCAAGACACCCAACCGGCTTTGAATTACTTTTCGCGGTCGATTGAAGCGGTGTTGGAACGCTTCGAAGTCGATCCGCAGCAGGGTCTGAGCCGAAAGGAGGCGCAACGACGCTTCGAAAAGCACGGTCCCAACAAACTGCGGGAGGCCGAAACCCGCGGACCCGGCCGGATTCTGATCGAACAGTTCAAGAGCATGGTCATCATCGTTTTGCTGATCGCAGGATCGGTGGCCTTTTTTTTCCAGCACTGGGCCGAAGGAATTGCCATTGCCGCGGTATTGATTGTCAATGCCGGCATCGGGTTTCTGACCGAATGGAAGGCCGTCCGTTCCATGGAGGCCCTGCGGGCAATGGGCGGCGACACCATTCGCGTGCGACGGGATGCGGTGGAAACCGAGATCCAGTCCGAAGCGCTGGTTCCCGGGGACATCATCATCCTGGAAAGCGGCGACCTGGTTCCCGCCGACGCGCGATTGATTGAGTCCAACAACCTGCGCGTCAACGAGTCGGCATTGACCGGCGAGTCGGTGCCGGTCCTCAAACATCTCGAGCCGGTCGACAACGGCACCTCTCTGGCCGATCGCAAATGCATGCTTTACAGGGGCACGATCATCAGCGCGGGTTCCGGCGCAGCCGTGGTGACCGCCACCGGCATGGACACCGCCATCGGCCACATATCCGAGATGGCCGAAAGTGCGGAAAAAGAGGCAACCCCGCTTCAAAAGCGCCTGGACCGGCTGGGCCGCAGACTGGCCTGGATCACCCTGACGCTTGCAGCTGCCATCGCCGGCCTGGGCCTGATGGCCGGACAGGATCCCACCCAGATGATCGAAACCGCCATCGCCCTGGGGGTGGCCGCAATTCCCGAGGGTCTGCCCATTGTGGCGACCATCGCACTGGCCCGGGGCATGTACCTGATGGCGCAAAGAAATGCACTGATCAACAAACTGCCGGCCGTCGAGACGCTGGGCGCCACCCGCATCATCTTCACCGACAAGACCGGCACGCTGACCGAAAACCAGATGACCCTGAACCGGATCAACACGCCCGTCGGGGACTTCGAGTTCGACGAGGAAAACAAAAAGGTCCATGGAGAAGGCGGCGCCGAGAATCCGCTGCTGCGCCGCATTTTAGAAGTCGGCGTGCTGTGCAACAACGCATCTTTGTTCGACACCGACAACGACCGGGAACCCGATGAAGAGCAGGGAGATCCCACCGAATCGGCCCTGCTGCGGGCGGGTTTTATCATCGGCATGCGCCGCGAGGAACTGCTGGAAAAAAAACCGGAGGTCCGGGAAGTACCGTTCGACTCCGA
>DAXETY010000164.1:0-37964 GCA_051155755.1 Desulfobacterales bacterium
TTCATAGCACTTGTCCAGCGCCGCTTCATCCGGGACGTATTTGATTTTCAGACCGGGCTCGACCAGCGCCACGTCCATGGACTGCAGGTACTGTTCGATCTCTTTGACGGCTTCCCCGCTCCATCCGAACGATCCGAAGGCCGCGCCGATCTTGCCCTTCGGTTTGAGCCCCTTCATGTAGGTGAGAAAATCGGCCAGCGTGGGGAAAAGGCCGTTATTGAGTGTCGGCGACCCCAGCACCACGGCCCGGGCGTCCAGCACTTCGGTCATGATATCGCTGCGATGCCATTTACGCAGCACCATCGGTCGAACCGGCACGCCGGCGGCATGGATTCCGGCGGACACGGCACTGGCCATCTTTTCGGTGCTGTGCCACATGGTATCGTAAACGATCACGGCCTTTTCTTTGGCCTCCTGCCGACTCCAGCGACGGTAGGCGTCGATAATTCGACCCGGGTTGTCGCGCCAGATCACGCCGTGGTCGGGGCAAATCATATCGATGGCCAGGTCCATTTCCCGGACGCTATCCAGCAGTTTCAGAATCAGCGGCGCGTACAGGAGCAGAATGTTGGCATAATACTTTTTGGCGTGGGGCATAATGGCTTCGCCAATTTGATCATCGAAGGTCTCCCAACCGGCATAATGCTGGCCGAACCCGTCGCTGGAAAACAGGATTCGATTTTCCGGCATATAGGTAAACATGCTGTCGGGCCAGTGAACCATTCGGGTTTCGATAAAGTTCAGCGTGCGGCGTCCCAGAGACAGGCTCCCGCCGGTTTTGACCGGCTGGAAGTTGAACCGGGTGCCAAAGTGCGCTGTCAGATTTTTTTCGCCCATGGCCGAACAATACAACGGCTTGTCTTCGCCGATGAAATGCAGAATCCGGGCCAGGCTCCCGGAGTGGTCCATTTCGGTGTGGTTGCTGACGACCAGATCGATCTTCTTGGGATCCACGATCATGGCGATGTTGCGCAGCAACTCCGAAGCAAACTCGGCTTTGACCGTATCGATCAATGCAATTTTTTCATCGACAATCAGGTAGGCGTTGTAACTGGTACCAAAGGGGGTGGAGTAACCATGAAAATCGCTGATGTTCCAGTCCTTGACCCCGACCTCGTAAACCCCCGGCGCAATTTCGATCGGCTTCATTTTGCAATGCCCTCCTTTTATCTGAAAACAGCAATGCCCTTTCCAGCCACGAAAAGGGCATTGCTAACATTGAACACGAAGGTCGCGCTGTCAACCGAATCCGGACGCGCTACTCTTCCTTTTCGAAGTCGTCCTTGCCGGCACCGCAAACCGGACAGACCCAGTCGTCGGGAACATTTTCCCACGCAGTTCCGGGATCCACGCCGTTGTCGGGATCTCCCTGTTCGGGGTCATAGACGTAGCCGCAGATCGTGCATACATACCTGTCCATTCTGATTACCTCCTTCGCATGAAATGTTGCCGTTGAACCGTATGGTTGTCTCTCAATTCTTTCCGTCGAACCGATGGTCGTTACAACGGGGCGGCAGGCGCCGGTGCTTTCGAAGTGCCGGGGCGGATGTTCGGCACCAAGGGCCTAACGCGACCGATGAGACCGGGCCGGCAGCCGGTGTTGTCCCGGCGGTCAAGCAGACCCGCTTCGGCCGGCATCTTTATTTCAATTCTGTTATGAAAGACCTCACGCGCGCTTCAATGCGATCGCGCACATCCCGCATAAAATCCGTTGTGGGAGATTCCGTCACCGGCATCTCCCAGTGCTGGTGATCGGCACCGGGCACAGCGGGAGAGGGCATGGCCGCTCCCAGCGTGACGATGCGATCGGGGACCGTGGATTCAATGACGGCATCGATCGGCCTCGGCACCTCGAAGGCCATGTCGATTCCGGTTTCCTGCAGCACCTCCACTACCGACGCTTCGATACGCGCGGCCGGTTGACTACCGCCGCTGGACACGTCCAGCCGGTCGCCGCCGTGCATTCGCGCCAGCGCAGCGGCCATTTGCGTGTAGCCGGCGTTTTCCCGTCCCGCAAACAACAGTCGCGTGCGGTTTTTCAGGGGCTGCAGGAGGTCGGCTGCCGCCGCGCGGACATCTTCTGCGACTGTGGGATGATTGGCCATATCCCGGGGGCCTTCGATGTGCCGGTAGGTCAGGCTGTTGTGGAACGCGGCGTCGACGGCATCGAAGAAATAGCGGGCGGTCAGTTTGATGCCCTCGAAGAGATTCGATCCTCCGGTGGCGCCGACCGACAACAAAAAACCGCGGCGCTGCCGATGGCGGGGGTCTCGCAGTTTCAGGCGATATTTGCGGGCCCAGAGGGTCTGACACCGGTCGATCAGTGCCTTGAGCTGCGCAGGAACGTTGTAAAAGAATACCGGTGCCGCCATAACGACCACTTCCGCTTCCCGCAACCAGGGATAAATCTCGGCCGGCATGTCGTCGTCGATGGGGCAGTAGCCTTTTTTCTCGCAGACCACCAACTCCTTGCAGGGCTGGATTTGTTTCCCGGCCACATACACCATGCGCGTCTCGGCACCCAGGCGCTCTGACTCCTCCAAAAATCGCGCCAGCAGAAAATGGCTGTTGCCTTTTTTACGCGGGCTGCCCTGCAATCCGAGAATGAGCATCGTTACGTCAATTCCTTACATGGCAGTCGCTGCAGGTGATCGGTCCGGTGGGTTCTCCCGCGCGGCGTTTTTCCCGATGGCATCCCGTGCAAAGTTGGTTCATGACCTGCTTGCTTTCCAGTTTGCCCTGGGATTTCATCGCTTCGATCGCGCCTTGCCGCTGCGGAAAGAGATCGTGGCAGGCCTGGCAGTCTTCCATATTGTTCTGGTGCTGAAGGTGTGGAAACGGGACTTCGCCCCGGGATCCGCCGGCCAGCATCATGTTCTCGGCGCCTTTGTCCTCGGCCGCCGGAACCGTGCCGATCGCCAGGATCGCACCGCCCAGCGCCAGGGCAAACAACGCCACCAATTTAAATCGCATATGCAAAACTCCCCGTGAATGGACCCCTGCCTGCAAACGCAGCCGCTCGAATCCGCCGGCGGCAGCCCTGCCGAGGGTGACTGCCGCCGGTCTTCAAAGTTTGGTAGCGGCGGTCAGCGTGGATCGGCCGGTTTGGATTCCCCTTCGAGCGTGCACTGGGTAAAATCGATTTCTTTGCCGCATTTGCCGCATTTATGGGCTCGATCGAACTCGTCGGAAAAGATCTCTTTTTCGGCGCCGCACTCGGGGCATTTGCAGGTAAAAGATTTCAGATTCTTGAAATTGGCAAATCCGGGGCAGTGTTTCGGCGTGGTGCTCACTTCGGGCATCTTGATCCTCCTTTCGATGGTTACCAATCAATTCTCGCACGCATACCGGGTGCCTCCCGGCCGGCGGCCAGTGTAAAGAAGGCCGCCGATGGGCCGAATGCGGCTGGGTTGTTCAATCGGACATCAGCTTGGCAATATCGCGGCCATATTCCTGGGCCATCGAGATTCCGCCGCCGAGCGAGCTGGACTTCAGCTTGAGGGGCTCCTTGGCCATGCGCATCCGAAAAATGTTTTCCATGGTGCCAAAGATACGCGCCGGCGCTTCACCACTCCATCCGAAAGCTCCGAACGCCGCTCCGATTTTTCCTTCGAGGCCGGCTTTCTCGGCGAGAAAGAGCAGGGTTTTCATACCCTGCATCATGTCTCCGTGGTAGGTCGCCGAACCGAACACGTAAGCATCATAACCGTTCAGTTCCGATTCTTTTTTGATTTCCTTATCACTGACGACGTTGGCTTCGTGTCCGGCAATGCGAATGCCCTCGGCAATCAACTCGCCGATTTTCTGCGTTTCGCCGGTACGGGTAGCGTACACGATGAGTGCTTTGGCCATGGCGCCGTTCCCTTCTACTTGATGCGCTCGTCTCTGCCTTCCGACTGGCAGTCGGGGGTGTAGCAAGTGTTGTCCAGGAACTCACACTTTTCCTTGCAAGACGGGCAGGTGTCCGGCGGTGCATCGGCTTCGAATGTATATCCGCAATTGTGGCATTTCCAACTGGGCATTTTGATTCCCTCCCTGGTTGATCGTTACATCCCGACGGGGGATTTCGGTCAACGGTTTTTTGGCGGTTCCGCTTGAAAACCAAAATTCAACCAATCATATTTACCCGTGATTTGTAAAGCCCAAATTACGGCAGGAGACCGGGCAGGATGCGGGGAAAAATGGTGGTTGGAGGCCCCCAATAAAGCGGGAGGCCCTGGAAGCTTCCCGTGTCGATGCGGATGCACCCAGAGTTGATGGTTTGCAGCGACGATGCGCCGGTAGGCGGGGAATTCAGATCGAACCGCTTACCGGCGCCGTTCCAGAATTTTTCCGCGCGTGCTGATCACTACTTCCTCCATGGGGATGGAGCGTCCGGAAGCCGCCAGCGCCTTGCGGACGATCGTCGGCAATCCCGAACAGCAGGGCACTTCCATAATTACAGTGGAAATGCTGCGGATGTCGGCTTCACGGAAAATCTGGGTGAATTTTTCGATGTAGGCTTCGGCGTCATCGAGTTTCGGGCACCCCATTGCCACCGCCTTGCCGTCCAGAAAATCGCGATGCAGCGTCGGGAATGCCACCGGCACACAATCGGCCAGCACCAGCAGGTCGGCGCCTTTCAAGAACGGAGCCGTGGGTGGAATCAGCCGGATTTGGGCCGGCCAGTGGCCCAGCGCCGGTGCCTGCCCGGCCGCCGGTCCGGATGTCGCCCGATTGGCGGCTTCGGGGCGGGGGGCAAATTGACGAATCCCGGCGGAGGGGCATCCGCCGCCGAGGATCTGCTCCGGCGGTTTCCTTTGGAATGCCTGCCAGCCAGCCAGGTGCTCTTCCACGGCTTCTTCGTCGAATTCCTCCGCCTCGCGCTCGACGATGCGCAACGCGTCGTTGGGGCATTCTCCCAGGCAGGCGCCCAGACCGTCGCAGAGCCGGTCTTCGATCACCCGGGCCTTGCCGTCCACAATTTCCAGTGAGCCTTCCGCACAGGCCGGGACGCACTGTCCACAGCCGTCGCAGCGTTCCTCGTCGATTTCGATGATTTTTCGCTTTCGTTTCATGGGATCCTCAATTCAACGTTCAAATATCAAATTTCAACGTTGTAGGTCGAGCCGTTCAGGTTCGAAGTACAGGAGGGGTTTTCTCCATGCAGACGGCGGTGTGTTCAGCGCATCAGGGTTGCGCGGGCTTCCGCTTGGCCGCTTTCGGTTAAAAACGCATCTTCGATGATTGATTCCAGCTGCTTTTCCTCCAGGGATTCGCTTTTGAGCCGTTCTTCCAGGTTGGCGATCGTCTCGGCGTCGAAAACGATTTTGACCTCGACGGCGGCATTTGTATCCGGCCGGGAATGCCTCAGGATCTCGCCGACCGCATCGATCAACCCTTCGCCTGCGCTCAGCTCTGCAAGCACCTGTCGAGCTGTTTCGATATTTTCTTCCGGTCGATCGGTTTTTTCGCGTCGCGGGTCGCCGGGTTCGAGATTTTTCAAATAGGCCGCGCAGAGGATGACCGGCAGGTTGGCTTTCTCCTTCTTGGCGATTCTTTCGGCGTAACGGGCCGTGCGCATGGCGTGTCCGATCCGCTGGAAATCGCCTTTCAACCGGCGCTTCACTGCCACGGCAACCCGGTCTTTCAGCAAATCGTCCCGCTGGGCGTTCAGTTCTTCGGGCAGCGTGCCGAGGCACTGCTCGGCATACTGACAGTAAGCTGCACAGCCGAAATCCATCCTAGGGTTGACGAAGCGATGACCGCAGTGGCCGCACTTGCGCGAGGTGTCATCCTTGAAGAATTCCACTTTTTTACGGCAGGCCGGACATTCGACCTCGAAAATCGCGCCCGGCTGCCAATACTGGGTGTCCTGTCCCGGACATTTCATTGGATTTACCCCTTTCCTTTGTTTTTATGTGCCTATCATAGGGCATGTCCGGATAGCATGCATTGATTTAGGTCAAAAAATCATGGTTCGATTGGTTTGATTGGTTTCATTGGTTCAATTGGTTTCCATGGGTCGGGTTTCCGTCTTTCAGTTCGTTGGCACCTTAGTATCGCAGGATTTTGGAAATCCCTTTGCAATCGTTGTCTTTATCCCGATCGGGCGGCATTCCTGTTTCGGTTGAAACGCCCCTGCATTCAACCGTTCAACCAATGAAACCAATCCAACCAGTGGAACCAATGGAACGCCGGGATGCGGCGGGACCCCCGCCGCATCCCGGCTCCGTTTAGGCCGCCTCTCCCAGAATCGCCCGCATGTCTTCATCCGGGGTCATGATCGGCATGATGTTGAAGTTTTTCACCAGTACGTCCAGCACGTTCTGGGAAACAAATGCCGGCAGGCTGGGTCCCAGCCGCATGTCCTTGATCCCCAGATGCAGCAGGGTCAGCAATATGGCAACGGCTTTCTGCTCGTACCACGAAATGATCAGCGACAGCGGCAGGTCGTTGACCCCGCAGTCGAAGGCATCCGCCAGGGCCTGGGCGATTCGCACGGCCGAATAGGCGTCGTTGCACTGACCCACATCCAGCAGCCGCGGAATCCCGCCGATGTCGCCCAGATCCTTGTCGAAGAAGCGGAATTTGCCGCAGGCCAGGGTTAGCACGACACAGTCCCGGGGCACTTTTTCCACGAATTCGGTGTAATAGCTGCGACCCGGTTTGGCCCCGTCACAGCCGCCCTCCAGAAAGAAATGACGGATGTCCTTGTTCTTGACGGCGTCGATCACCTTGCCGGCCACCTCCATCACGGCGTTGCGCGCAAAGCCCACCATGACCGTCTTGCCTTCGACATCTTCTGTGAATCCGGGCATTTCCAGCGCCTTTTCGATCACCGGCGAATAATCATGGTTCATGATATGATTGACGCCGGGCCATCCTACCAGGCCGGTGGTAAACAGGTTGTCGCGATAGGAATCCTGGGGACGCTGCAGGCAGTTGGTGGTCATCAGGATGGCGCCCGGAAACTTGCCGAACTCCTTGACCTGATTCTGCCAGGCGGTACCGTAGTGTCCGTAAAAATGCGGATACTTTTTCAGCTGCGGGTAGCCGTGCGTCGGCAGCATCTCGCCGTGGGTGTACACGTAGATGCCTTTGTCCTCGGTCTGTTTGAGAATTTCTTCCAGGTCTTTCAGATCGTGACCCGACACCAGGATGGCCTTGCCTTTTTTGGCTCCCAGCGGCACGGAGGTGGGCACCGGATGACCATAGGTTTCGGTGTTGGCCGCATCCAGCAGTTCCATGGTCCACAGGTTGGTCTCGCCCGTGGTCAGGGCCAGGTTGATCCAGTCTTCGACGCCCAGGTTCGGATCGAGTGTGGCGGCCAGGGCCTCGTGGACGCGGGTAAAGATGCGTTCGTCGGTCTTGCCCAGGATGGCGGCATGACTGGCGTAGGCGCCGATCCCCTTGATGCCGTAAATCACCAGCTCCCGCAGGGACTGGATGTCCGGATCGGTCTGCGGGCCTCCTTTGGGACCGACCTTTTCGCCTTCGGCGACCATGGCCTCCTTGCCGGAAGGTGGGGTATAGGTGGCCGCTCCTTCGGGAAAATCCGCATTCCCGCCGGCGGCCCGGAATTTTTCCTTCAGGGCTTCGCGATGATCGACGGCTTTCTCGACCAGGCGCACGAAGCGTTCCGGATTGAAATTGACGTTGGTCAGCGTGGAGAACATTGCATCCACGGTAAATCGGTTGACGGCATCGTCGCTGACGCCGACCCGGCGGCCTTCCACCGCCACCTGGGACAATCCCTTCAGGACATAAATCAACAGATCCTGCAGCTCGGCCACTTCGGGCTGTTTGCCGCACACGCCGATCTTGGTGCACCCTTCGCCCTTGGCGGTCTGCTCACATTGAAAACAAAACATGGTTTCCTCCTTTGGATTGGAATAATAAGGAAATGGTGCGATCTCCGATAATCAGTAAAGAACTCCGATTTTCCGAGCCGTCAACCGCAAGAAATCGCAGAAAAAATTTTCCGACGGGACAATCTGCGGCAGACGGAGCTTAACTGCCCGGGTAGCCGCTTTTATACGCCGGCCGCAGAAACGATTCCTTGACTTGGGTCAAGACGGCATGATTTTTTTTGAAATCGGGGTCTTTCGAATGAGCGATTGGATAAGGGAGCAGCCATGGATCCGATACTGCGGGCAATCGCCGGTTTTCCGGCCTTCAGCGGCCTGTCCGCCGACGAGTTGAGTGCATTGCGGCAAATTGCCGTTCAACGGAAATGTGCCCGGGGCGAGATCGTTTTTTCCGAAGGCGATCCGGGCAACGGCTTTTACGTGGTGATCGAAGGTCAGGTGAAAGTCTACAAGCTTTCCCCCGAGGGAAAGGAACAGATCCTGCACATTATCCGTCCGGGGGAACCATTCGGTGAGGTGGCGGTGTTTGCCGGGCGCTCCTTTCCGGCCAACGCCGAAGCCATCGAAGCCAGTCGCCTCCTGTTCCTGCCGAGAGTTTCGTTCGTGGAACTGATCCGCCGGAATCCCTCCCTGGCCATGAACATGCTGGCAGTGCTGTCGCGGCGTCTGCGCCAGTTCACCCTGCAGGTGGAAAACCTTTCCCTGAAGGAAGTTCCGGGGCGATTGGCGTCTTATCTGCTGGTACTTTCCGCAGAGCAGGGAGATGCCGGGGTCGTCAAGCTGCCCATTTCAAAAGGCCAGCTGGCCAGTCTGCTGGGGACGATTCCGGAGACGCTGTCGCGGATATTTGCACGTATGACCGACCAGGGCATGATCGAAGTGCGGGGCAAAACCATCGATCTGCTGGATCGCAGCGGCCTGAAAGCGGTCGCCGAACAGGGCAGGGGGGTGTAGGCGGGCATGCCGGTGAGTTTTAGAGGGACAACTGCACCAGCTCAAGTGAGAAAAAAAACATTCGTTCCGCTGAAAATCCGTTGACAGGAAAAATCGGATTAAACTATACTTGCCAGGTAGGAAATAGGTGAGCCATCCATGATTCGACACCATTGCAGAAATCCTGATTACATATACAAAACTGCCGCCGTTTGGCTGGCCCTCTGGCTGGCCCTGGGCGCTACCGCCGTCGTTGCGGCGCCAACTCCGACCTGCAACGGGCCCTGCTGCTGCATGCCGGGCGAATCGATTCAGCTGCGGTCCGCCCAGCGGCACTGTTGCAGCGATTCGACCGCAGGCTCCTGCCATTTCACCGCATCCGACGCCGCTGCCGTGCAGCCGGCCACGGTGTTCCATGCATTGCCGGACGGCGGCCGCATTCTGCAGACGCTGTCCGGCTTCCAGCGGGACGAAGATGCCGACCCCCAGGGCGAAGTAACCGATATTATGGACTTTCTTCATCGGACAAAACCGTCGTTACCCCTTTACCTGCAGCACAATTCCCTGCTTTGTTGATCCGCCCGACCTTTGGCGATTTGCCGTCTCAACACCCCATGCAGTTCGTTACCGTAGCGTTCTGACTGTAAAAAACGATTGGATCCGATGCAAGGCAAGCGGTTCCATCGCCCGGTACCGAAACGGCAAAGAGTGGTGTCCAACCGAATCTCGAATGCAAACCGGCGCGAATGTTTTCCGGTTTTCGACGGGCAGCCGGGGCCCGGTTTTTCCGTCGGCGGTAATTATAAAAACGTGCGATTCCAAATCGAGGAGAATGACCCCATGGCGAAAAAAAAGAATACCATCAACGAACTTCAAGCGGAAAAAAAGGCGCGGGTGCTGGGCACCGCCGGGAAAAAGCGCCGGCTGCCCTGGATTCTGATCATCGTGGCAGGGGTGGTTGCCGCCGCGGCTGTCTTCGTGCTGCAGAAACCCGGCGGCAACCGTTATGCCGCCGAGGAGGCCGGCAGCCCCACGGGAGCCGCCGCGATCGCCTTTCCGCTTGCCGTTTTTGAAGACGGCCGGGCGCGCCACTACGAATTCAGCCAGGATGGGCTGACCATCCGCTATTTCATATTGAAAAGCTCCGACGGTGTGATCCGCTCGGCCTTCGACGCCTGTGACGTCTGCTGGCAGGCCGGCAAAGGATACTACCAGGACGGGGACGTCATGGTGTGCCGCAACTGCGGGCGCCGTTTTGCCTCGGTGCTGGTCAACGAGGTCCAGGGCGGCTGCAATCCGGCCCCGCTGCGCCGATCCATTCAGGGCGACCGGGTCGTCATCCAGGTGCAGGACATTCTGCAGGGGCGCGGCTACTTCAACTTTTCCTGAAGCAGGAATAGAACCCTGCACTTGTAACCATCCCGATAAAGGTGATCGCACCATGACACTGAAACAAATTGCAATTCGCAACCTGCTGCGCCGGAAGGCCAAGGCTGCTTTCATCCTGGCCGGCCTGGCCATCGGCGTGGCCACGGTGGTGGCCGTCGTGGGGTTCGTGGAGACAATGACCAAGGACATCAACCACAAACTCGAAAAATACGGCGCCAACATCCTGGTGGTGCCGCGATCCGAAAACCTGCCGCTCACCTACGGAGGCCTCACCCTCGGGGGTGTCTCTTTTGAAATGGAAGAAATTCGCGAATCCGACCTGGCGGCCGTACATAAAATCAAAAACGCCCGCAACATCGCCGCACTGGGGCCGATGGTTCTGGGCGTGGTCAACATTCAAGACCGCCGGGTTTTGATGGCCGGCATGGACTTCAAGGCCGCCGCCGTCCTAAAGCCCTGGTGGCAGGTGCGTGGGGCTCTGCCCGAAGACGGGCAGCTGCTGGCCGGGTCCGAAGCATCCCGGCTTCTGGGATTGCATCCCGGCCAACGGGTCGAACTCAAGGGACGCGAGTTGGCGGTGTCCGGCGTGCTGCAGCCCACCGGCAGCCAGGACGACCAGCTCGTGTTTACCCGGCTGGGCACCGCGCAACAGATTCTGAGCAAGGAAGGGCGCATTTCCATGGTGGAAGTGGCGGCCCTGTGTCATGATTGCCCGGTCGAAGAAATGGTGGTTCAGATCTCCGAGAAGCTTCCGGGCGCCAATGTCATGGCCATCCAACTGGTCGTCAAGGGACGCATGCAGACCCTGGATCAGTTCCGCAAATTCAGCTTCGGTGTATCGGCGGTGGTGATCCTGGTGGGCAGTCTGGTGGTACTGGTCACCATGATGGGCAGCGTGCGCGAGCGAACCGAAGAAATCGGCATTTTCCGGGCGATTGGATTCCGCAAACGCCACGTCATGCATATCATTTTTCTGGAGGCGGCCATGATTTCCCTGCTGGCCGGCGCACTGGGCTATCTGCTTGGCACTGCCGCCGCGGGACTCGGCCTGCGTCTTTTCGTGGAAAACCCCACGGCAATCATGCCGTTCAGCGCCTCCCTGGCAGTGGGCTCGTTTGGCCTGGCGCTGCTGGTGGGGCTGGGTTCGAGCGCCTATCCAGCCCTGATGGCCGCGCGGATGGACCCGAACGATGCACTCAAGACCATCTGATCGCCCGAAGCGAACCGGTGGCTTTCGAGCCCCAAATCGCTTCACCGCTGCGATGCAGAGACGACAGAGAATTTCTTTTCTTGCTTTTGCCGTTGGCAGAACCGCAAGCGGAAGTCAGAATCCGTACCAGGTGATCCAAACTTGTGATGATTGACCAGGAGACATCCGAATGAGCTTACTGATTGCCGAAAACATCACCAAAATCTACGGCAGCGGCCCGGCGGCCGTCAAGGTCATCGACGGCATGCATTTTTCCATCGAATCGGGGGAATTCGTGGCCGTGATGGGAGAGTCCGGATCGGGGAAATCCACCCTGCTGTCGGTCCTGGGAGCGATGAACGCTCCGAGCTCCGGACGCATGTACGTGGATGATATCGACATTTACGGCTTGAATCCGGAACGCCGGGCCGATTTTCGCCGCGAGTTTCTGGGGTTCGTGTTCCAAAGTTTTCACCTGATCCCCTACTTGACCGTGATTGAAAACGTGCTCCTGCCGCTTTCCATCGTTCGCAGCGGACGAAGCGCCAAAAAGGCAAAGGCCGAGGCGGCTCTGGAAAGCGTCGGATTGACCGACAAAGGCCACCGGCTTCCCCACCAGATCTCCGGCGGGGAAAAAGAACGCGTGGCGGTGGCCCGGGCCATCGTCAATTCGCCGCCGATTTTGCTGGCCGACGAACCCACCGGCAGTCTTGACTCGAAAACTTCGCGGGAAATCATGCAGCTGCTGCAGAATCTGAATCACGAGGGCATGACGGTGATCATGGTCACACACAGCCACGAATGCGCCCGCTACGCCACGCGGGTGCTGCAGATCGCTGACGGTATCCTGGTGGAAGCGGCAATGCCTCGCAATCACTGGATTGAAGCCCTGAACTGAACCTGCAGACCCGGGATTCCAGCGGCGGGCTTCGAACTCCCGGCCGGAAACGAAGATGCGATTCAAGTGTTTCAAACAATCAGATTCATATCCAGCCTTCTTTTCAACCGTCTCCAAGCCATCGCTGCCGCGTAACTTCACAGCTTGACACCCTTTCGGCGTTTCCCTATAGTGCCGAGGTTTAAATACCGTAACCTAAACTGAGCGGTTCAAATTTTCAAAATGTAAGATCGATTTAAATCTTCTGAGCAAATAAGAAATTAAGGTTTCTGAAAATTTGGAACGCTCAGTTTAGGCATAAATCAGGCCGGGCCGGTCATCGAGATCGGTTCGCGCGTCGATCGAGAAGGCGATTCCGGTGTACTGGACGAGGAAACTTTTTGAACCTATCTTGCTGGCGGAATGGAAATTCGAACTCAGCGCCACCGACCTGCGAGCGATAATCGAATGACCGAAAGCAACCCGCACGATAACCGTCAGCTCCTGATCATGATCGCCGGGATCAAGGGGGCCGTGGCTTCCACCCTGGCGCTGGCCGTTTCGGCCATGCAAAATGATCCGGACCTGGTGCGGCCGAGCCTGACCACCGGCGCCCGGTTTCCGCATTTGCCCCCCTTGGAATCCACGGTGGTTGCCGGATGGGACGTCTCCCGCCAATCCATGGCCGATGCCGCGGCCTGCCAGCGGATATTGCCCGATTCCGTCTGCCGCTTGCAGCAGGCCGCCATGGACCGAATCGAGGTTCGCATTGCGCCTCCGGCCGAAACCGGACTGCGGGAACAGGTAGACCGGCTGATGGCAGACATCGATTCGTTCTGCGCCGGCCACCGCGGTTGTCTGCCGGTACTTGTCAATCTTCTTCCGGCCGCCCCGATCCAGGCACTGGACCAATGCCGGAACCTGGAAGAGCTGTACCGTACGGCCGATGCAAAAGCCCTGCCCGACCTGGCCTATACGATTGCCGCGGTGCGCTCGGGGATCGCACTGGTCAATT
This sequence comes from Desulfobacterales bacterium, assembly GCA_051155755.1. Classification (GTDB taxonomy): domain Bacteria; phylum Desulfobacterota; class Desulfobacteria; order Desulfobacterales; family SG8-13; genus DAXETY01. Next base: position 13,254 of record DAXETY010000164.1, read on the forward strand.
TCACCCCCAATGCCGTGGAACTGCCGTTTTTGATCCGCGAGGCCGAATCCCGCGGTGTTCCGGTGGCCGGACGGGACGGCAAAACCGGCCAGACCTACCTGAAAGTCGTGTTGGCCTCGGCCTTGAAAGCACGGAGTCTGACGGTGGACGGCTGGTACAGCCTGAACATTCTGGGCAACGAAGACGGACGCAACTTGATGGAACCGGATCGGGCGGCGGGAAAACTCGCCAACAAAACCGACCTGCTGAACGACATCCTCGGCTATCCGGTGGGCGAACGCTACGGCCGATCGACACACACGGTCCGCATCGATTACTATCCACCCCGCGGTGATGCCAAGGAAGCCTGGGACGTCGTCGATTTCCGGGGTATCTTTGGACTGCCCATGACCTTGCGGCTGAATTTGCAGGGCCGGGATTCGATCCTGGCGGCACCGCTGGTACTGGATCTGGCCCGCTGGATGGCCGCCGTTCAATCGGCCGGTATCGGCGGGGCCGTACCCGAACTCGGGTTCTACTTCAAAAAACCGGTCGGTCCGAATCCGCCGGTGCGCTTCGAAGAACAGCTGACGGCACTGACGGTTCTGGAGCGGCGATGCATGGAAGGAGCGCAGCGAACCTGATGGTTCTGGGATACAGCACAAACGCCTTTGTGAAATTTTCTCTGGCCGATGCCATCGAGCGCATCGCCGGCCTCGGATTTGCCGGCGTGGAAATCATGGGAGATCGCCCCCATTTGTTTCCTCCCGATTACGATGCGGCCGGTTTGGCGGCGCTTCGATCGATCATCGAAGCCAATCGGCTGACCGTGACCAATTTGAACAGTTTCACATTGTTTGCCGTCGGCGACACCTATCTGCCTTCCTGGATCGAGACGGAACCGCAACGTCGCAGCATTCGAATCCAGCACACCATGGACAGTCTCAAAGTCGCCCGCTATCTGGGCTGTGACAATATTTCCGTACCGCCGGGCGGCCCGCTGGAAAGCGGTATGACGCGCAAGGAAGCCTATCGGCTGTTTCAGCAGGGACTGGAACAGGTGTTGCCGCTGGCCCAGGAACTGGACACACGGGTGCTGATTGAACCCGAGCCGGAATTGCTGCTGGAAAACACCCCGGAATTCAAGTCCTTTATCAAAAACTTTCGCACGCCGCACCTGGGATTGAATTTCGACATCGGACATTTCTTCTGCGCCGGTGAAGAGCCGGCCGAATCTTTCGAAACCCTGTTCGACTATATCGGCCATGTGCACATCGAAGATATCGCACCCACCCGCGTGCACGCCCATCTGATTGCCGGCCACGGCGCCATCGACTTTCCCCGCATTTTCGAGGCCATGGCACGGCTCGGTTACCGCGGACACATCAGCCTCGAACTGTACCCCTATGTCGACACTCCCGAAGAAGCCGGCAGTGAAAGCCTGCAGCATTTGAAACCGCTGATGCAAGCCGCCGGACTGGATATTGCCGTCTGAAGGTTCGGCCCGCTGTCGCCGGATCGCGCTTCAGCCTGCACCCCTGCCGCCCACATGATATCGGCACTGTGATTCGAACCGCTCCACCTTCCAGGCTCCGGCGGGATTTTTCACAAGGCAACCCCCGGTGTTTTGAAGGCAGTGGATACCGTGCTTCGGGCCGGTTCAATCACTCCTGGCTGTTTGGACAAATTCCCTATCCGGCGTTATGGTACAAGAAAATTGGAAGGATTCAGGACGGGCGATGCGTTTCGATCCCCGAGGGGCGATCGGCCTGTTCTAAACAAATCCAATTCAGAAACGAGCAATCCGTCCTGCGAAAGGAGGTTGATGATGCTGGATGTCAAATTGCTGGATGCCTTCGGATTTTTCCGCGGGGTCGACAACTCGCAGCGCGCGACGATTTCCCGCTGCGGAGAAGTCCTGCAGAGCCCTGCAGAAACGACGATATTTCGCAAGGGCGATCCGGCCGATACGCTTTACGGCCTGCTGGAAGGAGAAGTCGAACTGACCCTGGTTTTCGAAGACCGGCTTCTCAAGCCCGACATTCGATACGAAGAAGCGGATCGTTCACGCATTGAAATTTTACAGAAGCCGGTGCGGGTGGCGCGGGTTACACCCGGCCAGGTATTTGGCTGGTCGGCCCTGCTGCGGAATCAACCGCGCAGCCTGACGGCTGCCACCGTGCAGGACTGTCGTTTGATCGTATTGAACGGCGACTGCCTGCATGAAGCCTTTGAAACAGATGCCACCCTGGGCTATACCCTCTGCCGGCGTCTTTCTGAATTTACCCACAAGCGCCTGCGGGAGCGCACCGAGAAACTGGTAGAGGCCTGGATGGAAGCGTTCGGCGGCGATATGGCATAACCCGAACCGAGCACCTCAAATTTTCACCGGCAGCGTTCTCGGCCGGCGCATCCGCGATGGGAGGAAAACCAGATGAAAGCCGTATACTTCGAAGAACACGGGGGACTTGAGAATCTGCGCTACGGCGACGTTCCCGATCCGAAGCCGGCCCCCGACGAAGTGGTCGTACGGGTGGGCGCCTGCGCGCTGAACCATCTCGACATCTGGGTCCGGCGGGGCTGGCCCGGCCTGCAGCTTGAAAAACCGCACTGGTGCGGTGCCGATGTGGCCGGTGAGATCGTCGAGCTCGGAGAGGCGGTTGAAAACTGGGAAATCGGCCGGCGGGTGGTGGTTGATCCTGGCATTTGCCGGCGGGAAGATGAATTTACGCGCCGGGGGCAAGATTCGCTCAGTCCGGGGTATCACGTGCTGGGCGAACACGGCCGCGGCGGCGCGGCCGAGAAAGTGGCCGTGCCGGCCGCCAATCTGGCGGAAATGCCCGAATCATGGGATTTTCCCCGGGCTGCAGCCCCCCTGCTGGTCAGCCTCACTGCCTGGCGGATGCTGATTCACCGGGCCGGTCTGCGGGCCGGGGAAACCGTGCTGATTGTCGGAGCCGGGGGCGGGGTGAACTGCATGGCCCTGCAGATCGCGCGTCTGGCCGGGGCCCAAACCATCGTGGTTGCCGGCAATGCCGAGAAAGCCCGAAGATCTGCGGAGCTGGGCGCCGACGAGGTGATCGACCGCGGCCGCGTCAAGGACTGGGGCCGTGAAGTGCTGAAAATCACCGGCCGGCGGGGCGTGGACGTGGTGGTGGACAACGTCGGTAAAGAAACACTGCCCTTGAGCATGAAAGCCGCCGCCCGGGGCGGCCGGATCGTGATCGTGGGAAACACCAGCGGCCCGATGGCCGAAATCGACATTCGCTATATTTTCGGCAAACAAATCGCGCTGATCGGCAGCACCATGGGCAGCCGGCAGGACTTCCGCGACGTACTGCAGTTGATTCGGCGCGGCGCCCTGCGACCGGTGATCGACCGGGTGGTGCCGTTCAGCCAAGGCATCGAGGCGTACCGTGCCCTGGAAAACGGAGAAATATTCGGTAAAATCGTGCTGACGACCTAGTGATCCGTTTGATATTGTTTCATCAGTTCGCGGAAGATCACCAGCTTCTGAACGTCCTGGGTGCCTTCGCCCAGTGAAGAAGCCCAGGCATCCATCGGGAATTTGTGGATGGGGTGTTCGAAAATGACCGAGGCGGCGCCGAATAAGTCGGCCGCCCAGGGTGTTACCGCACGGGCGATTTCGACCGTGAGGTATTTTGCCAGAGAGGCTTCCTGACGGAAATCTCGCCCCCGGTCCATGGACGCACAGGCCTGCCACAGCATGAGTCGGGCGGCCTCGATGCGAGCATGGAAATCGGCGAATTCGAAGGCTTTGGCCTGAAAGTCCATGATTTTTTTGCCGAATATTTCCCGCCGCCGGGCCCGCTCCAGGGCCAGGTCGAAGGCGCCCTCGGCCGTGCCCAGTGTGAGGGCGCTGATCGGAACCCGGCTCCAGGTGAATACTTCCAGTACCTGTTGCAGCCCGCGGCTGCGAAATCCCAGCAGGTGATCGCTCGGGACGAAGACGTTCTCGAATTGAAGGCGGGTCAGGTCGGAAGGAATCCAGACCTGCTTGTTCAGTTTTTTGCGCTTCACGCCCGACGCGTCCAGGTTCACCAGAAACATCGAAAGCCGCTGATTGCGCTGCGCTTCCGGATCGGTGACTGCCGTAACCACACCCAGATCCGCCACGGCACCGTTGGTGACATATGCCTTGGTGCCGTTGAGCAACCAGCCGCCGTCCACCTCCCTGGCCTCCATCCCGATCCCGGCCACATCGCTGCCGGCTCTGTTTTCGGTGTTGCCCAGGCACATGAAGGCTTCGGCTGCCGCGGCCGACGGACCGTATCGGGTCTTCAGGTCCTCGGAGCCGTGCAGATACAAACTGATAAACCCGAGGTTCACATGTGCCAGTACCGCTACGGCGACACCGGGGGAGCGTTTTGCGAGTTCTTCTTCGATCAGGGCTTCACGCAGGGCGGACGTGCGCACCAGCCGTCCGTCCTTCCATTGGATGCCGAACCATCCGCCGTCAGCGGCAGTTCGGTAGAACGCTCGCGGTACGGTGCCGCTACGGTACCAGGCGGGCAGATCCGGTTTGAGCGACCGGTCCAGAAAGTCTCGAAACGCATCGAGTTCTTCGACGATTTCATTGGGTAAAGAGAAATCCATGCGAAATTTCCTTATCGGTTGGCTGCGGTAACGCCAATTTAGACATTGCCCGGATAAAAAACAAGCTGCAGAAAGAGACCGACTCTTTCTTTTTCGATCGCTGCGTTGCTTCTGAAACTTCTTCGCGGGCGGCTGTCCGGCAAGCCGTGCCTGCGGTCTGCAACCGGGCGGCTGCATGCCCTTGACGGCTCTTAAAACGGCATCATATTTACAAAAGTTGCAAGTGATTGGCGTAAAATTCGCCTCCCCGATCGAGCTTCGGAGCCTATCGGACCGAGCCGCCCGCTGCGATCTGCCCGGATGGCAGTCCGGTACGATCCAATTGCCACGGCAAAAAGACCCGGGAATCGTTTTCCGGCGACTGTCATCTGCACTTGTATCCATCCAAATGCGATCTGGAGCTGGTTATGCCGCGAAAAAAAATCGACCTGCCGTACCAGGTGGAATATTTGTCCATCCTCGACGAAAAAGGCAAATTGGACAAAAAACTCGAACCCGATATCCCGGAAGAAACCCTGCTCAAGTTACACGAGACCATGTTGCTGGGGCGGCGGTTCGACGAGCGACTGCTGGCCCTCCAGCGGCAGGGCCGCATCGGCACTTTTGCCCCCATCTCCGGACAAGAGGCTTCCCAGATCGGCGCCGTCGCAGTGATGGAAGATTCGGATTGGTTCGTGCCGTCTTTCCGCGAGGTCGGCGCTGCCATCTGGCGCGGCCAATCCATGAAGGACACCATCGTCTTCAGCGCCGGCTACAACGAGGGTATCCAAATCCCGGAAGGCAGCCACGACCTGCCCATTTCCGTTCCGGTGGCATCGCAGGTGCTGCATGCCGTGGGTATCGGCTACGGGATCAAGTACCGCGAGGAAAAGGACGTGGCGATGGTGTTTTTCGGCGATGGTGCCACCTCCGAGGGAGATTTTCACGAAGCGCTGAACTTCGCCGGCGTCTTTCAGACTCCGGTGATTTTCGTCTGCCAGAACAACCAGTGGGCCATCTCGGTCCCGCGCAAACGCCAGACGGCTTCTGAAACCCTGGCCCAGAAGGCCCTGGCCTATGGCGTGCCGGGCATTCAGGTGGACGGCAACGACGTGCTGGCCACCTATGTTGCGGCCAACGAGGCCGTCGAACGGGCCCGCAACGGCGAAGGGCCGACCCTGATCGAGGCCGTCACCTACCGGATGTCGGTGCACACCACTGCGGACGACCCGAAAAAATATCGCTCCGAAGAAGAAGTCGAAGCGTGGAAAAAGCGCGATCCCATCGAGCGTTTTCAGAAATATCTGAAGGATAAGGGCCTTCTGGACGAAGAAAAGATCGAAGAGATCGAGTCGCAGATCAAGGAAAACATACAGGCTGCCGTCGACGAGGCCGAGGAAGCGATGAAGCAAATGGGCGATCCGTTGGACATGTTCGACCACATGTATGCTGAAATGCACCCGTATCTGAAGTCCCAGAAAGCGGAGCTCGAAGCCGAACTGTCCCAGGGCGAGGAGGAATAAGCCATGGCGAAGATGACGATGGTACAGGCCCTGAATCTGGCCTTGAAACAGGAAATGAAGAAGGACGATCGGGTTGTCGTCCTGGGCGAGGACGTCGGTCGGGACGGGGGCGTATTCCGCGTCACCGACAAGCTGATCGACGAATTCGGCGAACAGCGCGTTATCGACACCCCCCTGGCCGAAGCCGGAATCGTGGGCACCTCCATCGGCATGGCCATTTACGGTTTGCGGCCGGTCTGTGAAATTCAGTTTTCCGGCTTCAGCTACCAGGCTTTTCATCAGACCGAAAGCCACGCAGCCCGCTTCCGTTGGCGTTCCCGGGGTGTATTTTCGGTGCCGATGGTGATGCGGATGCCTTATGCCGGCGGCGTCCGGGCCCTGGAGCACCACTCGGAAAGCCGTGAAATCTACTATGCCCACACGCCGGGGCTCAAGATGGTCATTCCGTCGGGTCCCCGGAATGCCCGGTCGCTTTTGGTGAGCGCCATTCGCGATCCGGACCCGGTCATCTTCTACGAAGCCAAGTCGATTTATCGGGCCTTCCGCGAAGAAGTCCCCGAAGAGGAAGAAACCTTTCCCATTGGCAAGTCCGAAATCGTGCGCGAAGGCGACGATATTACGCTGATCACTTACGGATCGATGCTGCGACCCACCCTGGAAGCCGCCGCCGCGCTGGAGGACAAAGACGGCGTCAACGCCGAGGTGATCGACTTGCTGACCATTGCGCCCCTGGACGACTCGCTGTTCACCGAATCGGTCCGGAAAACCGGCCGGGTGCTGGTCGTGCACGAAGCCCCGCGCACGTACGGTCCGGCCGGCGAAATTATGGCACGTCTGATGGAGAGCGCTTTTTACTACCTGGAAGCTCCCATCGGCCGAACCACCGGTTTCGATGTCATCATTCCCATGTTCGCCCGGGAAAACGCCTACATCCCGGGGGTGGATCGAATCGTTCGCCACGCCCGCAAGATACTGGAAGCGGTTCCGTAAAATTGTCGAAAACCGGGATCGCGGAACGGCCGCGATCCGAGATGAATCCGTGCACCCTGCGACGAAGGAGGCATTCATGGCTCGCGAGTTCAAACTTCCCGACCTCGGCGAAGGCATTCATGAAGGGGAAGTGATTTCGGTCCTGGTGTCGGTGGGAGACAAGGTCGAAGAAGGCGATCCGATTCTGGAGGTGGAGACCGACAAGGCTTCGGTGGAAATTCCGTCTCCGTTCACCGCCACGGTCGAAGCGATCCAGGTCGAGGCCGGAGATACTGTCAGCGTGGGCGATGTGCTGATGGCCTTCAGCGATGTCGAATCCGAAGCGGATGTCGCAGAACTCGCGGGCGAAGAATCCGCCAAGGGAAAGGGGACTGAAGACAAAGAAGAAAAAGAAGAAAAACAACCGCAAAAAGAAAAAACGACCGAAAAGAAATCGCAGGAAGCGGCGGAAGAAAAAAAAGAAAAAGAAACAACGGAATCCGAACGGGAAACCGCCGCCCGCCAAGAAGGTGTTCCCGTGCCGGCTTCGCCCTCCACCCGCAGGCTGGCGCGGGAGCTCGGCGTCGATCTCCGCCAGGTCGAACCGTCCGGTCCCGGCGGTCGCGTGACGGCCGACGACGTGCGCAGCGCAGCCGAAGGCAAAGAAAAGAAGAAGCCCACCAGGGAACCGGAGCGGCCGGAGCGCGAAACAGCCGAGGCTGCGGCCCCGATCCCGGCACCGGAACTGCCGGACTTCTCCCGCTGGGGATCGGTGGAGAGACAGCCGCTGCGCTCGATCCGCAAGGCCACCGCCCGCCAGATGGCCCTGGCCTGGTCTCATATCCCGCATGTGACCACCCAGGACGAAGTCGACCTGACCCGCCTGGAAAGGCTGCGGCAGCGACACAAGCAGGACGTGGAGGCCGAAGGCGGAAAGCTGACCGTGACGGTATTCGCCGTCAAGGCCGTGGCCGCGGCCCTGAAGAAGTTTCCGCAGTTCAACACCGCGCTGGATATGGAAAACCGCGAAATCATTCAGAAGAAGTACTGTCATGTCGGCGTGGCCACCGACACCGGAGAAGGCCTGGTGGTGCCCGTTTTGCGCGATGTGGACCGCAAAAGCATTTTCGAGATCGCCGTGGAGTTCAATGATCTGGTCCAGCGAACCCGGGCCCGCCAGATCGATCTGGAAGAGATGAAAGGCGGCTGTATGACGGTCACCAACATCGGTGCCGCCGGAGGGCGGGGACACTTCGCCCCGATCATCAACTACCCGGAAACGGCCATTCTCGGATTGAGCGCCGCCCGCATGCAGCCGGTGGTCCGGGCGACGGAAAACGGGGACCATCGCATGGTGCCCCGGCTGATCATGCCGGTGGTGATCACCATCGACCACCGGGTCCTGGACGGGGTGGATTCGACCCGCTTTCTGGAGTTTTTCCGCACGGCCATGGAAGACCCGGAGGCCATGCTGCTGCACATATAATAAGCAATTTGAAGGAAAACAGCCAATGGTAATGGGCGAATATTCACAGGAGACCGAGTTGCTGGTGATCGGCGGCGGGCCGAGCGGATATGCGGCGGCTTTCCGGGCGGCGGATCTGGGCATGGACGTGACGATGGTGGAGCTTTCCGAACGTCCCGGCGGGGTGTGTCTTTTCCGGGGCTGCATCCCATCCAAAACCTACCTGCATTTGACCGAATTGATGCACGACGCCGCCCAGGCCGACTCGATGGGCTTGAAATTCGGCAAACCCGAAATCGACCTCGATGCGGTGCGTGACTTCAAAAAACGGGTGGTGGACAAACTGGCCGACGGGTTGGCCAACTTGAGCAAACACCGTGGCGTTCAACTCATACGGGGGCGGGCGGAGTTCACCGCATCCGATCGGGTGCGGCTGCACGAGGCCGATATTAACGAGATTCGTTTCAAGCATGCGATTTTGGCCACCGGTTCCCGGCCGATTCCGTTTCCCGACACTCCGTTTCGCAAAGGCGGCCGGGTGATGAGCTCCACCGGGGCCCTGGAAATGCCTGACATTCCGGAATCGCTGCTGGTGATCGGCGCCGGTTACGTGGGACTGGAACTGGGGTCGGTCTATGCCGCCTTCGGCAGCCGGGTTACGGTGGTGGAAATGGCCGATCGGATTTTGCCGGGCATCGACAAAGATCTGGTGGCGCCGCTGCGGCGGCGGCTGGAAAAGCGTTTCGAGTCAATTCTGCTCGAAACCCGCGTCCAATCGATGCAGGAATACGATGACCGGGTAGAGGTCGTGCTGGAGGGCGAAGGCGTCGAAGAAACCGAACAACGCTTCGATCGGATTTTGGTGGCCATCGGCCGCAAACCGAATTCCAACGGGATCGGCCTGAACAACACCACCGTGGAAATCGACGACAAGGGATTCGTCACGGTCGACGAGAAGCAGCGCACCGCCGACGATCACATCTTGGCCATCGGTGACGTGGTCGGCGGAATGATGCTGGCCCACAAAGCCACCTACGAAGGCAAGATCGCCGCCGAAGTCATCGCCGGCAAGCCGGCCGAGTACGACGCCCGGGCTGTTCCGGCCGTTGTGTACACCGATCCGCAGATTGCCTACTGTGGATTGACCGAAGAGGAAGCCGAGCGCCGGGGCCGCAGTGTGGATATCGAAAAATTCCCGTGGAAGGCCTCCGGCCGGGCCACCACCATGGGAGTCTCTGAAGGTCTCACCAAGCTGATCATCGACCCGGAAACCGATCGCATCCTGGGTATGGGCATCACCGGTCGGGATGCCGAAAGCCTGATATCCGAAGGCGTCCTGGCGGTGGAAATGGGGGCACTGGCCGAAGATCTGGCTCTGAGCATTCATCCGCACCCGACGCTATCGGAAACCGAAATGGAGGCAGCGGAACTATACAGCGGCAGTCCCACGCATATCATGGGAAAATCGAAGAAATCCTAACGCTTCATCCACTCGCGACATTATCGAATATTTCGATGATTTCCTTGATGCCGCAGGGTTTGATCAGCACAGCGTTCACCTGGCCCTCCCGGTGCATCCGGTAGGCCACGCCGGGATCACCACCGGTGATCAACAGGATGAAGGTTTCCGGAGAGATGTCTTTGATTCGCCGGGCGAGCTGCCGGCCGTCCACTGCAGGCATCAACAGGTCCACCAGCACCATGGAAACCGGGTGCTGTTTGAATATCCGCCAGGCAACGGCGCCGTTTTCCGCAGTGGTGACCTGAAACCCCCGAAAGCGCAGCAGCGCGGCGATGGTTTCGCGAATCTCCTCGACGTCCTCGGCAACCAGGATTTCCTTGGCAAGGCACGAGGTCTCGATCATGGTGTTTTCCTTCCGATCGGTTCTTCCGATTGGATTTGCTCCAGCGTCGCCCGGAAGGTTTTTTCGTGTGGCCCGCCGATTTCAACCGCTTTGCGGGCATATTCTCGAGCCTGTTCGGTTTTTCCCTGTTCCCACAAGACCTGGGCCAGGTTGTTGTAGACAATTCCGTCCGCCGGTGACAGTTGCAGGGCCCGGTACAAAACCCGTTCCGCCGAGGGTAAGTCTCCGGTTGCGTAATAACTGTTGGCCAGGCCGATGTGTGCGGGAATGCTGTGGGGCCAGCGGGCGACTGCGGCCTGGTAGCCCGCGGAGGCCGACTGCCACTGCCCGGCGTGCTCCAATCCGATCATGGCCTCGATCGCGGCATTTTCCGAAGCCGATCCCGGAATCCTGGAAGGCGGCATGACCACCAGTCCCCAGGCATCGCTCTTTTTCCAGGTTTCCTGAAACAGGCGGATGGGCAGGCGCTGGTGGGCGGTTTTTCCAGTATGCAACACGATAATCCCCTGATCCAGATCGTATCCGACTGCCACGGCATAATGCCACTGAGCCGACCCGAAGAATCCCAGGTTCTGCAATACGATGACCGGATTCTTTGCGCGCAACTCTTCCAGCAGGGCCTCCATACCGTTGATTTCGTAGGCCGCTCGACCGTACCGTCGGGCACCGGCCACCATTGCTGCCTGCAAGGTGCCGCTTCGCGCCGGTGAAAGAACCTGCGGTGCCAGTGTCCCGGGAGAAACGGAAACACCGCTCCAACCCAGGACCATCGCCAGCGCGGCCGGTCCGCAATCGAAGTCCTGCTGCGCATGAAACGGCACTGCATCGATCTGGCTGCGACGCGGCCGGTAATCGGCAATTTTCGGATCGTCGACCGTGTAAAGATGGCTGCAGCCAACGGTGCCGAAAACCATCACCCAAAGAATCAAAAACACGGCACGGCATTTCAGCGGCCGTGGCGCTGCCGCAAGCATTCGATTCATAATTTGTGTTTGTCCGAGATTGGCGGCCTGGCGCTGCTGCCGCACCGAGGCGGTCGGGCTCATTGATGCGGTCGGCGGAGCGACAAGCACCGGCCGGCAGCGGATGCCTGCCGGGTGTGAATTGCCGGCGAGTCCTTTCGATACCGGAGATTGCCGACAGCAGCGCACGGCCGCGGCGGCAATTTGGGTCTCGATTCCGGCTTATCTGCCTCGATCCGCGGTGGAGATCAGGCCACCCGCAGGATCAGAAGCACCAGAAGGACGATCAGCAGGACCCCGATCACGAAACCGAAACCATCGCCGCCGGCGGGCAGTTGGTCGATTTGTTGGGCCAGGAAACGAATTTCTTTTTCGGAAAGATGCTGTACACGATCGGCGGCTTCCTGTGGGTCCACACCCTGACTCACAAAGGCTTTACGGACTTCGTTTTTTGCGAGAAATTGGACCACGCGGTCGCGGTCGCTGTCGGCGTTTTCTAAATATGCCTGGGTGCCGATGAGACCTGCCAGTGTCGGTTGGGCCGACACGGTGCAGTAAACCGTCAACACGGTCAGAAAAACACATATCGGAGTCGGATTCAGTCGGAATCGTTTCAAGGCACCTCCTTTCATCGTCGGGCAAAGCCGTTGCAGCAGAAATGTTTCGATCCTGTCGCGGGACCGGCGTTTGCCGATGCCCAAAACGGTATTTCATCCTTTCCCGGCATTGGCTTACAGACCGTTTTCAACAAATGGAAATACGTTCGTGTAGCCGAGAATATCGGTGATCAAAAGAACCAGAAATACCACCAGTGCCGCGCCGACAATGACACCCACCGCATTGCCTCCGGCCGGCAGCATTTCCATGTTGCCGGCCATTGCCCGGATTTCCGCATCGGTCAGGCTTTCGACCACTGCCCGGGCCTCTTCGGGTTGTAAGCCCCAAGCCGCCAGCTGATTTCGAACATCGGATCGTTCGAGCAGATGCTGCAGCTTCTGTCGATCCAGTTGGGCCGCCTGCCGGGCCAGGCTCTCACCCGTTCCGATCATTGCAGCCTCAACGAAGGGCGAGCTACTTGAAAAGAACACAACCATTGCAACCGCCACAATCGAAATCGGCCTCCACAGAACCCATTTTCGCATCGCAGACCTCCTTTGGCCGGAACCAATGCTCCAGTCGAAACGCGCCCGAATCCATCCGCAACCAATATGCCACAAATCCGCGATGCAAGCAAAGGCTAAAATAACGCGTATTCCCCCCGACCGCCAGGGAAAACCCCGTGTATTCCGGTCTCCGGCATACCGGGTATCGACAACTACCCCCACATCGGTGCCGACAGTATCGTTTTGCCCTATTTACTGCCCGGCGAAAATCGTATATTTTTCCGAAAAATTCCACGCGTGAACCGAGTCAACAGAAGCACTTTTGTGCTTCGATGTTGAACTTGCAGTAGCACCCGGTTTGGGCAAGAATCAACACCATCCGCCAGCCCCGACCCTGTTCGAAGGAGAGGATGCCAGATGAATTATTCGCGATCTGCTTTCCACCGAATTATAGATCAAAACAACCGGATCCCCTTCCGGTCCGGCCGACTTCCGGAAAACGGCAGAAAACCGATTAAGCAAAAAATTTATGAAATTCTGGTCGGATCAGTCACTGAACTCTGCTACGGGACGAGCTTGAATTATTTTCCGCAAAAGGCCGCAATCCTGGATGTAGGCATCGGCAATGGATTCATGATTCAACGGTATCACGAATTGGTCAAAGCCAAAGCGCTGAAAATCACCGGGATCGATATCAGCGCCGAGGCGCTGATGCAGTGCGCACGTCGGGTGAAAGCATACGGACTGGAAGATCACATCGAACTGCACCAGGCCTCCATCGAAAACTTTCGCCCGGGGGCGGCATCAAAGTTTGATTTCATTTTTTTCAGTATGAGCTTCATGCTGATGGAAGACCAGGGGCTGGTGCTGGATCGGGTTCGGCGGATGATTCCCGATCATGGAGAAATCGTGTTTTTTCAGACCATGTACGCGAAACAGCTGCCGCTCATGAATTTTATCAAGCCGCGACTCAAATACATCAGCGGGGTCGAATTCGGTCCGGTTTCCTACTGTGAATATTTTTTTTCACTGCTGGCGGCGCACGGGCTGTCTGTTCAGGAGGACCGCCTGCTCCAGGACAACTGGTTCCAGGGCCAGTACCGCTTGATCGTCGCCGCCCCGGGAGTTTCGGATGCACGCCGCTGAAAAAGGCAGAAGCGGATGCTCCTGCCTTGTCCAGTCGGGTGCAATCGCTTGGGACGCGACTATCCGCGGGCGCTGCGGTAGTGTTCGTCCACCTTTTCCCAGTTAATTACCTGGAAAAATGCGTTGATATATTCCGGCCGTCGATTCTGGTATTTCAGGTAATAGGCATGCTCCCAGACGTCCAGGCCCAGGATCGGGATTTTGCCCCGGCTGATGGGGCTGTCCTGGTTCGGTGTGGTCGTGATTTCCAGGCGCCCGTCATCGAGCACCAGCCAGGCCCAGCCACTGCCGAAAACATTGGTTGCTGCAGTGGTAAAATCATGCACAAACGAATCGTAGGCACCGAAACGGGACCGGATTGCATCCGACACCGCACCGCCCACCGGCACTTCTTTCTTCAATATCGGCCAGAAGAACGAATGATTGACGTGGCCGCCGCCGTGGTTGCGAACGGCAGTGCGGATCTGGTCCGGAATCGCATTGAGATTTCGCAGCAGTTCCGCAGCGCTTTTGCCGTGTAGGTTCGGAAAATCACTTACGGCGGCATTGAGCTTGTCCACGTAAGTGGCATGATGCTTCGTGTGGTGTATCTCCATGGTTTTTGCATCGAAAAAGGGCTCGAGTGCATCATAGGCATAGGGAAGTTGCGGTAAGGTATAAGCCATGGTAACCCTCCATAATATCCACACCGCTTCTTCGGTCTGAAGAAACGGTGATTGGTTGTTTCGGTTTTCGGGGCAGACGTGAAGATATGCGACCACCGCCCGTGCGCACATTGCAACTAATATAGCCACGATCGTGGATCGGACAAGCCTTTCGCAGCATCTCAAAGAAGGTGGCCGATCGGCCGTGGGGGGCCGCAACAAAAAAGGCCGTTTTGAGGGCTTTAATTCCTCTGGTGGGGTACCGCTTGCCGCATTTGCCGTTCGGCATCGCGGTAGTCTTCCAGATTGCCGATATTGAGTCGGTCTCCAGCGGGTTTGAGGGCCCGGACCGGTTCCCGCAGACAGAGGCCGGCGATGAAATGTCCGGGCGCATCCGGAGGGGTGGATGCGCCCCGCAATATCTCGCCTAAAATGGCCTCGGCCGAGGGGCGCAGGAAATAAAGCGGCAAACAGATCCAGTGCGAGCGCGGATGATGCGGCTTTTCCTGCAGCTGCAGCAGACGGTCGTCTTTTCCGAGCAGAGCGACCCCGGATCGGCGGCGCTTTGCCAAATCGGGTTCTCGCAGTACCGTCACGCAATGATGGGTTTGGACGCGAAATCGGCGCCACAGCGGAGCGAGTGGAAAGCGATAGAGATTGTCACCGGCCGAAACGAGGGCGCCGTTCCAGCCGGGTGCACGCTCCAGGGCCACTGCCAGGTCCGTGCAGGCGCCCAGTCGGCTTTGATTGTCTCGGGCGCCGTCATTGTGGATATGCATCGCGATGTCGGCTGCGGCCAGTCGCGGCTGCCATCGCCGCTGCCATTGCAGGAAGGTCGAATAATTGCGTGCATTCGATATCAGATGGATCGCGTCCAGGTCCGGCAGCGGCAGCAGCGAATCCATCAGGTAATCGAGCAGCGGACGACCGGCGACGGGCAGCAACGCCTTGGGGGCGTCGCGGGTCAAGGGGTGCAGCCGGGTGCCGAAACCGGCGCACAGCAGCACGGCGATCATCGAATGGGCCTCTTTGCCGGAAGATTCAGGACGGGACCACCAGGATCGGCACCGTCGTGCATTTGACCACCCGGTCCGCCACGCTGCCGAAATCGAAATGACTTTCGCGTCCTTTGCTGGCCATGATCACGATGTCGATTTGTTCGTCCTGGATCATTTTCAGGATTTCTTTGGCCGGATCGCCCACGCCGATGTGACGGATGTACAGGGGGCACTCATTGAGGTGCTTTTCACACAGTTCGGCCAGGCGCTTGCTGGCGGTTTCTTTTTCCCATTCCTTCATCTTTTCGAGTTCGGCCGGATCGTATTCGCCGTACCGTGCCCCGAAAGCCGGGTAATCTTTGAGCACATAAAGAATGTGAATTTCGGCGCCGTACTGTTGCGCCAGGGAGGTGACAACCGGCAGTGCCACGGCCGCATTTTCCGAAATGTCGGTGGGCCACAGAATCCGTTCGATCTTCATCCTTTCTTCCTCCTGTCAGGTTCAATTGGTTTTCGTATCCATATCAGAGATGAAGGAAAAAAGGCAAGAATCGACCGCTCCGCGCTCCGTCTTTCTGGAAGGGGCCGCCGGATCGGCTAGTGTCGTCCGGCAGGCGCACCGAAATTTCGAAAGGCACTCTGGTAGTATCCGGATCCGCGACAAGCGCTGCAGGTGTTTCCCTGGGCGGCGGCGAACGCTTCGCCGCAAAACGGACACACGTTGATTGCAGCTTTTTTGACGCGCGAAAAATAGCGGGTAATGGTTACCGGCATCTCTGACAACACCACCGGGCCGGCTTCGATGATCACCGGCAAGAGCACCTCCAGCGGGAGCTTTTTTTTCGGTACGGTGCGCATAAACCAGCGATACAGATCCGGGTAGGCTTCAGCCTTGCGGAGATCCAGCCAGACCCGCCAGCCTCGGCGGGACCTGCGGTCGTAGAAACTCAGGGCGAATTTGTCCCAGTCCAGGATCTGCATCCAGCCGTTGCCGATGGTGCAGGGCGTAAACAGCTGCACGGCGTCCGGCAGGCAGTGGCGCGACTCGACGATGACATCGAATTCGATTGCTTCACCGATCAGGCTCCGGGACCGGTCCACCAGAAAGAGCCCCAGCACCAATCCGGGGGCTTTCCAGCCATGAAAATGTTCGATTTTCTCGAGGCATTTCTCCAGCGGCATGCCGCAGATTCGCTGCGGCGCGTTCGATGATGGCTGCATCATTGCATTCTCCCCGGCCAATGCCTTCCGAAGCGCCGTCAGGATTCCATTTCGGGGGCGAAGCGGCGCAACAGCATGAAAAGCAACAGCGAAAGAATGGACAGTATTAAAAACACCCAGAACCCCCGGGGGTAACCCAGGTCACCGCTGATCTTGACGAAAAATCCCATCAGGGGAGGAATTACAAAACCACCGAAAGCACCCAGTCCGCCGACAATGCCGGCCGCACCCCCGACGGCCGCCGGGCTGTACCTGGGCACCAGCTTGAACACCGCGGCATTGGCGAAACCCATACCCAACGCCAGCAGCATCTGGCCGCTGATGGCGACTGCGAATACCCCGGCCGCCGGGATCATCAACGACGCACCCAATCCAACGGTGATGAAAGATAACAGCACGACACGTTCGCCGCCGATACGATCGGACAGAAAACCGCCCAGCACCCGCAAGAGACTCGAAGACAGCGAATACAGGGCGGTGAGAATGCCGGCCGCCACCAGGCTCATGCCGAAAAATTCCGCCCAATAGGTCGGGAACCAGACCGTCAGGGCGATAAAGCCGCCGAAAGTGATGAAATAGAAGAACGTCAATATCCAGGTGCGCCAGTCCGAGGCGGCCTTGCGAAGCGAATCCACCGCCCGGCCGGAGGGGAGCAGCTCTTCCCCGCAGGCCAGCAGCAGCGCATCCGGGTCGATTTCGATGCCCATCTGGCGGTATTGAAAATAGGGGGCATCCTTCATGAAGGCCGTGACGAGAACAATCAGTGCCACCAGCATGAACAGCCAGAGCACGTAGGAAACCGTGAAACCGATGGAGACAACCAGGTAAGGCAGAATGACCGCGAATATACCCGGGGCCAGGTTGCCCAGGCCGGCGTAAAGGGCCAGGGCCGAGCCCTGGCTGCGCTGCGGATACCAGTAGGACACCGTGGGAATTCCGACGGAGAACACGGCAATTCCGGAGCCGCACAGGATCCCGAATATCAGGAAAAAAGGATAATAGGCGGTTTGAGGGGTGCGATCCATACTGAAGACCAGGGTGATTCCGGCGATGCCGGCCGTGGCCATCCCCAGCAGGATCAGGATCGGCTTCTTGCCGCCCGTGCGATCGACCATGGCGCCGAAGGGAATCCGCAGCAGCGAGCCCGTCAAGGCCGGGCTGGCTGCCAGCAGACCCATCATGAACGGGGTCATGTCCATGGTTTCGCGCAATTTGGTGACGATGGGGCCGAAGGCCGAGACCCCTGCGAAGCCGCCGAAAAAGGCCAAGGTGGTCCAGGTCAGGGCCGCCCCCCGGCTCGATTCCGCGCGACATTCATTTTCTTCGGTCATGACCGGTCTCTTTCCTCATCCGTTAGCCCGCTGGCCTGTCGGTCCGGCGGCTCGATCGCCCGTCGGCCTGTCAGCCTGTCGCGATTCACATCCCTGCAAACTTCCGCGTTTCGCCCTGACCAATACAACCAATCGAACCAATTGAACCAATCAAACCGCTTCCGCCGTTTCATCACCTGGAAGCCCCAAATCCGCACATGAAACGATCTTCATGTATTATGCCCCATGCCCTAGGCCCGTTCATGGGCGACCCGCTCGGCCCGCTCCGTCACCGGCGTTTTTTCAGGAGCGCGGCGACGGAACAGCACCAGGCCGCGAAAAGAATAGGCCAGCGGCACACTCCAGATGTGCACCAGGCGGCTGAACGGCGAAAATCCCAGTAGCGCCAGGGCCGTTAGGATGTGCAGCTTGTAGCCGATCGGCACCGGCTGCATCAGTTCGGGACGGGGCGCGAAAATAACGATGCTGCGGATCCAGGGCGCCACCGTATAGAGCAAGTCGAAGTGACCGAAGGCCACGTTGTACAGGCCGAGCCCGGAGACGATGACCAGGCCGACCAGTACCACAAAATCGTTGACCCGCGTGGTTGCCCGGATTCGGGGCCGGGACAGCCGTCGCCACAGCAGCCAAACGGCACCGAAAACCGCGGCGATGCCGACCACCAGGCCCATCCAGTAAGCGATGGTCGTGTGCGCCGCGGCGTTGATGCCGACCCGGTCGTAAAGGCTTTGGGGAATCAGCAGACCGCCGGCATGACCGAGCAACGTCAGAAGGATCCCCCAGTGGAATATCGTCGACGCCCACCGCAGGCTGCCCTTGTCCAGCAGTTCGCTGGAGCGCGCGTTCCAGTCCAGCGGATCGACCATGTAACGGTAGGCGTGGCCCACCACGAAGACCGTCAGGGCCAGGTAGGGAAACACCAAAAAGGCGATTGTATGGACCAGGTTCATGACGAACTCTCCGAGGGATCGTTAGGGCATGCTGCCTTGGTTTCCGCCGGAACAACCGCGGCCGAGATCAGGATCTGTACGGCCCCTTCGACAACCCGGGCATAGGGACTTTCGAGGGCAGACAGGCGTTTTGCCAGTGAGCCCGGAACTTCCAAGATGGCGTCAAACAACCCGTCGTCGATCCAGTGGGGCTGCCGCGAACAAAATTCCAGCACCAGGGCCAGATGATCCGGCAGCTCACTGCTGTCGCACTCGTATCCGGCCTGTATATAGATCTCCATCAGCCGGGCCAGTACCCGCCCTCGTTTTTCGTCGTCCCCCCAGCGATGGTAGGTCAGATTCAGGCAGGTCTCCGGGTTCAAATCGAATGCGGCGGTATAGGCTTCCTGAACCTTCAGCGGCGGGGTTTCCATCAGATACTCGCAAAACGGCCGCAAGTTCCGGCGCACCGACGCATCCGGCCAGCGGTCGATAACCGCTTTCAAGTCCGGCAGTTCCGCCAGAAACGCCTCATCGGGATACTGCAGCAGATAGGAAATCAACTTCAGACCGGCGGGATCGGGTTTCGGAGGTGCGGCCGCCTTCCGTCTGTCGTGCTCCGAAGTTGTCGATTCGGATCTCATTTGAGTTTCAATTTCGGGTTGCGTGTTGCGCGTTGCGCGTTGTGCCGGATACGCGTTTGAAAAACCACTCCGACGACCTTCGCTGGCCCGGGCGGTTGGCCCGTTCTCCGCTTCTCGGTTTCCCCGGCTCCATCATTTCACCGATTCGCCCGCTCCCCGTGTCGCCGGTTCGGAATCGAACGAGGCCGGATATTCCATTCCGTTTTTCTTTTTTCGGCGAGCCACCCTACGCCACTGGATACCCCAGCGCCCCCTGGTCCCGATGAACCCGGGTTTCGTCGTCGCGTTGCAGCGTGGGCACCACGTAACGCTCCTCGATGGGGGCGATGGCAAGCAGCCGGTACATGGCCCGGGCATCTTCGACGTTCAATCCGAGCTTTTCCAGAATTTGATTGTCGGCGTTTCCCTCCACCCGCTCGGATCGCATGAAAGCCCGTAATGCGGCCAGGCGACCGAGGGCCAACCGCACCGGAGCTTCGTCACCGGCCGTGAGCAGGTTGGCCAGATAGGTGATCGGGATCCGCAGGGCATCGACTGCGGCCGGCAGTTCTTCCGTCCGGTTTTGGTCGGCCACCGGGCTCAAGGGCGGCACGTACCAGACCATGGGCAGGGTGCGAAACTCAGGGTGCAGCGGCAGCGCCAGCCGCCATTGTTTGGCCAGTTTCCATACCGGCGAACGGCGGGCCGCCTCCAGAAACGGTTCGGCAATGCCCTGGTTTGCGGCTGCGCGGGCGACTTCCGGATCGTTGGCATCGAGCATCAGATCCAGCTGGGCCGGATAGAGTTCCTTCGGATTTTCGCAGGCGGCCGCGGCGGCGACTTTTTCCAGATTATAGAGGATCACCCCCACGTAGCGGATCCGACCCACGCAGGTCAGGGCGCACAGGGTCGTCATGCCGGCCTCGACTCGCGGATAGCAGAAGATGCACTTTTCCGCCCGCCCGGTGGTCCAGTTGAAGTAGGTCTTTTTGTAGGGGCAGCCGGACACGCAGTAGCGCCAGCCGCGGCAGCGCTCCTGGTCCACCAGCACGATGCCGTCTTCCTCGCGTTTGTACAGCGCCCCCGAGGGACAGGAAGCAGCGCAGGCCGGATTCAGGCAGTGCTCGCACAACCGCGGCAGCCAGAACATGAACACGTTTTTAAACGCCAGGTAGGTCCGGTAATCCAAATTCGCAAAATTGACATCGCCGCCGCCGGTCTGGCTGACCCCCGCCAGGTCATCCTCCCAGTTGGGTCCCCAGCGCAATCGGATGGGGTCGCCGCTGATCTGGGATTTGGGCCGGATGGACGGCTGATTCCGTTTGACCGGACTGGAAATCAGCTTGCCGTAATCGTAGGTCCAGGGCTCGTAATATTCATCGATGCCGGGCAGGTCCGGATTGTGAAAAATATTGAGCAGCTTGTGGGCGCGGCCGCCGCTGCGTAGCGTCAGTTTGCCCCGGCGCAGATGCCAGCCGCCCCTGTGCACGCGCTGGTCTTCCCACTTGCGGGGGTATCCGATTCCGGGCTTACTCTCCACGTTGTTATACCAGATGTACTCGGCGCCCTTGCGGCTGGTCCACACGTTCTTGCAGGGGATGCTGCAGGTATGGCAGCCGATGCACTTGTCCAGGTTCAAGACCATCGCCATCTGGGCCTTAATCTTCATACCAGTCGACCTTCCCGGCCTTGCGCACCACGATTATCTCGTCCCGCTGGGATCCGATGGGACCATAGTAGTTGAATCCATAGCTCAACTGGGCGTAAGCGCCGATCATGTGGGTGGGTTTGACCACGATGCGGGTGACGCTGTTGTGAGTTCCACCCCGCTGCCGCGACAGTTTGGAGCCGGGTGTGTTGATGAGCCGTTCCTGGGCGTGGTACATGAAGGCCTTGCCCGGCGGAATTCGATGGCTGACCACCGCCTTGGCCACCACCACGCCGTTTACGTTGAAACACTCCACCCAATCGTTGTCCTGAATGTCGATCGAAGCGGCGTCGTCGTTGTTGATCCAGATGGCCTCTCCGCCCCGAAACAGCGTCAGCATGGTCAGGGTGTCCGAATAGCTGCTGTGGATCGACCACTTGGAATGCGGTGTCAGGTAGTTGAGCACCAGCTCCTGACCGGGTTCGCGCTCCATCCGGGTGGTTCCCAAGGCCTGCATGTCAAGCGGGGGGCGATACAGCGGCAGGGCTTCTCCGAAGGCCCGCATCCAGGGATGGTCCTGGTAAATCTGGGCTCGTCCGGTCAGGGTGCGAAACGGCACCTTTTCCTCCACGTTGATTACGAAGGGGGAGTAGCGCCGGTCTTCGGTTTCAATGCCGCTCCAGATCGGCGAGGTGATAATCTTGCGCGGCTGGGCGCTGATATCGGCGAAGGAGAACCGGTCGTTGCGGCGTTCGATGCTCAAGTGGGTCAGGGAGCGGCCGGTTTTTTTCTCCACCGCCTTCCAGGACTTCACTGCGGTCGGGCCGTTGGTCTCCGGTGCCAGCTTCAAAATGGCCTCGGCGGCCTGCTTGGCGGTTTCCAGCGACGGCATTCCGATGGATATGCCCTCGGCGGTGATCGTTCCCAGGATTTGCTTCAATTCCCCGTATTCCTCCTCGGCCTTCCAGGCGACGCCTTTGGAGCCCAGCCCCGGGTCGGCGGCCAACGGTCCCAGGGCGGTCATCATCTTGTAGGTGTTGGGGAAATCGCGTTCCACCACCGTGAGCACCGGCAGGGTTTTGCCCGCCACCGCTTCGACTTCGCCGCGGGCCCAGTCCCGCACCTCGGCCTGGGCGATTTCACCGGGGCTGTCGTGCATCAGGGGGGTGGCCACCAGGTCCTTGCGCACCCCGAGGTGCTTTGCCGCCAGCGCCGAGAATCGTTCGGCAATGATTTTGAACTGCTCCCAGTTGGTGCGCGCTTGCCAGGGGGGATCCACCGCCGGATTGAACGGATGGATGAACGGATGCATGTCGGTGGTGCTCAAATCGTGCATCTCGTACCAACCGGCCGCCGGCAGGGCCACGTCGGCATACAAGGCGCTGGTGGACATCCGCAGCTCCGAGGTGACCAGCAAATCGAGCTTGCCTTCCGGGGCGGGCTCGCGCCATTGCACCGTTTCGGGCCGAAGTGGACTGTCGGTGTTGAACACCGCACTATCGCACCCCAGCAGGTGCTTGAGGAAATATTCGTGTCCTTTGCCGCTGGCGCCCAGCAGGTTGGCGCGCCACAGGAACAGCACGCGCGGAAAATTGGCCGGATTGTCGGGATCCTGGACCGCAAACTGCAGGTCGCCGCGCCGGATGCGATCCACGACGTCGGCGACGATATTCTCGTCGCTGTCTGCGCCCCTGCCTTGAGCCTCCCGGCAGAGTTTCAGTGGATTGCGGTCGAACTGGGGATAGGACGGCAGCCAGCCCAGACGGGCGGCCAGTGCATTGCAGTCGGCCGGATGACGCGGAGTGGCAATGTCTTCGGCGATGGGCGAGCGCAATGCTTCCAGGTCGAGGGTATCGTAACGCCACTGATCGGTGGCGAAATAGAAAAACGAGGTGCCGTTCTGCTGGCGCGGCGGTCGGCGCCAGTCCAGGCCGAAAGCCAGTTGGGCCCAGGCCGCCTGGGGGCGCACCTTTTCCTGACCGACGTAATGGGCCCAGCCGCCGCCGTTGACGCCCTGGCAGCCGCACAGGGTGGTCAGGTTCAAGATGGCGCGGTAGGTGGTGTCGCTGTGGTACCAGTGATTGGTGCCCGCGCCCAGAAAAATCATCGACTTGCCGCGGGTTTTGGCCGCATTGTCGGCAAACTCCCGCGCCACCCGGATGGTGTCCCGGCGGGCAACCCCGGTGATGGCTTCCTGCCAGGCCGGGGTATAGGCCGTCGCATCGTCGTAGTTGCGCGGATAATCGCCGGGCGGCATTTCGGCGGTGTCCCCGGTCCAAACGCCCAACTGGGCGGCCAGCAGGTCGAACACCGTGGTCACCTCCAGTGTGCCGGAGGCGGTCTCGACGGTTTTAACCGGCACCGATCCGCTGTGCACCGCCGCATGGTGCGATTCGAACAGGGGGAAGCGCACCGTGCGGCGGCCTTCGTTGTCCCGGGCAAAGCTCAAGCGGGGATCGACGGGCGAGCCGTCTCCGGTGCCGGTCAAGTCCAGGTTCCAGCGGCCGCCCGCTTCCCAGCGAAACCCGATACTGCCGTTGGGTACCCGGAACGATTTTTCGTTATCGTCGAAAACCACCGTTTTCCAGCGGCCGGAGGGGCCGTCTTCTCCCAGGTCGGCTGCCCGCAGAAAGGCTCCCGGCACGCGCCGGTGATCCTTGCCCTGTGTTTCCAGCACCACCAGAAACGGCAGGTCGGTGTAGGTTTTGACATAGTCCTGAAAATAATCGACCCGGCGCTCGACGAAAAATTCCTTGAGCACCACGTGGGTCATAGCCATTGCCAGGGCCGCGTCCGTGCCGGCCCGCGCCGGTAGCCAGGTATCGGCGAATTTGACGTACTCGGCGTAATCCGGAGCCACGGCCGTCACCCGGGCCCCCCGGTAGCGCGCCTCGGAGTAAAAATGGGCGTCCGGAGAGCGGGTCATGGGGAGATTGGTGCCCCATACGATCATGTAGGTGGACTCGAACCAGTCGGCGCTTTCGGGAACGTCGGTCTGCTCGCCCCACACCTGGGGCGAGGCCGGCGGCAGATCGCAGTACCAGTCGTAGAAGCTGATCATCGAGCCGCCGATCAAAGAAAGGAAACGGGCCCCGGAGGCGTAGCAGACCATGGACATGGCCGGGATGGGCGTAAAGCCGAAAATTCGATCCGGGCCGTAGTGGTCGATGGTGTGCACCAGCGCGGCGGCCGTAAGGTCGGCGGCTTCTTCCCAGGATACGCGCACAAAACCGCCTTTGCCTCGCAGGCGTTGATAAGCCCTGCGTTTTTCAGGATCTTCGACGATGCTGCGCCAGGCCTCGACCGGGTCCGGATGCTGCGAGAGTGCACTGCGCCACATTTGCAGCAGTTCGGAGCGCACCAAGGGGTGTTTGAGCCGGACCGGACTGTATGTGTACCACGAATAGGTGGCCCCGCGCGGGCAGCCCCGGGGCTCATGATTGGGATAGCCGCTGCCGCAGGCCGGATAGTCGGTGCACTGGGTTTCCCAGACGATGATGCCGTTTTTGACATAGACATCCCAGGAACAGGAACCGGTGCAGTTCACCCCGTGGGTGGAGCGCACCTTCTTGTCGTACTGCCAGCGCCGGCGGTAGAAATCTTCCCAGTCCCGCTGTCCGCAGCGAATTTCGCCCCAGCCGTCTCCGAGTTTTTCTTCGCGACAGCCGTGCCGCCCCCCGCGCGGACGCAGGAATCTAAGTTTCTGAAA
>DAXETY010000165.1:0-4261 GCA_051155755.1 Desulfobacterales bacterium
ATCTTTGGGCAATACCCTTTTCTTTTTACACCCAATTGTTTACAAATCATAGGAACATGAGACAGATGCACCTTTCGGTTTGCCGCCCTCTCAGCGGCAAACCGAAAAGAGATGTTCTCGGCGTTCTCCGCGACTCTGCGGTGAATTCATCGACCTTTTCGCACGATCGTTCGGAGTTAACGGCATGGCCGGCGATGAG
The DNA here is from genome assembly GCA_051155755.1 of Desulfobacterales bacterium. Taxonomy (GTDB): domain Bacteria; phylum Desulfobacterota; class Desulfobacteria; order Desulfobacterales; family SG8-13; genus DAXETY01. The sequence goes on from DAXETY010000165.1 coordinate 200, forward strand.
AATACATTCGATTTCGTGGTCATCGGATCGGGGTTCGGCGGCAGCGTCAGCGCCCTGCGGCTGGCCGAGAAGGGTTACTCGGTGGCGGTGCTGGAAGCCGGCCGCCGCTACCGCGACGAAGACTTTCCCCGTACCAACTGGAACCTGCCGCGGTCGCTCTGGCTGCCGTTGTTGCGATGTTACGGCATGCTGCGCATTCGCCTCCTGTCGGATGTGCTGATCCTGCATTACAGCGGCGTCGGCGGTGGGAGCCTGGGATATGCCGGCACGTTGCTGGAACCTCCGGATGCCTTCTACCGCAGCGGGTCGTGGGCGAAGATGCAGGACTGGAAGTCCGCCCTGTCCCCCCACTTTCGAACCGCCCGCCGGATGCTCGGTGTCGACCGGGTGCCGGAAGCCTCGGCCGCCGATGAAATCCTTTTGCGGGTTGCCGCAGAGCTCGACTGTCGCCAATCCTTTCGCCTCCAGGATGTCGGCGTCTTCTTCGGTGAACCTGAAAAGACCGTTGCGGATCCCTATTTCGAGGGTCGTGGACCGGCGCGCAGCGGCTGTCGATTCTGCGGCGGCTGCATGGTGGGCTGCCGGTATAATGCCAAAAACACCCTGGTCAAAAACTACCTTTACCTGGCGGAACAATTGGGCGTACAGATATTTGCGGAAACCCGGGCTTCTTTGATCCGGATGGGGCCCGCCGGCGGATATGATGTGGAAACCACCCGATCCACGGCCTGGCTTTCGACCGGCCGGCAGCGTACCTTTCATGCGCGGCGCCTGGTTCTGGCTGCCGGGGTGCTCGGTACGCTGACCCTGCTGATGCGCTGCCGCGAAAAAGGAACCCTGCCGAACCTGTCGCCGCAATTGGGCTGTCGGGTACGAACCAACAGCGAATCATTGACCGGTGCCACGGCCAAAAACCACAGGGTCGATTACTCCCGGGGCGTGGCCATCACCTCGAGCATCTTTGTCGATGCCGTAACCCACATCGAACCGGTGCGATTCCCGGCCGGCTCCGATCTGCTCGGACTCCTGGCGACCCGTTTGACCGATCCGGGCCCGGTGATGATCCGTTCCCTGAAATGGGCCGCCGGTCTGTTGCGCCACCCGGTCCAGAGCCTGCGTCTCATGTGGCCGTTCGGATGGGCGCGCCGCACCATTATCCTGCTGGTGATGCAAACCCTGGACAACAGTTTGCGCGTGCGCCGCAGGCGCCGCTGGTTCTGGCCCTTCAAACCGCTTCTGGTTTCGGAAACGGAACCCGGCCGGGAAAAGGTACCGGTCTGCATCCCCCAGGCGCAGGATGCAACCCGCATCCTGGCCGATAAGATCGACGGCTTTCCGCGCAACACCCTCAACGAGGTCCTGCTCAACATGGGCACCACCGCGCACATACTGGGCGGCTGCGCCATCGGTCCGGATCCCGAACAGGGCGTGATCGACCTCCGCAACGAGGCCTACGGCCACAGAGGTCTTTATATCGTGGACGGCTCCGCGATCCCCGCCAATCCGGGCGTCAATCCCAGTTTGACCATCACCGCCCTGGCCGAACACGCCATGAGCCGCATTCCTCCCAAGCGTAAAGAATGAATGCCCGCCCGTCCGGATGCGACGTCCCCGGATCAATCCCGACCAGGGATTTTTCGAGTGAAATGTGATAACATAATTCTCTTGCGGGGCTCTGGAACACACCGGTATGAGTCAACAGAAGCATTGTTGTGCTTCGATGTTGAACTTGCAGCAGCACCCGGTTTGGGCAAGAATCGAATTGAACCCGGAAAACACCATGAAAATTGTCTGTCCTTCCTGCAACGCCTTGTATCGGGTGCCGGATGAAAGAATTTCCACGCAGCGCACCTTGCGTGCGACCTGCAAAAAATGCGGCCGCTTGATCCGGATCGACCCTGCCGATCATCTGAGACTGTCCGTCGCGGATTCGTCGCCGAATCCCGAAACCGGCCTTGACCTCAGCGCAGACTTCTCACTGGGCGAGGTTCAGGAGATTCGGGACTTCGGGGCCGATCGGATTTTCTCCAATCTCGATTGCATCCGCTTCGGGTGGCAGACGGTCAAACGCGAACCGGTGCTGACCATCGTCGGCATGGTGGTCGTTCCGTTTGCCATCCAGGCAGCCGCCGACGTATTGGGGGACTCGCTGCCCCCGGAGGCGGGCATCGCCTCGGCCGTTGTGGCGCTTTTGACCGCGTTTCTGGAGATGGTGGTCACGCTGGGCATTGCCGTCGTCGGACTGCGATTGACGGATGGAGAAACGACCAGCTTTAAAGACCTGCATGCTCACTATCGCAAGGTGCCGGCCTACCTGATCGCCAGCCTGCTAACCGGTCTGCTGTGCCTGCTGGGTTTTGGGCTTTTGATCCTGCCGGGCATTTTGTTTTCGGTCTGGTTCTCCTTTTATGCCCTGGTAATCGTCGATGACGGCGTTGGACCAACGGACGCACTGAGGCGGAGTTATACCCTGGCGCGGGGAAGCTTTTGGCGAATTGCCGGATTCTGGGGATGGGTGTTTTTGCTGAATCTGCTGGGCCTGATTCCCTGCGGGCTCGGTCTGTTGATCACCCTTCCGGTAACCTTCATTGCCTGGGCCTGCCTGTACCGCGTGCTGCAGGGCCGCGTACCGGGCAGCACCGAATCGACAATTCGCCGGGCATGAAAATTGCCATCACCTGTGGATGGCCACGAGTTGACGACGGTCGCCGGCTGCCCTACTATTGCCACGAATTCTGGCAAAAACCTAAACCGAGCGTTTCAAATTTTCAAAACACATAATTTTTCATTCTACTCAGAGGAATTAAATCGATTTCAGTTTTGAAAATTTGAAACCCTGCGGGATTGCCGATCTTACCGCATCTACTGCGTCAGAGGCCGTTGCGCATAGTACACTATAGCGCAACGACTTCTTCCTTGTATCTGCGGCAACCTCGACAATCGCTCAATTTAGGAAAAACTTTCATTGATCGGGCGCCGCCCGCGACGTCGATGCCGAGCGACTTGTCTCAGATAGCATGGCTCGAAGCCCTAGTCACCTGGTTCCAGGCGCATCAAACCCTGCTGGCGTTGGTGGGAGCGCTCTCGCTGGTGGTGTTTCTCGGCAGCCTGGTGGTGATCTACTTCATCCTGATCAACCTGCCGCCGAATTACTTCGTCTATATCCGCAGCAGCAGCACCGCGATACCCTTTGCCGATTACCCGGCGCTGCGGATCATCTACCTGGTTCTCAAAAACATTCTCGGCGGGGTCTTTGTGCTGGCGGGATTGGCGATGCTGGTACTGCCGGGACAGGGCATCATCTCCATTGTGCTCGGTCTGTCGCTGCTCAGCCTGCCGGGAAAACGACGTCTCGTGCGCCGGCTGGTGTGCTTGCCGTCAGTGCTGCAAACCATCAACCGGCTGCGCCGCCGGGCCGGCAAACCGCCGCTGCAGACCCCGGAATAAAATGATTAGCGCACCAGCAGCACCGGATTCGGCACTTCGTCGATCAGGGCGCAGATCCACTCGTCCTGCAGGCGTTCCAGGCCACAAGGGATCACCACCGGTCCGGTGGTTTCCCGTTGAACCAGTTGCAGGAGCCCACCCGCGGTGGGTTTGACCAGCAGTCGGAAATCCGCCCCCAAACCGAGCTGCTGCAGCCGTTCGAGCGTATCCATCTGGAGGGTGCGCGCCTCTTCCTTGCTTTCGGCCAGAACCAGGATCGTCAACTTCCCGTCTTCGGCTTTCACCAATTGCCCGGCTGCTTCCAGCGCCGACTCGCCGGATTCGCTGCCGTCGTAGAACACCAACACCGGCACCGTCAGGCGTCCTCCCGCCTGTAGAATCAGGGTAAGCCCCTGACGCTGCATCACCATCATCCGCACTGTGGAACCCATGCGCCGGGCAGCGGAAAACGAGCGGCCGACCTTTCCCAGGATGACCAGATCGGCCTCGGCACCGGCCGTCATGACTTCGCCGGCCACCGAACCCCGCGTGACCCTGAAATCCCAATCGATGTTTCTGGCGGCGGCCAACCGCGCCATGGCCTGCCGCATCTGTTCGGCCTGCACTCTCAACTGC
>DAXETY010000166.1:0-7154 GCA_051155755.1 Desulfobacterales bacterium
GCTCTGGCGGTGGACCCGGCGGGGGTCCGGGTGGTGGGCCCGGCGGCGGCCCTGGCGGCGGACCCGGTGGCGGCCCTGGCGGTGGCCCCGGCAAGTAGTATTTGAAACGGTTTGAGTTTGCGCACCTTCACCCGGTGCGTCATTTCACGAAAAAGTACAAAACAAGGATACATTTATGCAAATCGGCCCCTGATGGACGGCAGGGCCGATCACATTTTTTGAAAGCGAGGAGGAGAGATGAAACCCAAGATCCTTTTAGACATTTTCCTGACGTCCATGTTGGCCCTGGCATTGATCATCGCGTGCGGCGGCGGTGGCAGCGGTGGTGACGGTCCTTCGACCACGCCTGCCGGCCAGACCGGCTCGGTGGCCGTGCTGGTGACCGATGCGCCCGCCGGAGCAGAGAAAATATGGATAACGATTACAGAGGTGACCCTGATCCCGTCGGAGTATGCCGGCAACCGCAAGCCCATTGTGATATACAGCAGTACCAAGGGCCGCACGATCGATCTTCTGGAATACCAGGATGACAACTACTACATGTTGAAACTCGCCACGGACGTTCCCGCCGGAGAATATTCAAAAATCCGGCTGGGAATCAAGGATGTCTGGATTGAAGGCGGCGAATGCGACAGCGATGGTATTGAACTTAAATTGCCCAGCGGCCGCATCGACGTGAGTCCCCGCGGCACATTCGAAGTGATTCCGGGCGAAACCCTCCAGATCCAGCTGGACGTGGATGCCGAAAAATCCATCAATCTCCACAAGGCCGGCCGATCGGGCAAGTGCATCTTCCGGCCGGTGGTGTTTGCCGACATCAAGTATGACGATACACCGCCGAAAATATGCCCGGAGATCCTCAGCGGCAGAATCGGCACTGCGTTTACGGAGACTGACGAGGATAGAAACGATCAAGTCGGTTTCCATCTCTTACTGGACGATAAGGATCGCGGCAGTGTGGAGGTGATTCTGGACGAGAATGCCGTTCTGTATGACGGGACTTTTGTACCGCAAACAAAATGGTTTGCCGTTTTAGACAATGCCTATAAAACTCGAGCCAAAGTCCGCGGTACTTTGGATGGCAGCCGTTTGGCAGCCTCGGTGGTTGTGATTGGAGAAATTTTGAATTTAAAAGGCGTAGTTTCAGATGTTCAGAATTTAGGCAGCGGCAGTGTCGTTGTGACTCTCGACGAGGATCAGGAACTGGGCCCGACAGTGGAAGTTATATTGGATCCGGATACCCTGGTTTTGGCCGGTTGCGATCAACCTTTCAATCCCTTGAATATCGAAGAGGGCATGCGAGTGCGCCTGTTCGGGAAATATGATACGGAAAACGAGTTGCTTAACGCGGTCGCGGTCCTTGTCAAGCGCCAGCCGGTGGAAGGCCAGCTCAAGTACATGACACAGGAGGACGATGGATATTGGGTATCCGTTCTTGTTAATGACGATATCGAAAAAGATTACTTCCTCCCTTCGACGGCATCGGTTTTTGTGGGAAGCGCTAAGGTCAACTACACCGCATGGGAACAGCTGGCCGATAAGATTGTAAAATGTCGAGACACAATGAATCTGCTGAACGTGATCCTGAAGCTTGATCCGGAGGCTACTGATGAACCGACGGTTGAAGTGATGAAAATCAACGCGGAATTGCTCAACGGAACGGTCGATCAGGTTTACGAATCTAGTCGGCAGGTGCTTTTAAAGAATGGGAAACTGATCAAAGTGGTCGACGATTCGATCATCCAGAAAAACAGCTCGACGTCGGACCTGGATGATATCGATGAGGATGATGAAATTACGGCCTACGGCCTATTCGCCTGTCCGGATACCGTCGACTTTTTTGCCTACATCGTATTGGCTTCCGATGACGATGACGACTACGACGATTAAATTCCGACAGAGTTAAAACACAGCATTCCCAAATAAGAGAAGCAAAAACAGGGCGCCGGTCTCCGGCGCCCTGCTTTTTTTGACTTTCCCCCAAAAATGGTTACACAAATGAGTGTACCTAATTCGGCTGCCGAACTTTGTTCGGCGCCGGAAATTTTTTGGCAATTCCGTCATCCGGAGGGATGAAATGAATAAAATCGGTTATGTGCTGCTGGTGATGCTGGCAGCGGTGATTGGAATCTACTTTTTTCAAGGTAAAGGAAATACAGCGAGTCAACCAATGGAATCAAACAGCCAAAATCTGGAAAGGGCCACTTTTGCCGGCGGGTGTTTCTGGTGTTCGGAGGCGGACTTCGAAAAAGTCGACGGAGTGGTGGAAGTCGTGTCGGGATACACCGGCGGCCGGGAGGAGAACGCCATCTACAAGAAGGTAGCCTCCGGCGGTACCGATCACTACGAGGCCGTTCAGGTCCTATACGATCCCGAAAAGGTTACCTACCGGCAGTTGCTGGCGGTCTTCTGGCGCCACATCGATCCCACCGACGCCGGCGGCCAGTTCGTCGATCGCGGGCGTCAGTACCGTTCGGCCATCTTTTATCACGATGACAACCAGAAACGTCTGGCCGAGGCTTCCAAGGCCGAATTGGCCGACTCCGGTCGGTTTGACCGGCCCATTGTCACGGAAATCAAGCCGTTGACCGCTTTTTACAAAGCGGAAGACTATCACCAGGATTTTTACAAAAAGAGCGCGGGGCACTACGGGTCCTATCGCAAGGGATCCGGCCGCGATCGGTTCATCCAGCAGGTCTGGGGCCAAAAACCCCATGAAGCCGTAAATAATGAAAAATCCAATAAAACCAACACATCTTATACCAAGCCCGACGATGCGGCGCTGCGGGAAAAGCTCACCCCGATGCAGTACAAGGTGACCCAGCAGGACGGCACTGAACCGCCGTTCAATAACCAGTACTGGGACAACAAAAAGCCCGGTATTTACGTCGACATCGTTTCCGGAGAGCCCCTGTTCAGCTCCACCGACAAGTTCGAATCCGGGACCGGCTGGCCCAGCTTCACCCGGCCCCTGGAGCCGGAAAACATCGTCGAGCACGTCGACAAGAGCTTTATGATGGTTCGCACCGAGGTGCGCAGCAAGCACGCAGACTCTCACCTGGGGCACGTATTCCCGGACGGACCGCCGCCGACGGGATTGCGGTACTGCATCAACTCCGCTGCGCTCAGATTTATTCCGGCCGACAAACTCCAAGCCGAGGGCTACGGACAGTACGAACACCTCTTTAAAGCGTCGGCCGGCGCCTCCTGATGGTGTCCACCTCCATTGGGGCCCGGCAGAAAGAACTGCAAATGCCACCGGGCGTCCGGCGGAATCGGGAAAGAACCTGACCCCCCGGACGTCCACGCCCAAAAAGGACAACGGTTTTGCCGCAAAAAATCCTGCAGATCAAGCATTGAATTGTTCTGACGCAACCGCATCGGCAAAGCGCCCGACCGCCAAAGTCGTTTACTGCCGGCCCCTGCTGAAAATAGGGCCCTCACCCCATTTTTCGACACGGATTCAATGTGAACTCTTCACGTTATGATTCGATACATTTTTTTTAGGAAAGCATTAACACTGGGAGGGAATCGATTATGAGCAAAGTTGCTGTGATCATCACGGACCTGTTTGAAGATTCGGAATACACCGAGCCGGTGCAGGCATTCGAAAAGGCCGGACATCGGATCGTGCACGTGGGACTGGAAGCCGGCGCCACGGTGCGGGGCAAAAAAGACAACACCCCGGTGAAAATCGACCGGGCCGTCAAGGACGTCGCTGTGGATGAATTCGACGCGTTGTTGATCCCGGGAGGCTACTCCCCGGACAAGATCCGGGTGGACGAAGACGCCGTTCGGTTTGCCGGGGATTTCGTCAAAAGCGGCAAGCCGGTGTTTGCCATCTGTCACGCCGCCCAGCTGCTGATTACCGCCGACGTGCTGCGTGGAAAGACGATGACCGGCTATAAATCGATCATCCAGGACATCAAAAACGCCGGTGCCGATTTCATCGACCGCGAGGTTGTGGTCGATGACAATCTGGTGTCCAGCCGTAATCCGGGCGACCTGCCGGCCTTTATTTCGGCATCGCTGGAAAAGCTTTCCTGACCGGCTTCCAAAGCCGGAAGGATGTGCGAAGATCGGGCGGAAATCATCCATTGCGATGATTTCCGCCCTTTTATGTTGAACGTGGGACAGGGCCGCCGTATATAACGGCTGACGGCGAAAGGCGAACGGCGAATGGAAAGCGGCAAACGGGCCAAATGGGACAATGGACGGGCCGGTCAACGGTTTCAGATGAAAAGGTGCGGTCACAACTCCATGTGCTTCTCTTCAATGTAAACCGTTTCCCGGCCGGCGACGTCTAATTCGTCAAACACGCAACGCTGCCGGCTTCCGGAATCCGGCCGCCAGGGCGAGGGACCTCTGACAACGCGCATGCGACAGTCGAAACCAGTAAAAGCGAAACCGATCCCCATCAACCGCTCGGAACGACGGCCCGCCGATTTGGACAGCAACGAGCGTGTCCTGGTGGCTCAGGCGCGTGACGGCGATCGCAGGGCGACGGAGCAACTGGTCCGCCGGTACCAGGATCGGGCCTTTGCCGTAGCCTACCGCATGTGTGCTCAGGATCGGGAGGAGGCCCTGGAACTGACGCAGGAGGCGTTTTTGGCTGCACTGCGGAACCTGAAGAATTTTCAGGGAAAATCTTCTTTTTACACCTGGTTTTATCGGATCCTGGTGAATACCTGCCTGGATGCCCGCCGGCGAAAAATTCGGTGGAGACGGTTGTTTCCCTTGCGACGGACGTCACCGCAATTGGAAGAAATCGACCTGCAGGCACCGGATCAGCAGCCGGATCTCGAAGACACCGGCAACCCGGTGAAGAACCTGCAGGCGCGCGAGCTGCACCGCAACCTTCAAAAAGCCATGGAACTTCTGACCGACCGTCAGCGGATGGCGTTTCAGTTGAAGGTCTACGAGGAGATGACCATTGGCGAAATCGCCCGGGCGATGGACCTGGCCGAAGGCAGCGTAAAAAGTCATCTGTTTCGGGCGACCCGCATTTTGCGGGAAGCTCTGGCCGACTGGGCCGACGATCGTCAAGGAGAAAACTCATGAATGCCTGTCCGGATCGAAACGAAACCCTGATGCTGGACGTTTACGGTGAACTCGACCCCGAAGCGTCCCGGCGTTGGGAAGCGCACCTGGCGGTTTGCGCCGGTTGTCGCGAGGAGCGCAGCCGGTTGCAGGCGGTGATCGGTCGGGTTCGAAGTACCGAAGAGGCGCCGCAGCTTACCGCCGAGGAATCGGCGGCGATGATCGCAGCACTGCATCGGAGATCCGAGCGATACCGGCATTGGTTCCCACTTCGCTGGAATTTCCGGCGCGGACTGCCGGCGCTGGCGGCCGCCGCCGCCCTGATGATCGCCGTCTGGATCTTCACCGATCGCAGCCCGGTGCCTACTTCCCGGGCCCCGGCGGTGTCCACGGTTGACAATTACCGGCAATTGTCGCAAGAAGATCTGGAAGTCATCCGCAACCTGGATTTGCTGAAACAATTTCAGACCATCGAAAAGCTCAGCCGGGTGGTCAATGTTACCGGAGACGACCACCCGACGGAAAATCAAAACCAGGGCGCCTCGAGGAACGATCTTTATGAAGAGTATGCCTGATCCAATTGCGTCGATGCGGTTGTCTATTTTGGCGATGCTGATGACCTTTATGCTGCTGAGCGCCCCGGCCTGGGCGGTGCCCGCCCATGTTGCTTCTTCTTCGGCGGCGGCAGTGTCTGAAAACCGCAGCGTGCCGACCTGGATTTTCGTGGCCCAGAGCCAATCCATCGATGAAAACCTGCGGGAGTGGGAGTCGCTGTCGCCGGAAGAAAAAGAGCAGCTACGCCGTCGGATGCAGCAGCTCAATCGCATGGAGCCCGAAGACCGACGGCATTTTCAGCGGCTGTTCGAAAAGTGGCAGCAGCTCACCCCGGAGGAACGGCGCCAGATCGAGCGGGCACTGGATCAATGGGATCGGCTCTCTCCTGCGGAAAAAGAAGCGATCCGCCAGCGCTTTCGCGGCTGATTCGTCGGTGTTCCAAACCGCCTTCAGCACGTCCGGAGATGATGCCGGGACCCGCATTCTTTGACCAAAATCCTGCTTGCACAATCTTCCCGCCTGAACTAACGTTTTTTCAACGCGCACCAAAATTGACGGTCTGATAAAAAATCAAAATTTATTAAAATTCGTATACAAATCAAGGAGAAAGAGACCGGGGGATGCCAAAACTGGTTCTGCGTGGCCTGGTCGGGATGCTGGTTGTCGCTGGGGTTGCCGCCGCTGTGTGGTATGGCTTTTTTCAGGAGGATTCGGCCGAAAACGGGAATCTGCTGCGACTGTACGGCAATGTCGATATCCGTCAGGTCGAGCTGGCCTTCAACGGAAGCGAGCGCATTGCCGACATCCGTGTCGAGGAAGGTCAGTCGGTCAAAAAAGGCGACCTGCTGGCCGTTCTGGAAACCGAGCGGCTCGAAAGTGCGGTGGCCCGGGCCGAGGCCCAAAAGGCCGCCCAGCAAGACGTGGTCGCCAAGCTGGAAGCCGGAACCCGAATCGAAGAAATTCGACGGGCCCGCGCCCATGTAGAGGTTGCAAAAACCCGTGCAGCCGATGCGCAACGCACCTGGCAGCGGCTGGAGCCACTGGCGCAAAAGAGCCTAGCTTCCCGCGAAAGTGCCGATGAGGCCAGGGCCCGGGCGGAAAGTGCCGCAGCTCAGCTCGAGGCAGCTCGCCAGGAGCTGGAACTGGCGCTGGCCGGACCGCGAAAGGAAGACATCGCCGCGGCACGCTCCCGGCTTCGGGCGCTGGAAGCCGAGCTGGTGCTGGCAAAACGCAACCTGGCTGATGCGGAACTGGTAGCACCTTCCGGCGGCGTGATCCGCAATCGGATTTTGCAGCCCGGCGACATGGCGTTTCCCCAGCGCCCGGTGCTGACCCTGGCCCTGACCGATCCGGTGTGGGTCCGCACCTACATCCCGGAACCGCAGCTGGGGAAAATTTTTCCGGGCATGGAGGCGCACATCCGCACCAACTCATACCCGGAAAAGCGCTATCGTGGTTGGATCGGCTACATTTCCCCCACGGCCGAATTTACCCCCAAGGCAGTGGAAACCCCTGAATTGCGGACCCGGTTGGTATACCAGGTTCGCGTATATGCCTGC
>DAXETY010000167.1:0-38394 GCA_051155755.1 Desulfobacterales bacterium
CGCTGTGCTTGTCTCTGCGGTGCTTTGCAGCAGCTGCACCATGGTGGGGCCGGATTTTGTCAAACCCGATGCACCGGTGCTGACCGAATGGATCGAATCCCGCGGCATGGGGATAAAAACAGCACCCGCCGATTACACGGACTGGTGGAAGGTGTTCAATGATCCGGTACTGAATCGCCTGGTGGAAGATGCCTATCAGCAAAACCTGACCCTTCAGATCGCCGGCTTGCGCATACTCCAGACCCGCGCTCAACTGGGTGTGCTGATCGGAAACGCTTATCCCCAGAAGCAACAGGCCCGGGGCGGTGCCGCCCGCAATCACCTGAGTGAAAATGCGCCCAACAGCTTAAACATCGATGACACCTTCTGGCAATACAATGTCGGCTTCGATGTAGCCTGGGAACTGGACATCTGGGGAAAATACAGGCGCGCCATCGAATCCGGGGTGGCCGATATGAAATCTTCCATCGCCAACTATGATGATGTTCTGGTTTCGCTGACCGCCGAAGTGGCCCGCACCTACGTTCTGCTGCGCACCTTTGAAGAACGACTCGAAATCGCCAGGGAAAATGTGAAAATCCAGCAGCGCTCACTGGAAATCGCCAAAATCCGTTTCAGGGCCGGAGCGGTCACCGAACTGGATGTGGCTCAGGCAAAATCTTTGTTAAGAAGCACTGAGGCCCTCATTCCGCGTCTAGAACTAAGCGTGCGACAGGCGAAAAACGCTCTGGCTTCTTTGCTGGGCAAATTGCCGGGTGAAATCGATGCCATGCTCAGCGGCTCCCGGCTCATTCCCAAAGCCCCTTTACAGGTGGTGGTCGACATCCCGGCCGAATTATTGCGACGGCGGCCCGATATTCGGCTGGCCGAATACCAGATTGCCACCCAGACACCGTTGATCGGTGTATCCAAAGCCGATTTGTTTCCGGCCTTTGAGCTGTTCGGCTCCTTCGGTTTGCTTACCAGCAGTTCCCGCAACACAAAGGCCGGCGGGCCTGGCGGCAGCAGTTTCAGTGACCTTTTTAAAGCCGAGAGCTTTGAATTCTTCGGCGGCCCGTCGATTCGCTGGAACCTGTTTAACTACGGCCGTATCACCAACCGGGTGCGAATCGAAGACGCCCTGTTACAGCAACTGATCGTCAACTACGAGGACACCGTGATCAAGGCGCAGCAGGAAGTGGAAGATTCCCTGGTGGGATTTTTGCGGAGACAGGAAGAGGCCGGATTGTTGCTGGACAGTGTGCAAGCCTCCCAGCGATCGGTGAGTCTCTCCATGTTGCAGTACAGGGAGGGATTGGTGGATTTCCAGCGCGTGCTGGACGCCCAGCGCTTTTTAACCGATCAGCAGGACGTTTGGACGGCCACCCGCGGTGATGCCATTGTGAATCTGGTTGCCCTTTACAAAGCGCTCGGCGGCGGCTGGCAAATCCGAGAAAGCCTGCAATTCGTGGCCGAGGAAAATATCGAAGCCATGCGCCAGCGCACCAACTGGGGGGATTTGCTCGATCTTAATCTTAATGGGGTAGATCTTAATGGGGTCGGGCCACAGTAAGAGACTGATTATTCTCTTAATGGGGTCGGGCCACAGTAAGAGACTGATTATTCAGTGCTTACATCCCAAAAATGGGCATTTTCAGAACCTATATCCTCCTTTTTGTCCCTAAAATTGGCCTTATAGGGAGCAGTCTCCTCCCGGAGATGATACCCCTCACCGCCTTCTATGACATCCCTACCCTTTACTTTAAAGCCCAGTTGCGTTTTCACATTCTCGACAAATGGCCTGCTTCCCACAGCGATACTAGCCGTCCACTCATCTTGACGGACTTGCACACCGCTTCTCAGGTATTCTTCTACCCAGCCTTTGTGGCTCTTCTGAAGCTGATCGTAGGAACCAGCTCCAATCAACCATCGCAGTTTCTCATAGTCGATCAAAATGTTCTTTCTTCGAGGCTCCTGGATGTCATTGTAGCCGGAGAAAGACCACTGGGAAGGATGACTGACTTTACCGGCACGGACCATGTTCGTATCGATATAAACCATGCATCGCGCCAGATGTTCCCCGCTCTCCACGGCAGTCGCATGATAGCGGTCTTCCCAATAGGCTCCCTTTCGATGTTTTCTCTGATTGTATTCCTGACCGGTTCTCCCAGCAACCAGTTGCATCGATCTGGGGATGACCTCCCTCTTACCCGTATCGAAAACCAGAAGGTGGACGTGGTTTGAGGTAATCATGTAGTTCAGGATCGTCAGTTCATACTTCTTCTTGGCCTGATACAGCCACTGCAAATAGCGATGGCGATCCTTCGAAAACTTCAGGAGAAACTCCCCCTTATGGCACCGGTGAGTAAGATGCCAGATGAAACCTGGAATGAAGTGTCGCTTGGCTCTCGCCATAGGCAATCAGAGAAAAACGCCCTTTTTGGCCCCCAAAAAGTCGATATAAGCCTATTTCAGAGGGCAGAATCTATAATTATTTGTGTTATATCAATTACTAGCCGTGGCCCGACCCCATTTAGCATCACTAACCGTGGCCCGACCCTATTTAGATTTAGAAATTTAACAGAGCTCGAAGAGGGCTGCGGCGCCCATGCCGCCGCCTACGCACATGGATTCCACGCCGTACTTGGCTCCCTTGGCTTTCATGTTGGCGAGCAGCGTTGCGGCCAGCTTGGAGCCGGTGCAGCCCAGGGGGTGGCCCAGGGCGATGGCCCCGCCGTTGAGGTTGACTTTTTCCGGGTCGATGCCCAGTTCCCGGATGCAGTACACGGCCTGGGATGCAAAGGCTTCGTTGATTTCGAAAACGCCGATGTCCGCCAGCTTCATCCCGGCCATCTCCAGCAGCTTGGGAATGGCGTACCGCGGCCCGACGCCCATCTCCTCCGGTTTGCAGCCCACGGTGGTGTAGCATTTCAGCTTTGCCAGCGGCTGGATTTCCAGGGCCTTGAGTTTTTCTTCACTCATGATCACCACCGCGGCCGCACCGTCGGTGGTCTGGGAAGAGTTACCCGCGGTCACCGTACCGCCGGCGGCGAACACCGGATTCAGATTGGCCAATTTTTCCACGGTGGTGGAATCCCGAATGCCGTCGTCGAAATCCTGCAGGGCGCTTTTTTTACGGTAGGTTCCGTCCTCCTGGGGCTCGAACACGGTCGCCGGAGTCGGCACCAGTTCGGTGAACAGACCGTTTTTACGGGCCCTGGCCGCTTTCATCTGGGATTGATAGGCGAATTCGTCCTGCTGTTCCCGGGACACATCGTAGCGGCGGGCCACATTTTCCGCCGTAATCCCCATGGAAACATACAGCTCGGCATGGTCGCGGGTATAGTCCGGATGCGGCCGGGGCATATATCCGCCCATGGGCACGTAAGTCATCGACTCTACGCCGCCGCCGATCATCACTTCCGTCCAGCCGGCCATCACCTTGATGGCGGCATTGACGATCGACTCCAGACCAGAGGCGCAGAACCGGTTGATGGTCACGCCGGTGACCGACTCCGGAAAACCGGCGATCTGGCCGGCCAACCGTCCGATGTTAAGCCCCTGCTCAGCTTCGGGGAAACAGCAGCCGATGGACAGGTCCTCGACGTCTTTCTTTTCGAGGTTGGGGGTCCGTTTGACCGCCTCATCCAGTATAAACGCCAGCAAATCTTCCGGTCGGGTATCTCGAAAAGCGCCCTTGTTGCGCTTGCAGCCGGGCGTCCGAATCGCCGTTACGATATAGGCATCTCTCATTTGGGTCCCTCCTCCATACGATCCTTCAGCGGTTTTAAAAACCGGATATTGGTCCCGAAAGCAACCGATGCGGCTAATTGCGCAGCGGTTTTCCGGTTTTCAGCATGTGTTCGATGCGGGCCTGGGTTTTTTCCTGATGCAGCAATTCCATGAAGGACTTGCGCTCCAGAGTCAGGATCACGTCTTCGTCGATCTCCGCGTTGACGCGCACCTGCCCGCCGCTGAAAACAAAAGCCACTTTCCGCGCCAGCATGGCATCATATTCACTGATAAACCGGCCCTTATTGAGGTTGTATATCTCGGCGGCCACCATTCCGTGGGCGGCCTCTCCCATCACTCGCACCGGTCGTTTTACCGGCGCAGCGTAGCCGGCTTCCGCCATTCGCAGCACTTCCTTTTTGGCTTCGCCGATCAGAGAATCGCGGTTGAAAACGATGCGATCCTGCGGCCTCAGGTAGCCCTTGGCCCGGGCATCGGCCGCCGAGCCGGAAACCTCGGCCATGGCGATCTTCATAAAAGCGGCCTTGAACAGCGGGCCGAAATCGAATTCGTCGACGGCTTCCGGGATGTTGTCGATGTACCGGCGCCAGAGGTTCAGGCAACCGGTGCCGGCCGGCAGCACCCCGACGCCGACCTCCACCAGGCCCATGTAAAGCTCGGCGTGGGCGACGATGCGGTCGACAGCCATGCAAAGTTCGCACCCACCGCCCAGAGCCAGTCCGAAAGGAGCCGCCACCACCGGGAACGGGGCGTATTTGGCTTTCTGCAGCACATTCTGCAGCTGGGCCACCATGGCTTCGATGTCCTCGTAGCGACCTTCCCCCAGGGCGGTGAGGATGCCCTTCAAATCCGCACCGGCGCAAAACGGAGCCGGCATTCCGCCGGCCTCGTTGCCGATCACCAGCCCGACGCCTTCCCGGTCAACGTGGTCCAGGGCCTGATCCAGACAATCCAGGATTTCGGCATTCAAGGAGTTCATTTTGGTGTGAAACTCCAGGCAGAATACATCGTCTCCCAGGTCCACCAGGGTGGCCGATGCGGTGCTCTGTACCGTCTTGCCGGCCGCCTTGAGCGCCTTCAGCGACACGATGTTTTCACTGACTTCGACTTCCCGGTAAGTTCGGGTGGCAAAATCGTAAAAATAGCGTTTGCCGTCTTGGTAGCGGTAAAAATCGGTGTGGCCGTCTTCGAGCATGGTCCGGATTTTCTCCGGAATCGTAAATCCGTCGGCCTCCATTTTCTGTACCGACTGCTTAAGGCCGATCGCCTCCCAGGTTTCAAAGGGGCCCATCTCGAAGTTGAACCCCCACTTCATGCCGTTGTCGATCTCCACGATCGTGTCGGCAATTTCGGGAATGCGGTTGGCGGCGTAGATCAAATTGTGGGCCAGCGCCTTCCAGGCAAAGCGGGCGGCCTTGTCGTCACCGTAAACCACGGCTTTCATTTTCTCCGGCAGGCTGCGGGCCTGGCGGGCCTGCTGCAGGCAGGGAAATTCCGGGGCATCGTATTCTTTGTATTCGAAGGTTTCCGGGTCGATGACTTTACGGATTTTGCTCCAGTCGGGCGCCAGTTCGGTCTTGTAAAAGCCGCCGTCGGCTTTTTTCCCCAGCAGCTTGCGTTCGATCATCGCGTCCACGAAATCCGGCAGGCGGAAGCTGTCGCGGGCTTCGTCCTCGGTCACCAGTTCGTAGGTGTTACGGGCCACATGGGCCAGCACGTCGAGACCGACCAGGTCGGCGGTTTTGAACATGGCGGTTTTGGGGCGACCCATGACCGGACCGAACACCGCGTCCACTTCCGGAATGGTGAGCCCCTCCTCGCGCATCAGCTGCATGGCCTTGACCATCCCCTGCACGCCGATTCGATTGGCGACGAAATTGGGCGTCTCCTTGGCCCAGACGATGCCTTTGCCGAGCAGCCGTTCCCCGTAATCGGCCATAAAATCGAGAATTTCGGGACGCGTGTCCGGACCGGGAATCATTTCCAGCAGGTGCATGTAACGCACGGGATTGAAAAAGTGTGTTCCGAGGAAATGTTGTTTGAATTCCGGGCTCAGGCCCTCGGACATGGCTTTCAGCGGAATGCCGGAGGTGTTGGTGGATACGATCGCACCGGACTTTCGGACCGGTTCGATCCGCTGCAGCAGATCCTGCTTGACCTTCAGATTCTCCACCACCACTTCGATGATCCAATCGCAGTCGGCAATTCGTTCGAAGTCATCTTCCATGTTCCCGATGCGAATGCGTTCGGCGTCCTTGGGATGCATCAGCAGCGGCGGCTGGGCCGAAAGGATCCGATCGAATCCTTGTTTGACGATACGGTTGCGGGCTTTGGGATCGGATTTTTCATCTTCTTTCAAATCCGGTGGAACTATGTCGAGCAATGTCACCCGCACCCCTGCACTGGCCAGCAGTGCGGCGATGCCGCCGCCCATCACACCCGAACCGATGACTGCGGCTTTCCTGATCTTTCGAACCATAACAACCTCCCCCCGTGGCAATTTGAAAAAAATGAATGAATGCTCATTCAATTATCAAACCCGCGGCTTCAGTGTCAAGAAAAATTCAGGGCATCCAACCCGGCAGCACCCATTGCCTGCACAGTGACCGCAGAAACCGACCCTGTCAACCGGACGGGCAGGAGTTGCTCCACCTTTAACGCAGTATCGCATGTGTGGATGGCCGAGAGCCGACCGTTGCCGCTTCACGACACTGCATGCAAAAGACCCCTTCTTTAGAAGCCCCTCGCTCCGATTCGCGGCGCCCGAACGGACAAGGGGCGGGCACGGTGGCCCGCCCTACGAAAGCATGCGGCTGCAGCCTTCCCCCGGCAATGGCAGGTACAGTGCCCTGCTCTTAGGAAAAAAATGCGATGCTGCTAAAATGGCTGTGCAGGCGGCCAGCGGCGCCAGCCGATTTTCGCCTGCGCCGAAACAATGTTTACAGGCAAACTCCTGAAAAACGATTTTTTTTGACAGGTGGGAATGAGCGTTAATTCTTCAAGCCGCCCACGGAGAATCGATGGTTGTTATCGGCCAGGATTTCCTGTTCTTCGCGCAGCTCTTTGCAGATCTGCCGGAAATGGTCTTCGACCTTCAGAAACACATCGACCACGTCGGGGTCGAAATGAGAGCCGCGCAACCCAACGATGATTTCACGGGCGCGATCATGGCTGTAGGCTTCCTTGTAAAAACGCTTGGAAGTCAGGGCGTCATAGACATCGGCTAGGGCGACCATTCGCGCCGAAAGCGGAATCTGCTCGGCGTTCAGCCCCATGGGATAGCCGCTGCCGTCCCATTTTTCATGGTGATGGTAGGCGATTTCCTTGCCGAGGGTCAGGAAGGATTTTCCTTCGATGCGGGCGTCGATGGCATTCAGTGCTTCACCGCCGAGCACCGTGTGGGTTTTGATGACCTCGAATTCGTCTTCGGTGAGTTCCTCGGGTTTGAGCAAAATGGCATCGGGGATGCCGACCTTGCCGATGTCGTGCAAAATGGAAGAACGATAGATATCCTCGATGTAGGCGGTGGTGATGTAGCCCCGGTACTTGGGCAGTTTGGCCATCTGTTCGGCGATGAGACGGGAATATTCACGGATGCGTTCCAGGTGTTTACCGGTGCCTTCGTCCCGGTATTCCGCCAGTTTGGCCAATCCAAGAATGGTTGCCGATCGGGCTTCATGCAGCAAAGCGGCCAATTTTTGCTTTTCCCGTTCGTTTCTCAACCGTTCGGTGACATCCCGCATAACGCCGCCGAATCCGATCGGCCGACCCTCCCGGTTTTTCTTCAGCGAAACCGAAAGCTCCAGAATTCGAGACCGGCCGTCTTTGCGCAGGATCTCGACTTCGGACATGTCGGCACTGCTTCCGGTTGTCAGCACGCGGCGGAAAACACGCCGCATACCTCGCAGATTATCGACGTTGACCAGGTTGCGCACATCGGTCCCGTCGAGCTCCGCGCAGGGGTATCCGAGCATCCGGCAGGCTGAATCGTTGAAAAAGTTCAACTTGCCTTTCAGGTCGATCTCGTAATAGCCCTCCTCGATGCTTTCCAGAATCGTGCGGTATTTCTCTTCACTTTCCTTCAACGCCTCTTCGGCATTTTTGCGATTGTTGATCGTGAACTGCACGTGAGAGCCGAAAAAGATAAAAAGGCAGAAGACGATGATCCGCGGCCAGATCTCATTGATATCCGGTCCGAGCAGATGGTTGAAAAAACTGACATCACGCGAAGTGAAGATGTTGAGCAGGGATTCGAGCACCCAGTAGGAGGCCGCCAGTCCGATGCCGATCAGCACCATCGAGTCGGCTACGCTGACGCGGTTTTTCAGATTAATTTTCATGAACCAGCCTGCGATATAAACTACAAAAATAATATAATGTATTACAATTGGGCCAAAAAAATATCCGGAATATCGGCTCAACTCGGAACTGGGCGCTCCAAAATGCCGCCGCCTTCCCCTGGACGAGCCCGCACGAATGAAACTTTGCGCAAGCTTGCCAAAACAATGACGGCCTCGTAAAAAATCAGCTCCGCGCGTGTGTCATCCCCGCAGAGATCTCGAGTTTAACCATTTGAAATAACTTTGATATCGAGGTTCCCGCCTGCGCGGGAACGACAGAATTTTTATGAATTTCGACTTTTTACGGTTCCATCAAAAATTGATCATATCATTTTTGGCTCCGGTTGTCACGGCGCAATCCCTTCCGATCGCCGGTGCCTTCGTCGGTGGGTTCATAGAGCATGTCGGCAAAGACCATCAACAGTCCCGCCATTTTGGGCGTCAGGTTGCGAAACTGTATCCCGACGGCCGGTGTTTTCTTGCCGACGGCCGTTTCCACCGGCCGACTCCAGGCAATGCGGCCCTCCACCTCCAGAGCCACCGGAGCCCCGAGAAAGCGCACACGAACGGTCGGTTCACCGGAAAACACGCTTGGATCGCGCCCTTCAGCCTCAAGGAGCGCGCAGACCCCGCCGACCGATATGTCCCGCGTAAAGCCCTCATAGCTCCCATCGCCAGGATCTGAACCGCCCAACTGCAACCGGATGCGAACCGGCAGCAGGCGGCGGTCGGCTTTGCGTCCTTGACTGCGAACGACATTGCGTTTTTCATCGGCACTGCTTTCCAACAACGCCACCAGCGCCCGCTCCAGACCGGGATACTTGCGGCAGGCTTCCCGCAATCGGCGGCGACTGATGACCGCCATTTCAACAATGGTCAGGGTTTCCGCATACGATCCCGAAATATGTTCTTCCTCGAAAGGAAATACGGTGCCGAAAAACTCGTTTTCCGACAGATATCGGTATTCCTTTGGAGGCACGGGCTCCTGACCCTGCAGCGCAAGAATCCGGGTATCCCGCACAACACCGGATACAATCAGGTACAGTGCGCTTTCAATGTCACCGATTTTTTTGATTTTCTGATGCGCATCCAAACGCCGCCGCGCGATCCGGTTGGTAAACGCGATCCATTCGGGAAAAGACAGCCGGGTCAAAAAGCGGTGAATCGGAGGCCCGGATCGATCCATTTCACACAGTTGTTCATGAAAGCGCAAGGCCTCTTCCCGAGCCGGTTTGTTCAGACGCCACTCCAGGACCCGATAGACCGTGGCCGCCAGCAAGCGCCGTTCCCGCAGAAACAGTTCCGCCGCCCGGCCGTAGGCATCTGCGGCGGTATCGAAGCGTTTGCGTCGCACCAGCAGATCGGCGTAAGCTGCATATAGCGCTGGATTCTCGGGAAATTTCTGCAGGATCGACTGAAAATCCGAAACCGAATCCAGGGTAATGATCCCCTCGGCGATCTGCCCGGCAAGAAACCGGTCTCTGTTCAGCGGGTCTTCCACAAACAATCCCGTCAACGGCAGGCGGCCCGTGGGGCTCGGCACCCTCGGCGGCTGCCCGCGAAGAAATGATGTTTATCGCGTCGTGTGAATTTCGAGAATTGCAAGATCCGTATTCCAATTTATAATCATACGCCAATAAAGCCAAAAAATCTACCATTTTACCTGTTTATACCAGTAGTCTGCCAGGGGCAGGCCGGCCACTGCGGCAACAAGGCGATCGTTTCGGGCCCAGTCCACCTCGATATGTCTGCCGTCTGAAATCAAGCGGACCGCACCGTGCCGGTCAGTGCGAAGCAGCCGAGCGCCGCGGGCAGTATAGCGCTGCAGCACGTCAGGATGGGGGAGCTTACGACGGTAGCGCTCGCGTACGGAAATCACCGCCAGTTTCGGAGTTACGGTGTCGATCCATTCGGAAGTGCTGGAGGTCGCGCTGCCGTGGTGCGGGACCAGCAACACATCACTTGGCAGTTTTGCCCCGGCGGCTGCGATCAGTTCGGCCTCGGCAGCGGCCTCGATGTCACCCGGAAACAAAAATGAGGTGGAACCACAGGAGAGTTTGACCACCACGGAGTGATTGTTGGCGTCGTCGTTCCGCCCCGCTCCAATTTGCTTCGCGAAATCCGGCGGCGGATGGAGCAGTTCGATCACCAAATCCCTGGTTCGATGCAGTTGCGGCAAATCGGCATAGGCCGGATGCGGGATCTGCCGCTCGGAGATGATTTCCATCAAACGGCGGTATCCCAGCGTGGGAGTCGACTGTCCATTGGACCACATCGCACCGACGCGAAAATGAGCGGCAATGTACAGCAGGCCGTTGAGGTGATCGCTGTCCGGGTGGGAGAGCACCATGGTGTCCACCGTGCGAATTTTGCGCTGTCGCAGGTAAGGGGCCACAATGCCGGCACCGACGTCGAAAGCGGCGTTGTCGGAGAATCCCCCGCCGTCAATCAGCATACAGCCGCCACCCGGCATCTCCACCAGGGCGGCGCTGCCCTCTCCGACGTCCAGAACGGTAATCCGCAAATCGCGACAAAAATGCCGCTGATGGACCCAGTAGAGGACGTCCGCCCCCAGCACCAGCAGCGCGAATACCAGTCCGGCGCGTATCCAGCGTCGGCGGACGGCCGCCAAAAGGCCTGCACCGGAAACCTCCCGGACGGCGGCATGCTCGGCCGCTGTCGAGCCGGTGATGATTCGATGGTGCAACCAGGCGGTGGCCAGGCCGAAAACCAGATAATAGCAGGCGATCTCCAGACCGGACAGGGCCATGGTTTGGATCGCGGCAAACGGTCGGCCGGCAAGCCACTCGACCACCGGCAGGCAGAAGTTCAACATGACGGCCGCTGCCTGCATCAACCCGTGCGCCATCCAGGAACTGAACGGTTGGCTGAAGGTTGCGGCCAGGGCCGGCGGAACGACGCCGAATCCAATCCATGGAACAAACAGGCAATTGGCGGCGATGCCGATCAGAGACACCTGATTGAAAGTGGTCATGATCAGCGGAAGCGTGCCGAGGGTGGCAAAGATCGAAACCGCCACAAAGCGCAGGACTTTGTTCGCCAGTCGGCGCCACCGCGGCCGGCTTGTTTCGGAGCCGGGCGAAAACGGCAACAGGGCTTGCATGCCGAGCACAATCGCCAGAACGGCTGCAAACGAAAGTTGAAAGGAGATACTGAAAAGCGAGGGCGGATGGACGATCAGAATGACCAGCGCTGCGATGCTCACCGTGTTGATCAGATCGTGTGTTTTGCGCAACGGAAAGGCGGCCAGAAAGACGCCCACCATGATCAGGGCGCGCTGGGTGGAAGGCGACATCCCGGCGATGAGCGCATAGGCTGCAGCCGGCAGAAAAGCCCAGAAGGCCGCATGCTGTCGGACCGATGCCTGCCAGAGGAAACGTTCGAATCTTGAAAAAAACCACCGCAGCAGGAAGAACGCCGCCGTGGCGATAATGCCGATGTGCAGACCGGAAATGGCCAACAGGTGACTGACGCCGGTGCGCTGGAAGGCGGATGACAGTTCCGGTCGAACGCCGCTGCGGTCCCCGAGTACCAGCGTGCGCAGAATCGCGTTGGCGTCACCGGCCGCAGCGGCGTCGATCAGATTCCGGGTGCGCTGCCGGAAGCGATCCAGCGGCGAAGCGCGATCCCGCCGTTCGAGCACCTCAACCTGCCGCCCGGAACACCAGGATGAAACGCGGATGTTCTGAAACGCCATATAGCGGCGATAATCAAAGCCGCCGGGATTATTGAAATTTTTAAAGGAACGCATTCGGCCGGAAAACGCAATGCGATCCCCGCGGCGCAGCCCGGGCGGCGCATCGAACAGGGTCAGGCGAATCCGCCCGATGACCCTGCGGCCCGCAGCACCGGCCGGCAGTGTGTGCTCGAGTGCCGCAACGCAGCGGGTGCGCCGGCCGGAAGACCGCGGCTCCGTCACCAGCCTGGCGGCAAAGCGCTGCTTGGAAGCGCCCACCAGATGAACCACGTGTTCGGCGGGCAGGTTCGGCACCAGCCAGGGCTGCAGGCTCAGGTATCCAAGCAGGAAGAATAAAAACAGGGGTGCAAAGCAGGCGGGCTTTCGGCGCCGCACCTGCATGCCGACACGGCCGGCGGCCGGTGCAATGGCGAACATTGCCGGCAGAATCAATCCCGGCAATCGACACCCGGCTGCCAGGCCCGTTGCCAGGGCCACCACGAGCGGGATCAACGGACGAGCGTAAGCGGCTGCGGTCATCGGTTCGCCCTTCCAACGGCGAGGGCTTATGCGTATTGCGTAAACCGAATCGGAGCGTTTCTAATTTTCAGAACCTCCGTAAAAGTTGCTGCAAAAGCCCCAACGAATCGAGCCGGTCGCCGCGATCCGTCGAAACCTTCTTTACACCGGAACCCGCCGGATGGCGGCACCCAGTGCACCGAATTTTTTTTCGATGGATTCATAGCCCCGATCCAGGTGGTAGACGCGATTGATCTCGGGGGTGCCGGAAGCCACCAGTCCGGCCAGGATCAGGGAAGCACTGGCCCGCAGATCGGTGGCCATCACCGGTGCGCCCGACAGCGAAGGCACCCCCCGAACCGCCGCCGTATTCCCGGAAACTCGGATATCGGCACCCAGGCGTCGCAGTTCGCTGACATGGATGAAGCGATTTTCGAAAATGGTCTCCGATATGACGCTCAGTCCATTGGCCACGGACATCAGGACCATGAACTGGGCCTGCATATCGGTGGGAAACCCCGGATACGGCTGGGTTTTGATATCGACGCTGATAATCTCCGGATTTCCGATGATCCGGATATCGGATGCAGCGCTTTCCACCCGAGCGCCGGCCCGCTGAAGTTTGTCGATGCAGGCGCGCAGATGCTCCGGTTCGCAATCGCACACCATGACGTCACCACCGGTCAGGGCCGCAGCGATCATAAACGTGCCGGCTTCGATGCGGTCGGGAATGATGCGGAATTCGGTCGCCCTCAAGGCCGGCTTTCCCTGGATCGTGATCACCGAAGTCCCGGCGCCGCTGACATCCGCACCCATCTGATTGAGCACGTCGGCCAGGGCCATGATTTCCGGTTCGCGGGCCGCATTGCGCAGCACGGTCGTACCCTCGGCCAGGGCCGCGGCCATCATCAAATTTTCCGTACCGGTGACCGTGGGAATGTCCAGATAGATATCGGCCCCCCGCAGCCGTTCGGCGCGCGCTTCCACATAACCGTGCTCCAGTTCGATGGAAGCGCCCAACTGGGCAAGGCCTTTGAGGTGCAGATTGATGGGCCGGGCCCCGATGGCACATCCGCCCGGCAGTGACACCCGCGCTTTTTTCAGGCGGGCCACCAGCGGTCCGAGCACCAGGATGGAGGCCCGCATTTTACGAACCAGTTCGTAAGGCGCCTCGAAATTATTCAGTCCGTCGGCCCGGATGCGAACCTCGTCTCCGCGGGTCTCCACTTCGACGCCCAGATGCGAAAGCAGCATCCCGGTGCTTTCGATATCCTTCAGGGCCGGCACGTTGCGAAACGAATTCCAGCCTTCGGTCAACAGCGCGGAAACCAGGATCGGCAGTGCGGCGTTTTTGGCACCGCTGATGCGCACCCTGCCGGCCAGCGGCCGATTGCCTTCGACAAGGATCTTGTCCAACATGGATTGCGTATCCCTTGCATCTCTCGGGGTCTCAGCCCCGGATGATCAAATCTCCCGCGGAGCAAACCGCACCCAAAGAACAACGCCACGGAAGACAAAAAAAAGCGCTTGCCCCCTTTTTCAATAGCAGAGGGGAGCAAGCGCTCACAAGGACTTTATCCCGGGTCGTTGGTTTTCACCGGCAAGGCCGGCGCTCGATCCGACTGCCATCTCACCGGTGGAATGTTGTCAGGAAGCGCCGGCTGCGGATGCCGCCGTAGAAATCCGGCGCCCCGGCGGTGGGCGGCCTCAGTGATGCTCGCCGCCGTCTTTGCCTTTGCCTTTGCTGGTATCGTAGGCCGCCTTGAGCACGCAGTAGGTCATTCCGAGACCGATGATGGTCAGTGCGTACCAAAGCCCCCCGTGAAAAACCATATGCCCCATATCCCAGAGCCATTCAAAGCTGAACGGAAACATGTCGACTCTCCTGTGTAGGCGTTAGGCTTGTGCCGGCTGCAAGTCACCTTCGGACGCTTGGCCTTCTTCGCTTTCGCTGGGTTCAGCCACACCGGTCACCCCTGCGGTGTCTTCATCGATGGGGTTGAGCTCTCTTTCCTGCGGAAAAATCGGCAGATAGCGATACGAAAGCATGATCAGAATCACACCATAGGCCACCGGCAGAATGGTGGTGGCCACTTCCTGCCAGCTGGGCATGTACAGGACCCAGTCTTCGAAGGGCAAAACCGGTACCGCCAGCACCTGCAGCACCATCACCCAGCGATTGACAAGGATCCCCAGGCAGGCCAGGCTCACCGCCAGCCAGAGCATGGCATTGTTTTCGCGGGTTTTTCGGAACAGCAGCAGAAACGCGGGGATCCATCCGCAGATAATGACCTCCAGAATCAGGATCCAGAACCCGTAAAACGAGTTGTTGGTATAAAAATCACTCAGGACGAATCCCATCCTCGGAGCAGTGTTAAAGGCCCAGAAAATCGTGTCGATGGTTTTGGCGATGATGTACGTCAAAAGCATCCAGCCGGAGATTTTTGCCAGCAGCCACAGCACGTTGTCTTTGACCAATTTCTTTTTGGCGATGGCCTCGGTGATCTTGGTGATCAGGATCGTAAAGCACGGACCCACGGCTGCGGCCGACCAGGTGAACAGAAAAAAGGTAAAGGGCCAGATCAGAATGTGCTCGCGGAACCCGAACGGGCGCCCGTAGAGCACACCGGCCACACCGCCCAGGGAGCCCTGGTGGAAAAAGGACAGAAAGGCGCCGGTGGCGGCGAATATGGCCATGATCTCGTGCATGTTGTGGCTGAGGTTGTGGAAAAACGGCACCTTGTCGATCTGGCGGTTTTCCAGCACCAGCGGCAGGTACTCGATGCACAACACGAAGAAATAGACGGTCAGACAGAAGGCCACTTCCGTCAGCATGGAATGCACGTTGGCATGCCAGAAAATAAACCAGCCCCGCAGGGGCTGGCCGACATCGATACCCAGAATCAGCAGGGCGGAGCTGTAGCAGATAAATCCGATCAGCACGGCGTAGTTGATGATGTTCTTCAACTCGTCCTTGCCCACGAGATATTTCAAGAAACCCGAAAAAAACGCGCCGCCGCCCAGGGCGATCACCGCCAGGTCGGCCCAGATCCACAGCGCGAATCCGTAGGCGTTGTTCATGTTGGTCTGATTCAGACCTTTGATCCAGCAAAGCAGCATGGCATAAACGCCCCAGAGCAGCACCAGGCTCACAACTCCGAGCCCGCCTGCGAACTTCCATATCGGGCAGCGTTTGACTCCTTTGGGTATCAATGCAGCGTCCATAAGCACCGTACTCCTAAATCGATTGGATTTTACCGGTTTTCAAACGGTCTCTTTGGCTGCTTCGCGGCGGGTCCGCCCCGCCGGCTAGGTTTGCTTCTCGTTTTTTATATAATTGTCGCCCTGGCGTCGCACCCATTCCCGCTCACTGAGATAGTATACCTTGGGGTTGGTGCCCAGGCGCTCGAGCAGCCGAAACGCCTTCGGATTGCGGGAACGGCCGCCATGGGCCAGGTCGGGCTGGGCAATCTGCGTCACCCGGTGGTACGGATTGTTCAAATCGCCGAAAATAATGGCACCGGCCGGGCAGGCCTGGGTGCAGGCGGTCTGATATTCCTCTTCTTCCAGGTGATCCCGGCCCTCGTAGTACATTTTGTCTTTGGCAAGTTGAAAGCGATGAAAACAGAAGCTGCATTTTTCCACCACACCCCGCATCCGCACCGACACGTTGGGGCTGAGCATCTGTTCCATACCGTCCGGCCAGAGGGGGTCCCACCAGTTGAACAGTCGCACATGATAGGGGCAGGCCGCCATGCAGTAGCGACAGCCGAAGCAGCGGGTATAAATCTGGCTGACGATGCCGGTGTTCATATCGTAATCGGTGGCCGTAGCCGGGCAGACCGAGACACACGGGGAGTGGCCGTGCTCCCCCTCGCAGTGCTGGCAGGGACGCGGCAAATAGCAGATGTCGGTATCCGGGAAAGGTTTTCCGTTCGTCAGCTTGTAAATCCGCATCCAGGCGACACTGAGCAGCTTGTCGGTCTCATCTTCCCGAAACGGCAGGTTGTTTTCGGCCATGCATGCAACCATGCACGAACCGCAGCCGGTGCACTTGTCCAGATCGATGACCATCCCGAACCTGTGAGCATTGTCTGTCTTCATCAGTACCTCATCGCCTGTTGATAGTATAGAGGGTTTCCGGTTTGCGCTACCACGTTCAGGCCCTGCTCAGCTTGGCCCGGATACCCCAAGCGGCGTTCAACCCCGTAATGGTGTCGGCGGTGGCCGGGAGCAATGTGTTCACATTGACCCCTTTGCCGGCGATAAACGGATCATGGGCCGTGTGGCCCAATCCGCGGACCATGGCCACCAGGCCCGGCGCGATGCCCTCGTACAGATTGACCCGCACCCGGGCCCGGCCTTCCGGTGTGCTCAGTGTGGCCTCACTGTTTTGCTTCAGTCCGATTTGCTTAGCCGTATCCGGATGGATCTCGACCAGCAGGTCGTTGCCTTTCAGCACCGTGTCTGAAACGGTCTTGACCACGAAGGGGGTGGCGGCGATATAACCCGCCCACAACCGCATGCTGTCGTAGGGAATCAGCACCAGCGGAAAGGCCGCTTCGTCGCCTTCGGCTTTCACCGGTGTAAACAATGTCATGGATTCCACATCGGGGTTGACGAATTCGAATTTGCCGGACGCAGTGGCGAATGCGTTCTCATCGTCAAGCGTCGGCGCAAAGTCGGCATCGATCCAGTAGCCGTCTTCGTCCAGGCTGTCCCAGATATCGGTCAAGGTCATCTCCAGGCAGCGCTGGTAGTCTTCCCACGGAAAGGCATCCGCCACGGTGCCTCCCATCGCCTGGGCCAGTTTGAGGACGACATCGCCGGTGTGCCGGGTGTTGAACTGCGGCCGCACAACCGGTCGCACCAGGTTGACCAACGGCTGCGGATAGCCGGCGGTCACCGGCAGGTCTTCGTAGCGTTCCAGGTAGATGTGGTTGGGCAGGATCAGATCGGCCGCCTGGGCGGTTTCATTCATGTAGGAAGAAAACGACACCACCATCGGCACGTTCTGCATCGCTTCCAGCATCCGGCGAACACCCGGCATGGAGTAGGCGGGGTTGGACTCATGGACAAACAGCACTTCCACCGGCCGGGCGGGATCGGCCAGCACTTCGTTCAACCGGTCCGGCAGGTAGCGGGTGAACGGATAACGGCCGCTGCCGGCCCCATCGATCCGTTCTGTCTGCATGCCCTGCGAGGCCACCGCATCCATCTCCGGTTCGGCCCAGTCGATATATTCCGGTTCCGGCACGGCCCAAACGCCGCCTTGCCGGCCGACACTGCCCACCAGCGCGTTGAGGGCATGAACGGCCATGAATTCTTTCAAGCTGCCGGGCTCCAACCCCTTGCCGCGTCCGCATACCGCCAGCGGCCTGCGGGCACTGGCAAATTCCCGGGCCACGGTGGACAAGGTGTTGGCATCCACCCCGGTGATTCCGGCGACGATATCCGGACGGAAACCGTCCAGCACCTGGCGCCGCCAGGCATCGAATCCGTTGGCGTATTGATCGATAAAACCGGCGTTGTACAAACCCTCTTTGATAATGACATGCGCGATCCCCAGCGCCAAGGTTCCCTCGGTGCCCGGGTTGATCGCCAGCCATTGATCCGCCATGGCCGAAGTGCTCGAAAGACGGGGCTCGAACTGCACGAGTTTGCCGCCCTCTTTCTGCCAGCGGCTGTGGGCCTGAAACATGAATACCGGCGGTCCCCAGCCATGCAGCACCCCGCTGCCGAAACTCAAGACGTAGTCGGAATTCATGGCATCGAAACCGGCGGTGGCCCTGGCACCCTGCATCAGGTAGAGGGTCTGCTCATAGCTGTCCTGCATGGTGGCCGTGCGCACGAAATTCGGCGATCCGTAGACGGTAAGAAACCGGGCCAGCAGCTGGGCGACGGTGCCGCGGTCCGAACCGGACAGGCAGGCCAGCTTGTATGGCTGCCCGGAATCGCGCAGTGTGGTCAGAGTTTCGGCCAGCTCCGCGATGGCATCATCCCAGCGAATTTGCCGAAACCGGCCGTTGACTTTCTTCAAGGGCGCTCGCACCCGGCGGTGACCGTACAGCAGGTTGGCGCCGGAAAGCCCCAGCAGGCAAAGACCGCCGTCATTGACGGGGTGATCGGGCAAGCCTTCGATTTTCACCACCCGGTCGCCGACCTTGCGCACCTGGATGCCGCAGCCGCCGGGGCACAGGGTGCAGGCCGACGTCACGTAGGTGTTTTCACCACGCTGGGGGACCGGCGTCCAGGGCCAGTTCTGGGACCAGATGGAAATATCGTCGGTGAGCCTCCAGGGCAGCGGCGAAAGCGTCGTGCCGGCTGCGCCTCCAATCAGGAACGACAGGAAACTTCTGCGGTCTATCTTCATCGATGATTTCCCTTATCCTCAACCAACCATTCGTTTTGGAATTCGATGGACTCGGATCGGCTGCCGATCAACGCATCACTTGTGACACACAAAGCAGCCGCCCCGCTGCGTCTGAACGCTGTTCTGGTTGACGTTTTCTTGCCGATGGCAGTTGGCGCAGTCGTTCATTTTCATGCTGTCCCAGGAATTGCGCCGGAACAAACCGGAAACGTCATGGCCCCAGATATCCCGGCTGTAGCCGGAGATGCGGTTTTCCTGGTAGGGCCTCAGGTAGTCGGATTCGCCAATGTGGCCGTGGCAGGTGACACAGTCCATTTCGCCCTTGATGACATGCGCCGCGTGGGAAAAGAACACGCAGGGGGGTTGGCGCGAATACACATACCAGGGCACCTCCCGGTTTTTCCACACGTAGTTTTCCACGAAATGCACCTCGGCCTCGGTGCCGCTCATGATCTCCTCGTGGCAGTCGATGCAGGTGTCCAGGGTGGCAAGCCCGGAATAGCTGCCGTCTTCGCGGAAGAAATGACAGCTTTCGCAGCCGTCGACCATGTCGTTGTGCAGCGCGTGGCTGAATTCGACCGGCTGCGGCTTCTTGGAATAGAGGACCTGGGGGAAAATGATCCATCCCACGATCAGGCTCGCTATGAAACCGCCAATAAAAAACAGGATGATCGCCGGCAGCGCTCCATCCTGTTTTTCCTCCTGGCCCTCCGTATCGGGGGGACTCGCGGCCCTTTTCTTCTCCTCGGCTGTGCTCATGGAAACTCCGTCGTTCTGGGATTGATGGTTTCACGAATTCGCGGAACCGGAAAGAATTCCAACGGCGGCCGCGCCGGAAAACAATCCGGGCAGTGCAGCGCACTGCCGCAGCGCCTCCGTGCGTCATCGGTCGACGTTCACAGCTTCAAACCCGCGTCACATGCGGGTTAAAAATCGTGGCATGTTTATCGTGGGAGGTATTCTTTGTCAAGGGAAAATCACTGGCTCATGGCGCCGTAGCTGTGGAGGCCCGGCAGCAGATTGACCCCGAAATAGGTGAACAGCACCGCGGCAAATCCGATCAGGGAAAGGTAGGCAATGCGCCGTCCGTGCCAGCCCCGCATCAGTTTGGCATGCAGCAGAGTGGCATAGATGAACCAGGTGATCAAAGACCAGGTTTCCTTGGGATCCCACCCCCAGTAACGGCCCCAGGCCGAGTTGGCCCAAACGGCTCCGGTGATGATCCCCACCGACAGAAACAAAAACCCGAACATGATCAGCTGATAGTTCAGCTCGTCCAGAACCGCCGGCGACGGAAACATGTCCAGCAGTCGCTGTTTCAGGTCCTGGGGCAGCCGGCGCATCAAGATGACGACGGCGTAAAATGCCGCGCTGACCGGCACGGCGATCAACAGCGAAGTCGCCCAGTTCGGCACCAGCAGCACCCGGGTAAACAGCGCAACGAATGCTAACAAAGCCAGGGGCTTGGCCAGTTCGACCCAGAGAGCGGGCTGCTCGTCGCGTCCTTTTTTCATCAGGTACATCGCACTGACGCCGAAGGCGATGGCAAAGGCGGCATAGCCGATAAAACAGGTGATCACATGCGCAATCAGCCAGTTGCTTTTCAATGCCGGCAGCAGGGGCTGGATCTGGCTGCTGATGCCCGGTGACAGCGACGCATAGGCCATGGCCAGAAAGGTGATGGGCGTGACAAAAGCACCGACGATGCGGTTTCCGATCATGCGCTCGACAACCAGGTAGAGCAGGGTGATCGACCAGGCAAAAAACACCAGCGATTCATAAAGGTTCGAAAGGGGGGCGTGGCCGATGCCCATCTGGTAGGACTCCACCCAGCGCAAAATGATGCCCGCGGTATTGAGCAGCAAGCCGGCCAGTGCCGCCCAGGTGCCGATGCGGGCGGCCTGCGGTTTTTTGAATATCAAGGCCGCCAGATACATAAATGCAGCCAGTCCGTATACGAAGGTGGTAATCGAAAGCAACAGGGAACTGTTCATGATCGGTCCTTGATGATTTCCGCAGACGCTGCAAGGCGGTCAACTTTCAGATTCACGCTCTTGTGCGGAAACTCCGCAGAGACGCTCGCCCAGGCGATTGACCTTGCGCTGCATGCCGAGTTTGTTTTTGTTGGCGATGCCGGCGATCATTACCCGACTGCTGCCGCCTTGCCGGGTGACTTCGATGCAGACACGCTGGTGGGACATAAAAAAAGTGACGATGAACCCCAGAATCATCAGAATAAATCCGGCATATACCACCGGCACCCCGGGGTCGCGGGTTACCTGCAGCCCGGTGAAATAGCGTTTGCCGGTATTGTCCTGCCGCTCCTCGATGGATTCCACCGTTATGAATACCGCGTCACTGCGGTTCGGATTGAACATGGGGCTCATCTTGTCGAAACTTGGAAACCGCAGCGGCAGGACGATTTCGGCCTCGCCGCCGTCCGGCTGGATGAGGGTGCCCACCAGGGTGGCCCCCAGGTCGGTGCCCCGGAAATCATAAGCCGGAACAAAGCCCTTGATTTCAAGTTCGCCCAGCTCTTCCGGCAAGGTGATTTTCTGGCCGATCGAGGCCTTGCGCGAATAGATCATTCCGGTTTCTTTGCTGGTGAAGCTGAGGGTGAAATTCTCCGGCGGGGCCGCGGAGGCGCCCGGCAGCTCACCATAGCTCGACTGGAAAATGTTGATGCCCCGGTAGCGCAGCGGCTGGTTGACCACGATGTCCTTCTGCAGGACCGGTTCGCCCTGCTCCAGAATGGTCAGCCGGCTGCGGTATTCTTTGGGCATGCCGGATTCGTAGAAACTGACGTCGAAATCGTCGCAGCGGATCGCAAAATCGAGCGTGACAGCGGCATTGCGGTTGCGCAATCGAATCTGATTGACCGACTCGCCTTCGGCGATATTGACATATCCCTCGAATCCAAACAGAGAGCCGATCAATCCACCGATGAGCAGGAGCACCACACTGCTGTGCACGATGTAGACGCCCAGCCGGCTCCAGCGCCATTTTTCACCGCACAGTACAAATCCGCCGTCGGTGGCTTCGGTCACGTGGTTACCGAACTGCTTTTTGACCAGCGATTCGGCCTCCGGTCGCAGTTCTGCCGACGGTCGCGGATCGGTAAGTTCGATTTTATTTTTGCTGGAGCGAAAACGCGCCGGGTTGCATCCCGGGTTCCTTCGGGTCACGATTTTCCAGGTCGCCGAAAAACGGTCCAGAGAGCAGACCACGACATTGACGGTGAGCATCAGCAAAAGCAGCTGAAACCACCAGGAACGATACATGTCGAACAGATCCAGAACCTGGAAAAAGCGGTACAGCAGGTCCCCGAACGCCTGCCGATAGGCTTCCGGGGATTCGTTCTGCGGGATCAGCGTTCCGACAATGGAAGTGATTGCCAGCGTTAACAGCAAGACCACGGTAAGCCGGATCGAGGTAAAAAATTTCCAGACCTGATCCAGGAAATTTGAAGTCGAATCCGTGGTGCTCATCGATTTGTTCTCCCGCAGCCGCCTGGATTCGGAGCCGATGTCCGGCGCCGACAGATCTCCGACCGATCAAGCCGCAGGCAATTAGAATGAACACGCCGCAAGCGGTCGCAATTAAACAAGTGTCCGAATATTTTCGAATACCGGTTCAACCAAACACCCCTTTCGCCGAAAAAATTCTGCAGAGCAAGCTGCAATCGCACAAAACACCTTGTAAACACAAACTCATGTCCGGTCAAGGATCGACCGCGACGGTTCGCAGGGCTGCCGGGTGCCGATCTGCAGCATAAAGTCTTGAAAGCAGGTTGCAACCAGCCGCGCGGCGCGCAAGCCGCTGAGGGCGATTTTTACTGCAACCGGGCGGGTCCGGGGCTGCGCACCCGGATAAAATGCAATGCCGCAAAAAGATGCCCGTCGCAACGGCCGCAGACCGCCGGATGGATCCACCTCAAGAGACCTTCCTGGGAAATGTTCGATCGGGGGGGGTGTTGCCGATGCGGGCGCCTGCTTTCCCGCAGAACATGAATGGAAGATTTTGGTTCTCGGCAACCCGGACCGGGAATGCAAATTTCCGGTCCGACAGCCGGTCGCATGCGCAACCAGGTGAATGAAGTGACCGCTCCACTGCAAAAAAACCGGCGCCCCGCGCGGTTTCGGCCGCGAGGCGCCCGTTTTTTAAGCTTTCGTATAGACGCCGCGGGAAACCGTTTTGATCATACCCTTCTTGGAGAGCTTGTAAAGGGCGTTGCTCAGCTGCCGCGCATTCAAATGGGTCTTGTCTTTCAGCTGCGCAATCGAAATGCCTTTTCGACTCCTGCGAATGGCTTCGTAAACGGTGTCGAGAACCGAGCCGCTGCGTGTCGATTTTGGCGCTTTGGATTTTGCCGCTTTGGGAGCGGATTGGGTGGCGGTGGTCTTTACCGCGGGTTTCATCTTTTCCACCTGC
The DNA here is from genome assembly GCA_051155755.1 of Desulfobacterales bacterium. Classification (GTDB taxonomy): domain Bacteria; phylum Desulfobacterota; class Desulfobacteria; order Desulfobacterales; family SG8-13; genus DAXETY01. The sequence goes on from DAXETY010000167.1 coordinate 23,093, forward strand.
TTCGACAGTTTGTTGACCTGCCGGGAAAGCGCCGCCAAATCCTTGGATATCGACTGCAGTTGATCTTTGACATCGGTCATTTTCTATTTCCTCCCTTTCTAACTGGGTTGCAGTCAATTCGGGTCGATTCGAAATATTGACAATCTTCGAGTCGCCAAAAAGAGAAAAAATTCAATACTGCTAACCCCTTAACTTCCGGAGTATATATATGAGTCTGCAAAAGTCAACAAAGATTAAAAAGCATTTCTGAAAGAATTTTATCATTTGCATTTACTACCGAAGTAAAGCCTCGAATCGGGTCCGAACCGTTGCCGATTTTTCCCCGGCCCCACAGCGTAGCGGCAAAGTGCAGCCGGTGCGTATTGCACACCGCCGGGAATTTCAGCGCACGGTTTTCAAAACGGCCGAAATCCGCTATAAGCTTCCAAAGGCGTTATTGCATCGAATCCAGTCGCTGGTCGAGATCGCGGCGATCTTCGAAAAATTGGAGATGCCCGGTTCAGGTAAAAAAGAAGCCGTTCCGCCTTTATCGAATCAGCGGAATGGCTTCTGGCGCCTGAGGCAACCGACATTTCAAACGGATTTCCAAAAGGAATCGAACCATGCAAGATCCGTTTCACGAACCCGGCCATCCGCAACGCCGGATCGCCTACGATACCGAACTCAACCCGGCCCAGTTGGAAGCGGTGATGTTCAACGAGGGCCCCCTCCTGGTCATCGCCGGTGCCGGCAGCGGCAAGACCCGCACCCTGACCTATCGCGTCGCCCGACTGGTGGAGGACGGAATTGCCCCGGGCGCGATATTGTTGCTAACTTTTACCCGCAAAGCCTCTGCGGAAATGCTTCGGCGAGCATCCCAGCTGCTCGACGATCGTTGTGGCAATGTCTCCGGCGGCACCTTTCACTCTTTTGCCAATTCGATTCTGCGCAGATACGCTTCGGCGCTGGGTTTCGATACGCGCTTTACCATTCTGGACCGTTCCGATTCGGAGAGTCTGATCGGAATGGCAAAAAAAGAAATCGGCCCTTCCACCAAACAGCGGGGATTCCCGCGCAATCAAACCCTGGCCAACATCTTCAGCAAAACCGTGAACAAATCCCTGGCGCTGGAAGAACTCATTTTCAATGACTACCCGCACCTGATACCGCTGCAGGAGCCGGTTGCGGAAATTTTTCAGCGATATGAAATGCGCAAGCGGCAGCACAACTTTCTCGACTACGACGATTTGCTCCTGTTTCTGTACCGGCTGCTCCAGGATCAGCCGGCGATCCGCGACCGCATCGCCGCCGCCTATCGCTTTATCATGGTCGACGAATACCAGGACACCAACCTGATACAGGCCGAAATCCTGCATCACCTGGCCGACGGACACGGCAACGTGATGGCCGTCGGTGACGATTCCCAGAGCATCTATGCCTTCCGGGGCGCCAATTTTAAAAACATCATGCGTTTTCCGGACATCTACCCGAACACGAAAATTATCGGACTGGAAGAAAATTACCGCAGCGTCCAACCCATTCTCTCCCTTACCAACGCCATTATCGTCAGAGCGGCCGAACGCTACGAAAAGGAACTTTTCACCCGCAGGGCCGGCGGCGAAGCCCCGCTGCTGGTGGAAACCAATAACGAAAACGAGCAGTCTCTGTTCGTGGTTTCCCGGATCCGAGAGCGCCTGGCCGCCGGCGTGCCGGCCAACCGCATCGCCGTGCTCTTTCGGGCCAGCTTCCATTCCTTCGACCTGGAAATCGAACTGGCCCGGGAGCAGATCCCCTATGTCAAAGTCGGCGGTTTCAAATTTATGGAATCGGCCCACATCAAGGATCTGCTGGCCCATCTGCGCGTGCTGGTCAACCCGTTCGACCGGATCAGCTGGTACCGGCTGTTGCTGCTGCTCGAAAAAGTGGGTGCCAAAACCGCCGGTGACATTTACGAAGCCGTGGTGGCGGAAAATTCCGGAAGCGCCGGTCTTCTGACCGTCAAGGAACGCTTTCGCAAAGTTCCCGGACTGGCGAAGCTGGCGGAGCTGTTCGGCCGTTTCGAATCGACGTCGATGTCGGTGGCGGAAATGGGTGAGGCGGCCCTGGCCTATTATGAACCGATCCTGCGGGTCCAATACGACGATCACCCCCGGCGGCTGAAAGACCTCGAACAGTTGATGATGATCATGCAGCGCTACCGGAACCTGGAAGAGTTTCTCATCGACATGGCCTTAGAGCCCCCCAGCACCCGGGTCGACGATCACCTCGCCCCGGATGAACGGTCGGATGAACGGATCGTGCTGTCGACCATTCATTCGGCCAAGGGCCTCGAATGGGATACGGTGTTTATCATCTGGGCCGTTGACGGGCGGTTTCCCTCCATTCACTCCCTGGACGATCCGGATTCCCTCGAAGAAGAGCTGCGCCTGATGTACGTAGCCGCCACCCGTGCCCGACAACGCCTGCTGATCACCTACCCGGTGCAAGTCTACGACCGCGGAAGCGGCCTAATGTTCGGCCGCCCGTCGCGATTCGTCGACGGCCTGCCGCTGGATGTGCTCGAAAGAGTCTACTTCGAACTGTAGTGTCCACCCGAAAATGACCCCCTTTTCGGCCATTCAGAATGCGACGGCAGCGCAAAACGGCCAAGGTCAAGGAGCGAATTGTGAGGCGTACTGCAGTACGCCGCAGCAATTTCGCGACGAAGCGCAACGCAGAGATTGGCCGTTTCCCGCCACCGTCAAAAAGACTCATTTAGGCGTTTCAAATTTTCGAAATTAAAAGGGATTTCCCTCCTAACCAAGCGGGCTTGGAGTTACCGTCATCTTGGGACAAGTTCGGCAAAGCCCGACGCAATCCGGATTCCAGGCCTTTTGCGATCAATGAAAATGCGACGGCAACGCAAAACGGCCAAGGTCAAGGCGCGCAAGGAGTGAATTGTGAGGCGTACTGCAGTACGCCGCAGCAATTTCGCGACGAAGCGCAACGCAGAGATTGGGCGTTTTGCGCTGCCGTCATTCGGAGAAGTATTCGGCTTGGTAAGTCTTGATGACGATGCCGGCTTTTTTCCAGCAGTCACCGCCAAGGCCGGCCTTGCGGCAGAGGTGATCGAGAAAGGCTTCCGGCCTTGGGAGTTGCTCCCAGACCTGGGGCAGAAAAGTGGCACCGTACCATTCTTTGGAAAGGATAACCCCGTCAACGCCGGGCCGCAGTTTGGCGATCAGGTCCTGCGGTCCCTGAAAGTCAAGCTCGGCCGGCGGGGTCAGAACACTGATCTCGATGTCGATCTGATCAAGTTCGGCAGCCACCAGCGGGGAAAATCGCGGATCCCGGAAAGCGGCGTTGCGGGCATTTTCTTCCACCAATTCCACCAGGGGCCGTTTGGCTTCGATGGTGCCGATACACCCGCGTAGATGGCCGTGCTTGTGCAGGGTGACAAAGCATCCGCGCGGCTGCAGCAGTACCGAAGACGTTTGTTGGGGCCGCTGCGGTTGAACATCCGGCACCAGTTGGGCGGCAATGGCGCTTCTGGCCAGTGCCAGCAGGGCCCTCCGATCCTGTTCCGCAAGAGGTTGCATGAACGATGCCTTACCGCAAAAACGCCCACCAGATGTACACGCTGAATCCCGCCAGTGCCAGAAGTGCGGTCAAGTAGGAAGACCAGTTAAACGTACGTCTGGCCATTCCGTGGTAATCGACTTCCCCCAGGCGGATTTTGCACAACGGGCAGCGATCGGTTCGCAAGGACACATACGTGTAACATTCCGGACAGCGTTTGGTCGCATAGCCGAAATTGGGTTGGCTGGCATCCCTGGTCATTTCCGTACTCTCCCTTTGCAGGCGTAGATGTACCGTAAAAGGATTACGGTTTTCGGATGCCACTATTTTACACCGAATTCAATCGCATGTCGAGGTTGCCGCCTCGCACACCGCGACAGCGCTATTGGAGAAACTGTTCCTCGTAAACGATCTCACTGTCTTCGCGCAGCTGCGCCAGCCAGTTCGAAAGCGTCTGGAACTGCTTCTGCTGCACCAGCTGGGTTTTGACCGTGTCTTTCTCCTTTTGGAAATCCTCGTCGCCGGCGGATTTCCGTGCTAGAAAGGAAACCACGTAAGCATTGCCGTCAACCTGGTAGACCTTTTCCGGCAGCGCATTTTCGGGAGTCAGCGCAAATGCATCTTCGGCCAGGCTGCGTTCGAATCCGATCTTCGGAATGGGTGCGTTGCGTTTGAAAAAACCGGTCTGTTCCACTTTCAGTTCCCGGGCGGCGCTCTCTTCCTCGAGGCTTTTGCCTGCTTTGACCGCGGCCAGAATGGCCTCGGCGTCCTGCATTGCTTTTTCTTCCTGTTTCCGGCGGATCAGCTCCGACCGCACATCTTCTCGGACCGCTTCGAGCTCCGGTATGCGGGGCGGCTTGATGTCGGTAACCTGCAGCAGGTAGTAGCCATCGTTCAGTTCCAGAATGTCGCTGACTTCGCCGGAGCCCAGCTCGAGGGCCGCCGACGCAAAACGCCTGCGGTCGCCGACCGATTCAGGCCCCCCGGCGTCGAAAAAATCGGTCTGCTGCAGCTGCATGTCGCGCTCTTCGGCATTGCGTACCAGGTCCTCGGCTTCAAAGGTGGTTTCATATACCAGCAGCGCTTCGTCATAGGCACGGGCTTTGGCCTTTTCGTCGATTTTCTGGTTACGGATCGTCTCGCGCGCGGACTCGAAACTTTCGGTGGTCTCTTCGTTGACCGCTTCCACCTTGATAACATGCCAGCCGAAGCGGGTTCGCACCGGCTCGCTGATTTCGCCGGCATCCATGGAAAAGGCCTTGTCGGCAAACGGCGCCACCATCGATTCGCGGCGGAAGGTGCCCAGATAGCCGCCGTTGTCGGCACTGGGTCCTTCGGAATACTGCACGGCCAGCTCGGCAAAGTCGGCTCCGTCCACGGCTTTTTGATAAACTTCCTGCGCCCGCTGGCGGGCGGCTTCGACGGCCTCTTCCGGTGCGTTCTGTTCCACCTTGATCAGCACGTGGCGGGCTTCGACGGTCTTGGGCGTGTGAAACTCGTCCGGGTGGGTGTCATAGTATTCGCGCAGTTCCTCCTCGCTGACCTCGACCTGATCCCGATAGCGATCAAAGGCAAAAACCAGATACCGGGCTTTGACCTGTTTTTCGGTGCGGTAGGTTTCCTGGTTGGATTCGAAGAATTCACGCAGCGCCTCGTCGTCGGGATCGATTTCCTGGTAGCGGACGTAGGGGACTTTCACGAACTCCAGGTTGACCGAGGTATTGCGCCAATCATACCACTGCCGCGCTTCATCGTCGGACACCTTGACCCCTTCGGTCATAATGCGCTGCAGTTTTTCGATCAGCAGATCTTCCTTCTGCTGGGCTTCGAACATGTCGGTGGTCAAGCGATTGCGGTCCAAAACGTATTCATAACGGCGAGGGTCGAAAGAGCCGGCGGTTTGAAAGAACTCGATACTGCCGATGGCCTGGGCCACCTCCTGATCGCTGACTTTCAAATCCATTCTTTTGGCTTCGGCCAGCAGCAGTTTTCTTTCGATCAACTGGTCGACAGCCCGCCTTTTGAGCTGCAGCGAAGCCAGGGCCTCTTCGTCCAGGTTGCCTCCGTAGGTATCCCGCACCTGGGCCAGCAGATTGGTATAGACCCGGTTAAAATCATCAAAGAAAATCGGATCTTCATTCACGGTGGCCACCGGAGTGCCGCGGCGATCCTGGTAAATACCGTATCCGAAGGGAATAAAGGCCAAAATGATGATACCGAGAATGAATTTGATAATCCAACTGCTGGCATGTTTGCGCATCGAACTGAGCATGGGGCGTCAATCTCCTGTGAAACGTTCGGCGAACCCGCGCGCAGGTCTATTCAGGCACAACCGCGAGTTCGCAATGGTATCAAAATATTTTCGGATATTATCGTATCAGGCCGGGTGGTTTTTGACTGCGATCCAGTTTGGTGCCGACCGAACTCGAACAATACGCGCAAAGATACTCGAACTTGTCTCCCTCGGGCAGAACCAGCAACAGGCGCTTGCGCACCGGAACGGCCTGCCGGCAGTTCGGACAGTAGAGCTCGGTGGCGTCAAACTCTCGGTACATGCTTTCCGCTTCGGCATCCGGTCGGTGGTTTCCGGGATGGTATCTTGAAGGGTTCATCGGTCTGCCCTGTTCCCAACCAAATTGATCGTTTACGGATTTAATGCTCTCTCGCGTATCTTAACGGTGGCGCGTCACACCGTTTCGGAGGCGACCGTTAGGCAATTCCACGTATTCACTGTCACCTCAAGTAGTTGCATACGTCCAGAATTTCACATCTTATTGATCGAACCCGTGTTTGTCAACCAGTTTGCGGTAGGTTTGGGCCGTTTGGCTGCAGACGCCAATTTTGGTATTGACACATTATCGGACGGCTGATATTTTGGCGGATGTCGCGTGGGGCTGTAGCTCAGCTGGGAGAGCGCATGACTGGCAGTCATGAGGTCGTCGGTTCGATCCCGATCAGCTCCACCATAAAATCGAATACTCAGGCGGGCCTTTCGGGTCCGCTTTTTTGTTTCCAGGGGCCTCAGGGTGCGGTCAGACTTTATTAATTAATTTTAACTTGGGGTCGGGCCATCCCAAGTTTTTAATATAATAACAAATACCGGTTAAAATTTGCGGCTTTTTGGCTCTATATCCGCTTTTTTGGACTCAAAAAGCGCATAATAGGGAACCCTCAAATGGTCCGCCCCCCAAGATGCTCCGTTTTAGCGGCAAGCCCCGGCATCGAAAAAATGTTGCGCAACGTCCCACAAACCGTACCTACTCTCTCGAAACCTATTGCCCATTTTTGCTTATAACGCCGTTTTCGGGGTCAAAAAGGGCGATATAAGGCAAAAATCCAGGCCATTTTATAAGTGATCCAATTTATTTTCAATATGTTGGCGTGGTCCGACCCGCATGCGCGCCCATGTTGGCGTGGTCCGACCCGCATGCGCGCCCGCATGCGCGCTTACGTTCGCCGGATTTACGTCTTGGATGCCGTCCCGGCGCAGCGGGTTGAAAAACAAGCCGCGGAACCTTAAATGATCGCGTGGCGGATTCGGGCGGATACGACTTCGCTGACAATCACGGTGGCGATGATGATAAGCAAAATGACACTTACCCGGGTCCAGGCCAGGTTCATGATCGATGCATTGAGCTGAAGACCGATGCCTCCGGCGCCCACCAAGCCCAGGACCGTGGATTCCCGGATGTTGATGTCCCAACGGAAGACGGAAATGCCGGCGAAGGCCGGCATGATCTGCGGAACGATGCCGAACGCGATGACCTGGGCGCGGCTGGCTCCGGTGGCTGCGATGGCCTCAACCTGCTGCGGATCGATTTCCTCGATGGCTTCGTAGAGCAGCTTGGCGCAGAATCCGATCGATCGCAGGCCGATGGCAATGATGCCCGCCAGCACTCCCGGTCCCACGATGGTGACCAGCACCAGCGCCCAGATCAAAGAATTGATGGAGCGGGTGGCCACAATGACCACTAGAGCCACGGGACGCACGAACAGGAAGCTGGGCGTCGTGTTCCGGGCGGCGCAAAAAGCGGTGGGAACCGCCAGAAGAACGGCGAGAACCGTGCCGAGCGTGGCGATGTTGATGGTATCCCAGAGGGGCTTCCAGAGCTTCGCCAGGTAACCCCAGTCCGGCGGGACCATGCGCAAAGCCAGATCCATGGCTTGGCGCGGCGCATCCAGCACGAACATCCAGATGGTTTTGTCGGAAATCAGACGCCAGCACAACAAAAACACCAGCAGCACGGTCACCCAGCCGGCCCATATGCCCAGCTGTGTCAGGGGTCGGCGCCGCTTCCAGGTTCTTTCCTTGTGTTTCACCGTCGCGGTCGTCATTGCACCCGCTTTCGGATCAGACCGGAAGAGTATTCCACCGCCAGTACGATCCCGATGATGATCAGCAGAATGGCTGCGGCGGAATCGAATTCATACCGGTCGAAAGCCGTGTTGAGGGTGGCTCCGATACCGCCGCCGCCGACGATGCCCACCACGGCCGATTCGCGAAAATTGATATCGAGGCGGTAGAGGCTCAGGCCGATCATGCGCGGCATGACCTGCGGTTGGACGCCGTAATTGATCCATTGAAACCAGCTTGCGCCCGTAGCGCGCACCGCCTCGGCCTGAACCGGGTCCATGTCCTCGATATCTTCGGCCAGGAGCTTGCCGTAGAAACCGACCGTAGCCAGGGAAAGGGTTACAAACCCGGCAAAGGGCCCGAAACCGAAGAGCTTCACGAAAAAGATGGCCAGAATGATTTCCTGGAAACTGCGGGCAACTGACAGGATCGCGCGGCACAGGTAGTAGATCGGCAGGGGCGCGACATTCCGGGCGGCGCCGAGCCCGACCGGAATGGAAAGCACGATGCCGGCCATGGTGGAGGTTAGGGCCATCCAGACACTTTCCAGAATGCCTTCCCAGATTTCGATCGAGCGGCTGGTCATGTCAGGCGGAAAAAAGGCCGCGACGAACTGCCGGCCTCGGGGCAGCCCTTCCCAAACCCGTTGCCAGTCGACCTCCACCGTTCCATAGGATGCGGCCAGATAAACGGCAATGCCCAGGCCCAGGCCCCAGCGCAGGCGTTCGTCCTGAATGGCAGGCGGTTTTTGCCAGGTCCTGCCATTCCGGCGCGAGGGAATCGTTTCGGTGAATTTCACGATCCGGTTCTTCCTGCGGTCCGTAATGTGGACGTTGTTTCCGGGTCCTCGGCCAAGGAGATGCCATTCGCCACGATGGCCTCATCCGCAGGCGTTGCTTTATCACCGGTGCTGTCCCAGTCCTCCTCCCCGTATATCTGTGTCAGAACCTCCGCGTTCAGATCAGCGGGAGAGCCATCGTAGACCACCTCCCCCTGCTGCAGGCCCACCACGCGTTCGGCGAACATCCGCGCGAGCTGAACGTCATGGATGTTGACGACCACGGTCAGGTTGCGCTCCCGGCAAAGTTCGCAGATGAGTCGCATGATCTGCCGCGAGGTCTTGGGGTCAAGAGATGCGGTGGGTTCGTCTACCAGGAGCAGGAGCGGATCCTGAACAAGGGCCCGGCAGATTCCAACCCGTTGGCGCTGGCCCCCGGAAAGTTCATCGGCCCGTTTGTCCACCATATGCGCTAACCCGACCCGTTCCAGCAGCCGCAAGGCCGCCTGGATGTCCGCTTCGTGAAACTTGCGGAACCAGCTTCGCCAAAAACCGACATAGCCGAGGCGTCCGGACAGCACGTTTTCCATAACCGACAGCCGTTCGATGAGGGCGTATTCCTGAAAGATCATGCCGATGTTTCGGCGTGCCTGGCGCAGTTCTCTCCGGGAAAGGGCGGTCAGTTCGGTCCGGTTCAGAAAAATATTGCCGGCCGTGGGTTCTACCAGCCGATTTACACAGCGGATGAGCGTGGATTTACCGGCCCCCGAGGGGCCGATCAATGCCATCACCTGACCGTCGGGAACGGTCAGATCGATATCGCGCAAGGCCAAATCACCCGTTTGGTATCGCTTGGTCAATCCTGAGATTCGCAGCATGGAACATGGCTCCCGGTCCGGCAAACAGCTGGACCGCCCCCAGCCCTGGCAAGCGGTCCATCAGAACTGAAAATCATGATTCAAATGTCTATTTGCAGTCGTAGGTCACACCGTTGGCTGCATCGATCTTGCGAATGACTCCCCAGTCGAATTTGTAAGCGATGGAGATGAACTTGCCCTCGGCCTTGAACTCCTTCTGCAGATCGGAACCTTCCCAGGGGAAGGTGAAAAAAGCTTGTCGAATCCGGGCGGCAACTTCCGGATGCAGGTTGTGGGCGTGCCCGTATCCGGTTGTGGGAAACGTCTGGGACTTGTAGACGGAGCGGATTTTGGACGCGTCCACCACGCCCCGGTCAATCATGCGCTTGAGCACCGAATTGGCCACAGCCGCGGCTTCGTAGTCCTTGTTGGCGACTCCCAGAATCGAGTTGTCGTGCTTCCCGGAAAAAGCAGTCTTGAAGTCTTGGTCTGCGATCAGCCCGAAATCGGCCTTCAAAATGGCCGAGGGGGCTTTGAAACCGGAATTGGATGTGGGAGACGTGAAGGCCAGGGTTTTGCCTTTCAAATCCTTGGGGCTCTGGATCGGGCTGTCCGCCGGCACGATGATTTCCATCTCATAACCAAAGGTGCCATCCTCGGCCGCCATCATGGCGAAGGGAACGAAACCGGCGCAATTCACGGCCACCGGGTTGCCGCCGGTGTTCACCCCGGCCACGTGCAGGCGGCCGGAACGCATCGCTTCATATTGAGCGGCATAGCTTTGGACGGGAAAGAAGACCACTTTTTTCCCTGTCACTTCGGACATGTGTTGAATAAATCCGTCCCAGACTTTCTGGTAGACAGCCGGATCCTCCACCGGGGTGTAAGAAAAAATGATGGTGTCTGGATTTACCCATGCTGCGGAATCTTCGGGAAGGTCGGCCACCAGATCACCGTCGCGATCACAATAGGATGCATCCAGCGTGCCCCGGGGGCAGTCTTGGGCTGAAACCGCACCAGCGGACCAAATCAGTGCGGCAGCCGCGAACCAGACGGCGATGATGGGAAAACGGAAACGGGTATTTCGCATGCGACTTCTCCTTCGTTCAGGGTGTGGGGGGTTGTTTCGGTCTGCGGCGGGTATCATAGCGCTGCGCCGGATCCGGCGAGTGCCTGCCACGTGACGGCTATCGTTAGGGACGACGTCCTTTTAGCGGTTGTGTGTTACGGATGCGTTAAGAGATCATGAGATTTGAGTTAACACGCTTTCGATACAGCGCACCGGAACGGTCCAAATCAGCCTCACCATGTAATCGTGGCATCCGGAAAGAAAAACAACCGCTCCGGCTTGCAAGAGCGCTATTTTGCTCAGCCTGCAGCGGAGTCCATATTGTCTAAAAAAGGGCGGATACGCCCATTTTCGATGGGCTGCACAACCTGAACGATGCGGCAAAAAGCCTGCTGCCGATTAGAAAAACGTTTGGGATGATCGTGAGGAAGGACTGGATGCAGGTTGTTTCGAAGGGCGCTGCTGAGTTCTCCGGACGGGTTTAAAAAACCGCAGCTGTCTTGGGAATTGATTGCTATGGAATGGCTGGCGGCACGAAAGATTCTATCCGCGATCAGCGTCATTTCCAGCTGATCACCCGCATTGGCCTCCTTTGGCCGCCTGCGCATAACGGCTTTGGACAATTTGAAGAATGACTTCGGCGGATTCTTTTCTCATCAGGCTACACTTTCAGCGGATATCCGGGCCTTCAGGAGCGCAATTCCCTCTTCGCGCGCCTTGAGTATGGTTTTCAGGTCGATGCCCTGAAGCTCCCTGCGGGACAAAATAGAATCGTGGAGGGCCTTGCGATACCGCAGGTATTCCTCCTTGGCGGATATGTCGGCGGAAACCTCTTCCGTATGCAGAAAATCATCGATGGACCGATTTTTGCCGTTGCGGTTTCCCTCGGTCAGATCGACGCGGACCCCGTCGCCGGCCAGAAAGCAGTGCACCATCGGCACGTAGGGCAGACCGTATCTGGCCAGAACAGCGCCGGTTCCGGTGACGAGCGCTTCGGTCATCGCATAGATTCCGATGGCCTTGCCGATCGGCAGCCCCAGCTCCCGGGCCAGGGTGGCGATCACCGCATGCTTGGTCGTGCAGGAGCCGAAGCCTTCCTTGAACAGAATCATCAGGTTGTCGCGATCGGAATTGTAGCCGTAGGGCAGACGGCGGACATAGCGGCAAGCTTCCCTGAAACGGGTGATGCCGAGGTCGAGAAACCGTGCGGATACAGCTCCGTCGCCGCTAATCGTTTTTTCGGGAAAATCATTTATTTTATCCATGATCGTTGGTCATACGTGTTGGTCGGCTCACGACGACTGCAGGCTGCCGCTCTGGTAGATGCGAGGGCATGTTCAATCGCAGCCGGAATTGACAATAATCATTCAACATGACAAAGCCAGGCGAATCTGAGGTCCTGCGGCGGCCTTGTTCCGGCATGGGAACGGTGCAAACCGGCGTTACTCTCGCATCAGCGTCTTGAAGGAAAATGTTCCCTCCCCGGGGTCGAGGATCCAGCGTTTGATCATGTCGCGGATTTCGCGAACTTTTGCCAATTTTTCATCCGGCGTGCCTGTCGCCGCGGCCGGATCCGGGAAGGGCCAAAACCACCGCTGGGTGATGCCGGGGAAAACCGGGCATTGATGTTCCGAATCATGGCAGACCGTAATCACATGGCTGTAGAGCCTTCCCTGTTTGAACAATTCAAACACGCTCTGCGGCTTCTTGTCGCTCAGATCGATGCCTTCTTCTTTCATCACCTTCACCACCAGCGGATTGACGCTTTCAGCCGGTGCCAGACCGGCGCTTTCGATCTCGAAGTCATCTGCAAAATACCGCCGCAGGTAGGCTTCCGCGATCTGGCTTCTCCCACTGTTGTGCCGGCAGATAAACAGAACCTTTGTTTTGGAGCCCATCCGCAATCCTCCCTTTCCGGAACCTTTTTACCATTGCAGGCTTCGTTGGACGTTCGCAAGCGGCATCAAACCGCTTTGAAGCGAAGCCGATTTTACCTGGCGCGCTCAAGTCAATAGGCCCCTTGTGTTACGATCGTGTTAGCGAAAATGATTTTTCCCAAGATTTGGTACAAAACCGTTGAAAAGACATGCACTCATCGTTTTCCAGTGTGCGAGCATGCCTGCAGAAACCGCTGGAGGACCTCCAGCGGATGGTAAACCGGCTGCGGCAGCCGGTGTTGAAACTGCAGCCGGCGGCTGAGGCCGCCGGCGTCGATCGTCCGGATGCTCGCGCGCCGGGTTCACTTCCCGGCTTTGCCGGGCACGCCGAGCTTCTCTAACGTGGCCACGATGCTTTTTTTATCCATGAAACCCACGTGGCGCAAAACCTCCTTTCCCGTCGCATCGTAAAAAATCTGGGTGGGGATGGCCCGGATGCCGAAACGCTCCACCTGCCGGCGATGCTCCCAGACATCGATGAAAATGATCGACGCCCGGCCGGTGTATTCCTTCTTGAGCTCTGCCAGAATCGGCGCCATCATCTTGCAGGGGATGCATTTGTCGGCGCCGAGATCCACCAGGGTGACCATGCCGGGAGTGGGGACCGGCGGAACGGCGGCCTGCCGGGAATCGTCGGCAAGCGCCGCCGCCCCCGAGGCGGCAATCAGCGGTAAAACCAAAAGCATCATGACGTATTTTGTCATGAGTATCCTTCGTTGACTGTTGTTTGGCGGCGGATCGGCGTCGAACCGGATGAGGTTACATCCGGGTTTTCCTGCCATCGCCTACGGCTTGCACGCAACGTGGCACACGCCGGTGGGAGTCGTCACCGCGTAAGGGAAATATTTGCGCTTGAACCACAGGGCCACGTTGACGAGGGCAATGAGCACCGGCACCTCCACCAGGGGGCCGATCACCGCGGCGAAAGCCTCGCCGGAGTTGATCCCGAACACGGCCACGGCCACGGCAATGGCCAGCTCGAAATTGTTGGAGGCCGCGGTAAACGACAAGGTGGTGGTCTGCTCGTAGGTGGCCCCCAGCTTGGTGGACATGAAAAAGCTGATCAGAAACATCACCAGAAAATAGATGCACAACGGTACGGCGATGCGCACCACATCCAGGGGCAGTTTGACGATGTATTCGCCCTTCAGGGAAAACATCACCACGATCGTGAACAGCAGGGCGATCAGGGTGATTGGACTGATTTTGGGGATGAAGCGTTCGTGATACCACTGCTCGCCCTTTATCTTGAGCCCGATGATGCGGGTGATCAGCCCGGCGATGAACGGAATGCCCAGATAGATGAAGACGCTTTCGGCGATCTGGCCGATGGTGATGTCGACGACGGCCCCTTCGATGCCGAACCATCCCGGCAGAATGGTGATGAAAAACCAGGCGTAGACGGAAAAGAACAGCACCTGAAAAATGGAGTTGAAGGCCACCAGACCGGCGCAGTATTCGGCGTCGCCCTCGGCCAGGTCGTTCCAGACCAGCACCATGGCGATGCAGCGCGCCAGGCCGATCATGATCAGCCCGACCATGTATTCGTGATGACCGGAAAGAAAGGCGATGGCCAGCAGAAACATCAGGATCGGTCCGATGACCCAGTTCTGGACCAGCGACAAAGCCAGGATCTTGGCATCCCGGAAGACAAAGCCCAGTTTTTCGTAACGCACCTTGGCCAGCGGCGGATACATCATCAGGATCAGACCCACGGCGATGGGGATATTGGTGGTGCCCACCTGGAAGATGTTGATGAAATCCCGCACGCCGGGAACCAGATAGCCGCCGAACACCCCGACGGCCATGGCCAGAAAGATCCAAAGGGTCAGAAAGCGGTCCAGAAAACTTAAGCTCTTGATGGTCGAATCGGTCATAAAACCTCCCCGGGGGCGGTATTCGATCTAGCGGAGTTTTCAGATGACCGCCTGCGGTTCCCGTTTTTTAGCAACGCGGTCGGGCCGGAATTGGCGGCTGCACAGCTGTTCCGGATCGATTTTCAGAATTTCCTCCAGACGCCGGCGGTCCTCCACAGATTGCCGGCTGCCGGCAAACGATTGCAGAATCCACGCCAGGGCATCGGCAGCCTGCGCCGTCGCGTCCGCATCGGCCAGGCGATAGTACATCCAGCGCCCCTGTTTGCGGCTTTCGATCAGGCGCGCATTCCGAAGAATGGACAGATGCTTGGAAACGGTGGAAGGCGCAAGACCCAGCAGTTCGATCAACTGGCACACACACAGCTGCCGTCCTTGCAGCGCCCCCAGTATGCGTATCCGGCCCTCATCGGCCAGTGCCTTTGCGGTTCTGACAAGATGTCTCATATATTTATATTTCGAAATTTAACGAATTATGCTTGGCGTAAATATATCTTCAAAATTCAGCTGTCAACCCGAAAGCCCGGTTTTTAGCGATCGCTTTAAAAACGCGCTTCAAACGTCCCAACTTGGATCTTGGGGTCGGGCCATCCCAACCTATCTTAGATCTTAGATCTTGGGGTCGGGCCATCCCAAGTGCTTAATATAAATATCTTGGGGTCGGGCCATCTCAAGTGCTTAATATAATAACGAATGCCGTTTAAAATTTGCGTTTTTTTGGCTCTATATCCGCTTTTTTGAACTCAAAAAGCGCATAATAGGGAACCGCAAAAGGTCCGGTTCCCAATATGCTCCGATTTAGCGGCAAGCCCCGGCATCGAAAAAATGTTGCGCATTGTCCCACAAACCGTCCCTACTCTCTCGAAACCTGGTGCCCATATTTGCTTATAACGCCG
>DAXETY010000168.1:0-4414 GCA_051155755.1 Desulfobacterales bacterium
ATGCCTTTGTTATCATTGTAAATGACCACCGCTTTTTTGTCAATTTCATCAAATCGAACCATTTGAGGGATCAATGCGTGTTTTCGCAGGGCGGGTCACCGTACCCCCCCCCGTTGGACCCCGGGGCGTCCCTCCGTGTATTGGGCAGCCGGCGCAGTGGCCGGCCCTGCGATTAAATTAGACCGTTGATGACGTTTTTCGGAAGACGCCCGGGACCGGTTTTTTGAATATTTGAAGTGCTCGATTTCGGTTGACAAAATATCGGTGCCTGAGCAACTTGGCGGTATCTGCAGTTCGAACAGCAAAGGAGACCACCATGGATGTGATCAACTACAAAGACGTTGAAGACGTGAGAATCGACAAGTTTCCCTACCGTGGAAAACCCCGTGACGTGAAGGGAATCAGTGTGCGCTGGCTGTCAAAAACCGGCGAGGACGACATGGGATACCCCGAATACGGTCTGCGTTTTTTCACGGCCCAGCCGGGCGGTGAAATTCCAATCCACAATCACTTCTATCATCAAACCATGTACATTCTTTCCGGTCGCTTCGAATGCTACCAGTACGATGCGCAAACGGACCAGCCGGTGAAAACCGTGACCTGCGGTCCCGGGTGTGCCATCTACATTCCCAGTATGCAACCCCACGGGATGAAAAACCTCAGCGACTCCGAACCGGCGACGTTTCTATGCTGCATCTGTAACGTGTATGACAAGGAGTCAATCTAAAGATAGGGACGGCGCTTCCGGTAAATTGGGGTGGCTGAGCCGGCCCTCACCCTTTTCGAAAGGAACCGGCATGAACAAAATCGAACGCGTCGACGCGGTGCTGGCCGGGGAAAACCCCGATCGCCCGCCGCTTTCGCTGTGGTACCACTTCGGACTGCAGCACGGCTCCGGCGAGCAATTTGCACGCATCACGCTCGAATTTTTCCGGTATTACGACTTCGATTTTCTCAAGGTGATGAACGATTATTTTTACCCGCCGCCCGAAGGTATCGAAACCGTAAAAACCGCCGCAGATTTGCTTCGGCTGGAACCCCTGGAGCTGGGAAAAACCGATTGGCGCCATCAGTTCCAGGCGCTGCAGATACTGGGTGAAGCGTTGCAGCGGGAGGCCCGGTTCGTGGACACCGTCTTCGATCCGTGGCAGAGCATTCGTCGCAGTATGGCCGGTGAGACCATCCAGACGCTGATGAAAGAAGCCCCCGAAGCCTTGCTGCAGGCACTGGACGTGGTTGCCGACAACCTGATTGCCTACTGCCGAAAATCGCTGCAGCTGGGCAGTTCGGGGATTTTCCTGTCGATTGCCGCCGCTTCCGAGATTGTCACCCGGGAGGAATTTCTGCGCTTCGTCAAGCCGCCGGCCATGAAATTGCTGACTGCGCTTTCGGGAGCCGGCCCCATGACCACTGCGCACATTCATGGAGAGAATCTGTTTTTCGACGACTGCCTGGATTTTCCGGTCCCGGTTTTGAACTGGTGGGACCGTGGCCCCAACGGCCCCAGCCTGGCAGAGGCCAAGCGCAAAACCGATGCCTGTGTCATGGGCGGAATCGACCAGCGCCTGGTGGCAAGAACCAGCCCCGGTTTTTTACGGCAGCATGTCCGCGAAGGGTTGCACCTGGGAGGAGAACGGCGGTTTTTTCTGGCCAACGGCTGCACGATCGACTCCTGGGTCTATCCCGGATCGATCCGTGCCATCGTGGAGGCCGGCCGCCCCTCCGCCCGATCCGAATGACCGGCTTCACTCGCCGCCGGCAAGAAAAGTCAGAAGCACGGATGTGCTTCGCTGTTGAACTTGCAGAAGCACCCGGTTTGGGCAAGAATCAAATCCATTTACCAGGCCCTGCAGTTCTTTATGTAACCTTTTCGTTGCCCGAACGTTTTTAACCAATGGAGAAATTTGGAGCTTTCTTTGCGCGCCACCGGGAGCGTTTGTTCGGCTACTTGATGCGGCTGACGGGGGACTACTACCTGAGCGCAGACCTGCTGCAGGAGAGTTTCACCCGCTATCTGTCTTCGTATGGAAATCAAAGCCAAAATCTAACGCTCCTCTATAAGATCGCACGCAATGCATTGTTGGACATTCGGCGCAGGCAGTCCCGAGCTCCGGGCACGAACGAGGATCCGGCGGATCCGCGGGGCGATCCCGAAAGGCGTTTGCTGGTTCGGGAAGAATATCAGCAAATGATGGCGGCCCTGGGTCGGCTCAGGGAATCCGACCGGGAAATTCTGGCGCTGGCTGCCACCGGGGATCTGAAATATCGCCAGATTGCCGAAATTCTATCGTTAAACGAAAATGCCGTCAAAGTTCGCATCCACCGCGCCCGCATTCGACTGCGGCAGATTCTCGAGGAAATGAACAATGAAAGACCATTTGATCAGCATTTTCATCGATGATGAACTGACCCTGGACGAAAAAATCGCATTCGTCCAGGCGGTTTGCGATCGCCCCGGGTTTAAGGACGCGGCATTGACCCTGATCGAGCAGGAGCGGTGTCTTCGATCCGAGGTGGTGACCGCCGCACCGATGCCGCAGGTCGAAACCGCGCGGCGATGGAGCGGGTTCCGCCTGCGGGCCTTTATGAACCCGCTGCTGGCTGCGGCGTTCGCCGGGATCGTGGCGGCGGCCTCCTTTCTGTATTTCGACCGCGCACCCGATCCACAGAAGGTGTCCCACCGTTTCGTCGTTTACCAACCGGAGGCCGAGCAGGTTGCCATCGCGGGCAGTTTTACGCGCTGGGAACCCATGCCGCTGCAACGGACCGGTTCTTCCGGCTACTGGGAGCTCACGCTGGAGCTGCCGGCTGGAGAGCACCGGTTTAGCTACCTGCTGGACGGCGGGACGGTGTTTGCCGACCCCACCTTGCCCTCCCGGGAGAAAGACGATTTCGGCGGCGAGAACTCGGTGCTCAGGGTGAGCGCCGGATGATTCGTGCAACGCTCATCGGATTGTTGACGGCGGCGTTGCTGGCAACCTTCGGCTGTGCGGCCGGCCGTCATTATTTTTATCAGGAAGACCAGTCGGTTCGTTTCTACCTGCACGCGCCCGGCGCCGAACGCGTCTTCTTCGTATCCTCCCTGGACGATTTTACCCCGCACCCGGCCAACTCCATCGGTATGGGCGGGTGGACCTTCCGGTTGTCCGCAGCAGAGGAATTTCGATACTTCTACATCCTCGACGACCAGATCTACCTCCCGCCCTGCAGCTACCGGGAGACGGACGATTTTGGCTCCGAGAACTGCATTTACCGACCCGGCCTGTAACCTTTTGCGGGGATCGGCGTTTCAAACACAAATCGGACGACCGGCGGAAAGGATTTTTCGAATTGAAAACCTGGAGATTCCGAACACCCACCAATCCGGGGCGGCTGATGACCAAAAACCTCCGGCGGTTTGCATCGCGGTGTTTGTTGGCGATTGCGCTGGCCGGTCTGTTGTTGCCGGCCGTTGCGGCCCAGGCGCAAGACAAGGCCGCGGGAACGCAGGCATTTCAAGAAGCGGCTCGAACCATGATCGAGGCTGGCGTACCGGCGCAAGAGGCCGCCCGGCTGGTCGAACGGATGGCGGAAAACGGCTACACCGGACCTCAAATCGAGGGAATCAGCAACGATGTTGGCCAGGCAGTGCGGGACGGCCTGCCCACAGAACCACTCACCGCAAAGGTCCATGAAGGCATCGCCAAAAAGATCGCCGCCGACCGAATCTCCGAAGCGCTGGGAGCCGTGCGCGGCCGTTACCAGGAAGGCCGCCAGGTCGCCGGCAGTTTGACCCGTAATCCCGAGACGGCCCGAGCCATCGGCGATATCGTGGCCGACGCGCTGGCAGCCGGACTGCAGGTCGACCACGTTCATGCAATTCGCGATCGCATTGCCGCCCGTTCCGGAGACCTGCCGGCCGACCAGATGAATGCCCTGGCATTGGAGTCTTTCAAGTCCGTACGCGAGATGGCACGTCTCGGTGCCTCTTCTTCGGCGGCGACCGAAACGGTGGAAGCCGCTTTGCAGAACCGCTACGCCGTGCAGGAAATGAAAGCCCTGCGGGAGGCCTACCGCGATCAGGCTCGTCGCGGGCGGCCCGACGAAGCCGCGCGCGCCTTCACCCGCGAGGTGCGCAGCGGTAAAAAACCCGCGGACTTCGATCCGCCCGGCCGTGGACGCAGCCGGCCTGCCATGGATGCACCGCCCGGCAAAGGCCTTTCCGGGAAAGATGCGGCTCCCGGGCAGGGATTATCCGACGACAGCCGAGGTCCCGGGCGCGGAAGGGGCGCTGCATCGGGGACGCCCGGCGGCAAGAGTGGCGGCCCGGGGGGCAACTCCGGAAGCGGTCCCGGCGGTGGCCCGGGTGGTGGACCCGGCGGTGGCCCGGGTGGCGGTCCCGGCGATGGCCCGGGTGGCGGTCCCGGTGGCGGCT
>DAXETY010000169.1:0-8832 GCA_051155755.1 Desulfobacterales bacterium
CGGTAGAGTAGGGAGGGAAGTACCCTCCCCCTCGTCAAACCGGACGTATGGATTTCCCATATCCGGCTTTCCTGCAGGCTGTCGCCTCAGGCATGCACCGATTACCGAAGTTGATCAGAGGTAAATCAGCCCCATGCGCTTAAAATGCGCATATTCGCTAACCCCTGAAGGTGGACGCCATGGCCGCTGACTGCGACGTTTGAGATGCCTCGACAAACGATGCCGAACATAGCTGTTGATCTGCCGAAAGGCCTTGCGCGGGTACCCTTGCCCAAAATAAGCCGCCCAACCCTTCAGGTGCACATTCAACTCCAACACCATTCGGGGCACCGGCTTATAACACATACGGGCAGCGGTCATCTCCCGCAGCCTGGCTCGCTCCCGAGCCAAGGCCTTTTTGGAAGCCGTCATGTTCAGATACCGCCGTTGCTTGCCATGAAGGTCCTTTTCGAAGCGAAAGGTGTAGCCCAGAAAGTCCAGACTGGCTTTCGGATCGTTGAGCTTCAAGACACGCGTCTTCGTCCGATTGATCTCAAGGCACAGCCACTTTTCCACGGTTGCTTCCACCCAGTCGATGATGCGTCGATCGATAAAGCGTGCCAGGATGACAAAGTCATCCGCGTACCGGACCAGCTTGGCATTGGCCCACCGCGCCGGCCCCTGCTGCCGGTGGAACATCACATCCAGCCAGTGCAGGTAAACATTTGCCAGAAGCGGCGAGATAACCCCGCCCTGCGGTGTGCCTTGCCTCGAGCCCGGAGCTGCTCCGCCGCTCGACCCACTGCTTTCGTCGACCACCGGCGCCTTCAGCCACATGCGGATCAGCTTCAACACCTGCCGATCGCTGATGCGCATTTGCAGACACGCCAGCAACTTGTCGTGCGGAATCGAGTCAAAATAGCCCTTCAAGTCCGCATCGTACACCGCACAGAACCCGGCTTGCAGGTGGCCACGGATTTCCCGGAGAGCGTCGTGAGCGCTGCGACCCGGCCGGAACCCATACGAGCATTCCTTGAAGTCGGCCTCAAAGATCGGCTCCAGGATCAGCAATGCAGCCATCTGCACCACTCGATCCCTGACAGTGGGAATCCCCAACGGCCTTTTGCCACCAGTTTGCTTTGCAATGTACACGCGTCGCACCGGCTGAGGTTGATAACTGCGCGAACGCAGCTGCCTCTGAATCTCCTTCAGAAAGCACTCCACCCCGCCTTGAGACTGCTCGACGCTTTGCAGCGCGACGCCATCGACACCGGCTGCGCCACCATTTGCACGCACCCGGTCCCATGCCGCTTTCACCGTGTCGTCGCGGCTAACGTGACCGTACAACGTGTAAAAGCGAAACTTCGGTTCCTGTTCGGCCTTTTGGCCCAGTTTCCGTCTCAGGGAAGACAGACTCGGCGGCATAGACCTATCCCGGCCCTCCGCCTCTTCCGTAGTAGGATGCTCCAATCGGCTCTCCTCCCCTCTTACCGAAACACTCCTGCAGCAGGGGTCCTTGGCTCCACGGTGGTTAGTCGCTTCCCGGCTACTATGACCCCCTCCGACTCCCGGTGCAGCCGCGTGACGGTTATGTTTTCCCGTCCCGCGTTGAGGCCGACGGCCTCACCGCATCGGGTCTCCCAGGTTCCTCGGCTGATCTTTCCGCGCGCGCTGTCCCCAACCACCCCGGAAGGCTCGACGGCTGCTCCTTCTCGTTTCTTGGCCGTCGATGGCAGGCTTCGCCCTAGTCTGGCAGGCTGGCCGCTCTTCATTTGCGTAACGAGGCCGAATCGGGTTCACTTGCGTTACGGCTCACGCGTTCGCTCGGCGGGGCTTCGACTCAACGGATTACTCCGTGCGCCGCCCGCTCCGCTACCTGCTGAACGAGAAATTGACAGGGTAACCACCTTTCAGGTTACAAGATCAGCCAGGCTTGGCCTGGCGCTTCCAGACGATCGCAAACATTCCGCAGACAAAAGCTCCTGTGACCGGGCGACTCCGGTGAAATGCCCGTCGAATTATACGGGGCAAGCCTGCCCGGGCAAAAGATTTATGCCAGAAGTCGGCCTCGACAAGGAATCGGCTTCATATTGACTGTGAGTCAACCGTAAAAAGGGGACGATCCCATGGAGAAAAATCTGCCGTTTGCCCCGGAAGAATACCGGAGCCGGATTCGCAAGACCAAAGAAGCCATGGATCACCGCGGCATGGAACTGCTGCTGGTCACCGATCCGGCCAATATGAATTACCTGACCGGCTACGACGGATGGTCGTTCTACGTGCACCAGGGAGTGGTCGTGGCTCTGTACGAGGCACAACCGTTCTGGTTCGGCCGCGAGCAGGATTCCAACGGCGCCCGGCTGACGAGCTGGCTGCCGGACGACTGCATCTTCGGGTACCCGGATCATTACGTTCAGTCGCGGTATACCCATACCATGCGCTGGTTGGCGAACCTTCTGCGGGAAAAGGGACTGGACAACCGCCGATTTGGCGTGGAAATGGACGGTTACTGGTTCAATGCCCGGATGTATTTGACCTTGCTGGAAGAACTCCCGCAAGCGTCGCTGACCGACGGCACCAACCTGGTGAACTGGGTTAAAACCATCAAATCTCAGGCGGAAATCGACTACATGCGCCAGGCGGCCCGAATCTGTGAATCCGTGATGCAAACCGCCGTCGACACCATCGCCGTGGGCGTGCGCGAAAAAGATGCGGCCGCCAGGGTGTGTGCCGCCCAGATCGCCGGAACGGAAGCATTCGGCGGATCGTCACCGGCCATCTTTCCGATCATGCCCTCGGCCGAACGAACCGCCACCGCCCATCTGACATTCGATCCGGATCGCACATACCGGGAAAACGACGTGGTGCTGCTCGAACTGTGCGGGGCCCGGCATCGCTATCACGCTCCCCTGTCCCGCACGGTCTTCCTCGGCTAACCGCCGGCGGATCTACAGCAAACCGCCGACGGCGTGGTTCTGGGTCTGCAGGAAACGCTGCAGTTCATCCGGGCCGGTGTGACGGCCGAAGAAGTCGAAGCACGCTGGCGCGAGGCCATTGCCCACACCGGTGTGGTCAAACCTTCGCGGGTCGGCTATTCTTACGGGTTGAACTACGTTCCGGACTGGGGCGAACACACCGTCAGTCTGCGTCCCGGCGACAAGACCGTGCTGCAGCCGGGGATGACCCTGCATTTCATGCCGGGCATCTGGCTGGAAACCTACGGGTTCGAATGCAGCGAACCGGTGCTGATTACCGAAGACGGTTGTGAAAAATTCGTGGAATTTCCTCAGAAATTGTTCGTGAAATAGGCCCGTTGGCCCGTAAAAACCCCGTTTCCCGGTAATTCGCAACTGCTTTTTCTATGAGCTATGAGCCATGAGCTATGAGCTATTATCGGAATACGGGCAAACGGATTTGAATGGGTAAAACGGAGAAATAATAACTTTGAAGACAAGGAGAGGCCATCCATGCCCAAGGAAGTCATCTATACCGAAAAGGCCCCCGATCCCGGTCCCTATTCCCAGGCGATCCGATACGGCAACCTGGTTTTCGTGGCCGGCCAAACGGCCGAAGATCCGACAACCAACCAGCCGGTGCACGGCACCGTCACCGAACAGACCCGGTTGATCCTGACCAACATCCGTACCATTCTCAAAGCAGCCGGCACCGATCTGGATCACGTGCTGCGCGCCGACGTTTACATTTCCTCGATGGCCATCAAGGACGAAATGAATGCGGCTTACCGCGAATTTTTCCCCAAGGACCTGCCGGCGCGCAATTGCGTGGCCGTCGCCGGTATCGACGATGGGCTGGATGTGGAGATCGAGGTCATAGCGGGGCTGGATTAGCGTCCATATCGATTTTTCCCGGGTCCGGTTCAATTTGTATCTTCATCGGATCTGACTCCCCGGGGTTGTGCCGGCAGGGGTTCCCTGACTCTTTGCCGGATCAGTCTTCGGATCGCTGCTGGCAGGCCGGACAGAAATACCCGCTGCGACCGGCCACTTTGATCTTTTCCACCGGCGTGTCGCAATTCGGACAGATACCGCCTTTATGGCGCTGGGGTATGATGAACCCTGCGGGCATCTTTTCCGGATCGGCATTGGCTTTGATGGAGCGTTGCAGCACCTGCTTCATGGCGTGGTACAGCGACAGCAGCGCACTGGTGTCGAGCGATACAACGCTGGTTTTCGGATGGATGCCGGCCTGGAAAAGAATTTCATCCGAGTAAACGTTACCGATCCCTGCGATAATTTCCTGATTCATCAGGGCCGACTTGATCATACCGCGGCGGCCCTCGAGACATTCCTGGAACGCGTCGAAATCGAATTCCGGCGACAGTGCATCCGGTCCCAGCCGGTTGGTGTCGATAAATCGGTTCCGATCTCGAATCACCTTCACCGTTCCCAGCAGGCGCTGGTTGTCGTATGCCAGCTGGTAGCCGTTTTTGAATTTGACCTTCACGCGCTCGTGATCCGGTTCTTTTTCATCGTTTTTGAAATACCGCGGAAAGCCGGTCATTCCGAAATGAAGCGTCAGGTATTGACCGTCGTCCAGGTGCACGAAAAGATACTTTCCGTGTCGGGAGGTGCTGTCGAAGCGGCGGCCTTTCAGACGGGCCTGAAGTTGTCTGGCCGAAATGTTTTTCAAAATGCGGGTGCTGTCGACCTCGACTTTCTGAATATCCTGATGCAGCGAGGTGGAATCCAGATAGCGTTTGAAGACTTCAACGTCGGGCAGTTCCGGCATGGCAATTCTCCCTTCCATTGTGAACCAGCATACTACCACACCACCATAGCGATCCGCGGTGAGGCCGGTAAATAGAAACTACCCGGTATTTCCCGTCTAAAATAACGGTAGGAACATCGCCGGGGCCAACCTGCCGCCGATGACCGTTCAGGCGTCCGGATCATCGGTGAAGTGCGGATATACGGAAGGAAAATAGGTGGTTTCTTCCGCGCCGAGCCGGTGGGAGAAAAAAGCGGCTCGATCGGAATAGTTCAGCAGCATGGCCAGCAGTTGCGCCCCGCGAAGGTCTCCCAACGCCCCGCCAGCTGCATCGATCTCGCTGAATTTCCGCACGGTATCGCGCCGGACGCCCGAACCGGCCAGTGTGACGGGCACCGGTTCACCCGAATGAATCAACACCGAACTGCAGGGCGTCGAATGATCGGCACAGACTGCAACCAGCAGGTCGCTGCGAGCGGAAAGTGCCGCCGCCAGCGGCTCCAGGCCCCGGTCCAGAGCGGCGATGACATCGCGTTTGTCGGCCGGTGTGCCATTATGTGCCGTGTGATCCGGAGCCTTGGTGTGCACGTGGAAAAAATCGCAGTGTTCATCGGACAACGCCGCTTCAACCCGCTCTTGCAGATCCTTGCCGGGGTCGGGTCCGTCTGCGAACCTTCGGGCCTTCATACCCAACTCCCGGGCGATTCCCAGGTAGACGCCGCCGGATGCCAGCATCATTGCCTGCAGACCCCACCGCTGGCGGAACGAGGTCACCGACTTGCGCCGACCGCAGCGCTGGGTCACCAGAAAATTGGGCTTCGGTCCCCTGTCATGACCGGATGCAACCGGTGAGGACAGGCGCCGCCGGCAGAAGGTCAGGTAGCGGTTTACAAAACGCGCCGTCTGCCCGGCGATCCGGGCCTCCGGATTGGGTACAAGCGGGACGACCCGGGCGATGGGAAGCCCGCTTCGGATGGGATCGGAGTCCGAAATATATGGAGATACCGCCCCCTGCAAAACCAGGATGGCATCGTTGCGTCCGGTTGGATGCAACCGGGCCCGGATGCCCTCGCCTTCGAAACGATCGATATGTGCATACACACGACCGAGTTCGGCTCTGGTCCCGGCGATTTCGTCCCGGTCCGCATCCAGGATCCAGGCGTTTTCACCCGGAACGATGCGAACCAGGTGGGCCAGACAGAGCACATCCGCATCTTCGAATGCAATTCCCTCACCGACCGCTTCCAGAAGACCGCGTCCCGGGAAATCACGCGCATCGTATCCAAACATGTAATAATGAGCCACCTCGCTGGGCAGGCACTGACCGGGGGAGCCGGCATGATAGAGGCCGTTGCATCCCAGCGAGGCCAGCCGATCGAGATTGGGCGTCTCGGCCGCCTGCAGCGGGGTCCGGTGATTCAGTTCGGCATAGGCCCGGTCCCCGAGTCCGTCGAGTAAAACCAGAATGATTTTTCCAGCAGGTGGGGTGTAGCGCATCGTGCTTCCGCAAAATCATCAATTTTGAAATTTGAAACGCTCAGCTTCGATTCAAGCCCGCCAGGTACTGATCGACGCACGCTTTGGTCTGCAGCAACCCCTGCACGTCTTTGATCTCCAGGGTCCACCATGCACATTGCACCTGCCACAGAATTTCGAGCCGATCGCGGATATCCTCCAGAGATTCGGGCGGCAGGTGGCCCACTCCCGACAGTTCGGTGAAATACA
The DNA here is from genome assembly GCA_051155755.1 of Desulfobacterales bacterium. GTDB lineage: Bacteria > Desulfobacterota > Desulfobacteria > Desulfobacterales > SG8-13 > DAXETY01. The sequence continues at coordinate 6,433 of DAXETY010000169.1, forward strand.
CGTGGGCATTGTGGACCCGTCCCGGGTGCGGAGAGACAAAATCCCGTGCTTCGAAGAGCTGGCTTGCGACCGCTTCACAGGCATGGGCATGTCCGATATCGAAGGTCACACCCGCTCCGGATCGGCGCACCAGTTTTTCGAAAAGGTTCGGTTTGCTGGTCCAGCCCCACGCCAGGTTCTCCAGGCACACTTTGACACCGCGTTCAGCGCCGTAATGCACCATCATGCGCAGGTTGGCGATGGTTTCGTTCCAGGACAGGATCCGCGTGGTGTCATGGCCCAGGCCGATGTGAAGGGTCAGGTAACGGCCGCCGGCCTTGGATACCAGCTTGATGACCCGTTGAAAAAGCCGAACGGCGTTCCGTGTGACCGCCGGGTTTTCGTGGCCGATGTCCACTTTCATAAATGGGCAGTGGTACCGTAATTCCAATGGCTCCAGTCCGGCCATCAGATCGGCCCATCGGGATTCCGCAGCCGGGCCGTTGGGCAGGTGTTCCATGTCGAAAGACCAGTCGATGCCCGCGAATCCGTGCTCCAGGGCCAGATTTTTCAATCGATGCAGATCAGCGATAAAATTACACAGCGCCAATACGGGCTGAAAATTCTTCAATGCCATCGGGACAATTTCCTTTCAGCAGATGGATCGGCGGCTCCTTCGAACCTAAACTGAGCGTTTCAAATGTTTCAAAAAAATATTTTTTATATATATTCAAAGGATATATTTCCATTTCAGTTTTGAAAATTTGAAACCCTTCGGAATTGCCCGTTGGGGTTCGTTATCACAGGCGCCGGTTTCGGTCCAATCCAAATTGCCGCCGGCCTCCATCCGGGTATTGATATAATCGTTCATTGCGCTGCCGGGGTTGGTAAGGGCGGTCGGAAGCACTATCTTTCTTCTAAACGAAGCGTTTCGAATTTTTCAAAGATGATGAAATCGTAAAAAGTCAAAATTCATAAAATTTCTGCCCTTCCCGCGGAGGCGGAAACCTCGAGATCAAACTAATTCCAAATGGTTCAACTCGACAGCCCCGCCTCGCGGGGATGACACACGGTTGGAGCCGGCTATTTACGAGATCGTCAATTTGGTAGGGATTCTGCAAATGAAATCTGCGATTGTTGTAACCATCATGACACTGGTGGCGGTGTCTGCGGCGACCCTGGCCGCCCGGGAGGACAGCGATGACCGCAAGAAAGAAATCGTCTATGCCATGTACGCCGATTACAAAAGCGATTTTCCCGAAGTTGCAGACATCGACCCTCAGGAGGCCATGCGGCTGATGATGAACGATCGGGTGGTTTTTGTGGATACGCGCAAACCGGCGGAAATGGCGGTGTCGATGCTGCCGGAGGCCGTGACCAAGGAGGCCTTTTTGTCCGACATCGAACCGTATCGGGACCGCATCATTATCGGTTACTGCACGATCAGCTACCGCAGCGGTATATTCGCCCGGGAGATGGCTGCAAAAGGTGTCGAAATCCGCAATCTGCGTGGGGGCATTCTGGCCTGGACATTGGAGGGCGGAACGGTGTACGACGATGGAAAGCCGGTCAAACGGCTCCATGTCTACGGCGACAAGTGGGATTATGCCCCGCGGGACTATGAGACCGTCAAGTTCGGCGTGTGGGATCGCATATTTTAGCACCCCGACTCGAACTTCTCGAGAGGAGAACGCAATGGTTCAACCGATCTACCTCGACTACAACGGCACCACCCCGCACGATCCTGGCGTGATCGAAGCCATGCGACCGTTTCTGGAAACCGAATTCGGCAATCCCTCCAGCGCTCACTGGTACGGCATCAAACCCAAACAGGCCGTGGAGCGAGCTCGCAGGCAAGTGGCGGAGCTTTTGCACTGCGGTCCGGACGAGATCATCTTTACCAGCGGCGGCACCGAGTCCAACAACCATGCCATCCGCGGCATCGCCGATGCATTGCGCGACAAAGGCCGGCACATTATCACCAGCCGCTTCGAACACCCGGCTGTGCTCGAAGTATGCCGTTACCTGGAGCGATGCGGTTTTGAAACCACCTACCTGCCCGTGGGCGGCGACGGGATCGTCGACCCCGATGACGTCCGCAAAGCCATCCGGAACGACACCATCCTGGTGACGATCATGCACGCCAATAACGAGGTGGGGACCATTCAGTCCATCCCGGAAATCAGCCGGGTGGCCCATGACCATGGTATCGCTCTGCACACCGATGCGGCGCAATCGGTGGGAAAAATACCGGTCGATGTGGAACTGCTCGGAGCGGATCTGCTTTCCGTGGCCGGCCACAAGGTTTATGCACCCAAAGGCGTTGGGGCGCTCTTCGTGCGCCGAAATCTGGAGATCGAAACCTTTTGCCACGGTGCCGGACAGGAGCGCGGAAAGCGGGCGGGCACGGAAACCGTCCTT